>DJWC01000022.1:0-1901 GCA_002441445.1 Pusillimonas sp. UBA6240
TATTGGGCGAATAGCACGGCCGCGAACAGGATGGCGTACACCGGTTCCAGGGCGATGACGATGCCCGCGCTGCGCGCCTTCAGCACCATCAGGCTGGCCACCATCAGATAATGCGACAGCGCCGTGCACAGCACGCCCAGCATCGCCATCCACAGCCAGTCCAGCGCCCCCAATTGCGTGACGGCCGGAAAGGCGAAGGGCAGGGTGAACAGCGTCACGAACACGTTTTCCCAGCATGCTACCTGCTGGGCGGGCAAGTGGGCGGCGGCCTTGCGGTTGATCAGCGTGAACAGGGCGAAAGTCAGGCCCGATAATACCGCCCACGCCAGCCCTATGGTGGCATGGTCGCGGAAGTCGAAAGACGGCGTGACCAGCACCAGGCCCGCTGTGACCAGCAGCAGGATCAGCCACTCGCTGCGGCTGACTTTTTCCTTGAAGAACAGGCATTCGCAGAGGGTGATGAAGGCGGGGAAACTGGCGAAACCCAGCGTGGCGATGGCCACGCCGCTGATCTTCACCGCAATGAAGAAAGTGATCCAGTGCGTGGCCAGCATGGCGCCGGCCGCGGCCAGCACTCCCATGCTTCTCAGGTCCAAACCCCGCAAGGGCGAGGCGCCCAGCAGCCGCGACACCATGAACAGCGATATGACGGCGAACCCGGCGCGTCCCGCTGTGATGACCATGGCGTCGGCCTGGATGAGTTCGCCAAAAATTCCGGTCAATCCGAACAGCGGCGCGGCGATATGAATCGCCAGAAGAGCATGGCGGCGATTCATGAATCGACCTGCCGGAGTTTTTCACTACGAATCATGAAGAAGGGGATAAACTAGCGCAGTTATCGCGCAGGCAACACACAAACACAGCAAGGAGTCAGTCTTGGAAAACCAGGTCAAAGCAATACGCATCGAGCAGCACGGCGGTCCTGAAGTCCTCAAACTCGTTTCGGTGGACGTACCGGCCCCGCAAAAAAACGAAGTAACTATACGCCAAAAAGCCGTAGGGCTTAATTTCATCGATATTTATTTCCGTACCGGCCTGTACGCCCAGCCCCTGCCGCACGGGCTGGGGTTCGAAGCGTCCGGCGTGGTCGAGGCCGTCGGTGCGGATGTCCGGCATCTCAAGGTGGGCGACCGTGTCGCTTACGGCCAAAGCCCCATCGGCGCCTACGCCGAAGCGCGCAATGTGCCGGCCGACCGCGTGGTCAAGCTGCCCAACAGCATAGGTTTCGAAGAGGCCGCGGCCATCATGCTCAAAGGCTTGACCGTACAGTATCTGCTCCGCCAGACCTACCGTCTGCAGGGCGGCGAAACCATCTTGTTCCATGCCGCCGCGGGCGGCGTNNCTCCACGCCTGAAAAGGCGGCGCTCGCCAAGGCGCATGGCGCCTGGGAAGTCATCGACTACACGCGCGAAAACGTGGTCGAGCGCGTCCTGGAACTGACCGGCGGGAAGAAGGTGCCCGTGGTCTATGACGGCGTGGGCAAGGACACTTGGAATACCTCCCTGGACTGCCTGCAGCCGCGCGGGCTGATGGTCAGCTTCNNGGCGTGAACCTGGGCATCCTGGCCAGCAAAGGCTCTCTGTTCGTTACCCGCCCCACGCTGGGCACGCACGTGGCGACCCTGGAAAAAATGCAGGCCGCCGCCAAAGAGCTTTTCGGGATGATCACCAAGAAAGCCATCAAGGTCAGCATAGGGCAACGCTTCCCCCTGGCAGCGGCGGGCGAGGCCCAGGAAGCGCTGGCGGCCCGCAAAACCACCGGGGCCACCATCCTGACGCTGGACTAGGCTTCAGCCGGCGACGGCCGGCGCTTCCGCCTCTTGGTGGTAGCGCCGGACGCGTTCGACCTCTTCCTTTGAACCCAGTATGACGCCTATGCGCTGGTGCAGGGCGTCGGGCTGG
>DJWC01000022.1:2010-2236 GCA_002441445.1 Pusillimonas sp. UBA6240
AGCGCATGTTGTAGTCCTTGCCCAGGGGCCCGGTCTTGCCGGCCAGGCAATCGTCGATATAGCGCTTCACCGGCGCTTCCCAGTGCCGCATGTTCGACATATTGATGGCGAATTCGGACGTCTGCTCGGGAATGCGGATGTTTTCGCTGGTCAATACCCACGATCCCATTTCCCGGTCCAGGGTGAAGCCGGCCACGCCGGTGCCGACCGACAGCACCAGCATGGT
>DJWC01000022.1:2306-4469 GCA_002441445.1 Pusillimonas sp. UBA6240
GAGACGTTCACGTCGATATTGGACGAGCCGTCAAGGGGATCGAACAGCAGCAGGTGCTCGCCTTTCGGGTAGCGGTTGGGTATGGGGTAGATGGTTTCCATTTCCTCGGAGGCCATGGCGGCCAGGTGCCCGCCCCATTCATTGGCGTCCAGCAGGAATTCGTTCGAGAGCACATCCAGCTTCTTCTGGACTTCGCCCTGCACATTCTCGCTGTCCAGGCTGCCCAGCACGCCGCCCAGCGCGCCTTTGCTGACGGCATAGCCGATGGCTTTGCAGGCCCGCGCGACGATTTCGATCAGCAGCCGGAGCTCGGCCGAGACGGCCTGCTTTTCTCTTTGCTGTTCGACCAGATATTGCGTAAGTGTTTTTCGTTTCATGTGTGCTCCGCGAGATGGAGGGTTCAGCCATGAAGGCCCCGCCTTTCGGCTTCGGGCCGGGCCTTCGGGAGGGACTCAGCCCTGTATGTTCAATGCCTTGGATATGATTTCGGCCACATTGCGCGACAGGTCCGCTTTCTGCTGGATGCGCTCCAGCGCCGCGCGCAGGGCGCCGCGATGGGGTTCGGCGTAGCGCCCCCAATTATCGAAGCAGCGCGCCAGCCGGGCGGCGATTTCGGGGTTCAGGCCGTCCAGCGCCAGCACTTGCTCGGCCCAGAAATCATAGCCTTCCGGATGATGCACGCCTTGCAGATTGTTCATGCAGAACTGGAAGACGAGCGAGCGGGCGCGATTGGGGTTGCGCAGCGAAAATGCCGGATGCAGCATCAATGCCCTGATGGTTTCGACATCGGCGCGCGGCGCGGTGGCCTGCAGCGCAAACCATTTGTCCATGACGAGCGGATCGGCCTGCCATTGCTGGTAGAAGTGGGACAGCGCCTTGGCGGCCTGGGCCGCGTCGCCGTCGTGGACCAGGGCCGTCAGGCCGCCCATGCGGTCCGTCATGTTGCGGGCCTCGTAGTACTGGGCGGCGGCCAGGTCGGATGCCTGCGGATGGCCGCCCGCCATCAGGTAAGACAGGGCCAGGTTCTTCAGCGTGCGGCGGCCGGCCGACAAGGGGTCGGGGCTATAGGGCTCGCCCGTATCGCCGTGCGCCCGGTAGGTTTCCAGCCAGAGCGGGGCCAGCGCGCCGCCCAGCTGCGCCCGCACATGGCGGCGCGCCGCGGCCACCGCCGGAGGATTCATGGGCTGGGTTTTTTCCAGCAATTCCTTTTCGCTGGGCAGGGTCAGCACGCGCGCTTTGTATGCCGGGGTCAGGGTTGTGTCCTGCAGCAGGCTGCGCCAGGCCTGTATGAAAGAGTCCTGGATGGCGGGCAGATCCTTGCCGCCGGCGTCCGCCAAGGCCAGCAACTGGCGCGTGGCGAGTTCCTGGCCGGCTTCCCAGCGCGCGTAGGGGTCGGGGTCGTGCCGGGCCAGCAGGATCAAATCCTCGTCGGGCCGGGGGAATTCCACGATGACGGGGGCGGAGAAGTTGCGCAGCAGCGAGGGCACCGGTTCTTCGGCAATGCCGGTGAAGGTCCAGGTTTGTTCTTCGCTGGTGAGTTCCAGCAGTACGGTGTCCAGCGTCCGGCCTTCGTGCTGGATGGCCAACGGCCGGCCTTGCCGGTCGAGCAGGCCGAACGCGAAGGGGATATGCAGGGGCGGCTTGCCGGCCGCCGTGTCGCGCAGCTTTTCTATGCCCACGGGCTCGCAGCGCTGGCGCAGCGTCAAGGCGCAGCTTGCGGCGGCCGCGTCATAGGACAGGGAGACGCTGACGCGCGGCGTGCCCGCCTGCGAATACCAGCGCCGGAAGATGTCCAGGGATTTGCCCGGCTGCCGCTGCTTGTAGACCGATTCCATGGCATCGACGAAGTCATCGCAGGTGACGGCGGCGCCGTCGTGGCGGCGGAAATATTCATCCAGGCCCGCCCTGAAGCCTGCTTCACCGAGCAGGGTGTGCTGCATGCGTATGACTTCCGCGCCTTTCTCGTAGACCGTCGCTGTATAGAAATTGCCGATTTCCTGGTAGCTTTCAGGCCGTATGGGGTGCGCCATCGGGCCGGCGTCCTCGGGGAATTGCGCATTGCGCAGGGCGACCACGTCGTCGATGCGCTTGACGGCGCGCGCGCTGGCGGCCTCGGGGCCGGACAGTCCGTCGGCGAGCATGTCGGCGGAGAATTCCTGGTCG
>DJWC01000022.1:4503-8845 GCA_002441445.1 Pusillimonas sp. UBA6240
GTGGAAATATTCGTGGCCGATGACGGATTCGATCGCGCGATAGGCGGCGTCGGTGGCGGTGTGCTGATCGGCCAGCACATAGGCCGAGTTGAAGATGTTCAGCCCTTTGTTTTCCATGGCGCCCATGTTGANNTCCAGGCCGAAGCGGCGCTCGTCCCAGGCCAGCGCACGGGCCAGGCAGGCCATGGCCCATTCGGTTTTGTTTTCGGAGCCCCGGTCGCTGTAGACCTGCAGCAGCGCATTGCGGCCGCTGCGGGTCTGCACCGTCTGTTCGCGGCAGGCGAAGTCGCCAGCCACCAGGGCGAACAGATAGCTGGGCTTGGGATGCGGGTCTTCCCAAACAGCCTCGTGCCGGCCGTCGGGCAGATCGCGCTGCGCCAGCAGGTTGCCGTTGGATAGAAGCAAGGGGTAGCGCTTTTTATCGGCGCGCAGCGTGACGCGGTAGCGGGCCATGACGTCCGGCCTGTCGGGAAACCAGGCGATGCGGCGAAAGCCTTCCGCCTCGCATTGGGTGAACAGCTTGTCGCCGGATACATACAGGCCCATCAGGCTGGAATTATCGGCGGGGCGGCACAGGCTGACGATTTCGACCGAGAACGCCGGCGCGGAGGGGAACAGGGTCAGCGTCCCGTCTTGCAGCTGGTACATGTCTTGCTGCAGCCTTCGCCCGTCGATGGCGACGGATTCCAGTTCCAGATCCTCGCCATTGAGCACCAGCGGGGCGTTTTCCCCGCCCACGCGCTGGAAGGCCATGCGGGCCTGGACGCGGCTCTGGGCGGCATCCAGATCGAACTGCAGTTCGACCTGCGCGAGCGCGTAGGGGTAGGGCCGGTAATCCAGGCGGGAAATGGCGGGGGCGGTGTCGGTGCGCATGTCGGTCAGATCGAAAGTATCCGGGATGCCTTATTGTAGTATTTGCGCCGTGTTGCTGTTTTTAATCCAAAGATGCAACCTTTGCGGCGCTTTAGTGGTCTTATAGTGTATGGGTCCGCAGGCGGCGATATGCAAGGCCGCGGGAGCCGGATATCGAGGCGGGGAATATATGTGGCAAAGAGTAGGCAATTATCAAGCACTGGCCAGGGGTCTTGCGATTTTGGCTTGCGCGGCACTGTTCGCGGGCTGCGCATCGACCTTGTCGGCCCGGGTGACCAGTTATCAGCAATGGCCGGCCGATGCGCAGGGCGCAAGCTACCGTATCGTGCCCGACGCCAAGCAGACCAATAATCTGGAATTCCAGACCATCGCCGACATGATACGGGCGTCCATAGGCCCCACCGGGCTGGTAGAGGCCCAGGCGGGCCGGGCTCCGCGCTTCGACCTGCATATTGAATACGATAATCCCATCAGCCAAACCTGGGTGCAACGGTATAACGATTATTATGACGGCTGGGGATTCGGCCCGGCGTTCGGCGGCTATTATGGCGGGTGGGGCGGCTGGGGCGGCGGTATTTTCATGCGCCCCGCCATCGTCAATGAGCTGGTCGATGTTTATAAAAATACATTAACCGTCATCATTAAGGATAATCAAAACCACGGGGCCGAAGTTTATAGGGCCAGCGCGGTGAATATCAGCAGCGGGGAAAACCTGTTGCAGGTCATGCCATATCTGGCTCAGGCGGTTTTCGATCATTTTCCGGGCAATAATGGCACGGTCAGGGAAGTCAAATACGACAGGCGGCCTTGATACGGCATAGCCCTGCGGCGATGCCCGGCGCCGGCTGCATCCGCCGTTCGGTCCTGGCTCCAGCGCGCTGCGCGGCGGGGCCGCTGCGGATGCGAAAGCGGCGGCGCGCCTATGCCACCAGGAAATCCTTGCGGTCCTTGCCTTCGGACTCGGCGTTGCTGATCCAGCGCGGCGGCTTGCCGCGGCCCGTCCAGGTGTCGCCGGTTTCGGGATGGCGGTATTTGATGGGAACAGTCCGTTTCGGCGGGTTTGCGGCTTGCGGGCCGGCGGCTTTGCGGGGGGCGGTTTTTTGATTATAGGCGGCGGTGATTTCGTCCGGCGTGATATCGTATTCGCGCATTGAGCGGATAATGGTGGTAATGACTGGTCCGCGTCTCTTTTTTTGCAGGGCCTGAGCTTGTTTTTGCAGCTTCAGGATTTCCTTTTCGATTTTTTGTTTTAAAGCAGCGTAGTTATCGCGAGTCATTCGATATTCCTGTGTTAGCGGTTTTCAGGGATTTACCGTGTATGGCTGGCAAGACATGGTATATAAACCACATTAAGCGGTAGATTCTAACTTATTTTCGTCGCATTAATGATTCGCTGAGGCAAATTAATATATATCAATCGATTTCTATATTCATGGAATACACAGAAAACACGTTCAGAGTCGCCGCAATTCAAACCGTCAGCTCGGCCGATGTGGCGCAGAATCTCGCCGCGGCCGCGGGCTTGATAGCACGCGCCGCGGGCGCGGGGGCGCAGCTTGTCGCGCTGCCGGAGTATTTTTGTTTCATGGGGCATAAGGATGCCGATAAGTTATCGATAAAAGAAACTCCCGGCCGCGGGCCGATACAGGATTTTCTCGCCGAACAGGCGCGCCGGCACGGAATATGGCTGGTGGGCGGTACATTGCCGCTGGATAATGACGAACCGCGGCGTATTTATAATACCAGCCTGGTTTACGACCCGGCCGGCAATCAAGTGGCGCGCTACGACAAAATACATTTGTTCGGTTTTAAAAAGGGCGTCGAATCCTACGACGAATCCATTTCCATCCGGCCGGGCGAAAATAAACCGCAGGCCTTCCAGGCGCCTTGCGGGCCCGTGGGGCTATCGATTTGCTACGATTTGCGTTTCCCGGAATTTTTTCGCGCCCTGGGCGAAGTGAATCTTGTAGTTCTGCCTTCCGCCTTCACATATACCACAGGGTCCGCGCACTGGGATATTCTCTTGCGTGCGCGGGCCATCGAAAATCAATGCTACGTCCTGGCGCCGGCGCAAGGCGGGAAACACGAAAACGGCCGCCGCACCTGGGGCCATTCCGCTTTGGTGGACCCATGGGGCGAAGTCATCGATTGCGTGGCCGAGGGGCCCGGATACGCCATAGGCGATATCGATGCGGGCCGGATAGCGGATGTCCGCAGCGCGCTTCCGGCGCTGCGGCACCGGACGATGTGAATTATTGATTTATCCAAGCTTATTAAACGCTGACACAGATTATTTATGAAAATTGCTGATCCCGCCATTAATGCCCTGGCCACCGCCAAATCCGTTTTATTGGATCCGTGGGGCTTGAGCGAATCCGATATGGCGCGCGCGCTGGGCGAAATATTCACCCACAAGGTCGATTATGCCGACCTTTATTTTCAATATACCCGCAACGAAAGCTGGAGCCTTGAAGAAGGCATCGTCAAGACCGGCAGNNGCCATCAGCGGCGAGAAAACCGCTTTCGCCTATTCCGACACCTTGTCGGCCGACGCGCTGCTGTCGTCGGCCCGCGTGGTGCGCAGCATCGCGCGCCAGGGCGCCGGGCGCCAGAAGGTGGTGACAGGCCATCCGCCCGCCGGGCGCAGCCTGTATGCGCCCATCGATCCGGTCAATACCTTGTCCGCGCCCGACAAGGTGGCCTTGCTCGAGCGCGTCGAAGCCATGGCGCGCGCGGCCGATCCGCACATCATCCAGGTCATGGCGGGGTTGGGCGCCGAATACGACGTGGTGCTCATCGCCGGCAGCGACGGGCGCCTGGCGGCGGATGTGCGCCCCTTGGTGCGCCTGTCCCTGACCGTCATCGCCGAGCGCGACGGGCGGCGCGAAATGGGCCACGGCGGGGGCGGCGGGCGCACCGGGCTGGCTTACTTCACCGACGATGTCCTGCGCTCCTATGTGCGGCGCGCCACCCACGAAGCGCTCACCAACCTGCAGGCCCGGCCGGCGCCTGCGGGGGAAATGACGGTGGTGCTGGGCTCGGGCTGGCCCGGCATCCTGCTGCACGAGGCCGTCGGCCACGGCCTGGAGGGCGATTTCAACCGCAAAGGGTCCAGCGTGTTCGCCGGGCGCATAGGCCAGCGCGTGGCCTCCAAGGGCGTCACCGTCATCGACGACGGCACGCTGGCCGACCGGCGCGGTTCTTTGAACATCGACGACGAAGGCAATCCCACGCAGCGCAACGTCTTGATCGAGGACGGCATCCTGAGGGGCTATATGCAGGATTCGATGAATGCGCGGCTGATGAAAATGCCGGTGACGGGCAACGGCCGCCGCGAATCCTACGCCCATCTGCCCATGCCGCGCATGACCAACACGTATATGCTGGCGGGCGAGGCGCCGCCGGAAGAAATCATCGCGTCGGTCAAAAAGGGTTTGTACGCCGTCAACTTCGGCGGCGGCCAGGTCGA
>DJWC01000088.1 GCA_002441445.1 Pusillimonas sp. UBA6240
CGCGCTCTCGGTGATCAGGCCGTTCCGGTAACGGGCGACGAGTCTCCCGTCGGCGCTGATCTCCAGCGGGGCGTTGTACCCAAGCTGGATGCGGGCCGGGTCGGCCCCCGGCTGGAGCGTGTACGTGGTCTGGATGATGCCGCCCGCAGGCGCGTCGAAGGCCAGGGAGATGCCGTCCCACAGGTCCGCATACGTGACCCGGTTCAGCGGCGCGGCCTGGCCCCTACGTGAGGCCGCGCCCAGGCTGGCGGGTTGGACCGGGTTGGCCCCAACAAACGCCACCCGCAAGGCGTGGGAGCCGCTGGCGGCGTAATAACCGTCTGCGCCAAACCCCAGGACATGCCCCCGCGAGGTAAATTGCAGGAGATTGGAGGCCCCGTCCGGCCTTTGGGCGATCACTCCCGCGGCGCCTGCGAAAGACGCCGGGGCCGCCAGCGATAACAGCAGGCTGGCGAAGATGAGGATATGAAACCATTTGGTGCTTGACTTTCCGATCATTTTTCTCTCCTTTGTTGGTTTGCCTTTTGTGTCAAGGCTGTCTGGAATGAATGCCAATAAGGCCATTTTCCTGCACGGTTAAATAAAAAAGCGACACCTTGCCGGGCATCACTCTGGGTGGGACATTTTCTCTGCCCGTTTGTATTGCCCGGAGGTGAAAAATCCCCTCCGGTAAATTGGGGTTGAACGTTGTTCGTGATCCAAATGTAAGACCGGCCCATAGCCATACCTCGCCTGAATGCAAGATGAATCGAATTCGGACTTCCACTATCAGTTTTGCGGATTACTTTCTACCTGTCGTCCGGGGCCGATAAAGGTTATCAGAGGGATGGGTGATTTCTTTAACCCGCGAGGGGTTAATCTTGCCTCACCCCCGCACTGTGTCGAAGGAGACAGGAAAAGGTTTTTGCAGTAAATTAATATACTAGAAAAATATGATAAATATTGACATATTCTCTCCGATTTGCTATAATCCCGTGTGTGACAGTTTCCGCCACAGCGGCGGCGATTTTTTTGCAAGGAGCATCCATTCATGTCAGAGTTGGTCATCAAAAACCTGCACGTCAGCATTGCCGGGAAAGAGGTCCTGAAAGGCCTCGATTTGACGGTCGAGCAGGGCAAGATCCACGCCATCATGGGACCCAACGGGACGGGGAAATCCACCCTGGCTTACACCCTGATGGGACACCCGCATTACAAAGTCACGGACGGCGAAATCTGGTTCAAGGGCGAAAACGTCCTCGAGCTGGAAGCAGACGAACGGTCCCGGCTGGGGCTTTTCCTGGCCTTCCAGTACCCGGTCGCCATCCCCGGCGTTACCGTCGCCAATTTCCTGCGTTCGGCCCTCAATTCCCGCCGCCGGGCTGAAAATCCCGATGACAAAGGCATTTCGATCCCGGAGTTCCGCAAAATGCTCAAGGAAAAAATGGACCTGCTCAAGATGGACCATAACTTTGCCGGGCGTTACCTGAACGACGGCTTCTCCGGCGGTGAAAAGAAGCGGGCCGAGATCCTGCAAATGGCGACCCTCAAACCGGAGATCGCCATCCTCGACGAGACCGACTCGGGCCTGGACATCGACGCGCTCAAGATCGTGGCCGACGGTGTCAACCGCCTGCGCTCGCCCGATCGCGCCATGATCGTGATCACCCACTACCAGCGCCTGCTGGACTACATCGTGCCGGACTACGTGCACGTGCTGGCCCACGGCCGCATCGTGCGCTCGGGCGGCCGCGAACTCGCGCTGGAGCTCGAAGAGCGCGGCTATGGCTGGGTGAAGGAACTGGCCGCCGAACAGAACGGATCAGCCGGGAAGGGCCCCGACGCGGCCCGGCCTGGTGCGGCCCAGCCCGCCGAAAAAGGGGCCGCGGTATGAGTTCCACTCAGCACTGGGTAAGCGAATTCAACGCCCGCGGTGCGCAGCTGCCCGGTTCCCAGGCGCCGTGGCTGGCGTCCCTGCGCCGCCGGGCCATCGAGCGCTTCGCCGACGAAGGCTGGCCCACNNGAGGCCTGGCGCCATACCTCGCTGGCCGCACTGGAGCAGCAGGCTTTCGGCCCGCTCGCGCAAGTCCAGGCGGGCGACCTTGCCCGCAAGGTAAGGCGCGGCGAGGCGGGTTACTGGCTGGTGTTCGTCGACGGGCATCATGCGCCGGAACTCTCCGAGGTAGGCGGCCTGCCCGCAGGCGCGCAGCTTCTGCCGCTGTCTGAGGCGCTGGCCGGCCAGGCGGAGCAGCTGGAAAGCCTGTTCGGCAATGAAGCCGACGGCGCAAGCACCGCGGCGCTGAATCTGGCCCTGGCGGCCGATGGCGCGTATCTGCGGCTGGCGCGCGGTGTCGTGCTGGACGCGCCGGTCCACTTGCTGTTCATCGCCGCCAGCGCAGGGACGGCGAGCTTCACCCGCAATCTCGTGCAGGCCGAAGAGGGCGCGCAGGCGACCATCATCGAGCATTTCGTCGGCCAGGGCAGCGGCGCCAGCTTCAGCAATTCGGCGACCCGCATCCGGCAGGCCAATGACGCGCGCATCACTCATGTGAAGCTGCAGATGGAAGACGAACAGGCCTTCCATCTGGGCGCCCTGGATGTCGAGCAGTCCAAGGGCTCGGTGTTCAATTCGCATTCCATGTCCTTCGGCGCCAGGCTGGCCCGCCACGACATCGTCACCAACTTCAACGGCGACCATTGCGAAACATTGCTGAACGGCCTGTATTATGTGAACGGCCGCCGCCATGTCGACCACCATACGCAGATCAATCACCTGCATCCCCATGGCATCAGCCATGAATACTATCGCGGCGTCCTGGATGACACGTCGCGCGGCGTATTCGCCGGCCGCATCCTGGTCGCTCCGGGCGCGGACAAGACCGACGCGATCCAGCGCTCCGACAGCCTGCTGCTGTCGCGCCTGGCCAAGGCGGACGCCCGCCCCGAGCTGGAGATATATGCCGACGACGTGAAATGCGCGCACGGCGCCACGGTGGGGCAGATCGATGAAAACAGCCTGTTCTACCTGCGCTCCCGCGGGCTGGACGAAGCCTACGCGCGCCATATACTGACTTACGCTTTCGCCGCGCAGGCCATTTCCCGCGTGGAAGATCCGGCCTTGCGCACGCGCATCGAGGCCGCCATCCGCACGCTGGTGCCCGGCGGCGCGGAACTGGGGGAAGTGGCATGAACGCACCTGTTGCAATGACGAAACCGCTGGCGCTGCTGGACCGCGGCGGCGACTTCCCCATCCTGTCGCGCCCCATAAAGGGGCGCCGCCTGGTCTATCTGGACAACGGCGCCACCACCCAGAAGCCGCAGTCCGTCATCGAGGCGGAAACCGCCTACTATCAGCAGTCCAACGCCAATATCCACCGTGGCGTCCACTGGCTGTCGCAGCATGCCACCGACCTGTACGAGCAGGGGCGTGAAAGCGTGCGGCGGCTGCTGAATGCCGCGCGGCGCGAGGAAATCGTTTTTACGCGCGGCACGACCGAAGCCATCAACCTGGTGGCATTCAGCTGGGCGCGCGCCAATCTCAAGGCCGGCGACGAGATCCTGATCACCGGCATGGAGCACCATTCCAACATCGTGCCCTGGCAGCTGGTTTGCGCCCAGACCGGCGCGCATCTGCGTGTGGCCCCCGTGACCGACAGCGGCGAGCTGGACATGCAGGCCTACCGGTCGCTGCTGGGGGCCCGCACGCGGCTGGTGGGCGTCGCGCATGTTTCCAACGCCCTGGGCACCATCAATCCGGTGGCCGAAGTCACGCGCCTAGCTCACGAAGCGGGCGCCCTGGTGCTGATCGACGGCGCCCAGGCCGTGGCCCACAAGGTGGTGGACGTCCAGGCGCTGGATTGCGACTTCTATGTGTTTTCGGGGCACAAGCTGTACGGCCCCACCGGCATAGGCGCTTTGTATGCGCGCTACGCCATCCTCAAGGACATGCCGCCATGGCAGGGCGGCGGCGACATGATCCATACCGTCAGCTTCGAAGAAAGCACTTACGCGGACGTCCCGCAGCGCTTCGAAGCCGGTACGCCGAATATCGCCGGCGTCGTCGGGATGGACGCCGCCATACGCTATGTGCAGGACGTGGGCCTGGATGCGATCGCGGCGCATGAGCGCAGCCTGCTCGAACTGGCCACGGACGAACTCCTGTCCCTGGGCGGCCTGCGGATCATCGGCACCGCGGCGCAGAAGGCGGGCATCGTCTCCTTCGTCGTGGACGGCATACATCCGCACGACCTGGGCACGATCCTGGATACCGAAGGCGTGGCCATNNTGCCGCTGATGACGCGCTTCGGCATACCCGGCACGGCCCGCGCCTCGCTGGCCTTGTACAACACGGAAGAAGACGTGGCCGCCCTGGCCGCGGCGCTGCGCAAGGCGCAGAAACTATTCGGGGTCGGCCGCTGATGAACGATCAACACAGTGATCTGCGCGAACTCTATCAGGAAGTGATCTTCGATCACAATCGCAATCCGCGCAATTTTCACGCCATGCCGGACGCCAGCCATGTCGCCAAGGGGCACAACCCCTTGTGCGGCGACCAGTTGATGGTATATGCGAAGGTCGAGGACGGCATCGTTCAGGACGTCAGCTTCGTCGGACATGGCTGCGCCATTTCCACGGCCTCGGCCTCGCTGATGACGGAGGCGGTCAGAGGCATGCCGATCGCCGAAGTCGAGGCGCTGTTCAACGACATGCACGCCATGCTCACCGAGGCGCAGCCGGAAGCCCGGGATTTCGGCAAGCTGGAAGTGCTGTCGGGCGTGCGCGAATTTCCCGCACGCGTCAAGTGCGCCACGCTGGCCTGGCATACCCTGCACAATGCCATCACCCAGGCCAGGGATACGGCTCGCACGGAATAAGAGGTTTTGCCATGAGTTATACGCGCAATGATGTGATAGTCAGCCGGGATTGCCCGGCCGTCACCGTTCCTTACGGCTCGCCCGTCACGATCGAGAAAGGCTGCGAAGCCACCATTACCCAGCAATTGGGCGGCAGCTACACCGTGATGGTGGAAGGCAATCTCTACCGGGTGGAAGGCGTGGACGGCGATGCGCTGGGCTTCGAGCCCACGGAGGCCATGCAGCACGAGCACGACGGCCCGGTTACCGCGCAATCGGTGGAAGATGCGGCGTGGAGCCTGCTTTCCACCTGCTACGACCCGGAAATACCAGTGGACATCGTCAACCTCGGCCTGGTCTATAGCTGCAAAATCATACCGCTCGCCGACGACCGCTTCCGCATCGAAGTCCAGATGACTCTGACCGCCCCCGGCTGCGGCATGGGCACCATGATCGCCGACGAGGCGCGCAACAAGCTGCTGTCCATCCAGGGTGTGGACGAGGTCACGGTAGATTTGGTGTGGGACCCGCCATGGGGCCGGGAAATGATCAGCGAGGCGGCTCGCCTGCAAATGGGCCTGCTGTAAGCAGGCCCCGATGGGCCCGCTGCTAGCCTGGCGGGGCCATGCCCACGGCGCGCTCGGGTTCGCGCCCGGGTATGTGGCGCGGCGCGCCGCCCACCGACGGCCAGCCCAGCGTGGCGCTGCGCGAAAAGGCCTCGTATACGGCGGCATTGCGATTGTGGACGTCCAGGCGCTGGTACAGCGTTTCGGTGTGGGCCTTGGCCGTGGCTACGGAAATGTTCAGGTAGCGGCCCACTGTTTTCATGGGATAGCCGCGGGCCAGCAGGACCAGCACCTCGTACTGGCGCGGCGTCAGCCCCAGCATCTCGCATTCCGGATTGGCGTTGTTTCCATTGGCCGCCTTGGCCTTGCGCATGCTTTCCGGCGGCCATTTGACGGGCTCGAAATGGGCCAGCAGGGATTGCTGCGTGGCGTCCATATTGGGTCTCATGGGGAAGCATGTGCCGCCCGCCAGTATCAGTCGCACCGATGCCTGCAGGACTTCGGGCGGCGCATTTTTGGGCACATACCCCGCCACGGAAGCGGGCAGGCCTTGCACCGTATGCGGCATGTCGCTGCTTTCGGAAAGCAGCAGCATCGCCCGGGGCGAATAGATGCGTTCGACGGCGGAGGTGAATTTATGAATGTCTTCGAACGAGGAAACGGACAGCAGGACCAGATCGCATTCGGTGGCCGACGGTTCACGGGCGAAAATGGAGTAGTCTTCCCCGTGGACTTCGCACGAGGAGCTGACGTCGGCCAAAAGTTGAAGAATGCCTAGTCTCAGGAGCGTATGGGGCTCGATAACTATGATGGTAGCCATGCTTGTTCTTCCCTGTTTTTATGTTCGCTTGAACACGAGCGTTGGAAGAGCCGAAAGAACCGGGCGATAGCTGTCTGAGATGTGTTTCGTGGAGTCTGGCAGACAACTTTGGTACGCGCCGCAGTATTATTCAGCCCCCCGTCGTCGCGCTATGGCGACACATGTATTTTCACTACTATACGTGAAAGGAGTATTAAAACTCACGTCCTATAATGCAAGTAAATGTTTACCTTAGTAAATTAGTATAAACCATTGCTACTTAAGGTAATTTAAATCCAATACCGTTACTAATCGGGGCACGCAAAGTGGTAATTGCGGTCGTCGGAGCCATGTTCCGACAGTATCAGGTCGATATTGCAGTCATCCGCCGGTCCGTAATTAAAGGACATCCGTCCCAAGGCGGCAGGCACTCCGGCCTGTGCTTCCACCACGCCCCCCTGGCTCAGCATCGAGCGGCCGGCGGGGCCCCTGCGTACCGCGCGCACCTGGTAGTGCAGCGTCTTGTCCTGCGATGTCCTGACATACGGAATGATGATGCCAGGCGGGGTGTGCGCCGCCGTTTCCAGCCACACCTGTATGTTTGTATCTGCGTTCATTGTCGTCCTTCGATGATGCTTCGGGCTGGCGCAACCGCCTTGCGGCTGCCGCGCCTGGCCTTTGTTGCAACTTCACACCCCGCGGGGCGCTTACGGGCCGCGCCAGGCCACCCGTAAGCGCTATGCGGGAAGGCCTGCGTGTCAGCGTTGATTCACGTAGGCATCGTTTCGATAGCCGACCTGAGTAACGTTGGCCACATAGCCATACCCCTTTTGCAGCACGACTGCATCGTTGCCCATGCCGCTTTGCGAGACATAAGCCTGCAGGTTGGCGCCGTCCTGCTTGATGTAGCCGTCGTTGAACGAGCCGGTCTGTTGCAGGCGCGCAACCAGGCCGGCGCCACTGCCCTCTTGTTCTATGCCGCCCTTGTTTTTGTAGCCGCCCTGGGTGATGCCGGCGTCCACGTTGGTGCCGGCCTGGGTGATCCATGCCGAGTTGCCCCAACCCCAGTTCTGGCTGATGCTGGCTTGCTGATTGCTGCCGTCCACCAGGTGGTAGTCGCCGCGCCAGCCATATCGCTGCCACGATCCGTCTTGATTTATCGTGGCGTCGCCGCCGCTGGCCGCCTGGTAGATGCTCGCGTTGGAGTTCTTGACATTGTTCTGGTTGATCACGCCGTCATTGAAGTTGCCGAACGACGTGATGGCAGCCGTCACATTGCTGTTGTCTCCTTGGTCGACATAGGCGTCGTTGTAGTCTCCCCATGACGTAATGGTGGCAGTGGCGTTGGAGTTGTCCACCTGCTGAATGACAGCATCGTTGCCGTTGCCGTTCTGGTTGACGTTGGCGGTGTTGGCCGCCATCGCTGCGGTTGCGCCGTAGGCCAGGGTGATGCCCAAGGCAATCGCGGATAGTTTGATGCTCATTGCGTTTCTCCTCAAAATAAAGACCTGGGTCTACAGGCGGGGCCCGGCGGTCTTCATACCGGGTCGCCAAAAAAGCGGTCTATGGTCAATGGCCCGTGGGCGCCGGCTGGGCCTCGGCCGCCGGGGCGACCGATTCGGGCGTTTCCATCGGCATTTGCATACTGCTCGCCGCGTAGGTGTTGCCCTCTTGCAGGTAAGTCTGGATGATGGGTGAATTCCAGTCGCTCTCCTTGCTCAGGGACCAGCTCTTGTCCTTCAGGCCCTGCACCGTCAAATGAATGACGGCCGCCTCAATGGCCTCCTTGACGCATAGCTGGGTCGGTTCGTTGTTGGTCACGCCGGCCTCGATTTCCAGCAAATCCTTGAAATTGACGAACTTGTAGACGCTGGGGCGCACCTCATACGAAAAAATGGTCTTGGTGGTCGATACCGTCTGCAGTACGCGGCCGGTCCGTATGTCCACGCTGCGCAAACCCACGGTGACCTGATCCATACGGTATTGCGTCGACGCGCCCACGCCCAGGAAGCGCGCGCCCAGCCCGCCGGTGCGCACATTGCTTTCATAGGCGACGATGCCGCCGTCTATCAGGATGGAAGCGGGGACCAGCGCGGGTATGTGGATGGCGGGGGCTTTGTCGCCCTGGGAGCCGTCCAGCGCGCGCACGATCCGGCGCTCGGTCAGCAGCTCCTGCAGGCTCTCTCTTTCCACGGGGGTGAACCAGCCCGAGTCCTTCAGCGCCTTGACCAGCATGGACGCCGCTCCCTGGGTGACCGAAGTCGAAAAAGAGCTGTCCGGCGCCGGCTTGTATTGTCCGGTCTGATCGCGGAAGCCGTACACGGCCACGACGATCTTGCCCTTGGGCGCCGGCAGCCGCAGCAGATCGCGCGTCGACGGCGTGGCCGGCGTCAAATGGGCGGGCGTGGCAACCTCGGCCGGCTTGTGCGGCACGGCGCAGGCGCCCAGCACCGTGCACATCGCGGCGCCCAGGGCCAGCTTCATGCCGCGCGCGGCCCGGCCCCGAGGTTCGTGGCGCAGGGCGTTCATTTGCCCACCTGGAAGGTAGTGATGCCGCCGGTCAGCTTGTCGGTCGTGGTGATGGACAGGTAGCCATTGCCCAGATCGACGATGTTGATCATGAAGCTGTCCGTCTCCAGGTTGCCGGGCACGAACTGGCCGTCGGCGTTGACGATCTTGGAACTGGCGGCGGTGGCCAGGCGGCTGATGATGGAACGCTCCAGCGTTTCATTGAACTGCTGCAGGGGAGATTTTTCCTCGATGCCCAGATTGGCATTGTCCAGGTCCGGATCGGTGTGGCGGTTGGTGGCCAGCGCCGAATTCAGCAGAACGGATCCGTTCAAGGGGTTGCCGCCGAAAGACGGGTTGAAGGGGTAATACACCAGCTCGGTGGCCCCGGCCGGGCCGGCCAGCGCGCACGCCGCCGCCAGAAGGGCGCAGGGCAGGTATCGGTTGTGTCTTGGGGTGTTCATCTTCGCTCCTTTCATTTACATCTCCTCGGGCCCCAGGTCTGGACTGCGGACCATGATGCGTTCAACTTCACTCTCAGCAATGTTTTGATAGACCATCTCGACCGCCATGGCGCTGATCTTCTTCGTCGCGGCCCGCGCGGGCGGCAGGAAGGTATGGAACATGCGCTTTTGTCGGAACTGCACCCAGATCTCGCTGCCGAAGCGGGCCGAGGGGCGCTCGTGTACGGAAATCGTGAATTTGCTGCTGATGTCTTTCTCGCGCCAAAAGGCGGAGAAATATTGGTAGAAGTCGTCCCCCAGGACGGTGACCGTACGGTTTACGACGACACCGCCCAGCGGGTCGTCGAATACGCTTTTGCCGCCTGCGCGCTGCTCCGCCGTCTCGATCTTGCTCTTGGGCAGGCTGTCCTTTGCCAGGGGCAGGTCTTGACCCAGGGCGGCGCTGCAAGGCGCAGCGATGGAAAAGCAAGCCAGCAATACAGCGGAACGGCGCATCTTCTACTCCCTGTGCAGTTCGGCGGGAGGCCTACTGCTTATTAAAACTTTGCTTCTTTTTTTTAACGTTTGGAAACTGCGGTACGGTTTCCATGATAGAGATAGGGCGGCCTGTAAACATGCGGTAGAAGGCGTAAGCTGGTACCGGCTTTAAGACTTATCTTGACTAGGCTGCGGTACGCCAAATGGGTTAGTCCGGCACGAGGGCCGGACTAAGAATTTTCACGCTACCTTGGCAGCGGTTTCGTAGACGCTGTTGTTTCCAGCCGGCTGCATGCGGAGCTGGTCGGTTTCCAGGTGGGCGATGTCGCCGTCGTTGGAGTGGTAGATCACCGTAACCCGGCTGTCCTGGATCTCGTGCAATTGGTTGGGGGACAAATGGAAGTGGGCGGCCATCTGTTCATCATCCACCTCGGTCGGCTGCCGGTTCCGCCGGAGCGAGCGGAACAGGAATTTCCGATAGGTGCCCCACAGCACGATCAGCAAGGCGTTGAAGCCCGCCACCAGCAAATAGAGCGTCAGCGTGTGCAGGGTGGGCACCAGCGCTCCCGAGGCGGCCGCCGCGCTCGCTCCGTAGCTCTCCCCGAGTATGGAAACCACTCCCTCAGTGAACAGATAGAAAAATCCTGTCCAGCCGGCTGCGGTCAGGGCGGTGTCTATGGCCCAGGCTATGGGCGAGCGTTGCGTAGTGATGATCATGTCAACTCCTTGATGCCGCGGTCCGGGCTGGCCCAGCGTGCGCGCCGGCGCCGTATGCGCAGCATGACTTTGGGAAAACTGAAGAGAGTGGTTACGAGGTTGATGATCCAGTATGCGAAGGGATACCAGATGATCCAGTACAGCGAACGGGCCAGGTTGGGCTCGTAGCGCCGGTCTATCAGTACGCTGACCAGGAATTGCATCAGGCATACCATAGCTAGCACCATGCCGGTGAAGGACGGGGGCATGAGCATGGAAACGGTAATATTGGGCGGCAGGGCGACCACATGCCCGAGCAGCCAGAGCACGATGGACAAGGCGAAGGCGAACGCCCAGCCGGTGGACAGGCAGAATTCCACCATCAGGGGCCACATGCGGCGGTGCTCCCAGGACCAGATCGAGATCAGGTTCTTCAGGAAGACTTCCGCGCCGCCTTGCGCCCAGCGCAGCCGCTGCTTCCAGAGGCCGCGCAAGGTTTCGGGCATCAGTATCCAGCACAGCGCACGCGGCTCGTAGAACACCGACCAGTGCGCCCGCTGCAGCTTCCAGGTGATGTCGATGTCTTCGGTGATCATGTCCAGGCTCCAGTAGCCCACCTCGTTCAGCGCCTTGCGCCGGAAGGCCGTGCACACGCCCGACACCGTGAACAGCTGCCCGTAGACGCGCTGCGTCCGCTTGATCAAGCCGATGATGGACGAGAATTCCCCCACCTGTATGCGGCCGATGAGCGTGGATCGCGTGCGGATTCGCGGGTTGCCGGTCACCGCGCCCACGCGCGGATTGTTCACCAGGGGCGCGGCGATATAGTTGACGGCGTCCGGGGCGAGCAGAGCGTCGCCGTCTATGCAGACCAGGTATTCGCTGCGCGCCGCCATGGCGCCCATGCGCAAGGCCATGGCCTTGCCCTGGTTATGGGCCAGGTGGATCACCCGCAGGCGCTCGTGTATGGCGGTCAGCCTGTCGAACATGGCGGCGGTCCCGTCGGATGATCCGTCATTGATGGCGATCACTTCTATGTTCGGGTATTCCTGGTTCAGGGCCGCCAGTATCGTTTCCTCGCCGTGCTCCGCTTCGTTGTAGCAGGGGATCAGGATGCTGATCAGCGGATCGCCGGGAAACTGCGGCGGGCGATAGGGCCGCCAGTTCCATTTGCGCTCCCAGTGCGCCCAGAAGTACAGGCCGCCCGCCATCCATATGCCGGACATGAAGAGCGGATAGAAGAAGACGAAATTGAGCAGCATATTGCTGGTCAGCACGAGCGTCAGTCCGAAGGGCGCGCCCAGGACGATGCACAGCACCAGGAAGGCAATGAGTCGGTCTATCATCTGAAGGGATACCAGGCGTTGGAAATGGCCGGCCGTATGACTTCCAGCCGGGGCTGATTCTGGGTGAAATCGTCGGGGTAGTAGCCGAAGCTGCGGGCGCCGCGCAGCTGCAGCCGCTTCAGCCAATGCGCCATCAAGGCGGAGTCCACATGGCCGGAGTCCTTGCCGTGAGCGGAGGGCCGCCAATCGCGCCCCTGCACTTCGAATACGGTCTTGTTCAAAGCCCCCGGGCGGGACGCCACCCGGTCCACCAGGCTGTCCAGCCAGGCGTCCGCTCCATCCTTGGGCACGTTTTCCATCCACGGCATGGCCATGGGCGCGGTCCAGTCATAGGCCTGCAGGAAGTCGTCCAGGTTCTGGGCGTACCATGCTTCGCTTTCCGGATGCAGTATGGGTTCCGCGTAGATGTTGCGGGCGGTCCTTATCTGCGGACCGCGTATGGCGCGCACATGATCGGCCAAGGTTTTGGTGAAATCGATCAGGTAGCCGCTTTTGTAGCGGGTCCATTTCTGCATGGTCGCGGGGTCTTCGCGCAGCGCCTGGATGCTGTCCGGCAGGCCGGCGGCCCGGTACGCGGCGAGCGCCTGCGGGCCCGCGTCCTCGAAGTCGGACAGCAAGGCATCGTCGTGGAACAGGATGCCGTTGAAGAGCGCGTGGCGCGACAGGTCTTCATAGATCTCGGTGATCTTGCGCCGGGCGGCGGGGTCGAACGGAGATAGGCGCTGGTATGCATTGGGATCGACGCTGGTTTGCCCGGTCCGCGGATCCCAGCGCGCAACGCGGGGAATGGAAGGATCCAGGTCGAAGCTCAGCACCGGCATCCAGGCGTATACGTCCACGAAGGCTCGGCTCTTCAATTGCCAGGCGGCGCGGTTGAACAAATCGGCGCGCATGGGCAGATGGCGGTTGGGGAAATACACCGAGCGGACCAGGCCGTCTCCTTCCGGATCCGCAAAAGCCTGCAGGAATACCGTGGTGATCTGCATATCGGCGATGCGCTGCACGAGCTCGCCCAGATTGCGCTCCATCTGCTCCGGATCGTCATCGTAGACATAATCCAGATCCACATGCGCCACGCGCATGACGGTGTTGTTCTCCATGATCATGGCGTTGTTGGCGAAGTTGTCGAGCTGCGGATCATTGGCGACGAGCACGCGCGGGATGTCTTGCAGCTCATGCACATCGCCCAGACCGCTGTCCAGCATCATTACCATCTTGTAGCCTTTGTCCTGGACGATCTTCAGTGCGTCGCCGCTCGCCGCGCCGTAAGGCCACACCCATACCCGCGGCGTCTTGCCGGTCACGCGGCGTATCTTGGCCGTGATGCGATCCACGTCGCGCGCGATGCGGGCCTTGTACTGCGCATCGGTTTCGTACTGGCCGGTGTTCGGGTCATAGGCCCGCGCCGCCGCGGCCGGCTCCAGGTTGCCTTGCGGATTGGCCAGGATGCCGTAATGCAGGTTGTCGGTATGCGATCCGATCTCCACCAGCCCCGATCGGGAAATCTCCCGCACCTGCTTCCAGGTCAGGAAGCGGTCGCGGTCGACGGGCTTGCCGCCGAAGTCCACCGGCTGGTCCAGCGGCGTATCCAGCCATGCGCCCACGGGCGCGAGCACGGCAGGCCATTTATAGGCTTTCAGCAGGGGGAACACGCGTGTGTAGAAGCTGCGGTAGCCGTCGTCGAAGGTGAGCAGCAGGGCCTTGTCGGGCAAAGGCTTGCCGCCTCTGTTGGCTTCCAGTATCTGGTCTACGGTGACGGGTTGGTAGCCGTTCTCGCGCAGCCATGCGAACTGCTGTATCAAGTGTTCGGTCTGGACGGCGACGTAGGCCTGATCCGGATCGCTGTCCTCGATGTCGTGGTAGGCCAGCGCCAGGAACTTGTTCTTGGGCCAGCTTTGCTGGGAGTTGTGCATGGATCGCTGATCGGGCGGAACGAAGGCCGGGATGTCCTTGGCGCAGCTGCTGAGCAGCAGCATGGAGCAGAACAGTCCAATCAAAGTGCGAAAGCAGGCTTGGGCAAACATGGCGTATCCCTAGAATCGGAAGGTCATTTGGAGCATGACGCGCAGTTCGCGTTCGCGCTCGCCGTCGTAGGGCCGGCTGACGCCGGTGATCGTGGCTCCTATGTCGAACCCATCCGCATGGCGATAGGTCATGCCGTAGCCCACCGCGGCGATGGCGCCCGTGCCGAAGTTCTGCTGCGCATAGACGCCCGCGCCCAGCAGCAGGCTGTGCTCGAGCGTGGTGTTGTAGCGCCGGAACAGGATGTGGGTGAGCTTCAGGCTGGGCAATACTTCCAGATCCGATTTCGGGTTGAAGTAAAACGCGTCATCGCTGGAATTGCGCGAGGCCGCGATGCCCAGCTGCAGATCGGCCTTGAAGGTCGGCGTGGTGTAGATCCGCTCCGTGCCGCTGATCACGGCGGTGAGCCGGTTGTTGCCGTCGCTGAAGCGGGCGGGCGACAGCGAAAAGCGCCATTCGCGGCGGTCGTTCGGGCGCCAGCGCGCGTACACCTCGGCGCTGTTGGAGTAGACGCCGTTGCGCAAGGCGCGCAATGGCGTTTCGCGCGAGCGGAAGGCCGCCGTGCCGCCGATTTGCCATTGATCGTTCACATCATAGGCGGCCATGACGCGCGCGCCCATTTTGTTGCCATAACCGTAGCTGTGGCCGGACACTTCCAGCTCGGCGGTCAGATCGCGGCCGCGCCATTCCACGCCGGTGCGCAGCCAGCGGTAGTTGCCGCTGCCTTCCTCGAATTCGGCGGTGGAATACCCGGCGCCGCCGAAAGCGCGCCAGTTGTGGTTCAGGGGTGCTGAATACAGCACGGTCTCGATGTCCGTGTCGCCGCTGCCGGTGACGGGGCTGTCCGATGCGATGCCGCGATTGGCTTCGATGCGCAGCTCGGCCTTCTTGTGCAGCGTCAATTCGCGCTGCAGGTTCTTGGTGGACTGCCGATCGGGATAGCGCGCGGCCAGATCCCGTTCCAGTATTTCAGCCTGGCGCCATTCCTGCAGATCCAGCGCCGTCAAGCCCTGGACCGCCTCGACTTCGGCGGCGCGCGGCTCCAGCGCTTCGGCCACCTTCAACTGTTTTTCGGCTTCTCTGGGGCGTCCCCGGTTGCGATATATATTGGCTAGAGCGGCGCGCAGCCCGACATTGCGCGGGGCGTTGCTGACCAGGTTCTCGAATTTTTCCTGGGCCGCCGGCGTGTCGTCCTCGTAAAAAAGGCTTAATGCGCCGGTCTGCGCCGAATACATGTGCAAGTCGTTGGGGACTTTTTGCGGCACGCCCTTGATGTTGCGCCAGGTCGGCTGGCTGGCCTGCATGGCATCCACCAGCTTGCCGGCCTCGTCGAATTGCTCGTTCTCGAGCAGTGCATAGTACAGGCCCGTCTGCAGCGTAAGGCGCTCGCTGGCGTTGGCCTGCTGCGCACCTTCGTCGTTCAGCGCGCGCTGATAAAGGTCGCGCGCTTTTTCCGGCTGCTTCAGATCGAGGTAGGCGTTGGCGACATAATTCAGGGCATAGCGCGGCACTTGCACGCCTTGAGCCACCAGTTCCTCGTACGAGGACACGACGTCGTGGAATCGGTCGCGCGCGCTCAGCGCCTGCAATCGGTCCACTTGCAGACGCCTTACATCGGCTTGCGCGGCGGGGCCCAGCGCCTGCCATTCCGGAATCAGCCTGTCGTATTCCGCGAGCGCGCGATCCGCGATGGCGTAGCGCTCCGTCTCTTCTTCTCTGACGGGCGTGCTGGCCAGCCTGGCGAGCTCGGCGACATAATCCGCTTCCAGCTTGCGCAGCTTTGCGGCATCGACCAGATCGGGATGCTGGCGCGCGGTATCGAGCGCGGCGCGCGCCAGGCCGGCGTTTTCCAGCGAGGCCAGATACTCGCGCATGACATAGGCTTTCTTCGGCGCCAGCGTGCGGGCCTGATCCGCCTCCTGCAACACGGGATAGGGCGATGGGGACTGCTTCAGTGCATAGCCCAGCGCAATGCGGGCGTCGGCATTGTCAGGGTCGGCCTCGATCAGCGCTTTGCCGCGCGCGACGGCTTCCGCGCTGCGTCCGGCATCGGCCAGCGTCATCACTTCGCCCACGGCGAATTGCGGCTGGCGCGGATAAATGCGCTGACCCTGCCGATAGTATTCCAGGGCGGTATCCCAGCGTTGCGTATCGCGGCTGGCGCGCGCGACAGTCTCGAGCACGTCCGCGGGCGGCCTGGTGGGCGCCGGCTGTAAGGCCTGATAAGCCTGAATGGCTTCTTCCCTGCGCCCCGCCCAACTGGCGATCAGCACATGATCGTAGGCGGCGCGCAGATCCCTGGGATGCTCCAGCGCATGCCGGCGCAGCATGTCCAATGCGGGTTCGTAGTCGCCGGCGCGTGCGCCCACGATCAATGCATCGTATTCCTGCCGGGTGACGGCCCAAGACGCCGGGTGGACGAGATAAAAGGCAATAGCGATGCCGGCGAATTTTAGGATTGTTGGCGTATTCATGGCTATCCGTTCAGATGAGAACAGACGAGGCAGGTCGTTTGCTGGACGGGTACATGTCGCGGGTTCCTCTTCTTTTTCGCAAAAGGCGAAGTTGTTCCCGAAGTAAGCACGAACGAACGGATTTGCCATGCGCCGGGCAAGATGGCGCGAGCATCATGCTTGCAACGTTTTGTTAGCGTCTGGATACAGACTTTATTGAATGCATCATAGAGACGAACAAGCGCCAAAAAAATGCGACGTACGGTCTACGCCAGCTTTCAGGCGGCGTAAGATGAAGTGCTTAATTTTTTGCGCGCCGTAAACTGGATGCGGCTCTTGTAGATAATTGATGCATGTCAATGCATGCGGCAAAGCGCTGGAACGGCCGGTGTCGTGCGGGTCTGCGCATAGCAGGCGCGGTGCTTGCTGCTTATGGCGGCGTGCCGGCCATATGGAGTAGGGCGGAAAAAATTGATTCAGGCCGAAGCCGTCAGGCTCTGCAGAATGCGCAATTGATCATCCAGGGGCAGGCCGGCATCCAGCGTGGGGATGCGGCCGCTCTGTACTGCGGCGGGTGCGCGCAGCTTATCGATATAGCTATCCCAATGATCCAGCTTCCAGCGGTCGCGCGGGTCCGCGCGGCGCACGATGCGGTCCTTGCGGATGCCGGGGTCGAGTTCCAGCCACACATGGCGCAGCCTGGTATCCGCGGGCAAGCCCAGCGCTTGCGGCGAAAAGATCGCTTCCGAGGCAAGCTCGCGGCTCCATGGTCCCGGCAGCATCACGCTCAAGCCAAGCTCGAGCTGGTCGCGCGCTATGCGCAAAGTGCTCAAATAACCCAGATCGCGGATGTGCTGCTTGAAGGCAGGGCTGTCGCGATCGTTGGGGTCATGGCCCAAGGCCTGCAAGAAGGGGCCCGACCACGCTTCGCTGACGGCATCCTTGTCCAGCACGCACCAGCCGCGCCCCCGCGCCAATTCGCGGCGAATGAAATGGCTGGTCAGAAAAGACTTGCCGGTCCCGGCATGGCCCAGAATGAAGAAGGCGGTAGGGTGCATCGATGGAAGCGCCGGACGCGCGGCGCGCAAGAGATTCTATTAATAGACGCCCATGTAGTCGCGCTTGCCGATGGGCAAGCCGTTATGGCGCAGGATGGCGTAGGCCGTGGT
>DJWC01000034.1:0-1814 GCA_002441445.1 Pusillimonas sp. UBA6240
TCGTGCAGCGCGCCATCGGCATCCCCACTTCGCTGTTCACCGCCATCTTCGCGCTGGCCCGCACGGTGGGCTGGATCGCGCAATGGAATGAAATGCTGTCCGATCCCGACTACAAGATCGGCCGCCCGCGCCAGCTGTATTCCGGCGCCAAGGTGCGCGACGTGCCCAAGCGCTGATCGCCGATCAGGCATCCTGGCAGGCTTGCCTGAAAAAAACCGGTATTCTCGCAAAAGAGACTACCGGTTTTTTTTGTGGCGGGCGCCCTGCGGCTTTGCGGCTTGGGGCGGCTGAGACTTTCGTTCGCTAGATAAAAATTCGGCATGTTCTTGAACGAAATGCTGGCTTTTTTTTGCGTTGTTGCAATCGGAAAGCCCGCTTTTTGGTCACGGCGTCTTTTGCGTTGTTTGCGCGGAGCGGCCTGACCGTTGGCAGTTGATGACTGAACTCTGGTGTGCCGTCATGGACGCACATAACGGGACGCATGCCGCAGATCTTCCAGCCATTTTTCAAACGCCGCGGCGCGTTCCCGGGGAGGGCCGCGCAGTAGCGCCGAGGGATGCAGCGTCACCAATACCCGCAAGCCGTCGTCCCGGACGATCCAGTTGCCGCGCTCGCGCATCACGCCGACCGGCCGTCCCATCAAGGCACGCGCGGCCGTCGCCCCCAAGGCCACGATCGCCTTGGGCCGCACGAGTTCCAGTTCGCGGTCCAGCCATTGCAGGCATGCGTCGATCTCCTGCTGGGCGGGACTCTTGTGGAGGCGCCGTTTCCCTCGAAGTTCGAACTTGAAGTGCTTGACCGCGTTGGTCAGATAAAGAGAATCCCGGGGCCAGTCCAGCGCTTGCATCGCTTCGTCCAATAGATGGCCCGCCGGGCCTACGAAGGGATGACCGGCCAGGTCTTCCCGGTCACCCGGCTGTTCACCCACCAGCATGAGCCTAGCGGTGGTTGGACCTTCTCCGAAGACCGCCTGGGTGGCGTTTTTTCCGATCGGGCAATCGCGGCACCGCTGCGCACCCTCGCGCAACTGATCCATATCGGCATCAGGCGGAAGGCGATCGGATTCACATGTGTGGGCAGTGCGGGGCATGTGGCGCTCGAAGCAGGGTACTGGGAGATGCCGGCACTGTAAGCAATGCGCGTGCCGGCGTGCGGCTGCGCATTGGCGTGAATGGGTATGGCGCCTGTGCGATACCCGGCCTGCCGTGTTGAGGGACCGCTTCCAGGCTCGCGAATCCATCGGCTTGCGGGATCACGCCTGGCGCGTTAGGAAGTATGTTGTGAGATCGTTGAATTTCTTCAGCTGGTCGAGCCAGACGAAATGCCCGATCGCGCTGATCGATGGTGAGCGAAGTCGCGCGCCGCAGTTCAACACACCCATCTGAAGGAGGCCGCCGAAGGAGGCGCCGCGCGGGCGGGAGAAGGAGCCACTCGAAGCTATTCGCCTCGAGCGGCTGCCCTCATGGAGGAGCCAGAAATTAAAAGATTCTGTAATCCGCTTACAGCTTCACCTGCCCGGCCTCCTGCTGCGCGTCCACCACCGCCAGGGCCGTCATGTTGACGATGCGTCTTACGGTTGCGCTGGTGGTCAGGATGTGCACGGGGCGGGCGGCGCCGAGCAGGACCGGGCCCATTGCCACGCCGTTGCTGCCCGTCATCTTGAGCATGTTGTAGGTGATGTTGCCGGTATCCAGGTTGGGCGTGATCAGCAGGTTGGCGGGCCCTTTCAGGGTGGAGTCGGGGAAGGCCTTGAGGCGGATTTTTTCCGACAGGGCCGAGTCGGCGTGCATTTCGCCGTCCACTTCCAGGTCGGG
>DJWC01000034.1:1867-2530 GCA_002441445.1 Pusillimonas sp. UBA6240
GGATCCTCGTTGACGTGGGTGTCGCATATGAACAGCGTCTGCGTGGGCAGCATCAGCACGTTCATCGCGGCGTAGGTTTGCGCCCCCGGCTTCAGGCCTATCACCTCATCCACGTATTTCAACTGGTTGTCGAAGCGGCTGCTGACGCCGCACAGCATGGCGTCGGCGTCCCCGCGCTGCAGCAGCATCACGCCGATCAGCGAGTTGTGCTTGCGCACCATCGCCTTGGCGATGTCCGGGGTGACCCCCGCGCGGCCCTTCAGCTTGTAGTAGGCGTTCCAGGTTTCGTTGAAGCGCGCGTCGGATTCCGGGTCGACGATTTCGAAGTCCTGGCCCGCGCGCAGGCGCAGCCCGAATTTGCGTATGCGCATGTCGATCACCGCCGGACGGCCCACGAGTATGGGGTAGGCGATGCGTTCGTCGACAATGGTTTGCGCCGCGCGCAGCACGCGCTCGTCCTCGCCGTCCGCGTAGATGACGCGTTTCGGCGCGGTCTTGGCCTGCATGAAAAGAGGACGCATCAATTGGCCGGTGTGGTACACCAGGCTCATCAGTTTCTGGCGGTAGGCCTCCATGTCCTCGATCGGGCGACGGGCCACCCCCGAGGCGGCGGCCGCCTCGGCCACCGCCGGCGCGATCTTGATGATCAGGCGCGGATCGAAG
>DJWC01000066.1 GCA_002441445.1 Pusillimonas sp. UBA6240
CGATCTGGATCGTGTAGGGGTTGAATTCGAGACCGAAGGATTCGATGAACTCGCGGTTGAACTGCGGCCAGTCGACGTCCGGGTAGGCAGACAGGTGGGCGTTGTAGTTACCCACGGCGCCATTGAACTTGGCGGTCAGGCTGACCGCAGCGATGCGCGCCCGGGCGCGCATCAGGCGCGCAGCGATATTGGCCATTTCCTTGCCCAAGGTGGTCGGGCTGGCCGGCTGGCCGTGCGTGCGCGACAGCATGGGCTGGTCGGCGAACTTCCTTGCCAGCGTCTTCAGGTGATCGCACAGCTCGCGCAGGCGCGGCACGATGAAGCCGGAACGCGCGCGCGTCAGCATCAACGCATGCGAGGTATTGTTGATGTCTTCGGATGTACAGGCGAAATGGATGAATTCGGCCGCGCCGGAGAGTTCGGCATTGCCTTCGACACGCTCTTTCAGCCAGTATTCGACGGCTTTGACGTCATGGTTGGTGACTTGCTCGATTTCCTTGATGCGGGCCGCGTCCTGCTCGGAGAAATCATCCACCAGCGACTTGAGCAAGGCCCGAGATTCGTCCGAAAACGGCGGCAGTTCGGGCAGGCCGGCCTCGGACAGCCCCAATAGCCAGGCGACTTCGACCTCGACACGATGGGCCATGAAGCCGGCTTCCGACAGCGTGGCGCGCAAAGGCTGCGCTTTGGCGCCATAGCGGCCGTCCAGGGGCGACAAGGCATTCAGAGGACTAAGTTGCGGGGCTATCTGCATAATGCTTCACTAAAAGCGTGACTAAAAGAAAAACCATCCGCGATTCTACCATCGCATAAATAAGCATATAAACGACACATTTGGCCCAGGCAGGCGATCGCATTCATTTTGTCCCGGTTTAGCGGCTATGATGGGACCGTATCCTGATATACTTTTTTCGCCCGCAACTTCTGAACTTAGCCATGAAACTTATTGGTTCGCTCACCAGTCCTTACGTCCGCAAAGTGCGGGTCGTAATGGCCGAGAAAAAACTCGATTATGAATTCGTACTCGAAGATGTGTGGGCCGGCGACACCCAGATACAAACCCATAACCCCCTGGGCAAGGTACCCTGCCTGCTCATGGACGACAACGGCAGCCTGTTCGATTCGCGTGTCATCGTCGAATACCTGGACACGCTTTCACCCGTGGGGCGGCTGATTCCGCAACCCGGCCGCGACCGCGCCGCCACCAAATGCTGGGAAGCCATCGCCGACGGCGTGCTCGACGCGGCTGTCGCCATCAATATAGAGATCAACCGCCGCCCGCCTGAATTGCGCAGCCAGCAATGGATAGACCGGCAGCACAAGAAGATCGCCGGGGCGCTGGACTCGATGAACAAAAGCCTGGATGATCAGCCCTTCTGCATGGGCGTCAATTTCAGCCTGGCCGATGTGGCGGTGGGCTGTGCCTTGGGCTATCTGGATCTGCGTTTCGGCGATCTGGACTGGCGCTCGCAGTATGGCAATTTGCAGCGGCTGAACGAAAAACTGCAGGCCCGCCCCTCTTTCATCTCCACGCAGCCTCCCAAGAACTGATCGCGCCTGCCGCGTTCCGGCGCGGCAAACGCCCGCAGCGGCCGCCAGCCTGTACAAGGCGGCGGCCTTTTTTCTGCACCATCGGCCGGCACATGATGCGCCTTGAGGACTTGGCCGAGGCCGCCGCCCCGTCCTGAACTTCCCCGCCCGAGGAAGATTCCGGCTACCGGGTTTCTCATCCCAACCAACCCAAGCCCGGAATTGAATATCCACCTTTTGGATATATCCGGCCGCAGCGTTGACTCCGTGCGAACCCGCATCTGTAATGGCGCTATATGTGCAATGCCGTTCTCGAATAGCCGGGGCGCATTCCTTCCGGCCTCGACCATCCTCCGTTCACGCTATCCGTTATGTGGATTTTTACCGGCCCTCCATGACCGGATGCACAAACGAAGGCAGCCGGGCCGGCTAAGCGTGGAGACGATGCGGAAAGAAAGCGCGTGGGCCGCGATCCGCAGCCGTTTTCGGCCGGCATGAGCGCCGGCGGCCTGGTCTTTCTCAATGGATTGCTGCCCCGGCGCCCCGCCTTGCCGGCGGAAAATCTGCTGGGCGCCCCGCGCGCTGTGGAGGAAGCCGCCAGCCTTTGGGAGCAGGCGATCGAGCTGCTGGACGCCGCCGGATCCGGGGTGGACCGCATCCTGCGCGCCGACCAGTTCTTCACCGACTGGCGCGCCGTTCCCTTCTTCCATCAGTTGCGCAAGCGGCATTGCGCCGTCAGCGCCCCCAGCACGTCCTTGCTGCTTCCCGGCCTGGCCTTGCCCGAAGCCTCCGTGTGCATGGATCTGCTTGCCGCCACGCAGGAGTCGGGCGAGATCGAAACCCTGTTTCCAGAAAAGCTGGATATCCCCGCCACGTCCGGATTCGCGCCGGTGCTGCGCCTGGGCGGCTGGGTGTTCGTGGCGGGCTTCATGTCGGCGCACGGCGCCGGCGACCTGGATGGCATCGCGCCGGCGGCCAAGGTGCCGGAAGGGCATTTATGGAAAGGCAATCGCATCCAGCTTGAAACCGAGTACCTCATACAGAACAAGCTGCTGCCCGCGTTGGCCGGAGCGGGACTGACCCTGAGCCATGTCCGGAAGGCGACGATAGGCTTGTCGGACCTCGACGATTTGCCGGCCATGAATCAAGTCTGGCTCAAGGCATTCGGCGGCCGGCCGCCCGCCACGACTGTGATCCCGACCGCGAAGCCCGGCTTCGCCATTGCCGATGCCCGCATAGAAATCAATCTGATCGCCCATGAAGCCGCCCCCTCCCCCAGCGCCTTGCCGCAGGCCGGCCAGGCCGGCGCTTATGGCCCCGGCTACCCCGCGCTCAGCAGAGTGGGCGATTTTCTGGCCTTTTCAGGCGCGGTGGCGGTGCAGGAAGACGGCCGCCCCGTCGGCGTTGAAGAACTGCGGCGCTCGGGATATCGCGGCAGCCTGATCGAAGACCAGACGGCATGGCTGATCAGCACATTCGCCGAGCTATGCGCAGCGCACGATGCCAGCCTGGCCAACATCGTCAAGATCAGCCAATTGCATACCGACATGCGCGATTTCGCGCCCAGTTGCCGTGCCTGGCAGCGTGCGCTGCCGGGAATCGCCCTGCCCATCTCGGGCATGCAGGCGCCGCGTCTGCCCGCCGATGGCGCGGTGGTGCAGACGGAAATATGGGTTTATGCCCCGGAACATTCTTAAAATTCTCCAGGAGACCACCATGCAACGCAAACCTCGACACTTTCTGAAAATGGCCGGCGCCGCCCTGGCGCTGGGCATGGCGGCGGCCATGCCCGCCCATGCCGCCGATCAGGCGAAATCCTGGCCGGACCAGACCATACGGCTGGTCGTGCCCTTCGCGCCGGGCGGCGGATCCGATGCCGTCGGCCGGATACTGGCGCAACATCTGTCCGGACGGCTGGGCCAATCGGTGGTGGTTGAAAACCGCGCCGGCGCCGGCGGCAGCATAGGCGCCTCCCAAGTGGCGCGGGCTGCGCCCGACGGCTATACCCTGCTGCTGGGCTCCAGTTCGGAAATCATCCTGTTTCCCGCCGTCAACCCCAAGGTGACTTACGACCCCTTGAAGGATTTCGCGCCGGTGAGCCAGGTCGCGGCCGTGCCGCTGGTGGTCGCCGCCAATCCCGGCCTCAAGGCCAACAACATGAAGGAGCTCATAAGCTATGCCAAGAGCAAGCCGAACGACACCAACTACGGGTCGGCCGGTGTCGGTTCGTCCACTCACCTGGCCATGGCGCTGCTTTTGTCGAAATCCGGCATCACGATGAACCATGTGCCTTACAAAGGCAGCGCCGCTGTAGTGACCGACCTGATGGGCGGGTCGCTGCACGCCGCCATGCCCACGCTGTCGGCGGTCCTGCCCTATCGGCAGGATGACAGGGTGAAACTGCTGGCGGTGTCCACCAAGGAACGCAGCCCGCTCTTGCCAGAGCTGCCCGGCATGGCCGAATCGGGCATCGCGGATTACGACATCAGCCTCTGGACCGGCATACTGGCTCCGCGGGGCACGCCGCAAGCCGTGCTCGAAAAGCTGAATAAAGAAATCAACGAGGTATTGGCCATGGCCGAGGTCAAACAGGCGCTGGCGAATCAGGGAGCCGAGGCGGGCGGCAGTTCCATCGAGCAGTTCACCCGGAAGATCGGCGACGAGGCGGCGCTGTGGAAAGGCGTGGTCAAGGAATCCGGCATCAAAATCGAATAAGCGCTCGGATCAAGGCCGGAGCAAAGGCTCGGACAAGCGTTCGAACCAGCGCCCCGCCGGCGCTTCAGCGCCGGTACAGCAAGGCGGCCAGCGCATCGACCTCGGCGCGCAGCGCCGGCAGCAGCTCCGCCTGCCGCTGCGGGGTCATGCGGCTGGTGGTCGCGGCCAGGGTCAGCGCCGCCGCCGGCGACCCGAACTGGGTGGTTACGGCCAGACCTATGGCGGTAACGCCGGGCACCGCCATTTCGCCTATGCTGGCGTAGCCCAGTTCCCGGCCGCGCGCAACCAGCCTGCGAACGTCGGCCTCGTCGCAATTGCCATAGACGCCAAGGCGCGATGCGACCGAAGCGAGAATGGCGTCCACTTCCGATGCGGACAAGGCGAGCAGCATGGCCAGCCCGCCCGCATTGATCCCCAAAGGCTGGCGGCTGCCCACGGTGACCACGGGGGTCTGGATGGAATAATGCCCCAGCACCCGATCGATGCAGACCGCGTCGTTGCCGCGCCGGATGAAAAGAAAAGCGGTATCGCCGCTGATGTCGGCCAGCCGCCGCAGAGATGGGGCGCTCATTTCCAGCAGATTGAATTGCGGCGCCGCCGCTATGCCCAGCTCGAACGCCAGCGGACCCAGGCGGTAGCGGCGGCTGGCCGCATCCCGTTCGACCATTTGCTCCGCCTGCAAGGCCTTCAGCATGCGGTGGGCGGTCGGCTGCTGCAGGCCGCAAAGCGCGGCGACTTCGACGAAGCGCAAGCCTGATTCCTGGTATTCGGCCAACACTTTCAGCACCTGCACCAGGCGGCGTATGGCCTGCGTGCCCGGCACGGATCCGCGGGACGAAGCCGCGGAAGCAGCGGCAGCCAAAGGTAAATTATCCATATTGTGGAGGTATATGCAGAGATCGTTGACAGCGCCGAACCGGCTATTTAGATTGGAAGCGTAAGTGAAACATAGCTTCAGCCCGTACCTAACCGTCCCATAAAAAATATCCATATTATGAACGCAAAATCGACTCCCACGCCAGCTGAACGGCTGCCCTATTCGGCCATCATCGACCGCCCCCCTCTTCCCAGGCCGGACAATGCCCGCATCATCGTGTGGCCCATCGTCAATGTCGAGCACTGGGACATAGCCCGCGCCATGCCCCGCCAAGTGCTGCCGGCGCCCACCGGCGTAACGCCCAGCCCCGACATACCCAACTGGGCCTGGCATGAATACGGCATGCGGGTGGGCTTCTGGCGCATCAAGGCCTTGCTCGACAGGATGTCCATCGTCCCCACGCTGTCCATCAACGGCATCGTGTGCGAAAGCTATCCGCGGGTGGCCCAGGCCGCGCATGACGCCGGCTGGGAATTCATGGGGCATGGCTACGTCCAGATGCCCACGCATGCGGTGGAAGACCAGGCGGACATGGTCGCCAAGACGGTCCGGACCATAGAAAAATTCACCGGCAGCGCGCCCGCGGGCTGGTTGGGTCCCGGCCTGACCGAAACCCTGGACACCGTGGATATCCTGCACGCGGCCGGCATACGCTATATAGGCGACTGGGTGCTGGACGACGAACCCTGCCGCCTGGCCACCGCCACAGGCCCCATGGTGGCCATGCCCTATTCCGTGGAACTGAACGACGTGTCCATGATAGCGGTCCAGCATCACCGCTCCGAAGAGTTCTATGTCCGCATCCGCGACAGCTTCGACCGGCTGTACGCGGAAGGCAAAGAGCGCGTGCGCATCATGGGCATCGCGGTCCACCCCTTCCTCAGCGGCGTGCCCCATCGCATCAAGTACCTGGAAAACGCTCTCGAATACATCGCCGGCCACGAAGGCGTGCGCTTCATGAACGGAAAACAAATACTGGACTGGTACAACCAGGTCAGCCCGCAACAGCCTGGCGCCAACACGGCCCAATCCTCTGGAGCCTGACGGCATGCAGAACACCTTTTTCCCCCAACAGCGCAATATGCGGCTGTTGTCTCAAGACACCCTGCGCGGCTTCGGCGGGGTGGGCGAAGGCATCGCCATGCAGTGCCTGGCCGACGGGCGCCGCGTGCTGTGGCTGGCGCACGAAAGCGCGCCCAAGAATTTCACCGCCGTGGATGTGTCCGATCCGCGCAAGCCCCGCGTGCTGATCCAGACCGACCTGCCGCACGCCAACGTGCGCTCCAATTCCCTGGAAGTCAGCGGCAATCTCATGGCGGTGGCCTACCAGGTCAGCCAGCCCGGCCTGGCACCGGCCGGCTTCGATCTCTTCGATATCAGCCAGCCTGAAAACCCCCGCCTGCTTTCGCACTTCGATGCATCCGCGCCCCATTCCCGCGGCGCGCATTGCCTGTGGTTCGTGGATGGCAAGACGGTCCACATGGCTTGCGGCGATCCCGAGCGCGTGCCGCGCAATCCCAAAGACGACCAGGTCTATCGCATCGTCGATGTCAGCGACCCGACCTCGCCCAAGGCCGTGGGCGGCTGGCACCTGCCGGGCACCATGGAAGGCGACGACGCGCCGCCGCCCAAGCGGCTGGCCCCCGCCTTCGATTCCGGCTTCCGCGCCCACAACACCAATGTCTATCCGCAGCGGCCGGACCGCTGCTATCTGGGCTATCTGGATGCCGGCGCCTTCATCATGGACATCTCCGACCCCGCCCATCCCAAGCCGATTTCCCGGTTCATCAATTCGCCGCCCTTCAACGGCTTCACCCACACCGCGCTGCCGCTCTTCGAGCGCCAGTTGCTGATCGTCAGCGACGAGTGCGTCCAGGACAACGGCGGAGACTGGCCCAAGCTGGTCTGGGTGGTGGACATGAGGGACGAAAGCAATCTGGTCAGCATATCCACACTGCCCATGCCGCCGGTGGAAATCCACAAACAGCGCGGCGGCCGCTTCGGCGCCCACAATGTGCACGAGAACACTCCCGTGCCCGGCTCATGGCAGTCCGAAGACATCATCGTCTGCTCCCACTTCAATGGCGGCATACGGGCTTACGACATCCGCGATCCATACAGCCCGCGCGAAGTGGCTTACTTCGTACCGGACGCGCCGGCGGGCTCGCCCGTCGGCTCCATACAGTTCAACGATGTGTTCGTCGATGACCGCGGCATCGTGTTCGCGGTGGACCGCCACACCGGCGGGCTGTACGCGCTGGAAATGACGGTATAGCCATGCGGACGGACGCGCGCACACCGGTCATCGTGGTGTCGGGCTTTCTCGGCAGCGGCAAGACCACGCTGCTCAANNGGCAGCGGCAAGACCACGCTGCTGAAGAAGGTGCTGGACACGCCCGAGCTGTCCAATTCCATGCTGATCGTCAACGAGATCGGCGAGATAGGCATAGACCACAAACTGCTCGAGCGTTCCGACGACCAGACCGTGCTGCTGGACAACGGCTGCATGTGCTGCCAGCTGCGCGGAGACCTGCAGGCGCTGCTCGTCGACCTGGGCATGCGGCGCTACCGGGGCGAACTGCCCAGCTTCGATCGCGTCATCATCGAAACCAGCGGCCTGGCGGAACCGGGCCCGATCGCCCAGACTCTGTACGGCGACGGCCCGCTCGCGCGGGACTATCGCCTGGCCCATGTCGTGACCTTGATCGATCCGCTGAACCCGCGGGCGCGCGCGGCCGCGCAAGCCATTGCGGACGCCCAGGTGGCGGCGGCGGATCTGCTGGTGCTGAGCAAAACCGACCTGGCGACGCCCGCCCAGGCGGCGGCGGCGTTGGACTGGGCCCGCGCCATCAACAGCTATGCCGATGTCATCGCGACCAGCCAGGGAAACATGGATGTCGCGCTGCTGGCGGACGCCACGCCATTCAACCATCCGGCTTTCGGCGCCAAGCCGGCCGGGGGATTGTTCGGCGACCTGGCGGCATGGCAGGAAGGCGCCGCCCCGGGCGGCGCCGCGGCCTCGGGCACGGGCCGCGGCAACCCGCGCATGGAGCGAAATGGGGCGGATACGCCGCGCGCCGCCGAATCGGGCAGCTACCTCGCCAGGCAGCGCAGCGGCATCCATCCTCCGGACATAGGCAGTTTCGCGCTGCGTTTCGATGCGCCGCCCAGCCGCGCGCTATTCGATCTTTTCATGTCCACGCTGCTGCGCCTGCGCGGCCAGGATCTGCTGCGGGTCAAGGGCATCGTCTATTTCGAAGGCGAGCCCGACGCGCAGCTCATACAAGGCGTCTGCCATATCTATGACCAGCCCGTGGTCCTGGACCGGCAGGCGGGCGAGCCCGGCCAGTCGGTGCTGGTCTTCATTGCGCGCAATATCGCACGCGAGCAGATCGAAGACTATTGGCGCTCTTTGCGGAGGCTGGCCGGACCATAAAGCGCAAGACGATAAACCGCCGCAGCCCTGGCCGCGCGCCGCTGCCGCATGACCAAGGCCAGAGGCTGCACACACGAAATCGCATACACACATTCACCTATACAAAGTCGCCTTCCACATTTATGCATTTTTCACCCATACCGGAGACACTGATGTCCAAATTTGCACGACTTTCCCGCCCCCTGCTCTGCGCGCTGGCCTTGGCCGCCGCGCCCGCGCTCGCCCAGAGCGACTACCCCTCCAAGCCCATACGCATGGTGGTGGGCTTCCCGCCCGGCGGCATTTCCGATGTGGTGGCGCGCGCCGTCGCCAGCGAGGCGTCCTCTGTGCTGGGTCAATCCATCGTGGTGGAAAACCGCCCCGGAGCGGGCACCACCATCGCCTCGGACGTGGTCGCGCGCTCCAAGCCCGATGGCTATACCCTGCTGTTCCAGGACCTGACCACGCACGCCATCAATGCCAGCCTGTACAAGAAACTGCCTTATGACACCATCAAGGACTTCACGCCCGTGGCCATGGTGTCGTCCACCCCGCTGCTGCTGGTGACCAATGCGGAATCCCCCGTCAAGACCGTAGAGCAGTTGAACCGGCGCATCCAGGAAAAGCCCGGCGCCTATTCTTACGGGTCATCGGGCAACGGCACGATCATCCACCTGGCCAGCGAAATGATGAACAAGGCGGTCAAGAACGACATCGTGCATATTCCTTACAAAGGCAGCGCGCCGCTGGTCACCGCCATCATCACCGGCGACATCGAATACGCCTTCAGCAGCATGCCGCCGGCCATCGCCCAGGTCAATGCCGGCAAGCTGCGCGCGCTGGCGGTCAGCACGCCGGAACGCATCAAGGCCTTGCCCGACGTGCCGACCATCCGCGAAGCCGGCGTTCCCGCGGCCGAGCTCACCTTGTACAGCGGCATTCTCGGGCCAGCGGACATGCCGGCCGACGTCACCGCCCGCCTGAACGAGGCCTTCGCCAAAGCGGTGCAAAGCCCGAAGATCATCGAGAGCTTCGGCCAGATGGGCGCCACGCCGCTCAGCGCCAAGCCTGACGAAATCGAAAAACTGCTAAAGTCGGAAGTTGCGCGCTACGGCAAGGTCGTGCAGGAGACCGGCATCTCCATAGACTGAGCACTCGCCGTCAACGCTGAAAAAGATGCGCACGGGCAGGGCCTTGCCGCCCGCTCGCCCATGCGCAAGGCAGAATAAACCAACGCGATAAAGCACCCAACATGAGCAAGCCCAAAATTCTCGTCATCTCCACCGGCGGAACCATCACCATGACCAGCGGCCAAGGGTCCAAAGGCATCGCCCCCACCCTGACCGCCGCCGACCTTCTCGGGGCTGTTCCGCAGATCGCCCATCTGGCCGACATCGAAGCGCTGACATTCAGCAGCATGCCGGGCGCATCATTGACGATGAAAAACATCACGGAGCTTGCCGGCCTCATACAACAGCGCTTCGATCAGGGCGTCTCGGGCGCCATCGTCATCCAGGGCACGGACACGATAGAAGAAACTTCTTTCCTGCTCGACCTGCTGGTGGCCGACGACAAGCCTGTGGTCGTCACGGGCGCCATGCGCGGCGCCCAGGCGGCCGGCGCCGACGGCCCGGCCAACCTGCTGGCTTCGGTCATCGTGGCCGGCTCGCCGCAAGCCGCGGGCCGCGGCGCCATGGTGGTGCTGAACGATGAAATACATGCCGCAGCCTTCGTCAAGAAGGGCCACACCGGCCTGACCTCGTCTTTCATCTCGCCCAATTCCGGGCCTCTCGGCCTGGTAAGCGAACAGCGCGCCTTGTTCACCAGCGCGCGGTCCATGGCGCGGCTCGGGCTGGCCGCGCCCGCCGCGCTTCCCGAAATCGCCATCGTCAAGGCCTGCCTGGGCGATGACGGCCGCCTGCTATCCGCCCTGGAAGGCCTGGGTTATGCGGGCGCGGTCATCGAAGCCATGGGCGCGGGGCACGTGCCGCGAAGCTGGGTCCCGCGGCTGGACGAACTGGCCAGTCGGATGCCCGTGGTGCTGGCCGTACGCACGCCGGCCGGCCCCGTGTTCACGGGGACCTACGGCTTCCCGGGGTCGGAAATCGACTTGATAGGCCGCGGCCTGATTCCGGCCGGCCTGCTCGATGCGCTGAAGGCGCGGTTGCTGCTGGCGGTGCTGTCCGGCAACAATGAATCCGTCGAAAGCGTGCGCGCATGCTTCTCGCGATTCAGCTATCTGCAAGCCTGAGCACACCCGCAACGGCGGAATGTGTCATGATAGCGCTCCGTCTTGCCGACGGGCCGCCCCTAGGCAAGAGCGCCCCCTCGGGGGGCAGCAAGCCGAAGGCGCAGCGTGGGGGCTTTTTCCAGGAGCACCCCTGGCCGGGCGCCCCTAGCCGGGCGCCCCGCCGCTACACCAACCTTACAAAAATTTTATGAATAGCGTTTTCATCATCGAACTGGTTTTACTTGGCGCCGGCAGCGGCTTTCTTGCCGGCCTGCTGGGGATAGGCGGAGGCATGATCCTGGTGCCCGTCCTTACCTACATGATCTCGGCCCAGGGCGTCAGCAGCGAACTAGCTGTGAAAATGGCCATCGCCACCTCCATGGCGGTGATCATCTTCACCTCTATTTCCAGTGTGCGGGCCCATCACAAGCGCGGCGCGGTGCGCTGGG
>DJWC01000085.1 GCA_002441445.1 Pusillimonas sp. UBA6240
TTGGTGGAGGTGTTGTGCGGGCAGCCCGAACAGAACCAGGGCTTGCGCTCGGCCACGGCGGCCGGCTTGCCGGGTTCGGCTTCTTTGGCGTCGATGATGGCGATGCGCGCCGCAATGCGCGCCCGCAGGGTGGCGGGCAGCTCGGCCTTGTCCAGCCGCCTGGCGATGGCGCGCGCGATGATGGCGGGGGACAGCTCCGCGTTCGCGGGCAATAGCCATTGGCCGCGCGGCACCGACCATTCGCCGCCCGCGTTGTCCTTTTCATCGAACTTGCCGTAGACCTTGGGGCGGACATCGTCGCGCCAGTTGTACAGCTCTTCCTTCAATGCATATTCGAGTATCTGGCGCTTTTCCTCGACGACCAGGATTTCCTCCAGTCCGGTCGCGAATTCGCGCGCATCCTGCGCGTTCAAGGGCCAGACGCAGCCCACCTTCATCAGGCGTATGCCTAGCTGCGCGCAAGTGGCGTCGTCCAGGCCCAGGTCGGCCAGCGCCTGCCGGGTATCCAGGTAGGCTTTGCCGGCCGTCATGATGCCGAAACGCGCGCGCGGCGAGTCGATGACCACGCGATTCAATTTATTGGCTCGCACGTACGCCAGCGCCGCATACCATTTGTAGTTGATCAGCCGCGCTTCCTGCGCCAGGGGCGGGTCGGGCCAGCGTATGCTCAGCCCCTCGGGCGGCAGGACGAAATCCTGCGGGACGGCGATTTGCACGCGGTCGGGGTCTATGTCCACCGAAGACGTCGATTCGACCACGTCGGTCACGCACTTCATGGCGACCCACAGGCCCGAATAGCGGCTCATGGCCCAGCCATGCAGCCCATAGTCCAGATATTCCTGGACATTGGAAGGGTAGAGCACGGGGATGCCCGCCGCCTGGAAGACATGTTCGGACTGATGAGCCACCGTGGAAGATTTGGCGCCGTGGTCATCGCCGGCCAGCACCAGCACGCCGCCATGCCGCGAGGTGCCGGCCGAGTTCGCGTGCTTCAGCACGTCCATGGACCGGTCCACGCCCGGCCCTTTGCCATACCACATCCCGAATACGCCATCGCGGGTCGCATCCGGATAGAGCGTGACTTGCTGCGTGCCCCAGACGGAGGTGGCGGCCAGGTCTTCGTTCAGGCCGGGCTGGAAGACGATATCGTTGTCCGTCAGATGCTGCCGCGCCTTCCACAAGGCCTGGTCCAGGGTGCCCAGGGGAGAACCCCGATAGCCGGAGATGAAGCCCGCCGTGTTCAGTCCCGCGCGCCTGTCGCGCGCTTTCTGCAGCATGGGCAGGCGCACCAGCGCCTGCGTGCCGCTCATATAGGCCCGGCCTTTTTCCAGCGTGTATTTATCGTCCAGAGATACGTTGGCGAGCGCCGCGAGCACCGCCTGGTCAAGGGGAGCGTTCATTGCCGACTGCCTCCTGTAAAGATTTTCTATCCGGCTCGTGGCCATTGTCTGTGGTTTAGCGTAGTGTATGGTTCCACGGCGATATCGTAAAATCAAATTTTCAGCTATCAGGTATTAATATTTCAGATGAAAAGCGAAGTCACCCTCAGGCAATTCCGCTATTTCATCGCGGCGGCGGCCTCCGGCCAGTTTTCCACGGCGGCCATCGCCGAACACGTATCGCAATCAGCCATCACCAGCGCGGTGCAAAGCCTGGAAACGCAATTGAAGGCGAGGCTGTTCGACAGGCTGCCGCATGGCGTCGCGCTGACCCCGGAAGGCCAGGTATTCTTCCACCACGCCAGGCACGTCATGGATGCCGTCAACGACGCCATGCGCCACGCCAGCCTGCTGCCGCAAACGGTGCGGGGCACGATCAGGCTGGCCGCCACCTATACGGTGCTGGGCTACTTCCTGCCCGACCTGCTCAGCCGCTTCAAGCGCAGCTATCCCCAAGTGGAAATCGACCTGGTCGACATGGACAGGCCCACGCTGGAGGCCGCGCTGAAAGAGGGCAGCATCGATCTGGGCATAGGGCTGCTGTCCAATATAGACGGCGAAGAGCGCTATGGACACCGCCTGCTGGTGCGCTCGCGCCGCCGCCTGTGGGCGGGCGCGGGGCATCCCCTGGCCCGGCAGGCCGTGGTCGCTCTGGACGACATCGCCGCCAATCCGTACATATTGCTCACGGTGGACGATGCGGATACCGCGGCCATGCGCCACTGGGCCGGAACGGACACTAAACTGAAAGTGGCGATGCGCACCAGTTCGCTGGAAGCGCTGCGCGGCTTGGTGGCCTATGGCTTCGGCGTGTCCATCTTGTCCGACCTGGTGTACAGGCCGTGGTCGCTGGAAGGCAAGAAAATCGTCGCCGTCCCTATATCCGACCCTGTAGCCCCCATGGATGTCGGGCTGCTGTGGCCCAAGGACAAGGAACCCTCGGGCTTGTCAGACCTGTTCCGGCAATTCCTTATCCATGCCTGCGACAGCGACGAGGCCGGCGCCGCGGGCAATATGGCGCGCAAACGCTAGACGGCCCCGCCCGCAGGGAATCACCGCGGTGGGCGTCCCCGCGGCGGGCGGCGCAAACTCAAGGCACCAAGGCAATCCCCAGGCGCACCTGACCATCGCTTTTATGGTTGTAGCCCAATAGGGTTTCCCCATAGCCCTTGAAATACTGCACGTGCAGATAGCCGTTCATGTTGAGGAAAGTCCGGCGCAGCGGCCAGGCCGCTTCGAGCTGAGTGGCATTGCGCCCGCCCTGGCCATGGCGGTACATGCCGGACAGCACCAGCCCATTGTCCTGGGCCCAGCGCAGCTTCCAGTCCACATGGCCGGCGTAATCGGCGTAATCCGGGTTGTTGTGCATGCTGAAATAGCCCTTCACGCGCGGCGCGAAAGTCAGCGTACTGCCGCCATCGAAACGATAGTTGAGCTCCGGCTGCACATAGGCGAAATTGAGCGAGCGCGAGTCCACGCCGCTTTTGCCGTTCGATTCATGCTCCACGCCCGTCGCCAGGCCGACGAACCAGTTTTTCTGGGGCGACTGCCAAAGCGCATCCTTGCGCCAGAACACGCTGGGCTTGAACGAGGTATCGACGAAGGGGTGCGAGTCCGAATGCAGGTCCCACAGCGCCGTTTGCGTATAGCCCAGATATAAATGGTCGACGAAGTCCGGATTTTGCGGATCCTTGGGCGTGAACAAACGATATTTGAAGCTGACCTGGAAGCGCGCGGTGCTGCCGCCTTTGTTGCCCACATCGAAATAAATCGGCTCGTAGGACGAAATGGCGCTGCGGAAATTCTCGAAGGCGGACGAAGACGCCAGGCTCGTGGCCTGTACGCCACTGGGCTGCACCGCCGGGCCGGCGCTGGCCGACGCGCCGGCCGCGGCCACGACGTTGGCGGGCAGGGCGGGATCGCGCCGCCCGGTATCGGCCGCGGCGCCGGCATCCACCACGGGACCCACCGCCGGCTTGCCCGCGATCAAGCCTTTTTCCGTCGCGCTGGTGTCCAGCGCCATCAGGGTGCCTTCCCCCTCTACATTGACGGCCTGCAGGCCATGCACCCCGCTGGGCACCACCGCTTTCCACGACAGCTTGATGAAGTTGTTGACGGGCACGTTGACGGCGTCCGGCACGCCATCCAGATAAGCCAGGCTGCGTATGCTGCGGCCGTCCTGGCCGCGCCACTGCAACACCAGCGTGCGCGGCGTCGTCCAGCTCATCGCCGTATCGGTGTCGTTGTACAGGATGCCATTGATATTGACGGTTTCGCCGGCCGCGGCATGGGATTGAACCAGCCTGTAGCTGATGCCGGCACTGGCCGCGCCAGCCGCGAGCGCCGATCCAACAAGCAGGGCGGCCGCCGAAAGCGATTTGAGACAGCGGTATGAATGCGGCATAACGGAAAAGTATGTTGTTATTGACGGACAAACTTTAGCACTGGATGCGCGCATTGGCGCTACCTAATGTAAATCAGCTGCGCCAAGGCCGCGCACGGCGCTAAGTATGCGCCCTGGCGAGGTTTTCCGCTTTCCGGTACGACGCGGTAAAATGCGCGGGCATCGGCGATAGCCTTGGCGGCAGTAGCTCAGCTGGATAGAGCACGGGCCTTCTAAGCCCGGGGTCGGGGGTTCGAGCCCCTCCTGCCGCGCCAGTTCACTATCGCGTCAAACCGCAGCCTGGTCATTCGCGCCTCGGCCGTTCGCGCCCCGGTCGTCCGGACCCTGGTCATTCGCGACCGGGCCGTTTTCCACGATATTCCAACCCGCCTTGGAAATTTTCCGGGACCGTGCCGCCACGTCGATTGCATGCTTATTGACGGCTGTGCCGCGCATAGCCCTGGCCCGTATTCCTTCTAGAATGCAGGCAAACCGGAACATATTAAAGGCCAGATAAAATGTCCAGTCGGTGATGCGAGGGCGGCCTGTCAAAGCTAAATATTTACTCACAAAGACCGGCTCCAGCGGGATGCCCAGCGCGGTGAGATCCAGGCCTCTCAAGCCGCGCCGCTCGGTATGGTCTATATGCCATCCCAGGCATGCATAAGCCAAATCCACCAATGGGTCTCCTAGCGTGGACAGCTCCCAGTCGAGCACGGCGATTATGCGGGGTTCCGTGGGATGGAAAATCAAGTTGTCCAATTTATAGTCCCCATGGGTGAGGCAGGTGGACTGCTCTTTCGGTATGTTCGCCGGCAACCACTCCAGCAAGCGTTCCATATCTGGATTGGGTTCGGATTCGCAGGCGCGGTAGCGCTCCGCCCATCGTCGCAGTTGCCGCTCCAGAAAGCCCTGGGGCTTGCCGAAATCGGACAGCCCGATGCTTTGATAGTCGATTTGATGAAGTTCAGCAATTACCCGGCTGATTTCTTCGTAATATCGGCCCCGTTCATGCGCTTCCACGCTTGGCAAGGTGGGGTCCCAGAATATCCGTCCGTCGACATAATCCATCAGATAGAATTCACTGCCGAAGACGGATGCATCTTCACATTGAAGCCGGGGTTCCGGCACAGGCACGTTGCTATCTCGCAGCGCCGACAACACTCGAAACTCTCGGCCGACCGCATGCGCCGACTTGGCTCCCTCTTCGCCCATGGGCCGGCACCGCAGCACAAAAGATCGAGGCCCTAAATTGATCTTGAATGTAGGGTTGGATTGCCCGCCATTGAACTGTTCAATAGAGGGCGGGCCGTTGATGGGGCCAAGAGCGGCTTCGAGATATTCAAATAGGGACTCGAAATCATAGCTGGAGCCGGAAACCGGCCTGGTTCCTGAAAAGTTGATTGTCATGAGATTCAGTTCGATATCCGATCATTTACGGCGTAAGAGAAATGCCCGCATGCTTTGCCACATCGATCATCCTGGCGCTGTCGCGACGAATGCGGTCGGCGAGTTCGCTTGGCGTGCTCGATTGGCTGCTGATGCCGGCGGATGCGAGTTGGCCCTTGACCGCCGGGTCGATAAGCACTTCCGCAATGTCTGCGCTAATCTTCGATGCAAGTTCCTTTGGCAGATTCTTGGGGCCGAAGACGGCAAACCACCCTTGAAGATCGAAATCGCTATAACCCAGTTCAATCATCGTAGGTACATCCGGGAGCTCGGGCGAACGTTGCGGTGAAGTGACTGCGAGCGCGCGAATTTTTCCTTCCCTTATATAGGGCAGCGATGGAGGGAGATTGTCGACAAGCACCTGAATATGCCCGCCCAGCAGGTCAGTGAGCGCAGGAGCGGAGCCTTTGTAAGGTATATGTTCCATTTTGATCCCGCTTAGCTGGCGGAACAGCTCTCCGACCAGATGCGACATCGAGCCGACGGAAGGGGTCCCGTAGTTGAGGGATGTGCGTTTGCCAAGGCGAACCAGTTCGGCGAGGCTTGTCGCGGGTGAGTCGGCCTTGACGGCGATTACGCCCGGAACCACGCCCGCCATGGAGATGGGGGTGAAGTCTCCGATATAGTCGTATGGAAGATTCTTGAATACGGCGGGATTGACGGCATGGGTCGCCGCGACGCCAAGAAGCAAAGTGTAGCCATTCGGCGCTGCCTTGGCCACGGCTTCAGTACCGATTATGCCGCCGGCGCCTACGCGGTTTTCCACGATGACAGGCTGCTTCCATTTCGTGGAGAGCCGGCTCGCCAGGATGCGCGCCAGCGTGTCGGTTGTTCCGCCGGGAGGATAAGCCACTATAAGGCTTACCGGCTTGGTCGGATAGCCATTGGCGCGCGCTGTATCGGCGCCGAATGTGAATAAAGCACATAGCGCCAGCGCGCCGGCGAATCCTTTGAAAATGCTTTTCATATGTAGTCTCCTCTGGTTGAGAGTGCGGTGTTTTTTTGCGCGGGCGTTAGCCGCGAGGCTGCTGTAGATACATGGCGTTGGCTCCCAGGCTCTGCTTGGCGCGTTGCAGTTCCGAGCGTGCGATGGACCTGAGATGGACTTCATCGGGGCCATCGACAAACCGCATCGCCCGGCCCTTGGTCCAAAGAAATGCAAGAGGCGTGTCGGGCGTCAGGCCCATTGCGCCGAATACCTGGATGGCTCTGTCTACGACGCGGGTTTGCAACTGCGCCGCGACAAGTTTTATGGCGGCGACATCGACACGTGCCGCCTGGTTGCCATATTTGTCCATGCGCCATGCGGCGCGCAGTACAAGCAAGCGCGCCTGGTCTATTTCCACCCTTGAATAGGCTATCCAGTCCTTGATATTCGAATAGTCGCTTAAATGGCGGCCGAAGGCTTTCCGCTCGAGCGCTCTTTCACACATGAGTTCGAGCGCCAATTCGCATTGGCCGATGATGCGCATGCAATGATGTATCCTGCCTGGCCCCAGCCGAGCTTGCGCCATCAGGAATCCCTCGCCTTCTTTACCAAGCAGGTTGGTAATGGGGACTCTTACGTTGTTGTAGCGAATTTCGCAATGGCCCTCGGCGGATATATGCCCCATGATGGGTACATTCCGAACGATCTCGAATCCGGGCGTGTCGATCGGGACAATCACCATGGAATGGCGGTTATGGGATGGGCCTTCTTCATCAGTAACGCCCATGACGATGGCGAAGCGGCAGTTGGGGTGCAATACGCCGGTAGTGAACCACTTTCGGCCATTGATGACATAGTGGTCGCCGTCGCGGCGAATCACGGTTCGGATATTGGTCGCATCCGATGAGGCCGCGTCGGGTTCGGTCATCGAAAAGCAGGAGCGGATCTCCCCGTGCAGCAAAGGCGCAAGCCATTGCCGGCGTTGCTCCTCATTGGCAAAAATGTGCAGCAGCTCCATATTTCCCGTATCGGGCGGATTGCAATTGAAGATCTCCGAGCTCCAGTGAACGCGCCCCATTATTTCCGCCAGCGGTGCATATTCCGCATTGGAGAGGCGAGTCCCCGGTTCGTCCTCTTTCAGGGCGGGCAGAAAGAGATTCCATAACCCTTCTTGCTTTGCCTTTTGCTTTATCGGCTCGATCAAGGCCGATGCGCCACCCTGTTTATGCCGATATTCCCATTCTGCACACTGAGGCAATACATGCGCGCCGATAAACTCGCGCAATTGGCTTTGCAGTCTCTGGACCTTTTCAGAAAATTCAAATTCCATAGTCATGCCTCGATAAAGAACGCTTGAGCTCGGCGATCGAGAATCTGCCTGCATTCCGCGACCATACGATTGATCAATTCGGCGCATGTAGGGATGTCGTTGATAAGGCCCACCACTTGGCTCGCCCAGACAAGACCGCTGTCCACATCGCCGCTTTCCAGTGCGGCGCGGCCTCGGCTGCCCGCAACGAGATGATGAATGTCCGCGAATTCGCATCCACCCGGGCGGTTCTCGATCGATATCACTTCTTGGGATATGGCGTTCTTCAGTACGCGCCCCGTGTTGCGCAGCGTGCGGAAGATCAAGTTGGTGTCGCGCTCGGTGGCCTCGACCAGCGCCTGCTTGATATTTTGATGAATGGGAGCCTCTACCGTTGCGCAAAAGCGGGTACCCATATTTATTCCCTCCGCTCCCAGAGAGAGCGCGGCGGCGAGCCCCCGGCCATCCGCAATGCCTCCCGAGGCGACCACGGGAATCCGCAGCTTGCTCGCCGCCGCGGCGAACAAGACAAACCCTCCCACATCGTCTTCCCCAGGATGGCCGGCGCATTCGAATCCATCTATGGAAACCGCATCGACGCCATTGCGCTCGGCCGATAGTGCGTGGCGGACCGAGGTGCATTTATGAATAATCTTTACTCCAGCGGTCTTCGCTTTGGTGATGAACTCCTTGGGGTTGTTTCCGGCGGTCTCCAGAATGCGTACGCCGCTCTCGATGATGGCGTCCAGATAGCTTTCATAGGGGGGCGGATTTGCGGTAGGCAGGATGGTAAGGTTCACGCCGAACGGCTTGTCGGTCATCGACCGGCAGCGCTCGATCTCTTCGCGCAGCGCCTGCGGNNACGCCGAACGGCTTGTCGGTCATTTCGCGGCAACGCTTGATTTCCCGTCTCAGGTCGTCAGGCGTAGCCTGGGTCAAACCGGTCAGTATGCCTAAGCCTCCCGCATTGGACACTGCGGAAGCGAGTTCGGCCCGCCCGACCCATTGCATCCCGCCTTGGATAATCGGGTACCGAATATCCAACAGTTCAGTTATACGAGTTTTCATTTAAAGTTCCTCATCATCGGTCCGGTGGTAGTGGCGTTTGCTGTACATCATCGTCCTTGAAATACAGGCGCGCGTTTGACAAAAAATGCGTCGACCGCTTCCTGGAAATCGGCAGTGGCGACGCTTTCGCAAAAATTGACGCTTTCGGCGTCCAAGTGGCTGGCGAAGTCATGGGAAAATGAATCCCTCATCAGGCGCTTCATCCTTCCGAATGCGAGGGTGGGCCCCGAAGCCAGCCTTTTCGCCAGGGCCATGGTTTCATGGCCGAGGTTCGCGGCGGGAACGATCCGGTTTATCATGCCCAGGCGCAGGGCCGTTGCGGCGTCGAAATTTTCCGACAGCAGCGCAATTTCAAGCGCATTGCGCAAGCCGACCAGCCGCGGAAGATTCCACGAGCTTCCTACGTCGCCGCTGGCTCCAACATTGGTATACGCCAGATTGAAACAGGTGTTGTCCGCCGCTACGGCCAAGTCGCAGGCGAGTGCAAGGCTGAGGCTGCCACCGGCCACGTATCCGTGCAGGCTGGCGATTACAGGAGCGTCCATGGACGACAAGAGCCTTACCGCGTCATGCATGGGCTGGATCAAGGCGGCGGCGGCTTTTACCGAATCGAGGCGTAGCGAAGCGAGATCTCCGCCTACGCCGAACGCCCTGCCTTCGGCCTTCAAAACGAGAGCGCGGATGCTCCGGTTCCGAGCCGCCTCTTGGCAGCAGAGAAGAAATTCAGTTGCAGTGGCCCGATCCAAGGCGTTCAATGCATGCGTACGCGAAAAAATAATGCTTGCAACCGTGCCGTCCAGCTCCATTCGGACGTTCTCGTATTTATGCACCGGGTTGAATTCTTCATCCATGTCTTGCCTCTTTTGGAGTAATTGGGGTAGCGGGATCAGATCACACCCATATTGCGAAGCGACGCCAGATCCGTGTCGTCGAGGCCGAGCTCGCGATAGAACGCTTCATTGTCCTTGCCCAAAGAGGCGGCCGTCGAAGCGACATGGCAGGGGTCGTTGGCGAAGCGCGGCACCACGTCCTGAATTCGCACCGTGCCGAAATCTTCATCGGGAACCGGGCGCAGGAAGCCGCGCTCCTGTACATGGGGGTCGTCGAATATCTGGTCTATGGAATAGATGGGTGCGACTGTCCCCCCTGAAGCATTGAACGCCTCCAGTACTTCGCTGAGCCGGTGCTTCGAGAACCAGTCCGAAAATATGCGGTTGAGCTCCTCGGCCTTTTGAACGCGCATCCGGTTGATTCTGAATTCGGGGCTCTCAGCCAGATCCGCACGGCCTATTGCATGGCAATTTTTAAAAAAAAGCGCATCCGTGCTGCCGGCGAGCGTCACCCAGTGGCCGTCTCGAGTGCGAAACACATCGGCAGGGGCGGAATATTGATTGGTATTGCCGGTTCTCTGCGCAACCTGGCCTAGCTGGTCGTAGCTAATGGGCAATGACTCCAACAGCTTCAATACCGCTTCGGTCAATGACAGGTCTATCTCTTCACCGGGCGCATTGGGGTCTCGCGCCCGCTTCCAGAGCGCCGCCATAATGCCGAGCGCGCCAAAAAGCCCTCCGATCGAGTCGCCGATGGGGTATCCCGCATGCATTGGTTGGCGCTCGGGCTCGCCGCTGATGTAGGCAAGTCCGCCCATGGCTTCAAATATGCGGGCGAAGCCGGGACGGTCTTTGTATGGACCCGTCTGCCCGAATCCGGTTACCCGCAGAATGACGAGCCTGGGGTTCGCTTGCCATAGCGTTTCCCTATCGAGGCGCCATCTATCCAATGTCCCGGGGCGAAAATTCTCGATGAGCACATCGAATTCGGGAAGTAGCTGAAGAAACAGCTCCCTGCCTTTTGGCTTGCGCAAGTCGAGTGTGATGAATTTCTTGTTCCGGTTGATAACCTTCCACCACAGAGGCTTACCGTCCTTGAGCGGAGGGAAGCCCCGCGCCCCGTCTCCCGTCGGGAGTTCCATCTTGACCACATCGGCGCCATAATCGGATAGCAAGGAGGCGGCGGACGGGCCGGCGATGATGGTGGCGATATCGAGTATCCGCAGTCCCTGCAGCGGCCCTTTCGAAGCGCTGCGGGGAACGGCTGGGGGCGTGGCCATGTAAGTCTCCTGTGACCGGATAGCGATGTATGCACCGCCATGATCAAGGGGATGCTCGCCGTTGTCCCCACCCCCGGCGGGGGGGCTAGTCCAACCAGCCCAGGTTTCTTGCCTTGGCGATGGCGCCGTCCCGGCCTTGGACATCCAATTTGCTATAGATATTCTTGAGATGCCATTTAACCGTTTCGGGGGATATGCCCAGCGCCAGCGCGATGCGCTTATTTGGCATGGCGCTTGCCAGGGCCTTCACGATTTCTAGTTCCCTTTCGCTCAAAGGCTCTTGGCCTCGCGCTTTGCCGGCATCGGCGTTCACTTGTTTGGCGTCGCCAGGCTTGGCTTTAGTGTGTTCTCGAAGCTGGCTTAGAAAAAATCTGTTCAAAGAAGCGGGCGCGTCGCTGGAGACCGCATCCTGGGCGAGGTTCATGAATTCCTCGCCGTGATCCAACAGTGAACGCACAAGACCCAGTTCTTGGGAAAGTGTCAAGGCCTCGATGCCGTGCTGGCGGGCTGCTGCCGAATTGCCGAGCCTGGCCTCTAGAACCGCCAGTTTTATGATCAATTGGGCGCCTATGCGGCGCTGTCCCAGTAAAGACGGGATCGATAATAAGCTGGAAACAATATCCCTGGCCTCGAGGTTGCTGCCGATGCTTGATAAATATCTGACGCGCGACAGCTGTTGAAGAAGGAAGATCTTGGCGCCAACGGGCGCGTCATCCGGCTTCCACGGCTGCGCCAGACTGTCCAGCATGCATATCGCGGCTTTTGCATCATCGATCTCATTGCTGCGCAAATGCATCCAGACGCGTTCAGCCAGGCTATGGGCCATCAGCCTGTCCAATCCGCGTCCATGGGCCTGCTCATCGAGCTGATCGAGATACGATACGGCCTCCTGGCGGTTGCCCTGCATGTCGTGTATGCGGGCAAGCATGACGGTGGCCCGCAAGAGGGTGTCAGGCAAAGAGACTTGGTTGATTACATCCATTCTTGGTTCAAGAAGTTCGCGCGCATCATCCAGCTCGTTTATTTCATATAGAACGTCGCCCAAAAAAGCCGCTGCATGGCAGGCGGGTTCGCAATATATGCCCAGCGCCCGCTCGGACGTGTCGAGCACTTCACGGAGCACGCGCTCGGCCCGGCGGATTTCCCCGGCGTGCAGATAGGTGAACCCTATTATGCTCTGTCCAGTCAGAACGCCGAACGCTGAATCGAGCAGCGGGGAGCCGTCTTCCAGCAGCGGCGTCCCGCCTTTCTGCGCCTCGCGGGCCTCGTCGAACCTACCCAGATGGGTATAGAGCCAAGTAAGAATGTTTCGGCGGCCGCCGATCAGGATCGCGTCCGATGCGGGCTGCATTGCTTCAAGCCGGGGGATCAGGTTCAACCCTTCCGTCGTACTGTCATTCTGAATGGCCAGCGAACCCTCCAACAGCGTCATGTGCAGCTTCATGTCGAGGTCGGAAGGGGATAAGGTGGACTTCAATGAAGCGATGCTTTCATGGCATTTTTGCAGCTCCCTATAGCATAGTTGCGACCATGCGAGCCAAAGCCTAAGCGCGGGCCGCTGCTGAATCGCGGCGTGCGGGAGCTCATTCAAGGCGCTGACCAGCCGCCGCAGCTGCCCATTCAAGAACATATCGCGGGCATGCTGCTCGAGCAAATCAGCAGCCTTGTCAGTGTCGCCCGCAGCCAGGCAGTGCTGCACAGCCTCGCGCAGAAGGTTCCGCCGGGCGAACCATAGGCTGATGGTGGCATGGACCTGACGGCGCTCCTGGAGCCCTAGTCCGTTGAATCTGTTCAGCAAAAGTCCGCGAAACAAAGGGTGGAACCGGTACCAGGATTCGTGGCTGGCATCATCAACCGGTATAAGAAAAAAATTCTCTCGGCTGAGGCGTTCAAAGAGCGCCTGGCCCTGTTCGGCTCCGAAGAGCGCCGAACACATCGCGCGATTGAATCGCTTCGCGACGCTCAGTCTCGACAATGCATCGATATCGTCATCGCTCAACTGTGCAAGCACTTCACGGTTGAAGTATTCGGCAAACTCATCCGCGTTCTGAACGGATTTTGCAGTGGGCGGGCTGGAGGATGTGTTGAGGTCGAGAGAGACAAGCTGCAAGCCGGCCACCCAACCGTCGGTTAAATCATAGAGTATGCGTATGTCGCGCCGTTCCAGGTTGGATCGGCGTGAAAGAAGGAAGTCCTGGGTCTCTTTGAAGGAGAATCTGAGATCCCGGAAACTTATCTCCAGAATCTCATTCTTGGCGCGCAGACGAGATAAAGAAAGAGGGGGCGAGCTTCTCGATGCGAGCGCGATGCATAGGTTGGGAGAGGCAAAATCCAGGAGCGCCTGGGTGAACTCATGGATGCGGCTATCCGATATGGATTGATAATCATCGAACATCAGTACGATGCTGCGCGGGTATCGCGCAATGCCTTGAACGAGGTGGATGGCGATGGCCTCGGCCGAATGGAGATTGCTGTCGCGGTTATAAATAAAGGATGCCTCTCGAGCAATGGCGGGGTCCACACCGTCCAGGCTGGAGAAGACCTGATCCAGCAATGCGTCCGCATCGTCTCCGGAGGTAATGGTCACCCATGCGAAATCGTAGCCGTAGCTGAGCATATGGGTACGCCACTGAAGCGCCGCGGACGTCTTGCCGCTGCCGGCCGGTCCTTGAAATAGGATGCAGGCCTTCTGTCGCGCTTCGATCAAGCGATCCAGAAGCCGGGCCCGGGGAACTTGATGCTTCACAGCCTGAACGGTCCTGTTTGTTGGCGCCGCAACTTGCAAGGAAAAAGCAACTGGCGATTTGGATTAGCAAAATATTAGCACGCAGATATCCGGTCTCCATCGGTATTTCAGAGATCAAAAAAACAGACGGAAATGGCGGCGGGCTGCGGGTGTGATGAATCACCGCACCACCCATTATGGGGGGGGAGCTTCCGGCCGTAAGGGGCTAATCTGTCATGACACAATCATTGACGAGGAGCACCAATGAAGCACCCAGTCCACGTAGTTGGCATAGGGATGATTCCGTTTTCAAAGCCGGGGACCAATCCGCCTTATACCGAAATGGGCATGCAGGCCATACGCGCGGCGCTTGCCGATGCGAAGGTGGAATACAGTGAAGTCCAGCAGGCCTACGTGGGTTATGTATATGGTGATTCGACGGCCGGTCAACGAGTGCTTTATGGCGCCGGAATGACTGGTATTCCAATTTTCAATGTCAATAATAATTGCTCGACGGGTTCCACGGCAATTTACTTGGCGCGCCAGGCTGTCGCGCTCGGCGCGGCGCAATGCGTGCTGGTCCTGGGCTTCGAGCAAATGAAGCCTGGCGCGATCAAGTCGGTTTTCGATGATCGCCCCACGCCATTTGATCTCTTCGATGACGTGGCGGAACGCCTCGTCGACCAGCCGGAAATACCGCTGGCGCTGCGATACTTTGGCGGAGCGGGGCTGGAGCATATGCGCTTGTATGGGACCCAGCTCTCTACGTTCGCGAAAATCCGTGCGAAAGCCAGCCGGCACGCAGCCAAGAATCCGCTGGCCATGATGCGCCGGGAGATTACGGAGGAAGAGGTGCTGAGTTCGCCTCTCGTATGGCCTGGCGTAATGACCCGTCTAATGGCTTGCCCGCCGACCTGCGGAGCAGCGGCCGCGATTTTTTGTTCGCGCGAATTTGCTGCGGCAAAGGGCCTGGATGGAAGGGTGTCCATCGCGGCGCAGTCCATGACCACTGATACGCCGGAAGCATTCAATAGCGGAAGCATGCGGCAATTGGTGGGCGCCGGGATGACCGCCGCCGCCGCGAACGCGGTCTATGACGAGGCGGGCGTCGGTCCGGAAGATATCGACGTCATCGAACTTCATGATTGCTTCGCGCACAACGAGCTCATTACCTATGAGGCGCTGGGCTTATGCGGCGAAGGCGGAGGCGAAAAACTGGTTCGAGATGAAGACAACACCTTCGGCGGGAAGTATGTCGTCAATCCGTCCGGCGGGCTGCTCTCGAAAGGCCACCCATTGGGTGCTACAGGCTTGGCGCAATGCGTCGAGCTGGTTCAGCAATTGCGTGGGCAGGCGGGCGCAAGGCAGGTGGAAGCCGCCCGCTTTGGCCTTCAGCACAATATTGGCCTGGGTGGAGCGTGTGTCGTAACGCTGTATCAGGGCGGACATTCCATTCTATAGAAAACAGGACGCGACCATGCAGTTGGATCAATCCGTATTTTTTATAAGCGGCGGGGCGAGCGGATTAGGCGCCGCGGCGGCGCGCCATATCGTTGCCGCCGGGGGTTATGTTCTGATAGCCGATATCAACGATGAAGCCGGAACGGCGCTGGCAAAAGAGTTGGGAGCGCGCGCGCGTTATGCGCATACTGATGTCACAAATGAAAGCTCGGTGCAGGCGGCTCTGGCAGAAGCCGTCAATGGCTGGGGGCGGATAAACGGCCTTCTATGTTGCGCTGGTATTGCACCTGGCATGAAGGTGCTCTCCAAAGAAGGGCCTCATTCTCTTGAGGTCTTTGAACGCGCCATACGGATCAACCTCATCGGAACCTTCAATTGCATCAGATTGGCGGCTGCGATCATGCAAAATACGCCTGCGAACGCAGAAGGAGAGCGGGGCGTGATCATTTGTACGGCCTCCATCGCCGCGTATGAGGGTCAAATCGGGCAAGCAGCTTATTCCGCTTCGAAGGCCGGTGTCGTCGGCATGGTATTGCCCATTGCCCGTGAACTGGCGCGCTATGGGATTCGAATCATGGCGGTCGCGCCCGGAATTTTCGAAACGCCCATGCTTGCCGCTTTACCCAAGGAGGTGCAGGACTCGATCGGCCGGTCCGTGCCTTTTCCCGCCCGGCTGGGGCGGGCAGCGGAATTTGCTCTGCTTGTAGACAGCATTGTTCGTAATCCCATGCTCAATGGGGAAGTCATCAGAATCGATGGCGCTACCAGGCTGGCGGCAAAATGATTCTTTCTCTAGAACAGACTCAAATCCGGGATTCGATGCGTAGCTATGCGCGCGAGCGCATTGCGCCGAACTCGGCAAAATGGGATGCGGAATGCGCTTTCCCCGGCGAAGTGCTGGCCGAACTGGGCGAACTCGGCGCCATGGGGATGCTGGTGCCGGAAGAATGGGGCGGAGCGGGGCTGGATTACTTATCGCTCGTCTTGTCCTTGGAAGAAATAGCCAGTGGCGACGGCGCCGTGTCGACGATCGTATCGGTTCAAAACTCATTGGTGTGCGGTATTTTGAACGCTTACGGGAATGCGGAGCAGAAGCAAAGATGGCTAAGGCCTCTGGCTTCCGGAACCATGCTGGGATGCTTTTGCCTTACAGAACCGGAAGCGGGGTCGGATGCCGGGTCGATTCGAACTAAAGCGGTACGAACAAGTGATGGCTGGGTATTGAATGGAACCAAGCAATTCATCACCACGGGAAGCCATGCCCATGCCGCTATCGTCATCGCCGTCACGGATGGTGCCGCCGGCAAACGAGGACTCAGCTGCTTCCTGATACCGACCGCCACGCCTGGGTACGATGCATCCCGCATCGAAAACAAAATGGGGCAGCACGCATCCGAAACGGCACAGGTACGGTTTACTGAATGCCGCGTCGGCGCCGACGCTCTGATCGGAAAGGAAGGCGACGGCTATCGGATCGCGCTCGCCAATCTTGAAGCGGGAAGGCTGGGAATCGCCGCGCAATCGATAGGCATGGCCCGGACGGCTTTCGAAGCGGCCTTGCGCTATGCCCAGGAAAGGAAGGCCTTCGGCAAGTACCTGGCGGAACATCAGGCCGTGTCGTTCAGATTGGCGGATATGGCGGCGAATATCGAGGCGGCGCGCCAGCTTACCTGGCATGCCGCGTCACTGAAAGACGCGGGCTTGCCCTGCCTCAAGGAAGCAAGCATGGCGAAGCTGACCGCATCGGAAATGGCTGAAAAGGTCTGTTCGGACGCGATACAAATTCATGGCGGCTACGGTTTTCTAAAAGATTTTCCCGTCGAAAAAATATACCGGGATGTGCGGGTGTGCCAAATCTATGAAGGAACCAGCGACATACAACGCATGGTAATCGCCAAGAGCCTATTGTCTGAATAAGAGCAGCACTAAACATAGAGCAATCCCATTATGACCTATCGGAACATCCTGTATGAAGTTATAGGAACGAATGCCAAGCGTACAGCCCTTATCACCCTGAATCGGCCCGCGCAGCTCAACGCATTGAACGATGCCCTGATGGAAGAACTGAGCATGGCATTGGCCTGCGCGGATCAGGCCCCTGATATCGGTTGCATTGTGCTGACCGGCGGCGACAAGGCTTTCGCCGCCGGCGCGGATATCCTATCGATGGCCGGACGCGGCTACCCGGAGGTTTTGAGCAGTGATTTCATAGGCCGACATTGGACCGCTCTACAACGAACCCGCAAACCGGTGATCGCCGCGGTATCGGGTTTCGCATTGGGAGGGGGCTGTGAACTCGCCATGATGTGCGACATCATTATTGCATCGGATACAGCCCGTTTTGGGCAACCCGAAATTAAGTTGGCCGTCATCCCAGGCGCCGGCGGAACACAGCGTTTACCTCATGCCATCGGAAAGGCCAAGGCCATGGATTTGGTGCTCACGGGGCGGACTCTAGCCGCGGATGAGGCCGAACGTGCGGGCCTGGTTTCACGAGTGGCGGGAGCCACGGAATATTTGGCCGAGGCGCTGGACGCCGCGGAGCGCATTTGCCAACTAAGCCTGCCCTCGGTGTTGATGGCAAAGGAATGCGTCAATCAATCCTTTGAAGGGCCGCTTTCCTCGGGCTTGCAATTTGAACGTCGCTTGTTTCACTCATTATTCGCGACGAAAGATCAGAAAGAAGGCATGAAGGCGTTCATGGAGAAACGTTTGCCGACATTTTCAGATGATTGATTGCGGCAGCCTGGCCGCGGGAGCCCGCCATTCTGGAAGTTGAACCGGGCGACCAGGCCATCCAGCGATAACTAATCCCTACCAGGAGTACATAATGGATTTTATGATACCAGCGGAGATCGTTGACTACTTGGACGAGCTCGATGCTTTTATCGAGCGTGAAATCAAACCGCTGCAACAGCAGGATGATAATGAACGGTTCTTCGACCATCGCCGGGAATGGGCCCGGACTGACTACGAAGCTGGCGGGCTGCCAAGGCAAGAGTGGGAAGCGTTGTTGCGAGAGGCCCGCCGCCGAGCGGATGCTGCCGGGCATCTGCGCTTCACTCTCCCGTCTGAATTCGGCGGCCGGAATGGATCGGCGCTTGCCACGGCAATAATCCGCGAGCATCTGGCCGCGAAAGGGTTGGGCCTGCACAATGACCTTCAGAACGAAAGCTCGATCGTAGGTTCATTCCCATGGGCATTGATGCTGCGCGACTTCGGAACCGAGGCGCAAAAGAAGGCCTATATACCCGGCCTGCTTGATGGCACTCTCGGTTTTGCAGTGGGGTTGACCGAGCCTGAACATGGCTCCGATGCAACCTGGATGGAGACCTCTGCGGTTCGCGATGGGGCTGGATGGAGAATCACAGGCGAGAAGATGTGGAATTCCAGGGTTCACAATGCAGACTTCGATTTCATCTTTGCGCGAACCAGCGGGAATAAGGGCGACGCCAAGGGCATTACATGCTTCATTGTTCCGACAGATGCGCCAGGATTCAATATTGAGGAGTATTACTGGACTTTCAATATGCCTACCGACCACGCCCGGGTTTCTTTGGACAACGTATTCATAGAGGATGCCGCCATCCTTGGCAAGGAGGGAGAAGGGCTCAAGGTGGCCCAGCATTTTGTGCATGAAAACCGGATACGTCAGGCGGCTTCGTCATTGGGGGCTGCGCAGTATTGCATCAACGAGAGCGTGGCCTATGCGAATCGGCGCAAGCCGTTCGGAAAAGCCCTTTCCACAAATCAAGCCATACAATGGCCGCTCGTAGAGCTTCACACTGAAGCTGCGATGCTGCGGACTTTTATACGGCAGACCGCCTGGGAAATGGACAGAATGTCCAAGGTGGAAGTGGCGGTGCAGCTTTCCGATAAGGTTTCCATGTGCAATTATCGAGCCAACCGGCTCGTGTGCCAGGCAGCCGATCAGGCCATTCAGGTGCATGGCGGCATGGGTTATTCCAGGCACTTGCCATTCGAGCACATTTATCGCCATCACCGCCGCTACCGCATTACGGAGGGTTCCGAAGAAATCCAAATCCGCAAGGTCGCTGCGCATTTATTTGGATTCATAAACAAGAGCGGCGGGAAAAAAGCATCGCGGCATATTCCTGATATAGCGGCTCAGGTTGGGCCATGACTATATTGGAGCAGCATACGGAACGGATGGAGGCTCTGTTCCGAAAAATCTGGGGCCCGGACGCGGTAGCCCGGAATCTGCTTCTCTTGACGGGAGGCGCATCGAAGCGAACCTATTCCGCCGATGTGGTTCGATGCGGCAAGGTATTGCCCATCATCCTGCAACTGTTTCAGGCTCGGGGAGAGGAGTCCGGAGAGCATGACGTCGTGCCGCGTCTGACACCCGAGCAGGATGCCTCGATTCAAACCCTTATGAAGTCCGCAGGCGTGGCTGTTCCCAATGTGCTTTACATCCTGAAGCCCGATGATGGTATTGGGCTGGGATACATCACGGAAAGAATATCCGGAGAATCCAGTGGCCGCCGCATTATTCGGGACGACCGATATTCCGGTACGCATGCCACGCTGGCCCGGGATTGTGCCCGGACATTGGCAGCGATACACACATTCGATACTGAGCCGAATTGTGATTTTCTGCCATACACCCCCGCCGGAGATCTGATCGCTCGTTTCAAGCATCAGGTAGACCAGGCCGGCCTTGTTTGCCCAGCTTTGGAGTGGGCATTGGAGTGGCTGGATCAGCATATACCATCGCCCGTCCGAACGAGCGTCTGCCATGGGGATTTTCGCCTCGGAAATTTTATCGTCGGGCGTGAAGGGCTCCGGGCCGTCATAGACTGGGAACTGGCTAATCTTGGCGATCCGGCGCAAGACATAGGGTGGCTGAGCGTCCGTAGCTGGCGCTTTGGCGGCGCCCGGTGCTGCGGTGGGTTTGTCAGCCTGGAAGAATTCATCGAAGCATATGTTGAAGCGGGCGGCCCCTCTATTTCCTTGCCCGATGTGATGTATTGGCAAGCTTTTGGCAACGTGCGTTGGGCGCTGCATTGCTTGCGCAGGGGTGTGCGCTATTTGGATCGAGGGCGCGTTGTCTCTCTCGAAGATACGGGAATCGGGCGCCGCTTTTTTGAACCGATACACGACTTCATCAACCTGGTGGAAAAACATGGGTATCGACAGTAACTTGGCCGGGCCGCAGCCACCGATAGAGGTGCTGGTACGCGCGGTAAAAGATTTCCTTTTGGAAATCGCATTGCCGGAATTGCAAGGCGTAGCAGCTTTCCAGGCCCGCATGGCAGCTCGTCAGCTTGAAATTGTCGAGCGTACTTTGTTGCTTTCGGCCGATAACGAACATCGGGAACTCGCGGGCTTGCAAGAGTTGCTGCACTCTGAGGAGGAATTGGGGCGCTTGAGAAAAAAACTGGCCGCAATGATAAGAAGCGGAGCCATGAGCATCGATACGCCGGGGCTCTTGGAGCATCTGAAATCCACAACGATCGCTGCATTGGCAATCGACAACCCTGCTTGGCTTGATCGGTCCAATGGTTAGCAGCGATGCATCGCTACTCAATATACAAGGAGACACAAATGAAGAAAGCAATCGTATTGACGCTTTTGATGCTGGTGAGCGTGTTGGGAATCGCGGACGCAAATGCCCGCGCCAAAGTGTATCCGGAAAAACCCATCCGGCTCATCGTGCCTTTCCCACCGGGTGGGCCCACCGATATCGTTGCTCGCCTTGTAGCCGCCGAAATGTCGAATGGATTGAAGCAAAGCGTCATCGTCGAGAATATACCGGGAGCGGGGGGCAATATAGGAACCCATAATGCCGTGCAGGCCAAGCCGGACGGCTACACTTTGCTGATGGGCACGTTGCAGAATATCGGAATCAATCCGCATTTATTCAAATTGGGGTATGACCCCCTGGTAGACCTCGTGGCGGTAAGTCCCGTTGTCATGAATCCCAATGTAATGCTCGCCAACGCCACGCTTCCCTTCGATGACCTGCAAGGATTCATTCGCTATGCCAAGGCGAATCCAGGCAAGGTGGCCTATGCGTCCTCCGGAAACGGGAGCTCCACCCACCTGTCGGGCGAGCTGTTGAATAGGATGGCGGGACTTTCCTTATTGCACGTACCATACAAGGGCTCCGCTCCGGCATTGGTCGATCTGATGGGCGGGCAGGTGCAGATTTCATTTGATAATGTGGTGTCGGCCTACCCTTACCTGAGCGGCGGGAAACTGAAGGCGATCGCCGTAACGACGCCGAAGCGGGTGCCGAGCTTGCCGAACGTTCCTACAATGGAAGAGTCCGGCCTAGTTGGCTTCGAAACCGCCGGCTGGTCGGGAATCTTCGCACCGGCGCATACCCCCGATGCGATAGTTCAACAATTGAACGCGGAAATCCAGCGAGTATTGTCGTTGCCGCAAATATCCGAGAAGCTCGTTTCATCCGGCTCTTATCCCGAAACGGGAACGGCTGCCGAATACGCCGACTTTGTAAAGGCGGAAACGATACGGTGGGGAAAAGTAGTGAAAGACGCGAAAATCGTTGTTCAATAAATAGAGGCCTGCGGCCTGCCGGATTTATGGCGGGCCGAAATGCTTTCCCCGTAGTGATGTATCACTGCCAATAAGGCCTCTGGACTAACATGGGCGTAGCGATCGAAGTAGGAGCAATTGCGCATTCATTCGAGGGAAAGATATTCACTGTTATTTCATGTTGTGTTATCGGAAAAGATGTCACGTGAGGCGACGGCACTACGGATACATTGGTCGAGTGAACTCTCCAGGTCATCGAGCAGATCATTCACGTCCTCGAGCCCGATATGGAGCCGCAGAAGCGAACCGCGTGGGGCGGCAAACGGTGAGCGCCGCGGATGGCTGGGAATTGCGAGGCTCTCGAACCCGCCCCAACTGACTCCGATGCCGAACAGACTCAGACGGTCCACAAGCTCATCGACGGCTTTGGAAGAGACGGAAGGGACGAATTCAACACCTAAAAGCCCGCTGGCGCCTTGGAAGTCGCGCTGCCACAAGGCATGGTCGGGATGGGTTTCCAGCGCCGGATAAAGGACTGAGCTAACTTCCTCTCGTTCGCTCAGCCAGGTGGCGATTTGAAGCGCGTTGGAGTAATGACGATCCAAACGCACGCCTAGGGTACGCAAGCCGCGCAGTACGGTATAGCAATCATCCGGACTTACTGCATTTCCATATAGCGCTGAGCTGCGCTTGAGCATAGGCCAGCATCGCTCATTTGAAACGGCGATTCCCATCATCACATCTGAATGCCCTGCAAGATACTTGGAGGCGGATTGAATGGATATGTCGATGCCTGAATCAAGCGGTTTAAAGAAATAAGGGGTGGCCCAAGTGTTGTCGGCCACCGTTATGGCTCCGTGCTCTGCACTCACTTTCGAGATTTCACGTAGATCTTGCAGCTCAAACGTCAGCGAACCAGGTGATTCGCAGTACACAAGGCGCGTTTCCGGGCGCATTAATGACTTGATGCCTTTTCCTGATGTTGGCGCATACCATGTAACGTCGACGCCCAATCGACGCAACTCGTTCTCGCAGAAGTCGCGAACGGGTCCATACACGGAATCGACGACCAGATAATGGGAGCCAGGCTCCGCCCATGTCCGCAGTACGTGCGCGATGGCTGCAAGACCCGACGGGAATAGGACTGCCCCGTGCCCTTCATCGAGCTCACAACATGCTTTCTCCAACAGTTTTGATGTCTGCGTGCCGAAGCGTCCGTAGTACAGATTTTGCTGCTTATTCGAGGCCGCAGCGTTGAATGAAGCGAGGTCGGGCTGGAGAATCGTTGACGCTCTACAGATGGGTGGATTGACCAGACCCTCAAATCGCCCGGTGTCTCGGCCGATATGTATCAATGTTGTGGCGATTTTCATGTTTCAGTTCGTTGTTAGAGCTGTTTATTGGCCTTTGCTTGCCCCGTCCGAAGAAACACCGAGGCGGTACAGCGCTTTCCGAAAGCATCTCCGACAAGCTGCCCCTGGAACACTACTCTGCTAACGGATACAAGCGGCGCCTTTATTGAAGTGTGATATTCGCATCCTTGATCACACGCGTCCACTTGTTGTGTTCGGAGCGCATAAAGCCGGCAAATTCCGGAGGTGAACTTGCCACCACCTCGAACCCCAGCCCGGAAAATCTATCCTTGATGCTCGGATCCTTTAGCGCCGTCACGAGCGCATCTTGCCAACGGGTAATTACATTGTCCGGTGTGCCTTTTGGAGCCGCGACGCCCATCCACAGATATGCCTCGAAATTGGCGATGCCCTGCTCCGCTACCGTAGCCAGATCGGGATAGATGGCGCTGCGCTTGATCCCTGCCTGCCCGAGTGCTTTAACCTTACCGGACTGCACCATGGACTTGGTCCATGCTGTGCTTCCCCAGAAGAGATCGAGATGGCCACCCATGAGATCGTTTTGGGCAGGCGCGCCCCCTTTGTACGGCACGTGCAGCAGGGATATGCCGGCCGCTTGAGCGAAAAGCTCGGCGGTAAGATGGCTCGAGCTGCCCGGACCGGTAGAGCCATAGGACGCTTGCCCCGGATGTTTCTTGGCATATTCAACGAGTTCTGGAAGTGTATTGGGACCGAAACTGGTGGTCGCGACCAGTACCAGAGGCGCTCGCACTAGCAGAGAGATAGGTGCGAGGTCAGTGAAGGGGTCGAAGGGCAGGTCCTTGTAGACCGATGGAGCCACTGCAAGATTGTCAAACACCATCACAAGGGTATAGCCGTCGGGCCTGGATTTGACTACGTCGTTGGTGCCGATGATGCCGCTTGCCCCTTCACGATTCTCGACCACGATGCTTTGGCCCAGCGTCTCAGAGACCTTGGGCATCAACACCCTTGCAACAGTGTCGACGACCCCGCCGGCGGGCCACGGAACCACCATCCGAATGGGTTTATTAGGATAGGCGCTGCTTTGAGCTGAGGCGGTGAACGCGAAGGCTACCAGAACGGTGCCGATTAGTTTTGTAAGTAGTGCGGGCATTTGTGTCTCCTTGTGGAACCCAGTCAGTCCCTAATAGTTAGAAATGCAGCGGGGTTGTAGCGCTCATCCCATCCACGCGCGACGTCTTGGCCAATGAGCTTATTGAACTCACGGAAGCTGATCATTGATGTATCGACAAGGGGTAGGGTGGTGCCTGTCTTGCGGATTTCATGCAGTGTCGCCTGCATGGCATGCACCGCCGTAAGCAATAGGGATATCGGAAAAATGGCCATCGATACACCAATACGTTCGAGCTCTTCGATAGGAAGAAGAGGCATGGTCAGGGCTTCCGAATTCAAGAATGCAAAGGGCCGCTGCGATGCGCCCACGAGCGTATGAAGTTGCTCCTCGCCGTACGGGCCCAACACCATGCTCACGTCGGCGCCTGCTTCTTCATAGGCCGACATGCGGCCCATTGCGGCCTCGAAACCCTCGACCGGCACTGCATCAGTGCGTGCAATGATCAAGAGGTTCGGATCGTTCCGCGTATCGACAGCCGCGCGTATACGCGCCACCATCTCGGCTTGGCTCACAAGCTGCTTGCCTTGCATGGCCCCGCATTTTTTGGGAGCCGCCTGATCTTCAAGTTGAATCGCCGAAACGCCTGCATGCTCAAAATGTTGAATGGTGCGGATAACGTTGCCGATGCTGCCATAGCCCGCGTCCCCGTCGCAAATGACCGGCAAGTTTACGGAGCGCACGATTTCTGCGGCCCGTGTGGCTACTTCCGACATTCCAAGAAGGCCTAAGTCCGGTTGCCCATAAGCGGCTTCGACTGCGAACCCGGATATATACACCGCTTCGAATCCCGCATTCTCGATCAAACGCGCCCCTAGTGCATCTCCGCAACCTGGCGCGGCGATCAGAGGCCCTTTCTGTAGTCGTTGGCTTAGCGCGATTCGACGTTCTTTGGGATCATTAACTTTAAACATGTTGAATTCCTGAGGTCGCCGATTGGTCACTGAGTGTTCACTGGACTTATCCCCATCACTTCCTGTAAGTACGGGACGAGTCCTCCCGCTGCCAACAGCGCAGCGTCTGCCTGTGTCAGGGGTTCAAAAGATATGGACGTGCCTTGTGTGAAGTTCCGAATGATGCCTTCCTTCCAGCAAACTTCGATCTCATCCCATCGTTTCACGAAATCGAGAATGCCCGGACAGGTGACTTGAGGAAATCCCAGACTCATTTCTCCTCTCCAGTACCCCGGAGCGTAAGATTCCGCGATTACTCCGGCGACTCCAAGGTGGCGCATTATCTTCATTGAAGGATAGTGAGGATGGCCATATCCGAAATTGTCTGCGCCTACCAGTAAATCGCCTGGACGGACGGTGTCGACAAAGCTCGGATCGTAGGTTGCCATGGCATGTTTCTTCAGTTCGTCGAGATCCTGAACCTTGATGTTTTTGACGCCGACGATCTGATCGATATCAAAATTTGGCTCATCGAAGATGAAAGCGACTCGCCCCTTCAAGTTTTGAATTTCCATAGTTGCACCTCAAAGGTAGGGGCGAGGATCGATGATTCTTCCATTCAGTGCCGATGCAGCCAATGTCGCGGCATTGCATAAATAGATCTCGGAGTCGATGCTCCCCATGCGCCCACGTACGTTCAGAGTGCCCGTCGACACAGCACGCTGCCCGGCAGCCATGGTCGCAATCCGGCCATAGCAAAAATCACAGCTGGACGACGATACAAACGCGCCTGCTTCAACGAGTGTCTCGATCAGGCCTTCGCGGGCGGCAGCCGCCATGATTTCGTGGCTAGTGGGAACGATATGTAGCGAGAAGCCCTGGTGGACCCGGCGCCCTTTCAGGATTTGAGCAGCTACCCTCAGTTCCTCAAGCCGCCCGGAGGCGCATGAGCCCAGGTAACCAGTATGGACCTCCAGTCCGGCATGCTCGCTCAACAGGCGTGTGTTGGCGGGACTGGGCGGGGCGACAACGATGGGTTCGAGCGTGTCGAGCGAGATTCGGTGTCTTTGAGCATATACGGCATCCGCATCGCTGTATTGCGGCTCGATCTGCTTTCGTGCGCGTGTGAGAGCATAGGCCAGGCGCTCTGGTGAAGGATTGATAATGGCGGTGAGGGCCCCGGTGAACATGGCCAGGCCGGTGATCGTTTGAAGCCCCTCAGTGGAGATGTTCTCTATTCCCTCTCCTCCGAGTTCCAGTACTTGGAAACGGCAGAAACTCGGCCCCAATAGCCGGACGATATGATGAAAGACATCGCGAGCCATGACACCTTTTGGAAGCTCTCCCTCCAGATCTATTCTCACCGTCGCAGGTACCTTGATCGGAACTTGCTTACGCACCATCGCTTCAAGGACATTGCGTCGCAGCCCGACGGCAAACGCGCCGAAAGCGCCCAGTTGACTCACATGCCCATCAAAATGGACGGCAAACGCTCCTGGAACGGCGAAGCCGACTTCCGATGCGACTTGATGGCCGATGCCGCGTTTTTCGAACAGGTCGACGCCATTCTCTGAGCACCACTTTCTGGTTCCGATATGGGTTTCTTCTTCTTGCGGCGTCACGGACGGCACCATATGGTCGATGAAGAACCCGATGCGTTCCGGTTCTGCGATACGTGCAATGCCTAGCTGGTCGCGCATTTCCCTGAACATGACATCGGTTTGCCCTGGCCAGTCATAAGCTAGTACAAAGTCGGGGGTTGCGAGAACCTCCTGGCCTGCGCTTACGTCCGGCAAGCCGGATGCTCTGGCCAGGATCTTTTCGGTTATGGTTTTTCCCACACGTGCCTCCTATGGGCGGGTAAATGAACTTTTATTTATTAAAACACTGTTCAACTGGCTGTACAAGATAAATTTAAATGTACAATATGATGGACGAAGGACAAGACATGAAACAAAGTGAGCGCAACGCCAAAATAAACGATGCCGCAGCGGACGGGGGTACAGGGGGCGTAAAGTCAGCCGAACGAGCGCTCGACATATTGGAGCTTCTCTCGCTGCAAGACGAGCCTGTCGGTGTATCAGATGTCGCACGACGTTTAGGCCACCCCAAGAGCAGCATCTCGCTGCTGCTCAATACATTGGAAGCGCGCGGTTATGTGCTCGCCGAGCATGGACGGCGTTTTCGGCTCAACCCTATATACCGAAGCGAGGAGCGCAGTTGGGTTGGCGGTTCATACGCTCAGCTTTTGCGTGTAGCTGTCCCATTGATGCGCAAACTGGTCGAAACCGTCGGCGAGAGCTCTATGCTGGGATTGCTTACTCCCGATTTTGAGACTCAATACATCTCAAAAATCATCACCTCCAAGGAGCTGCGTTGCGACCCCGAGATTGGTGTGCTCCGGCCTGCGGTCTTGACTAGCGCGGGTCTCGTGCTGCTCGCATTTCAGCCGCATGCAGCGATTGAAAAATTCCTGCTTAGGGCGACAATGCCCAAGGCGGCAGACGGCAAGCCGATTACGGCTGCGCGGCTAATCGAACAGCTGGATGCGATCAAACGTGACGGCTATGCGTATAACCGCAGTGTTCTGATGGATGGTGCCTCTGGCCTGGCTGCGCCGATATTCGGTCCCGATGGCAATGCTATCGCGGCGGTGAATATTGTGGCTCCCAGCCCCCGTTTTGACCAAAATCGGGATCACATACGCGACGAGGTTGTCAGTGTCGCAAGGACAATTACTCGTTTGATTACACCGGGCGTAAGCGCCCGCCCGTGAATACCGGCACTACTTAACTTACGATGAGGGCAGATATGAAACCCTGGCAGTTTTGGATCGACCGTGGAGGGACCTTTACCGATATAGTCGCCAGACGCGGTGATGGAACGTTAGTGACTGCCAAGCTTCTATCAGAATGTCCAGAACAGTACGATGATGCCGCGGTGGCTGGTATCAGGCAGCTTATGGGTCTCCAGCCGGACGCTCATATCGATGCTGAGCGTGTCGAGGCTGTAAAAATGGGGACCACCGTGGCCACCAACGCCCTGCTGGAGCGGAAAGGCGAGCCGCTGCTGTTGATCGTGACGCGAGGCTTCAGGGACGCTTTACGCATCGCGTATCAAAATCGCCCTAAACTGTTTGAACGGCATATTCAGCTACCCGAGATGCTCTATGAGCGGGTGGAGGAAATCGATGAACGCATCGCTTCAGACGGTGAGATTCTGGTGCCTGTCGACGAAACCCAGGCGCGGAAGATATTGAAACGTGCGCACGCCGACGGGCTGCGCTCCGTGGCCATTGTCTTGCTCCACGGCTATCGATACATGCACCACGAGGCCATTCTTGCCCGTCTTGCGCGTGAAATCGGCTTTACCCAGGTATCGGTCTCTCATGAAGTGTCGCCGCTGATCCGTTTCGTATCCAGAGGGGACACGACTGTTGTAGACGGATACCTGTCGCCCATATTGCGTCGCTATGTAAACCAGGTGGCCGCAGCAATGCGCGGGGTGAAATTGCAGTTCATGCAGTCCAACGGCGGGCTTACCGATGCGCATTCCTTTCAAGGCAAAGACTCCATCCTATCGGGGCCGGCAGGCGGCATCGTTGCGATGGCGCGTGTGAGCAGCATGGCGGGATTCAACAACGTTATTGGTTTCGACATGGGCGGCACCTCCACAGATGTCTCGCATTACGCCGGCGAATTCGAGCGGGATTTCGAAACGCTGGTGGCCGGCGTACGCATGCGTGCTCCGATGATGAGCATCCATACTGTTGCCGCGGGTGGAGGGTCGATCCTGCATTTCGACGGGGCGCGCCTGCGCGTTGGTCCGGATTCCGCCGGTGCCAATCCGGGCCCTGCATGCTACCGTCGGGGAGGGCCGTTGACGGTAACCGATGCTAATGTCATGCTGGGCAAATTGCAGCCGTCTTTATTCCCAGCCGTATTCGGCCGGGAGGGCAATTTGCCGCTGGATGTGGACGTGGTGCGCAAGCGCTTCAATGAGTTGGCGGCACAGGTAACCCGGGAGACTGGGCAACTCATGACGCCGGAGGAGCTCGCACAAGGATTCCTTGATGTCGCTGTGGCGAACATGGCCAATGCAATCAAAAAAATCTCGGTTCAACGAGGCTATGACATCACCACTTATACATTGGTCACATTCGGGGGAGCAGGGGGCCAGCATGCCTGCCTGGTGGCCGATGCGCTTACCATGCCACGCATCCTTGTGCACCCTTTCGCAGGTGTGCTTTCTGCGTACGGGATGGGGCTTGCGGAGCAGATCGCCATGCGGGAACGTTCGGTGGAGGTACCGTTAAGCGCTGCGGGCCATGCCAAAACCCTGGATGTGCTGTGCGAACTCGAGTCGGCGGCTAAAGACGAATTATTGTTGCAAGGCGCCGGTAAAGATCAGATAGAAGTGCAGAGGCGAGTGGCCTTGAGATATCAAGGAACTGATACGGGAATCACTGCGAAGTGGGGAGACATTGACCACCTGGTCCATGAGTTCGAGCTCAAGTACAAACAGAGATTTGCCTTTTTGATGCAGGACCGACCCCTTGTCATCGAGTCTGCCATTGTGGAAGCACTGAGCAGGGCGGGGCGTGCGGGCAATGAGGAAGCTGAAACTGAAACGGCAGCGGAGCCGCTTGCGGCGCCCGAGCCCGAGATGTGCGTGCAGATGTTTACGGGCGCTTGTATGCAGAACACGCCTGTGTATAAGCGCGAAATGCTTTTAAAGGGATGTTCCATTGACGGGCCCGCGATTATCGTGGAATCGACCGGCACCACTGTGATCGAGCCGGGATGGCGCGCTTATGTTACGTGGCGCAATGATCTCCTTATATCTCGTTATCTGGCACGCCCACAACGAGTGGCCGTTGGCACCGAAGTCGATCCCGTAAAGCTGGAGATCTTCAATAATCTGTTTATGTCCATTGCAGAGCAGATGGGCTATAGGCTGCAGAATACGGCGCATTCCGTAACGATCAAAGAAAGGCTGGACTTCTCGTGCGCGGTTTTTGACGCTAAGGGACGCTTGGTCGCCAATGCGCCCCATATGCCGGTACACCTTGGCTCAATGGGCGCGAGCGTGAATGCCATCATTCAGAATCATCTCGGCGATCCGGCCAGTCCTTCTTCAGGGGCTCTACTGAAGCCGGGCGATGTTTACGTTTTGAATGATCCCTACGCGGGCGGCACTCATCTACCTGATATCACGGTCATCACTCCCGTGTTCGACGAGGCGGGAAAGCATGTTCTCTTCTACGTAGGATCCCGGGGCCACCATGCTGATATCGGTGGTATAACGCCGGGCTCTATGCCCGCCGATAGTCATACTATCGATGAGGAGGGCACGCTCATCACCGATTTTCTATTGGTTGAAAATGGCATGTTCCGCGAACAGGCACTAAGGGACAAGTTAGCGACGGCCAAATGGCCGGCGCGCAACCCGGACCAAACCATCGCTGATTTACGTGCGCAAATCGCTGCGAACGAGAAGGGGCGGGAAGAATTATTAAAGATGGTTCATCATTTCGGCTTGGACGTAGTGGCGGCATACATGCGGCACGTTCAAGCCAATGCCGAAGAGTCCGTCCGGAGAGTCATAGGCGCCCTTAAAGATGGCGAATTCGAGCTGTCACTCGACAATGGTTCAATGATCCGTGTAAAGATTACCGTAGATCATAAGACTCGCAGTGCAGTGATCGATTTCACGGGCACATCGCCGCAGCAGCCTAACAATTTCAACGCGCCGCGTTCAGTCACGACTGCGGCGGTGCTGTACGTGTTCCGCACTTTGGTGAATGATGATATTCCGATGAATGAGGGCTGTCTGAATCCTCTGACCGTCATTGTCCCGGAGGGGTCGATGCTGAATCCGAGCTACCCCGCCGCCGTTGTAGCCGGTAACGTCGAGACTTCTATGTGTGTTTCGAATTGCCTATATGGCGCTCTGGGTGTTATGGCTTCGGGAGCACCCACAATGAGCAATTTCACCTTCGGAAACGCGCAATATCAGTACTATGAAACAATCTCGGGCGGTTCGGGAGCCGGTGGCGTGTTCAACTCGGCAGGCGAGCTTACAGGCGGGTTTAATGGCACATCTGTCGTCCAGACACATATGACGAACTCGCGACTTACTGATCCGGAAGTTCTGGAGAACCGGTTTCCAGTGCGTTTGGAATCATACGAGATCCGCCATGGATCCGGAGGATCCGGCCGATGGCGTGGCGGTGATGGTTCCGTACGGAGAATTCGCTTTCTGAATTCTATGACGGCATCAATCCTATCGAATGGACGTATCTATCCAGCATTTGGATTAGCGGGTGGAGAGCCGGGCAAAACGGGGCGAAATAGTGTGATGAGGTCGGACGGAAGCATCGAACTGTTGCGGCATGCTGACAAGGCAGAGCTGCAACCGGGAGATATATTTATTATCGAAACGCCGGGCGGCGGCGGATATGGGAAATCCGACGAATGTGGCCTACTACGTGCTACTTAACTATTCCGCTGCCCAAAGCATCTAATATAACGATAACGATTCGAGTCCCCCCGCCGCGCCACTACACGTATTAAAAACCGTACAGCCTTGCAGGATTGGTGACCAGGATTTTTTCGCGTAGGCTTTCGTCCGGCGCCCAGGCCGCCAGTTGATTTCTCAGCTTTCCGGTATCGACCATTCTATCGATGTGGACGTGCGGCCAATCGCTGCCCCATACCGTATGGGATGGGGCGGCCGATGCCAAGCCTTGCGCCCAGGGCACTACGTCGCGATATGCATCGAAATCCTCGCTGATGCGGTAGGCCCCCGACAGTTTTACCCACCAGCCGTAATCCTGGAGCATATGAAGCAGGGCCTGATAGCCTTTGCTGTGCAGGCCTTCGGCGACGGGCATGTGTCCCATATGGTCCACGACTCCTGGCACAGGCAGCTTTTTGAATTGCGGCATCAGATCGACCAATTGGCGCGCATCCATAAGGAACTGCATGTGCCAGCCCAGGTATTTGATCTTATGCGCTATGCGCTCCATGTCGCCGAATCCCATTCCTCCTTTGAACAGCACATTGATCCTGACGCCGCGCACCCCTGCCTCATGCATGCTTTCGAGTTCGGCCTCTCTGACATCCGGGCCGACCACTGCGACGCCTCTGAGGCGGTCAGGGTGGCGGCGGAGTACGTCGAGCATGTAGCGGTTGTCGGTTCCATAAACGCTGATTTGCACAAGCACGCCTCTAGTCATTCCCTGCGCTTGCAACATTTGCAGGTAGTTGTTTTCGGCGGCGGGAACGGGGGTATAGCTGCGTTCCGCCACAAGCGGGAAACGCGAGGTATCGGGCGATATGACATGCGCGTGGCTGTCGCAGGAACCGTAGGGAAGATCGAAGCAGCTTGGCTCCTGATCTTGTATCGGTGGCAAGCAGGTTGGTGCGTCCATATTCATCAAGTATCGTAGTGCGGGCTGTCTTCGCTATTCAACAGTCCCCAGTCCCGCGCCCAGCTTAAACCGTCATCGGTCGCGTGCCGGGGAATGTACTCGCATCCTATCCATCCCCTGAAGTCGAGCGACTGGAGCAGTTCGAGCAGATAGCGGTAGTTGATTTCCCCTACCGTCGGTTCGTGCCGGCCTGGAACGCCTGCGATCTGGACATATGTGATTTCATCGATGTACTGCTGAATCAATGACGCGAGATTGCCCTGTTCCATTTGGGTATGGTATAGGTCCATCTGTATGCCTACGTTCGTATAGCCGCCTTTTTTGAGTTCCCCCATCCAGTATGACGCGTCTTCGACTCGGGTCATCGAATAGAAAGGCAGCATTTTCCGGCTCAGGGGCTCCAACAGCAGCGTGAGCCCATTACGGGCGAACAGGTCCGCGCAGTAAAACAGGTTCTCGCGCAGCGTGCGCATGACCAGGCGTTTGTCAGCGCCGGCTGGCAGGTTGCCGGTCAGGACATGAATGCTGGCGCATCGCGTAATCTTGGCATACTCGATGGCCAGATTCAGGCTATCTCTGAACTCCTGCTCCCGTCCCGGCAGCGCGGCCAACCCCCGCTCTCCGTTGGCGTAGTTACCTGGCGGTGCATTGAGTACGGTCAACGTCATGTTTTCCAAGCGCAGCATGCGAGATAGTTCATGAGCGGAAAATTCGTAGGGATACATGACTTCGATCGCATGAAAACCTGATCGTGCAGCCGCTTCTACGCGCTCCAAAAATGGAAACTCTTGATATAGCAATGATACGTTGGCTGAAAGCTTGAGCATGCTCAATTCATCTTGACATTGGCTTCGTCGGCAATCGCCTTCCATTTTTTGAGTTCGTCCGCCGTGAATTTCTGGCTTTCCTCGAGGCTGTCGTCAACGATATCCGCGCCCAGCTGCTGAATTTTTTCTTTAACGACAGGTCGCTGGAGTGCTTGATGCGCGGCATCGTGGAGCTGCTTGATCAATTCTTTTGACGTGCTGCGGGGAGCGATAATCGCCCACCATGAAGTAGTTACGAACTCTGGATACCCTTGTTCCGCCACCGTGGGTATATCGGGTAGCTGATTCCAGCGGTTTTGGGAGGTGACCGCAAGAACCTTTAATTTGCCGTCCTTGATCAAAGACATGGAAGATAGCGGTTGGTCGACCATAAAGTCCACACGTCCCGACACGAGATCCGGGTAGGCCGCCGCGCTGCCCTTGTATGGGACGCTGACCATTTTTGTCGAAGACATTGATTCGAGCCATTTTGCGTTGAGCAGATGCATCGTGGCCCCGGTGGCGTATGCAACGCCGTCCTGCTTGCTTTTTGCCAGGCTGATCAGATCGCCGATCGAAGCCAGCTTGGAGCCTCCGGGCGCAAGAAATACGTTGGGAGAAGAGGCGATCATCGCAACGGTCGAAAAATCTTCCGCGGATGAATATGGGATATTGCTGAAGATGGCCGGGTTGATTGCGTACACGCTGGTTGTGACCATCATGATGNNCGGGCGAGAATGTCGGTGGAGCCGCCGGCGGAAAATGGCACCAGCATGCGCAGGGGGCCGTCGGGGATTGTTTGTGCAGTGGCCGTAGTCAGCACGGCATATGAAGCCACCAATGTGCAGAGTAATCGAGTGATCATTTTTACGTCTCCGTTATGAGCAATGGGCAATGTGTTCCTGCAATGCGGTAGTGCACTCATCGGGAACAATGTGTTGAATCATGTGATAGGTGGTACTTACGTGTCGTACAGTGAGATTGCGTACGTTGCGTTCCAGCGCTTTCTGCTGCTCGTCGTTCGCAATTGCCCCTCGCTCTGGATACAAGCACAACACCGGTGCAGTGATTTTCGCCAGGTAAGGCGTGGCATCCGCGTCGATGGCGAACTGTGCAAGGGCTGCCAGCACGTCCGTGCCCGTTTTCTCCACGGTGTCCGTGTACCAGCGCAGAAAACCAGGATCCATGGTGGGCGGGAAACGTGTGGAGGCGTTGGTGCGTTCCAGCCACTGCCTTGGTCCAAGCTTGCGTATGGCCTCCGGCCATGATGAGCAGCCGAGCGCATAGGCCGTACGCGCCCCTGCGGAGATGAACACCGGGCCGGAAACGTTGGTTAGCGAGATGACTCTATCGGGATAGCGGCCGGCGGTGGCGAGTCCTACCAGCCCTCCGATCGATTCGCCCGCATAGTGGAATTGCTCTATGCCCAGCGAGTCGGCAATGGCAATCACATCGTCGCTCAAGTTTTCAAGCGTGAAGCCAGTGGCGAGATCGAAGTCCTTGCCGGACTGGCCATGTCCGCGCAGATCCGGGCAGATGACCCGGTACTGACGGCACAATTGCGGTATCCATTGATACCAGAAAAAGCCATTGCGCCCATAGCCGTGTTGCAAGATGAGATAGGGGGCATTTTTCCAAGGATCGGTGTAGTCGCAGATTATGTAGTGGAGCGAAGGGAGTTCTTTGCGAAAAAGGGTCGGCATGGTGAGGCCTATGAAATTTTGTTGACCAGCTCGATTGAGCTCAGCCGGGGTGATCGCAGCCCGGCTGAGCGTGGCTTGCAGCTATTGCAATACTACGAACAGTAGTATCATTCGTCAAATATATGAAAAGAATGATGTGATATTTAATAAATATGGAACTTAGACATTTACGGTATTTTCTTGCCGTCGCTCATGAACTCCACTTCACGCGGGCGGCGGAACGGTTGGGAATAGGGCAGCCGCCTTTGAGCCAGCAAATCCAGCAACTGGAGCGCGAGCTAGGGGTGACCTTGCTATTGCGTGGGCGCCGTGGTGTGGAGCTGACCGATGCCGGCCTTGCATTTCGCGAGGAAGCGATACGCGTTCTAAATGCGGCCGAGCGAGCCATCGAGACGACAAGGCGAGTCGGCAATAGCCAGATCGATAAGCTCACCGTCGGGTTTACCGTCTCGGCAAGCATTCATCCATTCGTGCCCAGAGTGATTCAAGCGTGCCGAGAACGCTTTCCCAGCGTAGAGATCGTTCTATTGCAGCGAACGACCAACGAGCTCGTAGCCGCCATTGGGGAACAGCATGTGGACCTCGCCTTCATTCGCGCTCCGGCCCCGAAGGCCTCCAATGTTCAAGTGGAAGTCCTTCTGCATGAGCCTCTTGTCGCGGTATTGCCAAGCGCACACCGGCTTGCCGCTCATACCGCCATAAGCCTAAGGGAGCTGAACGGAGAGCCTTTTATTTTTTATCCGCGAAAAGTCGGAACGGGCATATACGACGAGGTTGTGCACGCCTGCCAGAGCTGTGGATTCACGCCTGAAGTCCGCCTGGAAGTGCCGGAAATGACGTCCGTCATTACCTTTGTGGCCGCCGGCATGGGGGTGTCGCTCGTCCCGGCCACAATGCGGCAATTGCGGGCGGAAGGCGTAACCTACGTATCGATAGCGGATGAAGAAATTCCTCAAGCGCATCTTGCAATCGCCTTTAACCAGCGCGCGCTTTCCACGGCATTGAGCCGCTTCATTATGGGAGTCAGGGAGTTCGCCGCGAACACCCATTACCACGCATCGAATTGATCCATCACCTCGATCGAACTGGAAGTGACATAGAGCGCGCAATCGTCGGTGCGATGACCTGGCTCCCAGGGGGCCGGGCTTGCGGTTGCTTCTTCCCTTCTAATCCATGGAACTTGGTACATGTGTACCTGAGTTTATGGGTTTTATACACACTGCGTGCTCAGTTATTCATCATAGCGTGAATTATTTACGCATTAACTCCTAGTAGTATCCGGAACACGGCTTTTTTCACCAGATCGTGGCTTGTCAAGGGGGCGGAAGATCCCCTGGGGTTGCGGTAACGGCCGTACATGATGGCACCGCCGCAAGATGGAAACCCGCTCTATGCGGGGCTTGCAGGGTGCTCGGCTAATTTATCGAGAGGAGTACGTCAATGGTGTGGTTCAAACGTTTTAATGCTGCGGCTTTAGTTTGCGCTTGCGCTGTGTCTGCGCTGTCGGCGGCGCAAGCGCAGACCTATCCGTCGAAACCCGTCAGGCTGACTGTCGGATTCGCCCCTGGCGGCGCGGCCGACATAGCGGGCCGATTGATGGCGCAGTCGCTCACCCAGGCCTTGGGAGGGAATTTCGTCGTCGAGAATAAACCGGGCGCCGGCGGTTTGATGGCGCTCGATATGGTTGCAAGGTCGTTGCCCGATGGTTACTCGATAGCGGTGGGTACTCCGGGGCCTCTTACCATCAGTCCGGAGTGGTACAAGGAGGAGCTGGCATTCGATCCGGAGGAGAAGCTCGACCCGGTCGTGAAGTTCGCCAGCACGCCAGGGCTGATTCTCGTGCGGAATGATCTGAAGGCCGATAGCATCGGCGCCCTCATTGAACTCTCGAAGAAAGCGCAGCCATTGATGATGGCTTCCGCGGGAGCGGGAAGCGTTATGCATCTGACGGGGGAATATTTTCAAGAGCAAAACAATATCAATTGGGTTCACGTTCCCTATAAAGGAAGCAACCCCGCATTGATCGATCTGATCGCCGGCCGTGTCGACGTCATGGTGGATCTGGAGCCGGCCGCGCTGCCGCATATCATCTCCGGCCGCATCAAGGCATTGGCCATCACGGCGCCCGAGCGATCCAAACAGCTTCCCGATGTTCCAACCATGGACGAGCTCGGATACCGTGGATACCACTTGGGCTCATGGTGGTCGCTGTCCGTCCCCAAAGGCACACCGGCAGGAGTCATAGAAAAACTGAATGCGGCAATCAACGACGCACTGAAAAAGCCGGAGGTGATCAAGCAGCTTGCCAGCCTTGGCGCTGTGCCCGCGGGCGGCAGCCCCGAAGACTTGGGCCAGCAAATCCGGGAAGATTCGGAGCGCTGGCGCAGAATCATTCAGTCCGCCAAGCGATGAGTCCGCCACGTTGTTTATTACCAATCAGGAAGGAAAGGATATGACCAAGGTCGCTGTGATAGGCAATACTTCCCGCAATATTGGCGCCGCTTGCGCAGCCGATCTGGCGCTGTCGGGACATGATGTGCGCTACTTTCTCTTTCCAGAGGCGGCCGGCGAGCTGCCTGCCTTGCAGAAGCTCGGTGGCTTCGACGTGCGCGGCGATGCCCATACCTTCTTCGCGGGCCGCACCGGCAAGGCGGTTCTCCACGCCATTTGCAGCGATCCGAAGGATGCGCTCGAGCTCGCGGAAGTGGTTCTACTGGATGTGGAGATGTCTCGACTCGAGCAACAATTCCAGAAAATCATTCCATGGCTGCCGCGAGGCGCCCTGGTCTATGTGCAGAGTTTCGGCTACTGGGCGGCGGCGCGCTTGGCTCCGCTGCTGCGCGCCGCGGGTCGTGGCGACGTACTGGTTTGCGAAGCCGCCGTGCCGACGCATGCCGCGTCGTTATCGGAAGGCGTGCTCACCGGCGCCGTCCTGCGGCGCGGAATCGAAATCGCCACAATGCCGGGGCATCGCGTTGATGATGCGCTAAAGCTGTTGAGGACGCTCTTTCCGGATTTTGTGGCCGCGCCGTCGGTATTGCAGACGAGCCTGGAATCTGTGAATCTGATGGTGCATCCAGCGATGGCGCTGCTAGGCATCGGCGTCATGGAGCAGGCGGCCGGCAGGGGCGAACGCATACATTTTTATCGCGATTGCAATGTCCCCAGCGCGGGAAGGTTGGCGGAAGCTTTGGACGACGAACGTGGACGGGTGTGCGCAGCCTACGGCGTCCGGCATCGCCGCTTGCCTGTTGCGATTGATCATTATTACGGCACCAGCGGCGACCGCGTTTATGATGCGGTATTGAACTGCGCGGCTTATCAGCGGGGATTCGGAACCGTGCCCGCCCACACTTGGCGCAACTGGGAACTGGTTGACGTGTCGTATGCGATTGCGCCCTTGGTCATGCTGGCGGATCAAGCGGGCATCGCTGCTCCCCTGCACCGCGGTGCGGCGGAAATCCTGGGCGTGGTGCTGGGCATAGATCCCTGGACTTCGGGCCCATCTCTGAAAGATATGGATCTGGTGGGTTCATCCGACGAGCTTGCGGCCAGGTATGGCGGCTTGCAAGCATGATGCAAAGGCCGCCGCCTCGGCGGCCTCTGTGTTCAGCATTGCTTGGCGATGGACCGGCCGCAGCGGCCGTCGGCATGGCGCCTATGAACCATGGTGTGCATGAAGCTGTTCCCCTGCTTCGCCGCTGTCGGATTTCCCAAGCATCGATTTGTGCGCACCGCCGAAGCGGCGCACCAGCTCGTCGCCGTGCTGGGTTATGTGCTGCTTCAACAGGGCCTGAGCGGCTTCTGTGTCTTTATTTTTACAGGCCTCGAGGATTTGCCGGTGTTCGCGCAGGACATCGGTCCATTCATTGGTATTCTGGATCCCCGACCCCGCCGGGGGCGACAGCAGGGCGGGCGCCACGATATTCAGCCGCATGCGCAAATGCCGCGCAAAGAGAAGATTCAGGTTTTCGATGGTATCCAATAGTCTCGTCTTGCCGCAGGCTGCGTATAGCGCGCGATGGAATCCCCAGTTGCCGTCGCCCCACCGTGTTTCGAATTCCGCTTTGGTCTCGTCCATGCCGGTGGCGGCCCGGCGCAGGCTTGCCTCCGCTTCATCGAGAATGGCGCCGGCGGCGGCCAAGTCGTCCTGTGTCAGACGCTCTATCGCGAACCCCAGCGCGAGCGGCTCGAGAGCGAGCCTCATTTCAAGAATTTCCTGGAAGTCCTCGGCGTTCAGCGAGGTGACCACCGTGCCTCTGCGCGGCCGTGTTTCAACCAGCCCATCGCCTTCCAGTTTCAAAAGCGCTTCGCGTATCGGCACCCGGCTGACCTGGAACCGGGCGGCCAAGTCGGCCTGCCGCAGCACTTCGCCATCCGCCAGCGCGCCGGCCAATATGGCTTGGCGCAAGCCTTCGGCAATGGCGTCGGCCAAAGTCTGCGAGCTGCGCGTCGATTGTTGAATGTATCCGCTAATGTCCATTTCAACTTTATAGCGCAAAGCCGCCTCGCGTGGGAATAGTTGTTGACGAGATGCCATTACCAGTTTATGCTGGCAAAAAATGTATACAATCGAACGTATTCAAAATGGGAAAAAGAATGGAGAAAAAAATCACTGTTGCGGTGGTCCAGGCGGCGCCGGTCGCCTTCGATCTGCCGGCGACCCTTGCCAAAGTAGCCGAGCAAACGGCGAAGGCGGCCAGTCAGGGGGCCCAGCTGGTCCTCTTTCCCGAGGCCTTCGTCGGCGCATATCCGCGAGGCTTGTCTTTCGGCGCCACCGTGGGCAACAGAAGCGCCGAGGGCAGGGATCAATATCGGCTGTATTGGGAAAACGCCATCGACATCCCGGGCGATGAAACGCGGCAGATGGCCGAAATCGCCGCCCAAAACGGCCTTTACCTCGTCGTCGGCGTCATCGAGCGCGAAGGGGGTACGCTTTATTGCACGGTGGTGTTCTTCGGTCCCGATGGCCGCTATCTGGGGAAGCACCGCAAACTGATGCCGACCGGATCCGAGCGGTTGATCTGGGGCTATGGGGATGGCTCCACCATGCCGGTCTTCGATACACCGCTGGGGAAGATAGGCGCGGTCATCTGCTGGGAAAACTATATGCCCCTGATGCGCGCCGCCCATTATGCGAAAGGGGTGCAGATCTACCTCGCCCCCACGGCCGACGGGCGCGAAACCTGGCTATCCACCGTCAGGCATATCGCGATGGAAGGGCGCTGCTTCGTGCTGTCGTGCAACCAGTTTGCCCGGCGGGTCGATTATCCCAAGGAGTACGCGACTGACTTTGGCGATGATCCCGATACGGTCATGTCGCGGGGCGGCAGCTGCATCATCAGCCCGCTGGGCGAGGTCCTGGCCGGGCCCGACTATGAAGGCGAGGCAGTGCTTGTCGCGCAACTCGACCTTGGCGACATCGCCAGGGGCAAGTTTGATTTCGATGCGGTCGGCCATTATGCGCGCCCCGACGTTTTCACTTTACTCGTTAACGAACAGCCTGCATCGCCCGTGACTTTCCGTGGAAGCGCGGGCGCGGCGGCAAGCGCTTCCACGGAAGCATCTTCAAAACTCCCTCAGTCATAGACGACAACACGGATAAAGGATACGACTCATGAAAATACTGGTTCTCGGCGCCGGCGGCATCGGCGGCTTGTTTGGCGGGCGGCTGGCTCAGGCCGGAGCGGACATCACCTTCGTCGTACGTGAAAAGCGCAAGGCGCAGCTCGCCGACCAAGGCCTGCGGATCGAAAGTCCTTATGGCGATGCGACGCTGCATGTGAACGCAAAGCTGCAATCGGAATTGGAGCCCGTCTATGACTTGGTGCTGCTGACCTGCAAGGCTTACGACCTGCCAGCGGCGATCGAAACGATACGCCCGGCGATGTCTGTGGAAACCGCGGTGCTGCCGCTCTTGAATGGCCTGGCGCACATCGAGCTGCTGAACAACGAATTCGGTGCACGCAATGTGATTCCGGGCAGCGCCCGCATTCAATTGACGCTTACACCGGACGGGGTCGTAAAACAGCTCAATGATTGGCAGACCATCACTTTCGGCGAGCAGGATGGGGCCAGCTCGGCGCGGGTCGCCGCGCTGAAAGCCTTGTTCGACAAGACGCCGATCGAAGCCAAGGTGTCGGCCAACATCATGCGCGAGCTGTGGATGAAGCTGGTCCATTTGTCGACGGTAGCGGGCATGACTTGCCTGATGCGGGCGAACCTCGGCGAGATCATCCGCACTCCCGACGGAAGCGCGTTATTGAAGAACTTCTTGCAGCTCAATGCCGATATCGCCGCCCACGCTGGATACAAGCCCGACGACGCGTTCATGCGCAACTATCACGAGCTTTTTTCCCAGCGCGATTCGCTTTATGAAGCGTCGATGGCGCGCGATCTCGAAAAGGGCGGTCCCGTCGAGTCCGAGCAAATCCTTGGTTTCATGCTGAGGAAATGCAGGGAGGCCGGGTTGCCGGACACCCTTCATGCGGTCGCCTACACCCACATAAAGGCCTACGAAGAACGCCGTGCCGCGGGAAGACTGCGGGTATCGCAGGGCTAAAGGACGGGATCGATTCATGGCCAAAATCAAAGTAGCCGTGATTCCGGGAGACGGGATCGGCAAGGAAGTGATGCCGGAAGGCATGCGTGTTCTAGAGGCGGCGGGCAAGCGCTTCGGCCTCGGTTTCGAATGGGATCACTTTCCATGGAGCTGCGAGTACTACGCCAGGCATGGACATATGATGCCGGCCAACGGGCTGCAGCAGATTCGCCACCACGACGCCATATATCTGGGCGCCGTCGGTTTTCCGGGCGTCCCGGACCATGTGTCGTTATGGGGCCTGCTGATTCCGATCCGCCGCGAGTTTCAGCAGTATGCGAACGTGCGGCCGGTGCGCCTCATGCCCGGAATCACATCGCCGCTTGCCGGCCGCAAGATCGGCGATATCGACTTCATGGTGGTTCGAGAAAATACGGAAGGGGAATATTCATCGGCCGGAGAGCGGAAGTTCGAAGGGACCGATGCCGAGCAGGCCGTCCAGCAAAGCACGTTCACGCGCAAGGGCGTCGACAGGATTCTGCGCTATGCATTCGATATGGCGCAAAGCCGTCCCAAGAAGCACCTGACCTCGGCGACCAAATCAAATGGCATTTCGGTCACCATGCCTTATTGGGATGAGCGCGTGGCCAACATGGCCCGACACTATCCGGATGTCAAAGTCGATCAATACCACATCGACATACTGACCGCCCACTTTGTTTTGAATCCGCAGCGGTTCGATGTGGTGGTGGGGTCCAACCTGTTCGGCGACATCTTGTCGGACCTGGGGCCCGCCATTGCGGGCACCATCGGGATCGCCCCATCCGCGAACCTGAATCCAGAGCGGGACTTCCCATCCATGTTCGAACCGGTGCATGGGTCGGCGCCGGACATCTATGGCCAAGGCATCGCAAACCCTATCGGCCAGATCTGGTCGGGCGCAATGCTGCTCGATCACTTGGGCTACCGCGATGCGGGCGCGGCGATCGTCAAGGCCATCGAAACGGTGCTGCTCGATGGGCCGAGGACCCGGGATATCGGGGGAAGGTCGGGAACCGCCGAAGTCGGAAAGGCGATTGCGGAGGCCGTCGCTGCGTAAAGCCGGCGCTCGCGGTCGGCGCGTGAACACGGCAAATCGAGGCGGCGGGGGGGGGGGGGGCGCACGCCGGCAGCCATCAATGCTCAAACATCAACTATCAAAGGAAAGACCATGGAGACAATACTCAAGAATCTGTGCGGCGCGGCTGTACTCGCTTTGTGCAGCATTACAGCAGCCTCGGCCGCCACTGAATCGTATCCCAATAAAACGATTACGCTTATCGTTCCGTTCGCTCCCGGAGGCCCGGCGGACATCATGGGACGGACGATTGCCAAGAACCTGGCCGATGACTTGGGGCAAGCGATCGTCGTAGTGAACAAGGCGGGCGCGGGCGGCAACATCGGGACCGATGCGTTGGCGAAGTCCAACCCGGACGGCTACACACTGGGCATCAGCCTGATCAGCAGCCTGGCCATAGCGCCCAGTCTCTATTCCAAGCTGCCTTACGACGTTAAGCGGGACATTGCGCCGATTTCCATGGTCGGCATAGCCACGCCCGCCATCCTGGCTCACCCTTCAGCTCCCTTCAATACCTTCGACGAGATGATCCGGTATGCGAAGGCCCACCCCGGGACGCTGAATTACTCTACGCCGGGCGTTGGGACGGCACCGCATCTTGCCGCTGAATATCTCAGTTCTCTCGCAGGCATCGACCTCGTGCATGTGCCGTACAAGGGTACGGCGCCGGCATCTCAGGACTTATTGGCCGGCGTCATTCCCATGGGCTTTGAAAGCTCCCTGGTCACGGCATCGAAGTTCGTCGACAGCGGCAAGCTGAAAGCGATTGCGGTTCTAACCAAGGACAGGTCGGACTTGCTTCCCAAGGTGCCCACTGTTTCCGAACTGGGATATCCCGGCTTCGATGCCGCGAACTGGTTCTGCCTGGTCGCGCCCGCCAATACGCCTCCGCAGATAATCGAAAAGCTGAACCGGCTGACGGCGGCCGCCTTGAAAACGCCCGAGATCGTTGCCAAGTTCGCGGAAATCGGCGTGGTTGCGCAATCCATGTCGCCCGCCGAATTGGCGGCTTATATCGACAAGGAAACGAAGCACTGGCGGGAAATCATCGTGGCGAACAATATCAAGGCGGAATAGCACGGCCGGCGCCGCCGATGCCCGGCCCAGGCGTCACGCGCACGCCTGGGCCGCATCGGCCGGGGTCCTGAGCACGATCAGCGCATCGAGCGCGACGGCCCCTTCGCCTTGGGGCAGGGCGACAAAGGGATTGACATCTATGGATGCTATCCGGTTGCGCGCCTTATGGGCCAGGCGGGAAAGCGCGGACAGCGCATGGGCGATGGCATCGATGTCCGCCAGCGGCTGGCCGCGCGCACCTTGAAGCAGCGCCAGTGCGCGGGTTTCCTCTATCATGCTGCGCGCTTCTTGCTCATCGAAGGGCGCGAGGCGAAAGCTCACGTCTTTCAATACTTCCACAAAAATCCCTCCCAGGCCGAACATGATCACCGGCCCGAAAACCGGGTCGACATGCGCTCCCATGATGCATTCCGTACCGCCCTTGACCATGGGTGCGAGCAAAACGCCGTCTACCCTGGCGTCGGCGGCATGGCGCGCGACGCTGGACAGTATGTCGTCATAGGCTTGCGCCGCTGCCTGCGCTCCGGCGATATTCAGCCTGACGCCGCCGGCATCGCTCTTGTGCAGGATGTCGGCCGAAAGGACTTTCATGGCGATAGGGCGTCCCATGCTTGCCGCATGGCAGGCCGCCTCTTCTCTCGAATGGGCCACCTTGCCGGGAAGCACGGGAATGCCTGCCGCGGACAAGATTTGCAGGGATTGCATTTCATTGAGCGCGCCTTTTCCAGTGGGCAGTTCAATCGTGGCCATGGTTGCCGGGCGCCTGTCGGCTCGCGGTCGCTGGAGCGCCGCGGCGATGCTGCGGATCGCGGCGCTGGGGTCGGAAAAAACCATTGCGCCGAGCTGTTCGAGTTCTCTGCGTCTGTCGTCGGGCAGCAATGCGCACACGGCAAGAGGGCGGGAGTCGGGGTGTTTTCTTGCCGTGTCCGCCAGCTCGCGCATATGCGGCCACATTGCCTCGGATGAGCCCGCCGCCGCGAGAAAGACGGCCAGCGCGCCGTAGCGCTTGGTGTCGAGCATGTCGGTGATGGTATCGCGCAGAATGGCCGGATCGGTGATGGCCTGGCCTGTCACGTCGACGGGATTGCACGCACTGGCGAAAGGGATACGCTCCAGCAGCATGCGCTGGCTGTGATCCGGCAGGACAGGCAGCGCAAGGCCGCAGTCGTCGGCCTCATCCGCCATCAGCGCGCCTACGCCGCCGGAAATCGAGACGATGCCTACGCTGGCCTGCGCAGGCCGTTGGCCCCATACGCTCAGGGCATGGCCGATATTGAAGAAGTCCTCGATCGTCCTGGCGCGAATGGCGCCGTATTGCCGGAACAGCGTGTCATAGACGGCATCGTCGCCTGCAAGCGCTGCCGTATGGGAAGCCGCCGCCCTTGCGCCGGACGCCGTTCGCCCGATCTTCGTGATGACCACCGGCTTGCCCGCGCGGGCGGCGGCATCGAGCGCGGTCTTGAGCTTGTCGCCGTCTTTGCAGCCCTCCATGTAAGCCATGATGATGCGCGTTTCCGGGTCATCGGCCAGCCATGCGATGCAGTCGGCTACCGTGACGTCGCTTTCATTGCCGGTGCTGGCCCAGAAAGAAAGACCCAGCCCGCGCAGCCTTGCCATGCTGTACGCATAGGCGCCGAAAGCGCCGCTTTGGCTGATCATGCCAATATGCCCCGGCAGCGCCTCGCCCGTCAAGGCCGCGGGTGTGAATGTGGCGTAGACCCGCTTGCGCATATTCATGAAGCCCAGGCAATTCGGGCCCAGCAGCCGTATGCCGCGGTCCTTGGCGATGCGCTCTAGCCGCGATTGCTCGGCGCGGCCCTCGGGTCCGGTTTCCGCGAAGCCGGATGTCAGCAGGACGGCGCTCTTGAGCTGGCCGGGGCGCGCGCTCTCGAGAGCCTTGCACACATGAAGCGCGGGCACGGCGAGAATGGCCAGGTCGATGTCCTGTTCGATACCGCCCAGGGATGCATGGCATGCCAGCCCCTGTATCTCATCGGCCTTGGGGTTGACAGGCAGGATGCAGCCTTCGTATCCATACCGCTTCAAGAGCTGGACGGGGGTGGCGCCCACTTTTCCCGGCGTGTTGGAAGCGCCCACGATGGCGATGCTTGCGGGCGAGAATAGCGTTTGCAGCGAGTGGGAATGTGTCGTCATATAAGAAAAGTATCTTGGGGCGCGCCGGTTTTATGGCGATAGGTTTCTGTGCAGTATCCGGCGGGCGATGGCGCTTCGGTGCACTTCGTTCGCGCCGTCATAGATGCGGAAGGGGCGCGCTTCGCGCCATATGGCCGATATGGCCTCGTCTTCGGAAACGCCAAGGGCGCCGCACATCTGCATGGCGCGATCGGCCACGCGTCCCACCGCCTCGGAAACGAATACCTTGGTCATGCTGGAATAATGCTTGACGGACTTGCCTTCATCCATCAGTTGCGCGCAGTGATGGGTGATCAGCCTGCTTGCATGCAGGTCGATGTGGGAATCGGCGACCATGGCTTGCACCTGCTGCAGTTCCGCCAACGGAGCGCCGAAGGATACGCGCTGGCTTACGTAGCGCTGCGCGATTTCCATGGCGCGCCGCGCCCGTCCTATGAATCGCATGCAGTGGGACAGGCGCGCCGGCTCCAGCCGCAGCTGGATATGCTCGAAGCCCTGGCCCACCGTTCCCAGCACGGCGTCGCCGGGCAGTTCGCAGGCCTCCATGACGATCTCGGCGTGCCCTCCGATCTGATAGCTGGTCGCCATGGCGATGTCGCGCGTCACGCGGTAGCCGGGTGTCGCCGTATCGAAGACGAACAGGGTGACGCCTTCTTCGGTTTGGGCGGGGACGATGGCGATGTCCGCCTTGACGCCGCCGCTGATGAATTTTTTGTGCCCATCGAGCACCCACTTGCCATTCCCGCGGCGTGCCGTGGTCTTGAGCATGGAGGGATCGGAGCCGGCGCCCGGCGCGGGCTCGGTCATGGCAAAGCAGGCGCGCTTCTCGCCGCGGGCGATCGGCCCCAGGAACCGCTCGCGCTGCGCGGGGCTCGCCAGCAGGTCGAGCAGCAGCGCGTTGGGCTGGTCCGGCGGGGCGCAGTTCAACGCAATCGGCCCCAGCAGCCCGCGCGCGCACTCTTCGAACAATTCGGCGCACGCGCGCCAGGGCAGGGCCAACCCGCCATACTCCTTGGGAAGCTGCGGGCCGTATATGCCGGCTTCCCTGGCCTGGCGGCGCAGCGTACCGGCAATCTCGTCCAGCGCCTCCACATCCCGTTCGATCGCCGTGCCCTCCAGCGGAATGGCCACCTCGTCGATGAATTTCCGTACCCGCTCCTTCAAGTCGGGGAGCATGGATGCATGTGTTTCATTCATGATGTCATTCCGCGAGCTTGATGCCGGCTTCGCTGACGATCGACTTCCATTTGCTGGTTTCGCTGGCGATGTGCCTGGCGAAATCGTCCGGCGAGCCCCCTACGGGATGCATGCCTTGTTCCAGGAAGTAGCTTCGCACTTCAGGATCCTTGAGCACAGCATTGATCTCTTTGTTGAGCCGTGCGATGACCTCCGGCGATGTGCCTTTGGGCGCCAGGACTCCCCACCATGACGAAGCCGACACTGGGTATCCAAGCTCAGCCAGTGTTGGAACATCGGGCTGCGCCTCGCTGCGGCGCTCGCTGGCGATGGCAAGCGGCTTGATCCGGCCCGCTTTGAGCTGGCCGCTGGCGGGCGCAAGGTTGTCGAAGCTGATGGGAACCTGGTTGCTGGATACCGCTATGACCGCTTCGGAGCTCCCCTTGTAAGGTATATGCCGCAAATCCAGTTTCGCCTTTCGCCTGAATAGTTCGCCCGCAAGATGAGGAATGCTGCCAACGCCGGCGGTTGCATACGAAAGCCCATTGGGCGAGCGGCCCGCGGCGAGCAATTGGTCGAATGACTTGATCGGCCCTTCCGTGCTCGCAAATATATAGACCGGGACATCGGTGACCTGCACGATGGGTATGAGATCTTTCTTCGCATCATAGGGAAGCTTGTCATAGAACGCGGGATTGGTGCCAAGATTGGCGGTGCCCATCAGCAGGGTATAGCCGTCCGGCGCCGCCTTGACTACATGCTGGGTTCCGATCTGGGTGGCGGCTCCGGCCTTGTTTTCCACGACGACCGACTGGCCGAGGCGGGGCGCCAGCTTTTTTGCCAGGATGCGCGCGGCCGTGTCGGTTCCGCCCCCGGCCGCGTAGGGCACGATGAGGCTGATGGGCCTGTCGGGGTAGGCAGCGGCGGCCATGCCGGGCAACAGGGCGAATGCGGCGAGAAGCAGCGTGTTGAGATATCGCATGAGTACTCCTTTTGAGCGCGATCAGCGCAGTGCCTACTGTATGGTGGTGTTGGTTTGCTTGATCAGCTCGGCCCACCAGGCGGTTTCTTTGCGGATTTGTTCGCCGAAGGCTTCGGGCGTGTTGCCTTCGGGCTCCGCGCCAAGCTGGGTGAGGCGCTGCTTGATTTCGGGTTTCTGCAGAACCTGCACGCATGCCTGATGGAGCTTTTCGATGATGGGGCGCGGCGTGCCCTTGGGCGCCATCAGCCCCTTCCAGGCCATGATCACGTAGTCGTTGACGCCCTGTTCCTGGAATGTGGGAACGTCGGGCAATGCGGCCGCGCGCGTGGCGCTGGGTACGGCGATCGCCCGAAGATTGCCGGCCTGCACATGCGGCAGCAAGGGCGGCATGTTGTCGATCATCACGTTGATCCGGTTGGCGAGCAGGTCTGTGATCGCGGGCCCCGTCCCTTTGTAAGGGATGTGCTGCATGTCTATGCCCGCCTTCTGGTTCAGCAGTTCGCCGGCCAGATGCGCCGGCGAACCCGTGCCCGGCGAGCCATAGCTGATGGAGTTCGGATGGCTTTTCGCATAAGCGATGAATTCCCGCAGATTGTTGGCCGGAACCTTGGGGTTGATGGCCATCAGATTGTGTTCGCGGGTCAGGGCGGTGATGGGCTCCAGGTCTTTTGCCGGGTTGAAGGGCATGTCCTTGTACAGGCTGGGATTGATGACGGTCGGCCCCGCTGCGGCGAGCAGCAGGGTATAGCCGTCCGGCTCAGCCCGGGCGACCAGGGACCCGCCTATGTTGCCCGCCGCGCCCCCCTTGTTCTCGACGACGACGGTTTGCCCCAGGATGGGCTGCAGCGCTTCGGCGAGCATGCGCCCCAGGATGTCCGTCGATCCGCCGGGGGCGAACGGCACGATGAGCCTGATGGGGTGGTCGGGGTAGGCTGCATGGGCCGTGAATGGCGCGGCCATGCAGGCCGCCGCGACTAGGGTGGAAGCAATGAGCTGCCTGAACATGGTTTGTCTCCTCGGTATTGAAAGTAAGCCTGTACTGCCTGTCCGGCATGTGCGGGATTGGTCCGGCCTGCGTTCGCGGCCGGTATTACTTGCCCACGCTGTAGCCGGCCTGCTTCAGGCTGTGCTTTGCGATCGTGAGCTGGTGTATCTGGCTGGTCCCTTCATACAGGCGGAACAGACGTACGTCGCGATAGAATCTTTCCATGCCATGATCGGCGATATAGCCATATCCTCCGAGCATCTGCACGCATCGGTCCGCCACGCGGCCGCACATCTCGGACGAGAAGTACTTGCAGATCGAGGCGTTCATGGTGACGTCCCCGCCGGCATCGCGCTGGCGCGCGGTTTGCAGCACGAGCGCTCTTGCGGCCTGGATTTCCGTCTGGCAATCGGCAATCATGGCCTGCACCAGCTGGAAGTTCATGAGAGGCTGGCCGAACTGCTTGCGGCCGGCCACGAAGGCCATGGCATCGTTCAGCATGCGGATGGCGGGTCCGATACACAGCGCCGCCAGATGTATTCTTTGCTTGTTCAGCACCTTCATGGCGGTCTTGAACCCGCGGCCTTCCTGGCCGCCTATGAGATTTGCGGCGGGCACCCGGCAGTTGTCGAAATACACCTCCGACACCGGCGAGCCGGCCTGGCCCATCTTGTCGTACGGCCGCCCGGTTGACAGCCCCGGCGTGCCGCGTTCGACGATGAAGGCGGATATTCCGCCGGCTCCCGCATCGTCGGCGCCCGTGCGGGCCATGACGGTGAAGATATCGGCGATGGGCGCATTGGTGATGAAGCACTTGGTGCCATTCAACATGAAATGATCGCCGTCTTTGCGCGCGCTCGTCCGCAGCGCGGTGGCGTCCGAGCCTGCATCGGGCTCGGTGAGCGCGAACGCCCCCGTCTTCTTTCCTGACGCCAGGTCGGGAAGATAGCGCTGCTTCTGTTCGGCCGTTCCGTCGGCCACCAGGCCCTCCGAACCTATGCCGGTATTGGTTCCGACGCGGGCGCGAAAGGCTACGGAACACTGTGAAAGCTCCATCGCCGCCAGGACCAGTTCTTCCGTCGTCATGCCCAGGCCGCCGTAAGCTTCGGGAATCGAATAGCCGAACATGTGCTGCGCCGCCATCTCCCTGACCAGCGCCTCGGGCACTTCGTCTTCCCGCGCGACACGTTCCTCATTGGGAACCAGCCGTTCGAGTACAAACTTGCGTAGAGTCTCCAGGAATAGATCGAAGCTTTCTGGGTCACGGATCATGGGTTGTCCTTGGTCGCGCCGAAGAGTCTTGCCGACGGCTGTTTGCATAGGCGATGTGTGTGTAGCGTAGCAATGCGTTTAAAATAGGGATACATAAGTTTTGATATATTGAACAAAATACTATCTTCGCCACAATGAATCGCGGTACAAGAAAAGACAGGAGGCCCACGCATCCATGATGAAAACGGGAAAGACAGCCGACCCCGCATTCGCCACGACACTGGCGAACGGGTTTGCCGTGCTGGAGTGTTTCCGCGCCGGCGAACCGGTGCTCAGCAACAAAGATCTGGTGGCGCGCACCGGCTTGTCCAAAGCGACGATTTCCAGGCTGACCTATACCCTCTCGCTGAAAGGGCTCCTGAGTTATGACCCTTCGCTACGCCGGTATCGGCTCGGGTCGCGGATACTTTCTCTGGGCTATCCGCTACTGGCGGGGATTCCCATCAGGCAGCAGGCGCGTCCCATCATGCGGCGTCTGGCCATTGCGACGGGCGGCACCGTTTCCTTAGGCGTGCGGCATGACACCCGCATGGTCTATATCGAAACCAACCGCAGCCATGAGCTGGTGTCGTTTCGCCCCGACCTGGGGGCGTCGCTGCCCATTCTGGCCACGGCCATGGGCCGGGCCTGGCTTTGCGGCGCGTCTTCCGCAGCGCGGTCCGCGACGCTCGACGCCTTGCGCGCCGAACAGGCCGGGTCGCAGGATCCCGACGGCATCATCAGAGATGCGCTCGACCAGTATGAGCGGCTTGGCTATTGCGTTTCAGAGGGCGCCTGGTTCGCGGACGTACATGCGGTCGCCGTGCCGCTGCACATTGAAATCAACGGTGGTCCGGTGGTGCTCAATTGCGGTGTGACAGTGAACCACCTGGCGGGAAAGCCCATAGCGGACGCGGTGGGGGCGGCCTTGCTTCGGGCTGCGGCGGATATAAAACGGCTGGAGGCCGCGGCATGAACCGATGGAAGCATCTTTCTCTCGAAGCGGCGGACCCGCAATTCGCCTCCACCGTCGCCCAGGGCATCGATGTGCTGGCCGCATTCAGGCCCGGGGAAAGCGGGCTGCGCAATCGCGATATTTCGGACCGCACGGGCATTCCCAGGCCCACGGTCACGCGACTCGCCGGCACGCTGATCCGGCTGGGCTACCTGCGCCGCGACCCCTCCGAAAAAGGGCGTTATCTGCTGGGGTTTGGCTTGCTCACGCTGGGGTATCCATTGCTCGCCAGCATGCAGCTGCGGCAGATGGCGCGGCCCTTGATGATGCAATTGGCGCGCGAAATAGAGGGCGCCGTGTCGCTGGTGATACGGGACGGTATCGACATGCTTTACGTCGAAACCGCGCGGGTGAACGAGGCGCTGCCGACGCATCCCGATATCGGTTCCAAGCTGCCGATGCTGAGCACCGCGGCAGGCCGCGCATGGCTTTGCGGCGCGCCCGCGCGCGAACGGCAGGATGTCCTGAACAGCCTGCGCGTCAAGCTGTCTGCGCACTATGAAAACAGCATAAAAGCGGTGGAGCGCGCGCTGAAGGACTTCGAACATTTGGGCTACTGCGGCAATAACGCGGAATGGCGCGCGGATACCTATGGTTTCGCGGTCCCCATGCGCCGGCCCATCAACTCGCAGCTATTCGTCTTCAATTGCGGCCTGCCGTCGGCGTCAGGGCGGTTCGAAGAGCTGGCCCGCACCGTGCCGCCCAAGCTGATCTCGCTGGTGCGCGGCATCGAAAGAACATTGGGCTGGGAGCCCGATCAAAACCGCCGCCCGCATGCCTGAGCGGTGAAGCCGGCCATCGTTGCCGGGCCGCCTCGATCGATAAAGTGCAGGATGGTGGCGCTGGCTATAGAGCCGGCGACGGGGCAGTATGGTCTGGTTTCATGAAATAAGATCCTTTCCGGATCAGCCGGCGTTCTAGGCAGGCCAGTTCAATAGTCTTTGAGCATTGCGAAATAGCGCGCCTTGCATTGCCTCGGGTGTCAGCGGCAGCGTCTGGAACCTCCGCACGCTCTGGCCCAGGGGCCTGACAGGGTAAGCGCTTGCATAGAGAAGCCGATCCGGCATGTAGTGGTTCGCCGCCTTGACATAATCGTCGGTGCCGGGCGCGTGGGTGGTCATGTAGCAGTCCGGCATCAAATACACATTGGGGCATTCATAAGCTAATGCACAAGCCAAGGTGGTCCATGGCCAGCATGCATGCGACACGATGATGGGCAGGTCGCCATACCGTTTGGCGATGGGGCGTATGCGGTCCGGATGGGAATAGCTCATATCCGGGCCCAGCAATAGGCTTGCTGTCAAGGCCAAGGGCAGGCTCTCTTCAGCGGCGGCGTCATAAACCGGCCAAAGGCTGGCGTCATCCTGGTGCAGGCCGACAAAGCCGTTGTCGAAGGCAAGGCCGCGCAGCCCCAGCGCTTTTGCCTTCCGGATCTGCGTCACGGCCATTACGGGGTCTTGGGTATTGATCCCCGCAAAACCCAGGAATCGCCCGCCGCTTTGTTCGCAGAATTCGGCGATTTCAAAATTGCTTGATGTGCCATATTGCGTGCCAGTGTCCCGGCCCATGATGACGCCATGCGTTATTCCGTTGTCGTCCATTTCCTGGAGCATGAGGCTGATCGAGCGTTCTCTCGCTGAACGGGCCTCTTGGCGGTCGCGATGTAGAACAGGCAGCGAGCGCGGGTCTGCGAGGAGCCGTTCGGGGTTATGCGACGTAAAAATGAAATGGTTTTTGAAGGAAGGCAGTGGCGGCCTTATCCGGAAATCGATGATGCGTTCCATATATCCTCTATGTTTTTGCGTATGGTTGATTATTCGCTGATACTCATTTATGGATATTCATCAAGCGGCGTGCGTTCCCATGGAGCACATTTTCTTCGATATGCGCGGGAAAGTTCCATGATTTGTATGCCTGCACGGTCTCTTTCAGCGGCTTGAAGGGGTAGGCGGAGCCGAATAGGGTACGCTCGGGCAGGAAGGTCAAAGCCGCTTTTGCGAAATCATTGCTGCCAGGGAACTCGGGGATCAAATACATATCCGGCGACACCCAGATATTCGGGCATGCTATGGCAAGAGCGACCATCTCCATGGTGTACGGCCACGCCGCATGGCCAATATGGAACGCCAGGCCAGGGAAGTCTTTGGACGCCTTGGCGAGATATTGGGGCCTGATTTTTTCAAGCAATTGCTGGCTGCCCACTTGTAGGGGGGAGCTCATGGAAATGTTGATGGGCAACCCTTTTTCTTCGCATAGCTCGAATATTGGATACAGCTTTGTATCGCCGCCATGTTCATATTGAGGGCTCAGCGTGGGCTCTATCGATATTCCCCGATAGAGTCCGCCGGCGAGAACACGATGGAGTTCCTCCATGCTGCTTTCCAAAGGGCCGTCCACATCTATGCCAGCCCACGCGAAAAATCTTTCGGGGTGCTGTGTCACCAACCCTTCCAGCTCACTGTTCGGCAGTTGGCCGAATGGCGCCGGCGACTGCCTCCCCATGACGACACCGATCTCTACCCCCGCTTCGTCCATCTCGGAAAGCAAGTCGGAGATCGATCCTGTTTGAGCCGATTTTGGCCTAGGGAAGCCGGTGATGGCCAAGTAATCGAAAGAGCTCTTTGAAAACATTCGGGTATTTTTCCAGCCCGGAAGCGGCGGCCGCAGCCGCATGTCTATCGTCATACCAACCTCATGATTACGTGGGCAGCCATGGCGGCCGCCCACTCGACAACGCAAGCGCTAATCCGCGGTCGCGCCTGTTTCTTTGATGATCCGCCCCCACTGAGCCGTTTCAGATTTTATGAAATCGCCAAATTCATCAGGGCTCATTTTCATGGGCTCCGCGCCCCAGTCGGCGAATTGTTGCCGGACATCCGATTCGGCCAGCACGCTGGATATTTGAGAATTCAGCCACTGAACGACGCTTTTCGGCGTGCCGGCCGGCGCGGCGATTCCGTACCAGGTGATGGCTTCAAACCCGGGGACCGCGGTTTCGGCTATCGTCGGCACTTGGGGGGCGATGGCGGACCGATGGGAGCCGCTCACAGCGATCGCTTTGATCTTTCCCCCCTGGGCGGCCTTGCTGCCGGTGACCATCGAATCGAACATGACCGAAGTCTCTCCGCCCATGAGCGCGGTAAGAGCAGGGGCGCCGCCGCGATACGGTATATGCAGCAAATCTATGCCTGTCTTCTTTTTAAGCAGCTCCATCGCCAGATGGGGAGCCGACCCGATTCCGGCGCTTCCGTAGGTATAGCCGCCCGGCTTGGACTTGAAAAGCTCCAGCATTTCCTTGACGTCGCTTGTGGGAAATGACACGTTGGTCAGCAATATCAACGGTGAACTTGCTACGGGAGACACGGGCGTCAAATCCTTTTGCACATCGAATCCCGGATTTTTGTAAAGCGACATATTGATGGCATGCCCCACTACTAAAAAGAGCAGCGTATATCCATCCGGAGCTGACTTGACGACTTCATTGGCGCCGATATTTCCCCCCGCTCCGCCTTTGTTCTCCACGACGAAATTGGCGCCTGTTTTCTCCGTCAGCTTCTGGGCCAGCTTCCGCGCAATGAGGTCGGTCGGACCGCCCGCCGGGTAAGTTATGACCAGCTTTACGGGCCTGTCCGGATAGGCGGCCTGCGTTTGCGCCGCCGGCAGCAGCATCATGGCAAATGAGATTGCCGACCAGCGATAGAATTTCTTGAGATTCATCTTGCTCTCCTTTGGGTTGATTGTGTTGGCTCAGGTTGCTGTATAAGTTTTGGCATATATCGCCGGAAATGAGGTCATGGGCTGGTTGCGCGCTGGGGAAAGCTACGCTCGAATACGCCTTCCGCTATCCTGTTTTTGAGTATTTCGATAGAGCCTCCGGCGATCATCCAGCCCCGGCAGCGGCGCACGCAGTACTCTACCAATGACTCTTTGCTGTATCCCATGCCGCCCATGACCTGGAGGGCTTCATTCGCGACATCGAAGCCCACCTGATTGCAATATGCTTTTGCAATGGCCGTTTCCATCACTGAGGGAAAGCCGGTGTCGGCCGACGCGGCGGCCCGGTAAAGCAGCATCTGGGCCGCATCCAGCTTGATGCGCATGTCCGCGAATTTCCATTGCAAGCCTTGAAACTCGCACAGCAATCGGCCGAATTGTTTGCGCTGCATCGCCCAGTTGCGCGCCTCTTCATAGGCATAGCGGCCAAGGGCCAACGAGCGGGAGGTATTGCCTATGCGCTCGACGTTGAAGCCGGATATCTGCCTTTTGAAGCCCCCCTCGCCAAGCACCAACTGTTCTCCGGGGATATAGGCATTGTCAAAGAATATTTCCGCCCATTCTTCATCGGACATGAAAGAGGACCGTTTTCCCAGCTTCACGCCCTCGCCCTTGGTTTCTATGAGTACAGAGCCGATGCCGTTGATGCCGGGCCCGAACCGTACGTAGGCAAGCACGAAATCGGCATGCGGCCCGTGAGTGGTGAATATTTTTGAGCCGTTTATGCGCCATCCGGAGCCGTCCTTGGTGGCGGTGGTCTTCAATTCAGTGACTGCGGAACCGGCTTCGGGTTCGGTCATCCCGACGGAAATGAGCGCTGTTCCCGCTAAAAGCGGCTGCAAGTATTTTTCCTTTTGAAAGCCGGTGCCGTATTCCGCCAGCACGCGAATCGCACCAAAATTGCCGGCCTGGATGACATCCGCGCTGCGGGGGCATACAGAAGCTACGGCTTCTATGGCGATCACGGCATCCATCAATGAGCCGCCCGCGCCGCCGTCCTCTTCCGCGATAGTGATTCCCAGCAGCCCTTGTGAGCTCATGGCGCGGGCTACATCCCATGGGTATGCCTGCGAATGCGCCCGTTCGACGGCGCCGCTCAGCAAGGTCTTTTCCGAGAATCGACGCACTGCCGTCTGAAATTCCTGCTGCTCAGGTGAAAGAGTAAAGTCCATGTATGTTGCTTCCAGAAAGTTCCTGTCATTCCATTGGCTGCGTCAGCTCAGACGCATCAAGGCGTCGACGGCAATGACGCCGTCGCGGCGTACAAAGAGGGGGTTGATTTCTGCTTCCGCTACCTGCACGCCCTCAAGTACCGCAAGGCGCGAGAACCGTACGATGGCTTGGGCAAGCGCGGCGCAATCGCCCCGAGGCAGGCCGCGATAGCCTCTGATCAGTTCCGTATGCCGCAGGGACTCGATCATTTCGTAGGCGCCTCGCTCATCGACGGGGGCCATTCGGACTGAGAAGTCCTTGATCAGCTCTGCGGTGATGCCCCCCGCACCGAGCATGACGACGGGACCGACAAGGGGGTCGTTCACGAATCCCAGTATGAGCTCGATCAAACGGTCTTCCATTTTTTGAACCAGGATGCCGTCGATGCGAGCTTGAGGGCAATGTTCGCGCACGTCTCTCAATAGCTCGGGTACTTGCCTTGCCAGGTCCGTATCGTTCTCGATAGCCATCCGCACTCCGCCCGCCTCGGTTTTGTGCGCGAGGTCTCGCGAACAAACCTTGATCACAACCGGATAGGGAACGTCATGTTTGAGTTCCGGCGGCGAAACCAGCTTTGCCTGCGCGACTTCAATACCGAGATCACTCAATACCTCGCAAGCCTCATGCTCCGTCAATGGGCCATGGATAGGCAGATTTTTCCTCCAGGCCGGGGCATCGCATGCCGGGCTTGCCGGAAATTCCACAGGGTTCCGTCGTTGAAAAAAGCTCGCCAGCGCATCTGCGCACGCCTCGGGTGTACGAAAGCCTGCTATTGAATGCTGTTGAAGACGGGCCAGCGACTCGGGCGCATTCGGCGATAGGAATGCGGCCAGCGGCTTATCGGCGGGTTTGGCGGCGGCGATAAGAGGACGCACCGCCAGATCGGGATGGAACTGTGCGGAAGAGCCCACCACGCTAAGTACTGCGTCGCACCAAGGAGCCTGGAGAAGTTGCTCCAGCAAATCCTGGTACTGGGCGCTGCTCGCGGCCAAGGTAAGATCCATGACGGGGGAGGGGCGAAGCTTCAGGCCCCGTGCAGCCATATGGGCGATGAATTCGTCTGGTGGCACAACTGTCTCGAGCCCGCGTGTGCCGAGATTGTCGACCACCGTTGCCGCCCCGCCTCCTGTGGTGGTGACCACCGCAACGCGCGGCTTGGTCTTTATAGGAATTGGCGCCTTGAAATATTGAACCGCCAGCGGCACGATTTCGAAGAGAGACTCGAGCATGTTGACTCGAATGACACAGTGGCTCTGGAAGAATGCGTCCATGGCGGCATCGTTCCCGGCAATGGCGCCCGTATGAGACTGCGCAAGTTGATTGCCTTGCTCGGAACGCCCCAGCTTATAAACGATAACGGGCTTGCCCGCCGCATGAGCCCGCTTTAAGGCAGCGGCCATGATAGGAGCATGCCTTATGGTTTCCAAGAAAAGCAAGATGGCCCCGGTCTGGGGGTCATCGACCAACGCGTCTATGATTTCGCCGACGGATATATCGCTCTCATTGCCAACGGAGACCGACTTGGCGAACCCGAACCCGCGTGCGGACGCCCGTGATAGCAGCGAGCCCATCATGGATCCGCTTTGCGAGATCACGCTTATCGAGCCGGGTATCAGGTTTTCCGCCTCGAACGCCGCATTCACGGAAACGATGCAGCCCGCTGCAATATCCACCGCCCCAATGCTATTAGGTCCCAGGACGCGCAAACCCAGGGACTTTGCTTTTTCGACAAGCTGGACCTGTAGTTGCATCCCTTCTTCGCCCGCTTCGCTGAATCCGTCGGAATAAACGCTGACGACTTTCGCACCGGCGGCGGCGCATTGGTCCAGCAGTCCGGGTACATGGCTTCCAGGGACCATGATGAAAACATGATCGACCGGATCGGGCAATGATGCGAGATCCGGGTAGCAGGTTTCCCCGAGTACCTTTCCATGAGATGGATTTATGGGATATACCTTTCCGCTGAAGCCATGCTTGCGCATGAATAAAAGCGGTCTCGCTGTATTTTTTTTAATGTTGCCCGAAACCCCTACAAGCGCGACGCGGCGAGGAGAAAGCAGGCATTGGGCAAAGGTCCGGTTTTTCATGGTTCCGCTGGGAATGTGTGCTGAGTTGCTACGGTTCACAGTCTATCGGGGTATTTCCGCTGAGCTTTGAAAAAAAGGAAAGCGTCCCATCACAATAGAGCGGGGCTTTGAAAAAGAAGGCTTCGTTTCCGATTCGGCAAACCAGGGGCGGCTGCGCTTATTTATGATGGCGCTACACGAATGAACATTTATAAAGGGGCGGAATTGAATATTCGGCATGACCATATGTCGGCCAGGCGCGGTGCGAAGCAGCGTCCTGAGGGATCGGCATATCGACGCGATCCTGGAAAGCGCCATGGTCTGATACGGGCCAAGGGCGCCGGCCGCATCAACGAGGCGTAAAAAACATGTTCTATCCATCATTGTCCTTATTTATCAATGGCCAGTGGCATTTCGCCGAAAGGGGCCACATCGATGTCGTGGAGCCCGCCACAGGAGAAATACTGGGGAAGCTTCCCGTTGCCTCGGCGGATGACGTCGAACGCGCCATCCAGGCCGCCCACATGGCTTTTCCCGCTTGGAGCAGAACGCCTGCGCTGGAACGCGCAGGCATCCTGCGCCGTGCCGGCGCGATTCTGAGGTCACGCGCCGCCGAGTTGTCCCCTCTCATCACCAGGGAGCTCGGCAAGCCGCTGAAAGAGGCCATGGGAGAAGTGGAGACGGCCGCCGAGATGTTCGACTGGGCGGCCGAAGAAGCCAGGCGCACCTACGGACGCATTGTCCCTGCCCGTATTCTTGGTATGCGGCAGATGGTAACGCTCGAAGCGGTAGGTCCCGTTGCGGCGTTCTCTGGGTGGAATGCTCCGGCCATAACACCATCGCGCAAGATCTCGGGCGCTCTGGCCGCTGGCTGTACCGTGGTCATAAAGCCCGCTGAAGAAACCCCAGCCGTCGCGCTCGGAATCGCCGCGGCGCTTCAAGAAGCCGGGCTGCCGCCGGGGGTACTGAATATGGTTTTCGGCGACCCCGCGGCTATTTCCATGCAATTGCTGGATTCGCCATTGATCAGCGCTGTGACCTTCACTGGTTCGACGGCAATCGGGCGCTCACTGGCCCAGCAAGCGGCAAAATCGTTGAAGCGCATTACTCTCGAACTGGGTGGCCACGCGCCCGTGCTGGTTTTCGAGGACGCGGACATCGATGCGGCTGTTGCGGCTATCGGTGCCGCCAAGTTCCGGAACTCGGGGCAAGTATGCACATCGCCCACGCGCATCTACGTACAGGATTCCGTCTATCGGGATTTTGCTGAAAAACTTGCCCATAAGGCATGTAGCCTGAAAGTGGGCAACGGTCTGGACGAGGGCGTGCAGATGGGCCCTTTGGCGAACCCTCGCCGGCTGGCAGCCATGCAGCAGCTTACCGATGACGCCCGTGCCAACGGGGCGACCATTGCCGCAGGCGGAAAGCGCTTATATGACAGGGGCTGGTTCTGGTCGCCGACCGTGATCACCGATTTCACCGATGCGTGTGCGGCGGCGAGCATTGAGCCTTTCGGCCCGATGGCGCTGGTGCGCTCGTTTTCCACCTTCGATGAGGGCATCGGCGCAGCCAACCGTTTGCCTTTCGGGCTGGCTTCCTATGTATTCAGCCAACATACCAAAACCGTCAAGGCGGCAAGCCTTGCCATCCAGAGCGGTGTAGTCTGCGTTAATCATTGCCAGGCTTCCGTACCAGAGACTCCCTTCGGCGGTGTAAAGGACAGCGGTATCGGTCGTGAAGGCGGAGTCGAGGGCCTGCGCGAATTCATGCAGGTGAAATACATAAGCGAACTGTAATGAACTATAGAGACGATTCATGGTTAACGAAAAACGCATACTTGAAGTCTTGCCGGCCATAGTCAATGGCAACGACCGCCTGGTATGGCGGGGAAGGCACTTGGCCACTGTGATGTTGCTGCAGGTCGGGCAAAGAGAATACCTGTTCGATATCCGCCAAGGCGGTATCGAACGCATACGCCTTGGTTCGTTCCCCATGCCTGCGTGGGACTTCGCCTTGCGTGCAGAAGAAAATACATGGGAACAGTTCTGGCTTGCGGTGCCTCCTCCCGGCTTTCACGATTTATTCGCGTTGGTCAAGAGCCGCCGCTTGCGCATTGAAGGAAACCTTTACCCCTTTATGTCCAACCTTCTATATTTCAAGGATCTCTTGGCCTCGATCCGTATGGGTGCGAACGGGAGCAAAGAATGAAAAACTCCACGGATATCTCTTTCGAGCCCGTCGTTGGCCGGTATCTGAATTTGCCGCTGCTTGGCAAGCCGCAACGCCTCTACATTGAAGAGGCGGGTTCAGGCATTCCTCTTTTGTGCCTTCATACAGCCGGCGCGGACAGCCGGCAGTATCGCGCGCTCATGAACGATCCAGAACTGCTGGAGCAATTTCGGATCATCGCATTCGATCTCCCCTGGCATGGAAAGTCGTCGCCTCCGGCGGGCTGGCAGAACGAGCCATACAAGTTGACGTCGAAGGATTATGTCAGCGTTATTCTTGCTGTGGCGGACGCCCTGCAGCTCGATAAGCCCCTGGTCATGGGGTGCTCCATAGGTGGCCGGATTGTGCTGCATCTTGCTTTGGAGCATCCGGAGCGATTCCGCGGCCTCATAGGGCTGCAGTCCGGTGCGCATGTGGATCCTTACTATGATCTCGAATGGCTGCACCGTCCGGACGTGCATGGGGGCGAAGTGTGTGCCGGCATCGTATCGGGGCTGGTAGGGCCGCAAAGTCCTGTCGAGCACCGCTGGGAGACACTCTGGCATTACATGCAGGGTGGGCCGGGCGTGTTCAAGGGCGATCTATACTTTTACACCGTCGATGGCGACATGCGCGATCGGGTTGCCCAGATAGATACCTCCAAGTGCCCTTTATGGCTTTTGACTGGGGAATACGACTATTCATGCACGCCGCAAGATACGGAATTCCTGGGTAAAAGCATCCAGGGGGCGGATTGGCAGATCATGAAGGGGATGGGTCACTTCCCCATGAGCGAGGATCCGCAGCGATTTCTGCAATACCTCAAGCCGGTACTGGCGAAAGCCCGGTCAATGTGACCTGTTATTGCGTGATGGCCGGAAGCTGCGCCTTCGACCATCGCGGAGCGCGCGTTCGTTGAATTCGCTAAATGGATGCGGCGTTCTCGGTAGAGCGGAGATACTGCAGCAAATCTATGCTGGGCTGGCTGCTGTTGGCGGCGTCATTGGCGCAAATGAAAAAATGCCGCTCGGCCCAGCGATCCGTCAGCCGGAGCAAGATGAGCCCCATGCTCGCCAGGTAGCTACTCGCTATTTTTTCAGGAACAATGCCTATGCCCAGACCCTCCCGGATCATGTTGCATCGTGTCTCGAAATTGGAAACCTGAAGCTTGACGGTGGGAGGCCGGCTAATGGTTTGCCCGATATACGCCAGGAATTTATCTAGCGAGTGCAGCGGGAAGTATCCCAGCAAATCGTAATCCAATGCATCTTCCAAAGGCAGCTCGCCCCGGCTTGCCAGCGGATGCCCGATCGGCACAACCAAGCCTACGCGATCCGACGCAAATGGAAAAGATCTTATCCCCGGCGCGGGATGGCTTGCGTGGTATATGCCGATATCCACCGTGCCCTCTGCAACCATGCGCGGAATATCGTAGCTGTGGGCCTCGATGAGGTCTATGCTGATATTGGTTCGCCCCTGCAGGAAATGGCCGATTTTGCCCGGGAGAAACTGGAGTAGGGTAGACGGGTTCGCCGCAAGCCGAATCTTTGCGATCCCCTCGGCCGAATAGCTGTTGACGGCGCGTTCCGCCAGCTGAATGCTGCGCAATATCGCCTTTGCTCGTTGATAAAGCAGCGCACCCGCCGGAGTAGGCTCGACGCCGCGCCCGTGGCGGTGCAATAGGCAGCGGTCAAGGTGGCGCTCCAGTTCCGCCACCCGTTTGCTCGCAGCGGAGGTGACGAGATTTTCTCGTTCCGCAGCCCTGGAAAGGCTTTTTTCTTCTACCGCGGCGACGAATATCTCCAGCGCGGGTATATCGATGCCTTTCATTCCGGTTTTGTCCTCCTCTTATGGGTTTGAGCGCTTCAGGCATTGTGGCAAAGCTTTGGCTTTGCCGCTTATCGTGGGCGCAGACTTTGCGAGTAGAACTCGTTTCGCTGAAATATTCTGTTTTATGAAGCGAAAGTGTACGGCAATCTGATAGCTAGTAGAGCAGCCGGGCCGATCGCGGCTCAGCTGCGGCCATGATGGAAGGCGCCGCATCGTGGAAGGTCTGGATGCCGCCGCGGCCAAGCTGTCCGCCTTCCGGCTGCCTCATCGGGCAAGGCATTATCCGGCCATATCTTCCCAGTTCAGCTTCCAATTGCCCGAGCGTACGTTTTGCAGCCATAGCATGCAGGCCAGGGTCTTGGCGTCGGTAACAAAGCCTTGCCGGCAATCCTCCGCCAGGTCCGCTATGGCTTTTTTCTGGACTTCGAGAAACTCGTCCTTGTCGAGTTGCGCCGCGCCGGCGGTAAGCCGCCGGGCAAAGAAAATGTGGATGATTTCCGTGGAATAGGCAATGGCCAGATGCATGGCGCCCGCATAGGCCCATTGCCTCGCGACATAACCCGTTTCTTCTTGCAGTTCACGCCGGGCGCAAAGCAGCGGGTCTTCCCCCGCATCCAGCTTGCCGGCCGGAAATTCCAGCATCACGCGATTCACGGGATAGCGGAACTGGCGCTCGAGAACGACGTGGTCGTCATCCAGTAGCGGAATGATCACCACCGCCCCGGGATGCACAATGTATTCGCGGTCGGCGCTGCGCCCGTCGGGCAGGCGCACCTTGTCGCGGCGCGCCTTCAAGAAGCCGCCGTCCAGCAGTGTTTCGCTATGAATAAGCGTTTCAGTCAAATGTTCGTCGGAAGGATAGTCCATGATGATTCAGGATGTGGAGCCAAGCCGACAGGATACCGCGGAATTGCGGCGCCATAGCAGCTCGCGATCGCGCCGTATCAGTGACCTAAATAATTGTCTGTCACCCGCCGCAACAGGGCCGTGAACGCCGCCTCCACCGGCAGGTAAGCTCGATTTTTGCTTCGAAGCAGTCCGGTCGTCCGCACGGGTCGGGGGCTTTCCAGCGGTATCACCGCTAACGCACAATCGGGAGGCACGGCATATCGAGACAATATGGTAGGCAGGCCGGTTTCCTGAACGAGCTTGAGCAGCGATGCGATAGTGCCTGCCTCAATGACCGCATTGGGTTCGGTGCCGGCGGAAGAAAATGCTTCCTGCAGTTGTTGCCTTGTGTTGAAACGGAGCGGCAACAGAGCCATGTCGCGGCCGTGCAGCTCGATCATGCGCAGCTTTTTGCGTTGCGCCAGAGGATGGTCGGGCCTGGCGATAAGCACCAGCTCTTCGTTGCACAAGGGCTCGAAAACAAGGTCGTGGCAGTCCAATGGCCGATATGCCACAGCCATATCGATGGCATGGCGCCTGAGCTTTTCCGTCATTTCTTCCAGGGTGAACTCTTCCACGGTGATCTTTACCGCGGGGTGCTCGCGCTGATACATCGCGATTGCTTGCGGAATGATTGCGATATTGAAGGTTTGCGAGGTGGCCAGGCGGATATGCCCCGATATGTCCGCGGGCGATGTCTTGAGCAAAGCCGTGCCGGCGTCCAGGACTTTCAGCGCTTCCAGTACGCTGGGCAGAAGGAGCTCACCCGCGGCCGTCAAGCTGACGCGCCGCTCCGTGCGTTCGAACAAGGGCTGACCCAACTCTATTTCGAGCTGCTTGATCTGATGAGACAGGGTGGGTTGGGTTACATGCACTTGTTCGGCGGCGGCGGTGAAATTGAGTCTTTCGGCCAAGGCCACGAAATACCTAAGGTGTCTTAATTCCATGATCGTTCTATATATAGATGACGTCTATCATTATCATGCAAATAATCCATTTCCAGAATACATGGCGCTTACCTAAAATCAATAAAAATTGAAAAGGAGGGGGTAAAAGCCCATGAGGATAGGAAAGCAAGCCCAGCCATTCAGCGCTATTTCCACAGCGGATGCCCATACGATCACGGTACGCGGCAAGGACCTTTGTACCGAGCTCATCGGCGAAATGAGTTTTGCCGATTTCTACTATTTCATGCTTACCGGCCGGACGGCCACGCCGATGCAAAGTTTTTTCATCAATGCTTCGTTGGTGGCCATCGCGGAGCACGGGCTGACTCCGACGGTGCAGGCTGCCCGCATGACCTACGACGTCGATCCGGCTGCCCTTCAAGCGGCCGTGGCGGCGGGTATCCTTGGCGCCGGCTCGGTGGTCATGGGCACTTCCGAGTTGTGCGGCCGATTCTTGCACGATATTGCCGAAACAGCCAGAAAGACTGAAGCCCCGCTGGAGTCGGTGATACGGCAAAAGCTGTCGGAGCGAAAGAAGAATGGATTGACGGTCCCCGGCTACGGCCACCCGCTGCATTCCTCCGGCGATCCGCGCTCCGAACGCTTGCTGGCCATGGCTGCGGAGCGTGGCGTCGCGGGGCGCTATACCGAGATTTTGCTGGCTGTTGGCCGGTTGATTCCTGAAGCGTATGGGCGCGACTTGCCAATCAATGCGTCTGGCGCCATCCCTGCGGTGCTGCTGGATGTCGGGTTTCCTTTAGGAGCGCTGAAAGGCATCCCCATTTTGGCGAGAACAGCGGGCTTGTTGGCCCATTTGCATGAAGAGGCCTCCAGGCCCATAGGGTTCTTGATGTGCCACCACGCGGAATCGGCGATCAGCTACGACGGGCCGCGGGCCGGCGCCGCGATTTCATGACACCACACCAATATTGAGAGACAGAAAAGTATGTTCATTCGATTCTTGAAGACAACGGTCGCGCTGGGTGTCGCCGTTGTGTCCTGCAATGTTTACGCCCAGTCGGGCAAGCCCACCCAAATCATCGTTCCCTATTCGGCCGGAGGGACGACCGATCGGATAGCCCGTCTGGTGGCCAATGGGCTGTCCCAGGAACTGGGAGAACCTTTTGTTGTGGTCAACAAGCCCGGTGCAAGCGGCACATTAGGGACTGCGGAAGTCGCTCGCGCACCGGCCGATGGCCATACCTTGGGTGTGGTCTTTGACTCCCAGGCCGTGAACCAATACATGTTCAAGAGCCTGCCTTACGATACCTTCAAATCTTTCGATTACATCAGTCTGCTGGTTTCCGCGCCTCATGTGCTTACCACGGCGAAATCGTACGGATCTCTGGACCAACTGATGCGGGATGCAAAAGCGCGGCCGGGCGAGGTCTCTTTCGGCTCCACGGGCGTGGGCACTTCGAATCATCTTTATCCCCTGTTGCTGGCTTCCTTGACCAACAGCGAGTTTCTGCCCGTTCCGTACCAAGGCGGCGGGGGCTCCTTCCTGCCCGATCTGCTTGCCGGTCGCTACGACTTCGCATCCGGGACGCTGGGCTTCTTTCTGCCTTATATCAAGGATGGAAAGTTGCGAGCCTTGGCCACGGGAGGCCGGGAACGTTCGCCTTTGCTGCCGGACGTTCCAACGGTCGCGGAGGCTTATCCGGGCTTCGAAGCGTCATCGTGGGTAGGATTGGTGGGCCCGGCCGGCGTGCCCAAAGAAGTCTCCGACCGTTTGCGCAACGCATTGCGCAAGTCGCTGAATTCTTCGCCCATCAAGGAGCAGTTGCTGGCCGAGGGCTTTGTGATAGAGGCCTCGTCTTCCGAAGACTTCATCGCAAGGGTGCGCAAAGAGGCGGACAGGCTCGGCAAAGTGATCAAAGAAAACAAACTGGGCGAGCAATAGCCGCCGGATGCAAAGAGGCCAGCAAAGCATGTCGAACAGCAGTAGCCGCAATGAGCTTTTTTCAGTGGGCGGCGTTGGCGAAATGATCGTCAACGCGTTGGAACGCCATATGCACCGGCCGGCGTTTTCTTGCCGCGGAAGGCGAATAAGCTACCTTCAGCTCGCAGAGCAGATCAGCAGAACGATCCAGCTTTTCGAGGCGCATGGCGTCAAGCGTGGCGAAGCGGTCATGCAGATAACCGCCAACCGCTACGAAATGTTCGTGGTGATGGCTGCGGCGTATATCGGCGGCTATGTATCGGTCGTTCCCAACTATTCGAGCAGCCAGGAAGATCATCGATACATGCTGGAAGACAGCGGCGCAGTATTGCTGATCGTCGACCAGGACAGGGCGGAGCGAGCGCTCCAGTTGCAAAAGTCCGCGCAAAGGCCGGTGCAAATCTGGTCGCATGATGAAGTAGAGGGCCTGGAGCATTTCTGGAGTGCCGCCTCCGCATATGCGCCGGGGCCGCTCGTGGCGCGCGACCGTCCGCAAGATGACGTTCGCCTGATCTATACCGGCGGCACGACCGGGTTGCCCAAAGGCGTCATCACGACGAGCAGCGCCCTGGCCTTTGCCTCGCTGCTGCATATCGCCGAGCAGAACCTGAGCGTGGAAACAAAGCTGCTGGTATCGTCGCCTTTATCGCACGGCGCGGGGGCGCTGACCATACCCGTGCTGTGCAAGGGCGGGCAAATCGTCATCCATGATCATTTCGATCCGGACCTGACGCTCGATGCCATTGCAAATGGGCAAGCCTGCACTTTGTTCCTGGTGCCCACAATGCTATATGCGCTCATGGACAATACGCGCATAACCCATACGGACCTAAGCGGACTGAAGCGGATCATCTATACGGCGTCGCCGATTTCTCCTACGCGCTTGCAGCAGGCGCTGGATATATTCGGGCCCATACTGCATCAGAATTATGGCCAGACCGAGGTTCCCGGCACGATTCTTTCGTTAAGAGTGGAAGACCACATCGACCCGCGCGGCGGCAGGCTGAGCTCCGCCGGCAAGCCTTATCCCTGCGTGACGGTCAGGTTGATCGATGACCATGGCGAACAGGTGCCGCGCGGCGGCGGTATCGGCGAATTGTGTGTCAGGGCGCCCCATGTGACGCAGGGCTATTGGAACAAGCCGGAAGCGAGCAGGGAGCTGCTGCGCGATGGCTGGCTGCACACTGGAGACATGGCCTATGAGGATGCGGACGGCTATTTCCATATAGTCGATCGCAAGAAAGACATGATCATCTCCGGCGGCTTCAATATTTACCCGCAAGAGCTGGAAAATGTCTTGACTGCACACCCAGCGGTCTCCGCGGCCGCGGTAATCGGGGTGCCGGACCCGAAATGGGTGGAAGCGGTCAAAGCCTTCATTGTATTGAAGGAAGGTTGCACAATCGAAGGCAATGCCATCATCTCATTTGTAAAAGAAAGAAAGGGGTCGGTCATGGCTCCCAAATCGATCGAGTTTGTGCCCGATCTTCCTTTGACGAATCTGGGAAAAGTCGACAAGAAGGCTTTGCGGTCGCCATACTGGCCCGCCGGAAAAGCATAGCGGCCGAGCCTGCCATGTCCAGCACGGCGGAGCCTGTCGTTTGGCGCGATAGACTTTTCCGGAACAAATAATTAGACTAAGTCCACACGACACGGCGTGGAGGGTGGTCCGTTCGGGCTGGCCATCGCGCCGCTCCGCTTCTCGCTTCTGCGCCGCGTCGCGATCAAAAGATTCATAAGAATGCGAAGGACGAAACGGTAATGGAGACTTGGCGATTATCAGCGACGCAAGTGGCCGCTCTGGTGCGTGGCAAAAAGGTGTCGGCGCGCCAGGTTGCGCAGCAGGCGCTGGACCGGGTGGAAAGCGTCAATGGCGAACTCAATGCCATTGTGGAATGCCGGCCCGAAGAAGTGCTGGCGGCGGCCGATGCCATCGACAAGCGCTTGGCGGCGGGCGAGGACGTGGGCCCGCTGGGCGGCGTGCCGGTTACGGTAAAAGTCATTACCGACCAGGTAGGTTATGCCACGACCAATGGGGTGACCTTGCAGCGGGACTTGATCGCCACGCAGAACAGCCCTGTGGTGGACAATATACTGAACGCCGGCGCGGTCATTCTCGGGCGCAGCAACACGCCGGCGTTTTCCTATCGTTGGTTCACCAACAACAAGCTGCATGGCGCAACGCGCAATCCGCATGATGCCAGCCTGACCCCAGGCGGCTCGTCCGGCGGCGCGGCGTCGGCGGTGGCCAGCGGCATGGGCAATATCGCCTTGGGCACGGACATCGCCGGTTCGGTGCGCTATCCCGCTTATGCCTGCGGCGTGCATGGTTTGCGCCCTTCCACGGGCAGGGTGCCCGCCTATAACAGCACCACGGGGGAAAGATCCATCGGCGCCCAGCTCATGGCCGTCACAGGCCCGCTGGCCCGAACCGTCGCCGATCTGCGCCTGGCGCTGGCGGCCATGGCGGCGGGTAGCCACCGCGATCCATTCTGGGTCCCGGCGCCGCTGCAGGGGCCGCCCGTTCCGCGCCGGGCGGCCCTGTGCCTGCGTCCCGACGGCCTGGCTACAGCGCCGGAAATCATCGATCACCTGCGCCGGGCCGCAGCCGAGCTGGCCGATGCCGGCTGGGATGTTGCCGAGGTCGAAGCGCTGCCGCCCTTGCGCGAAGCTGTCGGCCTGCAGATCAAGCTCTGGATAGGCAACGATTACGACAGGCAAATGGCGGCCGCGGAGCGGGAAGGCGATCCGGGCGCGCTGACCGCGCTGCGGGGCCAGCGCCAGGTGGCGTCCGAATTGAATCTGGAAAGCTTTTCAGAAGCATTGACGCGGCGCGCCACGCTGATACGTCTTTGGCAGGCTTTTCTCGAAGATTATCCTGTCGTGCTGATGCCTGTGTCGGGCGAGCTGCCCTTTACCGACAATCTGGATCTGCAAGGCGAAGAGGCGTACAGAAGGGTATGGGAAGCGCAATTGCCGCAGATAGGCATCCCTCTGCTGGGCCTGCCGGGGCTGTCCTTATGCACCGGCAAAGTCGGCAGCGCTCCCGTCGGGGTGCAGATCGTCGCCGGGCGTTTTCGTGAAGACCTGTGCCTGGCCGCCGGCGAGGATATCGAGAGCCGCGGCTGGAAGCCTGAAGTCGTACCCGCCTAAGCCGCTCATGCCGGCGCATAGTTGTAGCGGTATGTGCACGACGGACGGCCGGCCGCGGGACACAGGCGGCATCCCGCGGCCGACGCCTGATGCCAAGGCCGAGATAGTTGCACGATAGAGGCAGTCTTGATCAAGGGGTGGACGATGAAGAAAGTAGGTGTGATCGGCTTGGGCAATATGGGCAGCGGGATGGCTCTGTCTTTGCAGAAAGCCGGCTTCCAGGTGCACGGCCACGATCCGTCGGACGACGCGGCGGCGCGCATGGCCGCGGCGGGGGTAGGTATTGCGGCATCGCCCGCTGCGCTGGCGGGCGCGGTGGAAGCCGTCCTGCTTTCGTTGCCGAATTCCGCGGTCGTCGAATCGGTAGTGTTCGGCAGCGGAGGCTTGCTGTCCGCCGCGCGCAAGGGGCTGTTCGTCATCGACACCAGCACGGCCGATCCCGCCAGCACGCGCAAGGTGGCGCAGGCGCTGCATGAGGCCGGCATGGTCTTTCTGGATGCGCCGGTCAGCGGCGGGCCCAAGGGCGCCGCGGCGGGAACCTTGACCATGGTGCTGGGCGGCAGGCCGGAAGACATCGCCGCCGCGGAATCCGTCCTGGCGGCCGTCAGCGCCAAGCGCGTCCACGTGGGGCCGGCGGGCGCGGGGCACGTCGCCAAGCTGCTGAACAATATGCTGTGCGGCGCGCACTTGCTGCTCGCGGCCGAAGCGGCCCGTATCGCCCGGGCGGCGGGCCTGGACGAACAAAAGATATTCGACGGAATCAATGCAGGCTCGGGGCGCAGCGCCGTCACGGAAGTGAACTTCCCGACCTGGGTATTCAATGAGCGCTTCGATTCCGGCTTTACCATGAAGCTGATGCGCAAGGATGTCGGCCTGGCGCTGGGCCTGTTGCGCGGCCTGGGCGTGCCTGCGCCCATGGCCGAGACCGCCGCCAGGTTATGGAAGGACAGCGCCGCATCCATCGCCGATGATGAAGATTTCAATCGGATCACAGGCTTCATAGCGGATCAACGATAGGGTTTCCAGCAACAGGAGTTCCCCCATGCAAACAAGCGTTACGCAAAGTCTGATGGACGCGTTCAAGGTGTTCTTCCCGTACGCCGATGGGCTGGGCTCTTATGCGGGAGGGCGGCTGTTGCCGGGCGATGGTCCGCCGGTCGCCTTGCAGGATCCCGCTACGGGGCGGGACGTGCTGGCCTATGCCGATGCGGGGCCGCAGGTGGTGGAAGCCGCGGCGCAGGCGGCGCAAGCCGCGCAAGCGGCCTGGGCCGCGCTGCCCCACGCACAGCGGGGCCGCATCGTTTTCGCCGTGGGCGCGGTCATTCGCGCCCAGCAGGAATCATTGGCCCGATTGGAATCCATCAATGCCGGCAAGCCCATACGGGACTGCCGCGTGGAAGTGGCCAAAGTGGCGGAAATGTTTGAGTATTACGGCGGCTGGGCGGACAAGTTCCATGGCCAGGTCATTCCTGTCCCGAGCGGCCACCTGAACTACACCCGGCGCGAGCCCATGGGCGTCGTGCTGCAGATCACGCCATGGAACGCGCCCATCTTCACTTGCGGGTGGCAGGTGGCGCCGGCGATTGCAATGGGCAACGGCGTGCTGCTCAAACCGTCGGAGCTTACACCCTGCACTTCACTGGCCGTGGCCATGCTGGCGGAGCAGGCCGGCGTGCCCGCGGGCCTGATCAACGTCCTGGCGGGTTACGGCCATACCACGGGGCAGGCCGCCATCGGGCATGCTGCGGTCCGGAAAGTCGTGTTCGTAGGTTCGCCCGCCACTGGCAAGAGGGTGGCCGCCGCGGCGGCCGAGCGCATCGTGCCTTGCGTGCTCGAGCTGGGCGGCAAGTCGGCCAATATCGTGTTTGACGATGCCAACCTGGAAAAGGCCAGCCAGGGCGCGCAGGCGGCGATTTTTTCAGCGGCGGGCCAAAGCTGCGTGGCGGGCTCCAGATTGCTGGTGCAGCGCAGCATCTATGAACGCTTCGTGGCCATGGTGGCGCAGGGGGCCGACCGCATACGGGTGGGGCCGCCGCAGGACGACAAAACCGAAGTGGGGCCCATCGCCAACAACAAGCAGTACGCCCATGTACAGGGCATGATACAGGACGGCCTTGCGGCGGGGGCCGTATTGGCCAGCCAATCGGCCGATTGTCCGCGGCCGGGCTTTTATGTACGCCCCACCGTGCTGTCCCAGGTCAGCAACAGCATGCGGCTTGCGCAGGAAGAAGTCTTCGGGCCGGTGCTTGCCGCCATCCCCTTCGATACCGAGGAAGAAGCGGTCAGCATCGCCAATGATACGCGCTTCGGCCTGGCCGGGGCGGTATGGACGGGCGATACGGCGAGGGCGCATCGCGTGGCCGCTAAAGTAAAGGCTGGCACTTTCTGGATCAATGCCTACAAAATCATCAACGTGGCCTCGCCGTTCGGCGGCTACGGCGATAGCGGCTACGGCCGTTCCAGCGGCATGGAGGCGCTGTACGAATACACGCAGACCAAGAGCGTATGGGTGGAAACCGCCGCCGAAACCGCGCCGGTATTCGGGTATGCCCCATGATCCTGTTTTATTGCCATCTCGTACACCATCCTGTATCTTTGGATAGGCATGCTTTACCGACAACAGACCCCCGTGTGCATATAAGGCGGCAAGGCCCATAGCGCCTTGCCCCTGTCGCGGCCTGGCCGCACGCTACGCGCGGGCTATACAACAGCAGCACTGAAGGAGACTCGAGATGTATAAAACTCTTAAGGTTTCAAGTTTGGTGGGCAGTTTGTTGGTGGCGCTGCCGCTGACCATGGGCGCGGCGGGCGCCGCGCGGGCGGAAACCGTCATTACGGCGGTCATGCAGGCGCCTTTGCGCTCTCTCGATCCGGTCATCACCACGGCCTACGTCATCCGCAACTACGGCTACATGATCTACGACACTTTGCTCAGTGTCGACGCCCACGGCGAGATCAAGCCGCAGATGCTCGAAAAATGGGAAGTCTCCGCGGATGGCAAGACCTATACCTTTACGCTGCGCGACGGCTTGAAGTGGCACGACGGCAAGCCTGTCACCGCGGACGACTGCATAGCCTCCATCAAGCGTTGGGCCAAGCAAGACAAAATGGGTCAGGTCATGGAAACCTTGACGACGTCCATGGACAAGGTGAACGACAAGACATTCTCCATGACTTTCAGCGCGCCGACCAATATCGTGCTGCGCGCCTTGTCCAAACCCAGTTCCCTGGCGGCGTTCATCATGCCGGAAAGGGTGGCCAAGACCTCTCCGTCGGAACCGATTACCGAATCCATAGGCTCGGGGCCCTTCAAATTCGTCGCCAGCGAATACAAGCCCGGCGTGCAGGCCGTCTTCGTGAAGAATCAGGATTACGTTCCGCGCAATGAGCCGCCCAGCGGCATGGCCGGCGGGCGCGTGGTCAAGGTGGACAAGGTGCGCTGGGTGTCCATGCCGGACGCCATGACGGGCATCAATGCGCTGAAGAACAAGGAAATCGACTTCATCGAGCAAGCGCCCTACGACTTGCTGCCCATTCTGGAGCAGGACAAGGACATACAGCTCATCGTCGCCAAAAGCCAGGGCGGGCAGCCCATCATGCGGCTCAACCACCTCATCCCGCCATTCGACAACAAGTTGATCCGCAAGGCCGCCATGGCCGCCATAGATCAGAAGGCCATCATGCAGGCGGACATCGGCAACCCCAAGTATTACTCCACCTGCGGCGCGCTGTTCGGCTGCGACAGCACTTACGCCTCCACCGCCGGTTCCGAAGATCTCATCAAGGCCGAACCTGAAAAATCCAAGGCCTTGCTGAAGGAAGGCAAATACGACGGCACGCCCGTGGTCATCATGCACCCCACCGACTTCGCCAATGCCGGCGGGTCTTTCGTGCCGGTCATCGCCCAGCAACTGCGCCAGGGCGGCTTCAAGGTGGATGTGCAGGCCATGGACTGGCAGACAGTGGTCACGCGGCGCGCCTCGCAAAAGCCGGTGGCCGAAGGCGGCTGGAATATCTTCACCACTTATCTGTCCTTGGCCGACATCACCGATCCGCTCAGCAATTACACCGTGGCTGCCAACGGCAAGGGGGCCTGGTTCGGCTGGCCGACGTCGCCTGAAATCGAAAAGCTGCGCCAGCAATTCGCCACCTCCGCTGACGCCGCCGAACTCAAGCGGCTGGCGACCGAAGTCCAGAAGCTGGCCATGGACGAGGTTGCGGTCGTTCCGCTGGGTGAATTTTCCGTCGTGGCCGCCGCACGCAAATCGCTCAAGGGCATTCTCAACGCACCGGTCCCCGTCTTCTGGAACATCGAAAAGACTAAAGACTGATGCTGCTCATCATACTGAAGCGGCTGGCCGCCACCGTCCCCGTATTGCTGGTGGTGGCCGTCGTCATATTCAGCGTGCTCAGGCTCACGCCGGGAGACCCGGCCGCCATCGTGGCCGGCGATGGCGCGACCGTGCAGCAGATCGAGGAAATACGCCGCCACATGGGGCTGGACCAGCCCATCCCCGTGCAGTTCTTCAAATGGATAGGCGATGTCTTGCAGGGGGATTTCGGCACGTCGCTGATTTCGAATCTGCCGGTCAAGGACATGATCCTCGACCGCATGGGTCCCACCATCGCCATCACGCTCTACACCGTGCTTTACACCGTCATCATTTCCATACCGGTGGGCATCATTTCGGCATGGCGGCGCGGCAAGGCGGTGGACAAGGTCGTTACCGCGGGCTCGGTGCTGGGCTTCTCGGTGCCGGTGTTCATCACGGCCTATGTGCTGATCTTCATTTTTTCGATGGCGCTGGGCTGGCTGCCGGTACAAGGCTATAGGCCGCTCAGCGAAGGCCTGTGGCCGCACATCAAGCATTTGATCCTGCCCGTGGCGTCGCTGGGAACCATATACATCGCCCTGGTCACCCGTTTCGTCAGGTCCAGCATCATCGACACCCTGGGGGAAGACTATATACGCACCGCGCGGGCCAAAGGCCTGAACGAGCGCTCGGTGCTGATCCACCACGCCCTGGGCAACGCCGCCGTTCCCATCCTGACCATCATCGGGATAACGATCACCATGCTGATCGGCGGCGTGGTGGTCACGGAATCGGTGTTCAACATACCCGGCTTGGGGCGGCTGGTGGTCGAAGCGATCCTGGCGAAGGACTTCACCATCATACAAGCCTTGATCGTGCTGTTTTCGGTGGTCGATATCGTCATCAACCTGATTATCGACATCTTGTACAAAGTCTTCGATCCGCGTATCGATTCATAAAGGGGGCGGGGGCATCCCTTCGGGCATCCATGGCGACACCAAGCAAACTGACCCTGTTTCTGTCCAGCTGGCCGACGCGCCTGGCGCTGGCCATGGTGGCGCTCGTCGTCGTGATGGCGGTGTTCGCCCCCTGGTTGTCGACGCAGGATCCGATGTTCCTGGACCCCGCCGTGCGCTTGAAGGGCCCGTCGCCGGATCACCTGCTGGGCACCGACGCTTTCGGCCGCGACCTGTATTCGCGCATTATCTATGGTTCGCGCGTGTCGCTGATGGTGGGCGCCGGCGTTCTGGCCATCAGCATCGCCTTCGGCGTCGTGCTGGGCGCTCTGGCAGGCTACTTTCGGGGGCTGGATTCTATCATTATGCGCATCATGGACGGCATCATGGCCATACCTGCGGTGCTGCTGGCGATCGCGCTGGTCGCGGTGTCGGGTTCCAGCCTGTACACGGTCATCATCGCCATCGCCGTTCCGGAGATTCCGCGCGTCACGCGGCTGGTGCGCAGCATCATGCTCAGCGTGCGGGGCGAACCCTATGTCGAAGCCGCCATCACGCTGGGCACGCCGCCGGCCAAGGTGCTGCTGCGGCACATGCTGCCCAATACGGTGGCGCCGTTGATCGTGCAGGGCACTTATATTTTCGCCTCGGCCGTATTGATCGAGGCCATCCTGAGCTTCCTGGGCGCCGGCATCCCTCCCGAAGTGCCATCCTGGGGCAATATCATTGCGGACGGGCGCAGCTATTTCCAGCTCATTCCCGGCCTGGTGCTGTACCCGGGCATAGTGCTGTCGCTGACCATCCTGACCATCAATATGATAGGCGATGCGGCCCGCGATGCGCTGGATCCCAAGCTCGCCGCAAGAAACTAGCGTCCTGTCCGCATCGACAGGCCCGAGGCTCCGGATATGAACTCAACAACGAACAATGCGGATGTGGTGCTTTCGGTCAGGGACTTGTGCGTGGAGACCGTCAGCAAATCGGATCCCAAGCCCATACTGAAGTCGGTGTCCTTCGATGTCTATGCGTCGGAAACGCTATGCATCGTGGGCGAATCGGGTTCAGGCAAATCGGTGACGGCCTTCGCCATCATGGGTTTGCTGCCGCCCGATGCGCTGCGGATAACCGGGGGCACGATCAGCCTGAACAACAAGAACCTGGCCGACAGCAGCTATGGTGAAATCCTGGCCCTGCGCGCCACGACCATGTCCATGGTTTTCCAGGAACCCATGACGGCGCTGAATCCGGTGCAGCGCGTGGGCGAGCAGATCGACGAAGTCATCCGCATACACCGGAATATGCCGGCGGCGCAGCGCAAGCAAATGGTGCTGAAGATGTTGGGCGAGGTCGATCTGCCGGATCCGCCCAGAATCTATGAGTCCTATCCGCATGAGTTGTCCGGCGGCCAGCGCCAGCGCATCGTGATCGCCATTGCGCTCATCCTGGAGCCGAAGCTGCTCATTGCCGACGAACCGACGACCGCGCTCGACGTGACCACGCAGAAGCAGATTCTGTATCTGATGAAGCAATTGCAGAAGTTGCATGGCACGTCCGTCATTTTCATCACCCACGACTTCGGCGTGGTGGCGGAAATCGCCGACCGCATTCTCGTCATGCGCAATGGGGTGAAGGTAGAGGAAGGCACGCGCACCCAGATACTGCGCGCGCCCGTCGATGCCTATACGAAGGAGCTGATCTCTTCGGTGCCCAGCATACATCCGCCCGAGGCCAAACATGCCAAGCGCGAACCGGTGCTGGCCGTGCGCAATCTATCCAAGACCTATGGCAGGAAGCCGCTATTCGGCAAGGCGCGCGGGGTGGCGGCGCTGAGCGACATCAATCTGGACGTCCACAAGGACGAGGTGGTCGGCATCGTGGGCGAGTCGGGCTCCGGCAAGTCCACGCTGGCGCGCTGCGTGATCGGCCTCGCGGCGGGCTGGGAGGGCGATATCCTTCTGGGCTCGCGGCCTCTGGAGCCCCATTCCCGCGACCGGCCGCAGGACATCAAAAAACGCATCCAGATCGTTTTCCAGGATCCCTACCGGTCCTTGAATCCGCGGCGCCGGATCGCCGCCTCGCTGATGGAAGGCCTGGTGAACTTCGGCATGCCGGCCAAGCAAGCATTGGAGAAGGTGGCGGATGTATTGTCCATCGTCGGCCTGGATGCGAGCGTCCTGGACCGCTATCCCCATCAGTTCTCGGGCGGGCAGCGCCAGCGGCTGTGCCTGGCGCGCGCCATCGTGATGGAGCCCGAAATCCTCATCGCGGACGAGGCGGTATCGGCGCTGGACGTGACGGTGCAAGGGCAGGTGCTGGAGCTGCTGGCCGACATCAAGCGGCGCACCCAGGTGGCCATTCTATTCATCACACATGATTTGCGGGTGGCGGCGCAGATATCCGACAAGATCATCGTCATGCAGAAGGGCAGGATCGTCGAGCAGGGCACCCCGCAGGAAGTCATTTCCGCGCCGCGAGAGGCGTACACTAAAGAGCTGATCAACTCGGCGCCCGGATCCAATTGGGATTTCAAGCACTTCCGGGAATTCGTGCCCAGTCCCGCATAAGGAAAGCCATGCGTATCGTTGTCGCCGGTTTCGAGCATGAGACCAATACTTTCGCGCCCACCAAGGCCGATAGGCGCGCCTTCGAACTGGGAGGCGGCTGGCCCGGCATGGTATCGGGCCCGGCCCTGTTCAAAGCCGTCGAAGGCGCGAACATCCCCGCAGCGGGCTTCATCCGCGCGGCGCAGGCCGCGGGGCATACCCTGCTGCCCACGACCTGGTGCGCGGCCAGCCCTTCGGCGCATGTCACCCGCGATGCCTACGAGCACATCAGCGCGCTCATCCTGGAGCAGATGGCGGCCGCCTTGCCGGCGGATGCGGTCTACCTGGACCTGCATGGCGCCATGGTGGCCGAGCATCTGGACGACGGCGAGGGCGAGCTGATCGCCAGGGTGCGCCGCCTGGTTGGCGACGGCATCCCCATCGTGGTCAGCCTGGACCTGCATGCCAATGTCACGGAAAGGATGCTGCGGGGCGCCGATGCTTTGTTCGCCTTTCGGACCTATCCGCATGTGGACATGGCGGAGACCGGCGAGCGCGTTTTTCGCTACCTGCAGCAGCGCTTCGATGGGCTGCCGCGCCAGCGGCCGGCCTGGAAACGCATTCCCTTCCTCATCCCCATCTGCTGGCAAAGCACCTTCATGGAGCCGGCCAAATCGCTGTACAAGAAGCTGGAACGGATCGAAGCCACGCCGGGCGTAAGCGGCATGTCGCTGTGCATGGGGTTTCCGGCCGCTGACTTTCCCGAATGCGCGGGCATGGTGTGGGCTTATGGCGCATCCGATACGCTTGCGCGGCAGGCCGTGGACGAGCTGTTTCAGGCCGTGGTCGAGGCCGAGCACGGGTTCGCAGGCACGCTCTACGAAGCCGATGCGGCCGTGCGCAAGGCGCAGGCGCTTGCGCAGCAGGCCTCGCGTCCCGTCGTCATCGCCGATGCGCAAGACAACCCGGGGGCGGGCAGCGATTCGGACACGACGGGCATGCTGCGCGCCCTGGTTGCCCATGATGCCCAGGCTGCGGCCATAGGCCTGATCGTCGATCCGGAGTCGGCGGCGCTGGCCCACCAGGCCGGGGCGGGCCATACCGTGCGCCTGAAACTGGGCGGCAAGTCGGGCGTGCCTGGAGACGAGCCCTTCGAGGGCGACTATCTGGTGGAAAGCCTGTCGGATGGCCGGTTTCTGGCCAAGGGGCCTTATTATAAAGGCATCCATATGGCGCTGGGGCCTTCGGCCTGCTTGCGCCGGGGCGGCGTGCGCATCGTAGTCACGACCGACAAGGCCCAGATGGCGGACCAGGAAATGTTCAGGTTCGTAGGCATCGAACCGACGGCGCAGAAAATCCTGGTGCTCAAGAGCGCCACGCATTTCAGGGCGGACTTCGAACCGATAGCGTCCGGGGTGCTGGTGGCCATCGCGCCGGGTTCCATGAAAATCGACCCCGCCTTGCTGCCCTGGACGCGGCTTGCCGGCGACATCCGCCTGAACCCCGGCGGGCCCACTTTCGCCGAGTCCGGCAAGGCCCAGGGGCGTTGAATATGCAGCCTTCTGTGGAAGCTGATGCATAAGGAAAGGACATGAAGCAGCAATCACGAGACATGATCGCCAGGCTGGTGGGCTTCGACACCGTGTCGCGCAATTCCAATATGGCCTTGATCGACTATGTGCGCGACTACCTGGCCGGCCATGGCGTGCAAAGCCGGCTGGTGAAAAGTCCCGACGGCAAGAAGTCCAATCTGTATGCCACCGTGGGGCCCGATATAGAGGGCGGCGTGGTGCTGTCGGGGCATACGGATGTGGTGCCGGTGGACGGCCAGCCCTGGGACACCGACCCCTTCGTCCTGACGGAAAAAGACGGCAGACTATACGGGCGCGGCACCTGCGACATGAAGTCCTTCATCGCCATCGGCCTGGCGATGGCGCCGGACATGCTGCGCGCCGGGCTGAAGCGCCCCATACATTTTGCGCTCAGCTATGACGAAGAGGTGGGCTGCGTGGGCGCGCCCGCGATGATAGAACGCATGGCCGCGGAAATCGCCAGGCCGGGAGCCGTCATCGTCGGCGAGCCGACCAGCATGGCCCCCATCATGGCGCACAAGGGCATCGCCGCCGCGCGCACCACCGTCATCGGCCACGAGGCGCACTCCAGCCAGGTGCAGCGCGGCGTGAGCGCCGTCATGACCGCCGCCAGGCTGATCACCTTCCTGGACGACATGATGGCCGAAAACAAGGCCAAGGCTGATCCGGACTGCCCCTTCGTGCCGCCGTTTTCCACCATCCATGTGGGCGTGGTCCATGGCGGCACCGCCTTGAACATCATTTCGCGCGAATGCTCCTTCGTCTGGGACGTCCGCGTGCTGCCCGGCGAAGACTGGCGCGATTATCTCGACCGCTTCCAAGCATACGCCGACAGCCTGCTGCCGGCAATGAAAGCCATTTCTCCCCATGTCTCCATCACCACGGAAGTCCTCGCCGATGCGCCGCCGCTGACGCACGAAGGCAGCGACGAGGCGCAGCGGCTCGCCCTGCGCTTGTCGGGCTGCGCATGCTGCGGCGTGGTGCCCTATGCCACCGAAGGCGGACAGTTCCGCCGGCATGGCTGGCCGGTGGTGGTATGCGGGCCGGGTTCCATCGACCAGGCGCATCAGCCCAACGAATACATCGACGTGGCGCAGGTCGGCGAATGCGAAACGTTCATCGGAAAACTGATAGATCAACTGGCAAGCTGAAGCAGCCCCCGGATTTGTTCATGTGAGCATGTCCAGCAAGCCTGTTCCATCCATCTATTGAATTTTCACATTGGCTTCCTTGACTACGCGCTGCCATTTCTGAACATCGTTCTTGACAAAGTCGGCAAAGGCCGCGGGTGTGCTGGTCGCGACTTCATAGCCTTGCCCTTCGAGCTTGGCCTTCACCTGGGGATTCGACAGGACTTGTTTGAATAAGTCATTCAGTTTTTTGGTGACGGCGTCGGGCAGCTTGGCGGGAGCGAAAATGCCGTACCAAGTGGTCACGTCATAGCCCGGTACGCCCGACTCGGCAATGGTCGGAACATCGGGCAGCAGGGGCGAGCGCTTGCTGCCGGTGACAGCCAAGGCTCTGACCTGCCCCGATTTGATGAAGCTCATGAGCGGCGGCAGGGTATTGAAGGTAAGATTGACATGCCCCGCAACCAGGTCGCTGTTGCCCGGAGAGGCGCCCTTATAGGGAACGTGCACCATCTTCGTGCCTGTCGTCAGCGCGAACATTTCGCCGGCCAAGTGCGGCGAGCCTCCCTGCCCGGAGGATGCATAGGTAAGCTTGCCGGGGGACTCCTTGGCCAGCGCGATAAGCTCCTTGACCGAATGGGCGGGCAGCTTCGGGTTCACAGCAAGAACATGGGTCGTGTAGCCGATAAGGGTTACCGCTGTGAAGTCTTTGACGCAATCGTAAGGCAAGTCTTTATATAAGGCCTGGTTGATCGCGTTGGGCCCGATATTACCCAGCAAAATAGTGTAGCCGTCAGCGGGAGAACGGGCAGCCGCCTCGGTGCCGATGATGCCATTGGCGCCCGGTTTGTTTTCAATAACGACCGCATGCTTGATGCGTTCCGTTATGGCTTCGCCCAGGGTGCGCGCAAAGATATCCGCCCCTCCTCCCGGCGGGTAGGGAACAATCAATTTAATGGCCTTGTCGGGAAAGCTGGCCGCGGCTTCGGCCGCCGCAGCATCGGCTGCCGCAGCATCGGCTGCCGCAGCAATCGTGCCGGCCATGGCCAGTACTCCCGATCCGATACACAGGGCCAGCGTACGCAACTTTATTTTCATGTCACCTCCTTGTGGATTGGGACGGGTGCCGAGCGCGCTCGAGCAGTTGCGCGTCCGCATCGTCGAATTGCTGTGCCAGCGTATTGAACGCGATGACGTCCTGCTCAAGGTTCTCACGCCAAGTTTGGATGGTTTCGGCGAGCCGCGCAGGCGCGACCCCTCCAGGAGAATCCATTCTGCTGATGAAGCCGCTCGGTTCAATGCTGTCGGACAGTTCCGCGTCGCTGATCTTCAAATCGCCGACTCCGTATGCAACAGCCGCTGCTCGCACGTGCGCGGATGTAAGATGCTGCGAGCCCCAGTCCAGGCATGCCCGTACGGCGGTCCCGACGATTTCGTGAGCCTCGCGAAACGGCAGCCCGCAGTGCACGACCAGCGTGTTCGCGACTTCGGAAGCAGTCGTAAACCCTTGGGCCAGCACTTCCCGCATCCTGTCCTTATTGAACCGGATGTCTTTTAAAATGGCGGAGGCCAGATGCGCGGCATCGGCGCTCAGGTCCAGTGCTTGATTGATCGGTTGAAAGCCATGGTTGATCAGACTGTGAGGCCAATCCTCGTTGCGCGCCATCAGGTAAACGGTGGCGAGATGCCCCTGCACCTGCTCGGCGAAGACTTTCACGGTTTCCAGAGGCTCGGGGTTGCGCTTCTGCGGCAGGTAGGTACTTGCGGTGGCAAAGGCATCGCTCAGTTGTACCATGCCGAATTCCTGGGTATGCCAAAGTATGAAATTGCCCATCAGCCTGGCAAGGTGCGATGTGAACAAGGCGGCGTCGGATACCGGTTCTATCATGTAGTCCCAGGCATTCGTGCCGTCGCCCGCCGATGGTACCGGGCCATCATGGCCCAGCAGCTTTGCGGTGACATCGCGCCGGACCTTGACGCTGGTGCCAACCCCGTTGGCGCTGCCTAGAGGCGACAAATTATGCCGCAGCAGGCATTGGTGCATTCTTTGGGTGTCGCGCTCGAACCAGGCGGCGAACCGGCCCAGGAAGTGCCCGACGGTCATGACCTGCGATTGTTGCCAGTGCGTATAGGCGGGCATGATGGTGTGGAGATGTTGTTCACAAGTATCCAGCAGCACGGTGCGCAGTGATAGCTGCGCATTCAGCAGGCGCATCTGCTTGATGCGCAGCTTCAAGCGCATTGCCGCTGGAATGACATCCCCGCGCGAGCGGCCCAACTGTAGATAGCCGGCCACACCAGCCCCCAGTTTCGACGCGGCATAGGCTTCTATCTGAGGGTATAAATCCCCATCTTCAGCCTTCAGAGGCACTATTTCCCGGCCCTTCAGGAAAATGTCCAGCATCAGGCCGACCAGCGCATCGCCCGCCTGATCGGGAACAAGGCCGTGCTCCCGAAGCATGATTGCGTGCGCAAGGTTGACCCGCGACATTGCGCCGAACAGATCGGCATGGTCTTCCCCCGCGGCTTCTTTTGTCGCGAAGGTGAGCTTGCGTACGATATCGGCAGGCTCGGTTGAAAGTATGGCGCCGACGCCCAGGGTCATGGTTGTCTCCCCCATTGAAAATCTGGTTATTTCGGATATGAATCCTCTTGCCTGATAAGTAATATGGGTGATAAGACGGCGCAGTGGAATCAGAGAATCCCAAAGAGGGTTTCGATGAAACCGAAAGCACAGACGATCGCGTTGTCCTTGTCTTCATATTTTTTTTGTTGGATGGTCATGCGCTAACTCGTTTCGAAGCAATATGCATTTCGATCTTGCAGACTTGAGTCTATTCATTCACATCGGCGCGTCGTCCACGCTCACCGCTGCGGCCAAGCGCGCGCATTTATCGGTGGCCACGGTTAGCGGCCGCATCAAGGCGCTCGAGGAACAGCTGGATGCCAGGCTGCTGTACAGGACCAGCCGCGGGATAGAAATGACGCCCGCAGGCGAGAGGCTGCTGCGGCATGCGCGGCTGATTTGCCGGCAATGCGATGAACTAAAGCGGGAATTCGACAAAAGCGATAATTCGGATACCGCACATATTCGCATTTTCGCCAATACCACCGCCGTTACCGAATTCCTGCCGAGAATATTGGCCACTTACCTGGCCAGATGGCCCAATGTCACGATCGACCTTCAGGAGCGGCTGACGCGCGACATCATAAGAGGCGTTATAGATGGTTCGACCGATATGGGCATCGTCGCGGGCGAGGTCGACGTACCCGGCTTGCAGGCCTTGCTCTTCAGCACCGACACTTTGGTGCTCGTTGCGCCGATGGGGCATCCTCTTGCCCGTTGCAAATCGGTGACGCTGGATGAGGTCGCGCAATACCCGATGGTGGGCATGCATGAAGGCTCTACCATCGTGAATTTTTTGCGTGAACAATACGAGCATAACGGCCGGATACTGCCATTGCGCATCCAGCTTTACAGTTTCGAGTCCATCTGCAAAATGATCGAGTTGGGCGTGGGTGTTGGTATCGTCCCCGATTCGGCGGCCAGACGTTATGCTGCCAGCATGGCGCTGTGTATTATGCCCATCGACGAGCCGTGGGTGATCAGGAAGCGCAGCATATTGCTGCGTAGCGGCATGGCGATATCTCCCTGCACGCAGATGTTGATCGATGCAATCAAACAGGAACTGGCTTAGGGTCTGCCAATGCTAAAAGAGCGGGCGTGAAGGCGGGCGGGGCGACCCGCTGTCATTCCAGCCAGTTCAAGTGGCCTCGTGGGTAATTGGTTAGGATTCGATTACCTGTTTGTGTAGTGACGACCATGTCGCCAATGGCGGCGCCGCCCAACCGGGGAACGAACAAATTCGGATGAAGTTCGAAGAGCATTCCGGGCTGAATGGCCAAGGATTTGGCTTGTGCGCCGCCATCGTATGCCTGCGGGAATGCCAGGCTCGCGATGGGATCCTCGTAGGAATGCCCCAGGCCGTGCCCATGGCGGAATCGGAATATTTGATCGTCCAGTTCGGGGTAGTCGCGCTTGATGATATCTTCCGCGGCTAGATGAACCAGCGCAAGATCCGCGCCTGGCGCGAGCTTTGCTTTCATTGCGGTCCACATCCGCTCGGCCGAACTGAAAACAGCGTCTTGATTCTTTGTGGCGCCCCCCATGGTCCCGCTACGGATGGCGTGCCCCCAGTGTCCATCCAGCAGCAGGTAAATGCCCAGTAATACTTGATCGCCCTGCTGGGGTGTTCGCTGGCATTCATCCTTGAAGAATCGGCAATAGTCGGCCTCCGGGCCAACGGTAAGCCATGTCATGCAATATTCGGCCCCGGCGTAACGCGCTACACGCTCCAATTCCGCTGGCAGCTTGCTATGCGCCGCCATGACCAGCGGACTTTCGTTCAGCAAAATTACGGGCGCCAGATCAATCGCCGGGTCATAGGGCAGATTCGCATACAGCGCCTTTCCGACGCTGACCGGCCCGGGTGTGGCCAGGCCTATCGTGTACCCATCAGGCTTGGCGTTGGCGACCAGACGCGTACCGATATTACCGCCGGCGCCCCCACGATTCTGTACGACTATCGGCTGGCCCAGCTCTTGCTCCAGTTTCGCGGCGACTAAACGTGCCACGTTATCGCTGCCCCCTCCTGCCGGATATGGGACGACCAAAGTGACCGGCCTATCAGGATAGCCGGATTGTGCGATTGCTGGTGCGGCGCTAAACCCGATAAGAGCGAGCCCGCTTGCAATCAAGAGAATGAGCGATTTGCGGCGCATGCCAAGCATGATTGTCTCCGGTTATTGAAATTGAAAAGTTGTGAAGTGTCACAGGAAATTTTCAATTGCGCCGCCATCGGCGGCGCTGTGGCCGTTGGCGCATAGATATACTTGCTCGCGCAGCCATTTATGGGAGGCGCTGCGGTCATTTCTGGCATGCCAAAGTTGCGTGAATCGCAGCGTCGGCAACGGTAAGGGATGCGGGTGAAATACCAGGTCGGCATGCTTTTGAAGCTTGATTGCCACCTTGGATGTCGTTGTCAAAAGTAAATTCGTACCCTCGAGGATATCGGGTATGGAGAGCAGAGAAGACACCTGAACGGCGATTTGTCTTTGCTTGCCCTGCGTTGAAAGCGCCTGTTCGACGACACCGGCGGCCCCGCCGCCTTGCCGGGGCATGACCAGGTGTTTGCAGCTTAGAAATTCGTCCACGCCGAACTCCCGCTGCGCCAATGGGTGGCCTGCCCGCATGAGACACACGAAATGGTCCTGGAACAATTCGGTGTGATGTATAGGATGCGTGAAGCTTGCATCGGATGCCAGGCATAAATCCACCTTGCTGGTTAGCAAAAGATCCTCCGCGGTATGGGTATTGATGTCGATGGTCTGCAGGGAGATGTTGGGCGCCTGGGCCGACAGCAGTTTGATCAGTTCGGGTAGCAATACATAGGAGCCGTAGTCGGAAATGCCCAGTGTGAAGTGCACCCTGGTCGAGCCGGGGTTGAAGTGGGGGCTGTCCGATAAAATGTCATCCAGAAGATGGACCGATTGAGTGACATTGTGGTGCATCTCCAGCGCCTTGTGGGTTGGCCGCATGCCGGCGCCCGAGCGGATGAACAAGGGATCGCGAAAAATCGTCCGCAAATTGGAAAGCCCTTTGCTGACGGCCGATTGATTCAAGCCTAGGCTGTTGGCTGCCCTCGAAACATTGCCTTCGGACATGATCGCCTGGAATATTTGCAGATCCATGATATCAAGGTGTTTTCTGCCCATAATGATTTTCCGCCGCCTCTGCTGAGATTTTTCCTTGCCGATGGTCGGAATGAACGGCCTGGGGGTTTCGCAACTTGGGATCGCCCATACCGCCTCCACCGGGAGTCACTATACGCAACAGGTCACCCGCCCGTAAGGGGGTGGCCGAGCTGGTGGAAGGCAAGCGTTGCTCTTGCGGCGTGCCCGGATTCAATATGAAGGCGCCTAGTGCGCCCGGCCGGCCGCCATCCATGCCCTGGGCGTGAAATTTCTGCCTTGCGCTCCGTAACGCCACAGTCATATCTTCCCCGTAAAGCCTAAAGTCACGCACTATCCCCATGCCGCCGCGATGCCGCCCCGGCCCACCGGAGTCTTCGGCAAGTGCATAACGTTCCACAATCACGGGAAACTCGAGTTCCATCGATTCAACCGGCAAGTTCGAGGTGTTGGTCATGTGCACATGCACCGCATCCATGCCATCGAAATGATGGCTCGCACCTTGGCCGCCGCAAAAATTCTCGTAATCGATAAAGAAAGTCCCGGTCCGCGGGTCTTTACCGGAAAGAATCGTGCCTTGGAACGGTCCGCTGGAGGCCATTTGCCGTAGCGGGCATGCCTGGCCGATGGCGTTCATCAGTACGTCGGCCAAAATCATCGATGTAACATTGCGTGAGCTGACCGCCGCCGGAGCGACAGGATTGACCACCAACCCCTCGGGCGCAACGACCTTCACCGCGCGGAGCAGACCTTCATTGACGGGTCCGTGAGGATCGACAAAACTTTTAAGAACGTAGTACACGGTGGCCAGGGTATGCGGCCAGGGCACATTCTTGCCGCTGCCGATCTGGGGCGCGCATCGCGACAGATCGATCAGGATGTGTTGGTCGTCTATGGTAACGTCGGCGGCAAGCAGCACCGGTTCGTCCGTCAAACCGTCTTCGTCGAGCCAGTCGCTTGCCGAGTAGCTACCCGGACGCATACCGTTGCGTATCCGCTCTTTGACCCGTATCTCGGTGCCATTCAGCATGTCGTTGATCGATTTTTCCATGGTATTGCGGCCATGCCTGGCATACAGTTGCCCAAGCCTATCCGCTCCACGCTCCACAGCCGCCACCTGTGCCGCCAAGTCGCCTCGACTGAAATGCGGCGTCCGGGAGTTCAGCAGAAACAGCTCGATCACATCGGCGTTGCGCGTTCCCGCCGTATAAATGCGTAGCGGCGGAATACGTATGCCCTCCTGAAAAATGCTGACCGAATCCCCGGCCTCGCTGCCGGGCACCCGTCCGCCGACGTCGGAATGGTGCGCTACCGCGATGGCGAAGGCAACGGATTGCCCATCGACAAAGACCGGTACGGCCACGGTGCAGTCGTTAAGGTGGGTAACGCCCACAATATAAGGGTCGTTGGCCAGAAAGACATCGCCTGGCCGCAAGGCGTCTACCGGAAACCGAGCCAGTATCTGGGGCACCAGCCTAAGAGTCGCTCCCAGATGAGCTGGCGCATTGGCCGCCAGCGAAAGCGTGCGCCCCTGTATGTCGCAAATGGCGGTTGAGCAATCGCCGCGCTCTTTGATGTTGGGAGAGTACGCAGTCCTGATAAGGCTGGCGAGCATTTCCGCCGTGCAGGCATTCAGCGCGCTTGAAATGATTTCGGTTGTTCCGGTCCGCATCGTTGGTGATCCAAAGGGTATTGTCCAGGTGCTGTTCAGCCGCGTTCCCAGGTAATTTCCAGGTTGAGCCATGGGTCCACTCGGGCTTGGAAGCCCGGCGGCACTATCGTGGTGCTGTCCATTTGCTCGATAATGGCCGGCCCGGTCAGTTGATGCCCCGGTCGAAGATGCTTCCGGTGATACACGGGGCAGCGTGATCGTGATTCGCCGTCGAAGACGGTTTCGCGGTAGCCAGTCGCGCAGGGGGCGTCCGTGTTATCAGGATGGCCTTGTTCCAGGCTTGGACGCAGCATGGGCACAATGGCGTCCAGTCGGAGCGTGACGATATCGATCTGGCTGTCGGATTGCCGGTAACCGTACTGGTCTTCATGCGCGCGATGGAAATTTTGGCGTATGAGTTCAATGCTCTGGTCCTCGATGGAGCCGCCGGGCACGGCAACGGTAATTTCATGATTCTGTCCGCAGTAGCGCACGTCGGCATGGCGCTCGAAGTACAGGCTCGAAATGTCGATATAGTTGGCGTCGAGATTGCTGCGCGCCTGCTCTTCCATTGACGCAAAGGTGGAGTTCATCACCGGGCGGATGGCGGGGTCGGACTGTTGAAGCAAAATCGTCTGGCTGAGGTTTTGCTGTATATCCTTGGTCAGTACGCCCAGTGCGCAGAAAACGCCGGCGTTTTTCGGAATCAGCACGCGAGCCATACCCACTTCGCGCGCTACCGAGGCTGCATGCAGCGGGCCGGCGCCGCCCAGGGCGATCAGTGTGAAACCCGAGGGGTCGATGCCGCGTTCGACCGACACCACACGCAGCGCCTGGGCCATATTGGCTTCCGCCAGGGAGACCACTGCGTTTGCCGCCGCGATGAGATTGGTGTTCTTGGCCTGCCCAATGTCGAGGGCGATCACCTCATGCGAGCGGGCGGCGTTGATTTTTAGCGCGCCATCGAGGAGACTATGCTGGTTCAGGCGCCCCAGAACAACGTTGGCGTCGGTGACGGTGACATTGTCGCCACCATTCTCGTAACATGCCGGCCCGGGATTGGCGCCCGCGCTTTCGGGCCCTACATTAAGCAGCCCTCCTTCATCGACTCGCGCAATACTGCTGCCACCGGCGCCGATGGTGTGAATATCGTGCGAGGTAACGCGGATCGGGTACCACTTGATGGTGCGTTGATAGGTTTTCTGGGCCTTACCCCGACGGATCATGCATACCTCGGTGCTGGTTCCTCCCATGTCGAAGGTGATGAGATCTTCATAGCCAGTCAGTTTTCCCATGAATTCGGCGCTGCTGACTCCGCCGCTGGGGCCCGAGAATAGTGTGTCGATGGGGCGTTGTCCGGCCATTTCGGGGCTGAATACGCCGCCGCTGGAGCTCATTACTTTTGGAGCTACGTTGATGCCCAGCTCGGCGATGGCATGGCTGAATTTGGCGAAATAGCTGCTTGTAACGGGGATGAGCGAAGCGTTAATGGCGGTTGATACAAAACGTTCGTATTCTCGAAACTCGGGCATCACATCGAAGGACGTCACCACATGCGCCTCTTTCCATATGCTCTGGATAATTTCGGCCGCCCTGCGCTCATGGCCTGGGTTTTTGTATGAATTCAGAAAGCAGATGGCGACGCTGACGGCGCCTGCTTGGCGCAATGCCTCCGCAGCGCATACGACATCGGCATCCGATAGGGAAGTTATGACGCGGCCGTCATGACCCATGCGTTCATTTACTTCCAGCCGCAGCTCGCGCGGCACCGGCACTTGCGGCTTTTGCTGAAATGGGTCGTATACGGCGGGGCGTTTCTGGCGTGCAATCTCAAGCAGGTCGCGAAAGCCGGACGTCGTGATGAGGCCGGTTTTCGCCACTTTCCATTCAAGCAGCGCGTTCGTCGCAACAGTGGTGCCCAGGCCGACGAAGGTGACCTGATGCCCGCTGATTCCAACTTGCTCGAATAATTCTTTTAGGCCGTTCAGAGGCGCTAAATGAGGCTGCGAGGGCGTGGATGACACTTTATGGCTATAGGTTTTTCCAGAGTGCTCTTCCAGAAGAAACAGATCTGTGAATGTTCCGCCAACGTCAATGCCGACGCGATAGCTGGGCTGCATGGTGAACCTTTGTGTTGCTGGGGTTGAGTGGTATGGAGACGGGCTTTTATTGAGCCTGAATGTTTAAGCTAGTGATAAGCTGGTGGTAGTTGGTCAGCTCGGCCCCCATGTATGCTTTAAATGCTGTGGGAGACTTCACCGCGGGCATTGCCCCGATCTCGATGAAACGCTGTTTGAGCGTGGGGGATTGCATCGCTTTTTCCAGCGCCTGGCTCAGGATATCGACGCGGTCTTTAGGGGTATTGGCGGGCGCGAGCATGCCCCACCAGGTGACGAAGCTGAAATCTTTCACGCCTGCTTCCGATAGGGTGGGAATGGCTGCCAATGCGTCGATCGGAAAGCGCTCCCGTCCCGTAACCGCCAGAGCGCGGGTTTTTCCGGAGCGGATGAGGGGTAGCGCGGCCGGAATGCTATCGATAAGAAAGTCTATTTCCGCACTAGCCAGTGCGATTTCCGCCGCGGCGCTGCCTTTGTAGGGGATATGAAGCAGCTTCATGCCGGTCGCCGCGGCGAATTTTTCAGCGACCAAATGAGTAGGCTGCCCCAGGCCGGCCGACCCGAATGTAAGTTCTTTGCCTGACTTGCCCGCGGCAATGAGGTCGGCTGGGCTTTTATAACTGCTTTGGGCGTTCACCACGAGCACGCTCGGCCCACTGGCCAGTTGAGCGATAGGTTCGAAGTCTTTTACCGGATCGAACGGAAGTTTCTTGAATAGGGATGGGTTTATTACATGGCCACTGGATGTGAACAGCAATGTATAACCATCGGGCTTGCTATTAGCCACATGGCTCGTACCGATGTTGCCCGAAGCGCCAGGCTTGTTGTCGATGACGACAGACACGCCAAAGCCAGCGCTGAGCTCCTGGCCGATTAACCGAGCCATGATATCAGTGCCTCCGCCGGGACTATATGGCACGACGATGGTTATCGCTGCGGTGGGAAAGCTCCGCGCATCGGCAGCGCCGCCGGCCATCGTTGCGAAGGATAAGAGCAGGGCGTGGGTCAATCGCATTGGATACTCCCGGGTCATGAATCTCTTGGTTGATGGATGTTAAGAGGCATGATTCCGAGGAACAAGCTCGGTAGGGTGTTAATGCGTTATTCCAGTTTGGGATAATCGGTGCGCGCGGATGGCTGGGCGCAGCCTGAACAGTCGGGCCGAAGGCACCCTTGCCTTGTATCGAGGGTTTTCCTTGAACGACAAGAGTCGCTGCGCACTGCGCAGACAGTCACGGCTTCTTCGTCGGGCGCCGCCCTGTATGGAATGGGCGCGCCTGTCGCGGCGCCCGGTTGCGGCTCAGTTGCTGATCGTCGCCAGCGTTTCGAAGCGGTCCAGGTAGCCGCTGCCGGGGGTGATGGCGGACCAGTCCGTTAGCGGGAAATCGATGACTGCCAGCCCGGCGGTGGGGAATTCTTTTTGTAGCCTGGCGAGGGCTTGCGGGCGCCCGCGGCCGGCGAGATGGCCGGCGAGCTGCTCGAAGCCGGGGTTGTGGCCGACCAGCAAGATGACGGCTTTATCGGCATCGGTTTCCTGGATGACTTTCAGGATGTCGCCGGCGGCGGCTTCGTAAATGCGGCGCTCGTCCTGCTTGGGAATGGTGGCGTTGAAGGCGGGGGCGGCCAGCCGCCACGTGTCTTGCGCGCGCCTCGCAGTGGAGACGATGGCCAGCTCGGGCGCCAGGCGGTGTTCGGCCATGTATCTGCCCATGGCTTCGCTTTGCCTGATTCCCCGCGGAGCGAGCGGCCGTTCGTGGTCGGCGACGCCTTCGGGGCGATCTGATTTGGCATGGCGTAGCAGCAAGAGGCGTAGCATGGATGTTTCCTTTTCGAGGGCGAGCCAGGCAACACAGTGTTGCGACGCATTCATTCTAGCCTGAAGACCAGCCTGCGCATGGCGTACAGCCCCAGCAAAGGGCCGGGCAGCAGCAGCCAGGACACCTGGGCTCCCATGGCCGCGTACAGGCTGGTGGCAAGATAAATGGCCGCCAAGGTCAACGAGAACCCTATGCAGTTTTGTATGGCCAGGGCGCTGCCCACCGAATCCTGCGGGCAGGCCTGGGCCGACAGCGATGAGAACTGCGGCGAATCGGCCACCACCGCGACGCCCCATATCATCAGCGCGAAGATGGCCGGCATGGCGGGGCCATCCACGAGCAAGGGGAATAGTGCGCACATCGTTCCGGAAGCGGCCAGGGCGGTAAACGCGACGCGCGCGCTGCCGACATGGGCGACCAGCAAGCCGCCCACTATGCAGCCCAAGGCGCCGGCCGCGATGATCAGGAAACTGTAGCCGGACACGGCCGCGGGGGAGGCCGCACCGCCCAGGACGCTGTACAGCAATAGCGGGGCGATGGTCCAGAAGGCATAGAGTTCCCACATATGGCCGAAGTAGCCGAAGGCCGCGGCGCGGAAATCGGGCGCCTTGAAAGCGGCCAGCGCGTTGCGCCAGTCGAAGGCGGGGCGAGGGCCCTTGCCCGTGTTCAGATGAGGTCCGTCCGCCAGCCAATATACGGCGACGCCGCCGACCAGGGTCAGGGCCGATGAAGCGAGAATAATGGACTGCCAGGGCCAGCTCGCACCCATGGCGCGCAAGCCATGCGGTAGCGCCGTGCCCAAGGTCAGCATGCCGACGAGCAGGGCGAGGGCGAGCCCGCTGTTGTGGCGCGTCCAGGACAGGATGAGCTTCATGCCTATGGGGTAGATGCCGGCCAGTGCGACGCCGGTCAGGAAACGGAACGCCATGGCGCCGGCCAGCCCTTGCGCCAGCAGGGCGAAGCCCGCGTTGGCGGCCGCTCCGGCCAGGCTTGCGACGAAGAAGATCCTGCTGGCGGGATAGCTGTCCGCCAGGCGAGTGGCGGACAGGCCCAGCGTGCCGGCGATGAAGCCCAGCTGCGTGGCATTGGTCAGCCAGCCGATATCGCCGGGCTCCAAACGCCAGACGGCGCGCAAGGATTCGGTGATGCCGTTGGCGCTGAACCAGAGCGAAGTGCAGAACAGCTCTGCAACGATGATGATCAGAACCGGGGCGTCCAGGCGCAGGCGGCCTGGCGGCGATATGTGTGTTGCGATGACTCGTCCCCTGAAGTTCAGCGTCCTTTTTTGTAGTATGCCATCACTCCGGCGATGAAGGGCGGCGGGATGGCGAGATGCCGGGCGTCAAGCTTCGGCGCCCAGGGCATCCATGACGCGGGCCGAATACACCAGTGCCGCGCCGGCATTCAAAGCCACGGCGACGCCCAGGGCTTCCGAGATTTCTTCCCTACCGGCGCCCGCCGCCAATGCCCTCTTGGAATGCACGGCGATGCAGCCGTCGCAGCGGGTCGTGACGGCCACCGCAATGGCGATCAGTTCGCGGGTCTTGGGGTCCAGCCTGTTGGTCTTCCCGCCGGCGGCCGACAGAGTGCCATAGCCTTTGACGGTATCGGGGCTGAGTTCGGACAGTTCGCCGATGCGACTCATCAATTCAGAGTGGTATTCGTTCCAGTTCAACATGAGCATGCCTTTTTCTAAGGTGTGGAGAAAATGAAAGCAGGGTGTGTGTGCGGCTTGGCCGCCCGCGGCGCCGCGATGAGCATCGTTTTTATTGCCCGGTATAGACCGGCGTGCGCTTCTCGGCGAACGCCGAATAGCCTTCCTGGGCGTCGCGGGTTCGCACCAGGCTGATGAACGTGTCGAGCTCGAGCTGGTGCCCATTCTGCGGATCCATGATGCCCGCGCGGACCAGCCGTTTGATGGCCTTGATGGCCAGCGGGCCCCGCGATGCGATTTTCGCCGCCAGCGCCAGCGCCGAGTCCTTGAGCTCGGCCTGGTCCACGATGCGGTTGACCAGGCCCGTCCGGAGAGCCGTCTCGGCGTCTATGGGGTCGCCGGTCAGCAGCATTTCCATGGCCATGCTCAGGGGGATGGCGCGCGGCAGGCGCTGGGTCCCCCCCGCGCCCGGCGCAATGGCCCACAAGGCTTCGGCCAGGCTGAATGTGGCGTTGGGGGAACATATGCGGATATCGCAGGCCAGCGCCATTTCAAGGCCGCCGGCCAGGCAGTGGCCGTTCACGGCGGCGATGACGGGTTTTTCCAGGATGCGTCCGCGCGCCAAGCCGCCGCCGAAAGCCCAATCGAGATTTTTTTCACCCGCGAGAATCTTGTTGCGAAAGCCGGGCAGCATGGTCTTCAGATCGGCGCCCGCCGAAAAGGCTTTCGTTCCCGAACCGGTCAGCACCGCGGCCAGCAGATCGTCGCGGTCTTCGAACATCTGCCAGGCGCCGGACAGCTCTTGATCGGTTGAAGGATCGAGGGAGTTCATGGCTTGCGGCCGGTCTATGGTCACCAGCAGGACTTTATCGATGACTTCGGTCAGTATGCTCACGGTAATCTCCCGACATGTTGAGGATGAGCGTCTTTATGCGTGGCGCCAAGGCCTTCACGCGGTGGTTCGCAGCGGCGCCTTGAATGCGTCGCCGAGCTGTTGCTTCAGTAAAACCTTATCCACCTTGCCTACGGGCAACAGGGGAAGTTCCGGACGGATCTCGATATGCTTGGGCCGCTTGTAATCGGACAGGCAAGCGCGGCACCATTCCTTGAGAAGCTCCACGTCCTGCTCGGCGCCGGCTTTGAGGCTGACGATCGCATACCCCACCTCGCCGAACAGCGGGTGGGGAACGCCGATGACGGCGGCTTGCAGTACGGAGGGGTGGGCTTCCAGCGCCAGCTCTATTTCCCGCGGATAGACATTGAATCCACCCGACTTGAACATATCCGTGTTGCGGCCGACAAAGCGCAGATTGCCGCCGGCCATGACTTCGGCCAGATCGCCGGTCTTGAACCAGCCGTCGCTCGTAAAAGCGGCCTTGGTGGCTTCGGGCCGGTTGATATAGCCTTTGGTGCACGACTCCGCGCGGACCTGTATTTCGCCGATCTCGCCTTCATGGCATGAGTCGCCGTTCGGCCCCATTACCCGGACTTCGCCCTCGGGCATGGAGCGCCCTATCGTTACGGCCAGCACATCCAGGCTGGTGCCCGGGGCCGCATAGGTGACCGATCCGCAGGTTTCCGTCATGCCGTAGGACGTTCCGATCTTGCCCGGCATGGTGTCCAGTATCCTGAGCAGCTCCATGGGCATTTGCGCGCCCGAGAAAATATGCCACTGTATGGACGCGAACTTCGCGGGATCGAAGCGAGGGGACTCGAGCACCATTTTGTACATGGTGGGGAAAAATTCCAGCACATTGATGCCATGTTCCTGGACCAGGTCCGGCACGTCGTCCGCCTCGAATTTCTCGCGGAAATGGATGGCGCCCCTTCCGACGATGCCATAGGAGGATACCCAGTGCATGCTGCCGATGTGATTCATGGGGTAGGGGTTGTACAGGCGCGGGTAGTCCGACACCGGCCATTGCACTAGTTGATTGAGGCTGCGGCGCACCATGGCGCCGTTGCTCAGCATCGCCCCCTTGGGCTTGCCGGTCGACCCGGATGTGTACACCAGCATGGCCGGGTAGTCGGCGCGCGGGCCAGGGGCGAGAATGTCTTCGTAGCGCTCGCCTCTCACCCGTACGGAGAATAGCGCTTTTTGCAGCGGCTCCGCCGCCGAGGCGTCGTCATCCAGGCAGAACATGGCTTCCAGGTACGCGCAGTCCTGCTTCAATGCGCTTGCGAATTCCAGGTAATCCCTGTCCCGGAAGCTGGCGATGAAGAACAGGAACCGGGGCTGGGCGTCGTCCATCACATACCTGATTTCGGGCAAGGTATAGCGTGGGTTGAGGCCCAGCCAGACGGCGCCAATGGCATTCATGGCAAGGAACAGCAGATAGGAGTCCGCCCTGGGCGTCGTCAGGACGGCGATGCGATCGCCTGGCTGTACCCCCAGGTCGAGCAGGAAGCTGGCGAGCAGGCGCACACGCTCGGCCAGTTCGCCGTAGGTGTATTGCGTGTGCTCGGAAGCGAGCGCAAGCCGGCCGGGATGGTTTTGCGCCGTGTCGCCGGCGAACTCGGCAAGGCTGGCAAAAGCATGAACGGCTGTCATGGGTTTCCCTTGTGTCCGGTTTTTTCCCGGCTCCAGTCGTTGAAGCAAAGCAGGACTTGCTCCATGTCGCCATGGCTGGAGATTTGCGTCAGCGCGCCGGCGACGGCATTGATGGCCCGCTTGCTGACCGCGAGCGCCATGCTGGGCATGGCATCGAGGGCTTGCGCGAGTTCCATGGCCTTGGCTTCCGTCGAGCCATCGTCCACGACTTCGTCCACCAGGCCCCAGTCCAACGCTTGCGGCGCCTGTATGCGTTGCGCGAGCAGGATCATGCGCCGCGCGCGGGCGGGACCGACCAGGCTGATGAGCCGCGGCACTGTATTCCAGCCGTAGTTGGCGCCGATTTGCACTTCCGGCACCCAGAGAAAGGCGCTGCGGCCGGCGACGCGGAAATCGCAGGCCAGGGCCAGCCCAAGCCCGCCGCCGATGGCATAGCGTTCGACGGCGGCGACGGTAAGCTGCGGCAGCTGTTCCCATGCCAGGGCGGTATTGGCGCCCAGCAGGGCATAGTGGCGCTTGTCCGCCAGGGTCAGCGCCGGATCGAACTGCAAGGGGTCGTTCAAATCGGCCCCGGCGGAAAAGCATTTCGGCGTTCCGCACAGCAGGACCACCTTCACGTCGCGACGCTTGCCCAGTTCGTGCGCGGCTTCGTTCAGTTGTTCTATGAGCGCCACGTTCAGGGCGTTGCGCTTGTCTTCGCGGTTCATGCGCACGCGGGCGATCGTGCCTTCATACTCGATGTTTACTAGTGGGCTGGACATGAGTGCTCCGAAAAAAGTTCAGATGAAGTGGCGTGGTCTACTTGCGCGTCAGCCCATGAGATTGGGCAGCCACATGATGATGCCGGGAAACACGCAAAGCAGCGCGATGACCAGCAGGTGCGCATAGAAGTGGGGCGCCACCCCGCGGAATACATCGACGACGGCGATATTGGTGTACTTGGACACCACGAACACATTCAGGCCGACTGGCGGCGTGATCATGCCGACTTCCGCGGTAACGATGACGACGATGCCGAACCAGATGGGGTCGTAGCCCAGCGCCATCACGATGGGCAGCACCACGGGCACCGTGAGAATCAGCGTGGAAATCAAGTCCAGCAGACAGCCCAGCGCCAGGTAGATCACAATGATGCTCAGCAATATCATCCAGGACGGCCAGCCCGAATCGCCCACCATCTGGATCAGGGATTGCGTGGTCTGGGTGAGCGTCAGGAAGTAGCTGAAGATCTGGGCGCAGATCAGCACGAGCGCGATCATTGCCGTGGTGCGGGCCGTGGATACGGCCGCCTGGTAGAAATTGCGCCAGGTGAGCCGCCGCAGGACCATGGCGTACACCATGGAGCTGAACGCCCCCAACACCGAGGCTTCGACCGGGGTCGCCAGGCCGATGTAGATGGAGCCCGTAACGAAACCGAAGATCAGTGAAAAAGGGCCGATGACTTTCAGCGATGCGACTTTTTCGGGCCAGGTGTATTTTTGGCGATGGGGCGCTAGCGCAGGTTCCCTATGCACTAGAAAAATCACCGTCAAGGCAATGGCGGCGGTGACCACCAGGCCCGGAATGACACCGGCGATAAGCAGCTTGGCGATGCTGGCGCCGCTCAGCAGCCCATAGAAGACGATGGCGATGCTGGGCGGGATCAGCATGGCCAGGGTGCCGGATATGGCGACGACCCCGCTGGCGAACTTGCGCTCGTAGCCCTGCTGCATCATGGCCGGGATGCTGGTCGACGAGAGTGTGGCGGCCGATGCGGTGCTGGACCCCGAGATCGCGCCGAAGGCCGCCCCGGTTATCGCGGTGGCGATGGCCAGCCCGCCTTTGATTCGGCCCAGCCAGACCGCGGCGGCGCTGAAAAGATTGTCGGCGATGCCGCTGATGGTCAGCAATTGCGCCATCAGGATGAACATGGGAATGGTGATGAACTCGAAGCTGTCCAGGGCCGAGAGCGGAGCCGATTCCAGTATGCCGTACAGCAGGGTCGGCCCGCCGACCATCAGCAGCCCCGCGGCCCCTGCAATGGCCAGCGTGAATGCGACGGGTATGCCCAGGGCGAGCAGAACAAATAGCAGCGCTAGTGTGATGGCGACAGTCATGGTAGCCCCTATTCGGCCAGGCCGCCGGACACCGGGCGTTCGGAGACGCCGGCTATATGTTGAAGGGAACGGAACAGTATCGACAGCGACAGGAAAGAAAAGCCGACAGCCGCAATGGCCTGCGCCGGCCACACCTTCCAGTTGATGGCGCCGAAGGTGATTTCATTGACTTCATAGGCATGGATGGTCTTGCCCACATACAGCGCCGCGATGACGGCGAAGATCGCGCAGGCCGCCAGGCCCCCCAGCAGCGAGAAGAGGCGCCACTGGCGCAAGGGCAGGCGGCGGGAAAGCAGGTCGATATCGATGTTCTCGTTCTTGCGGAAGACGTCGGACAGTACCAGCAGAACGCTGGCCGGGAACAAATACATCGAAGTCAGATCGAAGGCGAAGGTAAAAGGGCTGTTGAAGGCATAGCGCATGGCGACGTCGGCGGTGGTCAACAAGCCTATGGCGCACAGGCACAGCACGGCGAAGAACATCAGCGTTGCATCGATGGCATTCAGGCATGCGTCGATGCGGTCTAGAATCTTGTGCATAGGGTTCACTCGAGAACTGAAGGTGGCGGCGCGCCGCGGCCAGCCTCTTGCCTGTGCGGTGCATAGCGGCGCAGGCAAGGCTCTGCGGCGGAGAGGCCCGGGCCGGCCATGCGCCCGGGCGCTGCCATTTACAAGGCGTCCTGGTAGCGCTTCAGTGTTTCGGTTCCCGGCTTGCCCAGTTGATCCAGGGAGCTCGCCCAGCGTTTCCTGGTTTCGGCCAGCTTCTCGCCCAGCTTGGCTTTTTCCGCATCGCTCATCAGCACTTCCTGCATGCCGTCTTTCTTCAAGCGTTCGACGATGTCTTTATTGGTTTTGTCCACCCAATTGCAGATGTTCCGGACGGCTTCTTCGCTGGTCTTGGTGAGAGTGGCCTGCTGTTCGGGCGACAGTTTTTTCCAGCCGCGGTCGGTGATCGCGAATACGGATATGAAGCTCGCGGTGCTGACATTGGTCGTCATGTACTTGAGCGCGGTTTGCCAGTCGAAGGGATACAGGCTGAGCAGGGTGACGAACATGCCGTCCAGGGTGCCGCGCTGCAGGGAGGGCAGCACATCGGGCCCTGTCATCTTGATGGGAACGGAGCCCACCTGGCTCGCGGTAATGTCCATGGCCCCGCCCGCCGTGCGCATCTTCAAGCCGTGCAGGTCATTCAGCGTCGTGACTTTTTTATTGGTGGTGACGATGGCGTAGGGCGCGTAAGTCATGGCCCACAACACGCGCAGCCCCAATGGCTTGTATTCCCGATCGGCCAGGAAGCCGCCGGGCCGCAGCAAGGTCATCAGCGCCTTGTTGCCGGCGCACGTATTGTCGAACAGGTCGGGAAGCTCCGCCACGCCGGACAGCGGAAATTTTTCGGAGATGTAGGCGGGAGAAAGGTGGACGATGTCCGCCACCCCTGACTGGGCCAGCGTGGCCATGTCTTTGGCCTTGCCGATTTGCTGGGCGGGATAGTATTCGAACTGTATCGAGCCATTCGAGGCTTTGGTGGTGGCTTCCATCCAGGGCTTGACGCCCTCGGTCAGCGTGTAATGGGATAGGGGCAGCCAGTCGGCGAACTTCAGCTTGACGGTATCCGCCCTGGCCTGCCCGGCTGCTGCCGTGAACACGCCCAGTAGAACCATGGCCGCGGCGGTTTTGACGCCGGCGGATCCGAAGCTGCGTGCTTTCTTCGCTTGTTGAGTGGACATGTCTTGTCTCCTGAGGGTTGCGCTTATAGTTTTTATACCGAACGTTCGGTATAGGTCGGCATAGATTAAGCGCTGCATTTTTTTCTGTCAATATTTTTTTTACCGAACGATCGGTATATAATCATCGAAGAATAAGCATATTCGAATCGGCGCAGACGGTTGCATGGCGCCTGGCAAGATGGGCGGAAAAGGAATGATCTATGGCAGAGGGCATGGCTGTACGCGATGAGGTGCTGGACCGCATCGCCAAGGTGTTTCGCGACGAAGGTTACGAGGCCGCATCGCTGGCCAGGCTTTCGAAGGCATCGGGCCTGAGCAAGGCCAGCCTTTATTATCATTTCCCGAGCGGCAAGGAAGAGATGGCCATGGCCGTCATCGAACGGGCCAACGCGCTGTTTACCGAGCAGGTGATACAGCCCCTGCGGTCGCAGGCCAGCGCCGGGGCGCGCATCGCGCAGATGCTGCGCAATCTGGATGCCTATTATTGCAAGGGCCAGGAGTCCTGCCTGCTGGGCGTACTGGCCATGAGCGCGACGCCGGCCATTTTTCACCCGCACATCAAGCGCGGCCTGCTTGAATGGATCAATGCGCTTACCGACACGCTGGTCGACCTGGGCCTGCCCAGGCGGGCCGCCCGCCAGCGTGCGGAAGACACCGTCTGCAGGGTCGAAGGCGCTTTGCTGTTGGTCAGGGGCATCGCCGATCCCGGCCCCTTTCGCAGGATGCTGTCCTTATTGGCGGTCCAGATACAAGAGCCGGTGGCTTCCTGAACGGGTCTTGCGGTGCAAGCCGCCGGCGCCCGGCATTTCAATCATCGAGGAGCAAGTGGTATGAGGGTTCATGACAAGCTGTTCATAGACGGGCGCTGGGTACGGCCATCGACAAGCGACATGATAGACGTCGAAAGCGCTTCGACGGAAGCCGTCATCGGCCGGATTCCCGCGGGCTCGGCGCAGGATGTCGAGCAGGCCGTTCAAGCCGCGAGCCGGGCTTTCGACGGCTGGGCCGCCGCCGGCCCCGCGCGGCGCGCCGCCTGCCTGGACGCCATTCAGGCGCAACTGAAAGCGCGCAGCGCCGAGGTAGGCGAGGTCATCGCGCATGAAGTCGGCATGCCCTTGGAGCAGGCCGTCAAGATACAGGCCGGGTCGCCTCGATACACTTTCGCCTCCTACGCAAAGATGCTGCCCGATTTCGAATGGCGCGAGCAGGTGGGCAATTCCGTAGTGCTGCGCGAGCCGGTGGGGGTGGCGGCTTGCATCACGCCATGGAACTATCCCTTGCACCAGATTGCGGCCAAGGTGGCCCCAGCGCTGGCGGCGGGATGCACCGTCGTCCTGAAGCCGTCCGAGGTCGCGCCGCTGAACGCATTCATCCTGGCCGAAATCATCGAGTCGGTGGGCTTGCCACCGGGCGTATTCAATCTGGTCACGGGCGATGGACCTGTTGTCGGCGAGGCCCTGGCGCGCAATCCGGATGTGGACATGGTGTCCTTCACCGGCTCTACGCGGGCGGGAAAACGGGTGGCCGAACTCGCGGCGGCCACGGTCAAGCGGGTCTCGCTGGAGCTCGGCGGCAAATCCGCGGCCATACTTCTGAAAGACGCCGATTTGGCCGCGGCGGTGAAGGGCACTGTCGCCTCATGCTTCATGAACGCGGGGCAGACCTGCAGCGCGCATACGCGGCTGCTGGTGCATGAATCGCAATACGACGAGGTTGCGCGCATGGCGGCGGAGGAAGCGGCCAAATACGTGCTGGGCGACCCTTTCGACAAGGCCACCACCATGGGGCCGCTGATTTCCGCCACGCAGCGCGAGCGTGTGCAAGCCTATATCCGCAAAGGGCTGGAAGAGGGGGCGCAATTGCTGCTGGGCGGCCCCGACGCCCCCAAGGGCCTGAAACAAGGCTATTACGTGCAGCCTACCGTATTCGGCAGAGTGGCCGCGTCCAGCACCATAGCTCAAGAAGAAATTTTCGGGCCGGTGCTCGTCATCCTTACCTATCGCAGTGAAGACGAAGCGGTGGATATCGCCAACGGCACCCCCTTCGGCCTGGCGGGCGCGGTGTGGTCTGCGGATCAGAATGCCGCATTGCGCGTGGCCGCGCGTCTGCGCACCGGGCAGGTCGATATCAATGGCGGCGAATTCAACATGCTGGCGCCGTTCGGCGGCTATAAACAGTCGGGTTATGGGCGTGAGCTGGGCAGGTACGGGCTGGAAGAATTCCTGGAGTACAAGTCCGTGCAACTGAAGCGCTAAGGGTATGTATCTAAGCGCCGCTATACCACTTCACGCCTTGTTCATCGGTATGGACTTTCGCCGCGCCGCGCTGCAATAGATAATTCAGGTGGGCGATGCTTTCCCCGGTGGCCAGGTTGAAGCGGCCATGGTCTTCCGGGGGAATGGGCCTGGAAAACAGTTCGGTGAATACATCGATGGCCCGTTTGGGCTCTCGCAGCGCGTGTTGCAAGCGGCGCAAGGCGTGATTCTGGCTGTCCGCCAGGTAATCGAGGCGTTCGTGCAGCCCTTTGAACGGTTCGTTATGCGCCGGCAGCACCAGCACATCGTTCGGCACGCAGCGCTTCAATCTTTCCAGCGAATTCATCCAGTCCGTCAGGGGATCCGCATCGGGCTCCGTGGGAAAGACCGACACATTGGACGAAATGCGGGGCAACACCTGGTCGCCCGAAATCAGCAGCTTCAAGTCCGGACAATAAAAACAGGCATGCTCGGGCGAATGGCCGTTGCCGACGACGACAGTCCAGTCGTGCCTGCCTATGCGCAGCGTTTCGCCGCCATGGATCCGGCGATAGCTGTCGGGCAGGGCGTGCATCATTTTGCCGAAGCTGCCGAAACGCGCGCGATAGCGCTCGATGGAATCTTCGCCCCAGCCCGCTGTGCGATAGAAGCTCAGGCCGTCCTCGGGCGGGGCGCGGCCGGTATCGGCGACCAGGGTCCTGCAGGTCAGATATTCGAGGCGCGTCATCCAGAGCCGGCACTGGAATTTGCGCGTCAGCCAGCCCGCCATGCCGACGTGGTCCGGGTGCATATGCGTAACCAGCACACGCGTTACAGGCTTGTTCCGCAGCGCGCCGGGCAGCAGCGCTTGCCATGCCGCGGCCGTTTCGCCGCTTTGCAGGCCGGTGTCGACGATGGTCCAACCCTCGCCGTCTTCCAGCGCCCATAAATTGATGTGGGTGAGCGCAAACGGCATGGGCATGCGTATCCATAACACGCCGGGCGCCACCTCGCAGGCGGCGCCGCTTGCAGGCGGTTCGCCGCAGGGGTAAAGCAGGGTGGGCTTGTCGGGTTGAGGGCCGATGTCTTGTGTGTCCGCCATATATGCCTGATCGGGAAATTCCAGCGTTCTAGTGTAAAGCAATTCGAGGCGTCGGCCGCTGGCTGTGCAAGCCGCGGGCTCCGGGTTGTACGGGCGATCGGATGATCGAGCGATTGGCAATCAAGCGCATGGCGGGCATGCGGCCCGAGCCGCCCGCCGCGCGCGATATCGTTGCTTTTAGATATATTCCGATGCGGCCGCTTGCTTTGGGCAGCGGCGTGCATGTTACTTCTATGGTCAGGCAAGGGGCCGGACGAGCCGGCCCGCAAGCAGGAGGAAGCATGCAGGGCAATCAGCGCGGTTTCAGCACGGCCATGGACACAGCCAGGGTGGGCGCTTGTTTCATGGTCGTGCTGCTGCACGTGGCGGCGGTGAATTTCAATGTTTTCGATGAGCAGTGGTGGGCCAGCAATTTCTACGATGCCTTGACGCGCAGCTGCGTGCCGCTGTTCCTGATGATCACGGGCGTATTGCTGCTGCGCAGGCAGGAGCCCATGCCGGAGTTTTTCAAGAAGCGCTTTGTGCGCGTGCTGCCGCCTTTGTTGTTCTGGTCCTTGTTCTACATGGCCTGGAACACCTGGAACGGCGAGCATTACGGGGCCGCCCTGGAGTGGATGAAAGCGCTGGCGAACGGGCCGGTGGTTTTCCATCTCTGGTATTTGTACGCCATCGTGGGCATTTATCTGTTCGTGCCCTTTTTGCGCAGCATATGGAACGGCGCCCGGCCCGGCGAAAAAAGGCTGTACCTGGCTATCTGGGCGGCGGTGTCGGCCTGGCCTACCGTGGGCGCCGTGCTCGAGATAGAAGCCGATCCTTTGCGGGTCTACGGGGTGGGGCCTTTCGTCGGCCTGGCCGGCTATTTGTTCCTGGGCGCCTATGTGCAAGAGGCGTGGGCGAAGCAAGCGGACAAGCGCCGCTACTGGTCCTGGAGCCTGTGCCTCTTCCTGGTTTTCAGCACGTTGACCATGGCGGCGACCTATCTCTATTCGCTGCATACCGGCGAGCCGGACGCGCTTTTCTACGACTACCTGTCCCCTTTTGTGCTGGCCTCGTCGGTGTGCGCCTTCAATGTGCTGTATGGCCTGGGCACCAAGGCGCAGGACTTTTCCGGCCCGATCCGGGGCGTGGCCGCTTGCACGCTAGGTGTCTATTGCGTGCACATTTTCGTGCTGAATCTTCTTGAGGAGACTACGGGGCTGATGGGCGGCGGCGTTTCGTCCTGGTGGGCCATTCCGGCGACCGCTGCCTGCGTGTTCAGCTTGAGCCTGCTTGCGGTGATGCTCTTGCGCAGGCTCAAGCCCTTCGAATATGTAACATAGCGCCGTCGCGATGTATCGATATGTGCCCTGCGCGGCACGCACGCCGGCCGGCCATGCCGGCCGCGGCAGGGCTACGCCAGACCGGACAAAGCCTGTTTCAGGTCCCGCTTCAGGTCGTCGATATGTTCGACGCCCACGGACATGCGTATGAAGTTCGGTTCTATGCCGGCCGCAGTCATCTGCGTCTCGGTCATGGTGCCGGCCCACATGGCGGCGGTATGGACGGCCAGCGTTTCGACGCCGCCCAGGCTGACGGCATGGGTGGCCAGCCTGAGCGACGACACAAAGCGGCTGGTGGCGTCGAATCCTCCTTTGATGGAAAAGGCGATCACCGCGCCATAGCCTTTCATTTGGTGCAAGGCCAGCGCGTGCTGGGGATGGCTTTCCAGCCCGGGATAGAACACCTGTTCGATTTCGTCGCGGCTTTCCAGCCAGCGCGCCAGCGCCAACGCGTTGGCGTTGATGCGCTCCATGCGCAAGGGGAGCGTGCGCAGGCCGCGCAGCAGCAGCCAGGCATCCATGGGCGACAGCACCGCGCCGAGCGTGACGTGCATGGCCCAGATGCGTTCCGCCAATTCCTGGCTGCAGCACACGGCGCCAGCGGTCAAGTCATGATGGCCGCCGAAATACTTGGTGGCGCTGTGAACCACCACATCTATGCCCAGGGCATGCGGCCGCTGATTGAGCGGCGAGGCGAACGTATTGTCGGCCACGGTCAGGATGCCGCGCGGACGCGCCAGGCGCGCCACGGCTTGCAGGTCGGTCAAGGTCAGGGTGGGATTGACGGGAGTTTCCACCATGATCAAGCGGGTTTCGGGCCGTATGGCGGCTTCCAGAGCGCCGAGGTCGGCCTGGTCGACGATGGTGGTTTGCACGCCGAAGCGCGGCAATACTTCCTCGAACAGCTTGGAGGTGCTCATGTAGTGGCGCTGCTGGGCGATGACGTGGTCGCCGCGTTCGACCAGGCCGAGTATGGTGGTGCTGACCGCGCCCATGCCGGAAGCCATGAGCAGGGCGGTTTCCGTGCCTTCCAGTTCCGCCAGGATGGCCTCTACGCGCTTGTGCACCGGGTTGCCGTAACGAGTGTAAAAGCCCGGATGCCTGGCTGTGTTGGCCATGTCGGCGAATTCTTCAGCGCTGCCGGCCTTGAAGGTCGCCGTGTAATGTATGGGCGGCGATACGGAGGAATCCGTCGCCAGCGCGGCGTCGCCGTGCAGCACAGTGGTCTCGTCATGCCATTCGGCGGCATGAGCTTGTTCGGGTTGCGCCCAGGATGTCATTGCGTAGGCTCCAGCTTGCGGCGAACATGGCGCCCGCCGGTAAAAACGATAGTCTGCATCATACGCCCTTTCATTTTTCGGGCCGGACGCTTATACCTTATAGGCTTATACCTTATAGGCTTATACCTTATAGGCTTATGGGGCATGGGCTTGGGCGGAATGGGGGCTTCACCCGCGAGGCATCAGGCGGCGGTATCCCCGCCTGCGGAATGGTTCCCGAGTGGGCGGGGCGGGGATCGCCTCGGGCGTGGCGTCGGCGGGCCGCCTCATGAATAATTCATCGAATCAGGGAAAAAGGGGCTTGTTTTATTTTCCCAAATATTCATAATTATGAATTATAGAAAATCGAAACAGGAGCCGGCATGGCTACGCGCATCGTCCAGCAGGTGCTGTACCAAGAGGTGGCCGATCGCCTGCGGGCGATGATACAGGCCAATGAACTGAAGGCCGGAGAATGGATAGACGAACCGCGCCTGACCGCGGCATTGGGCATTTCCAGGACGCCGCTGCGCGAAGCCTTGAAAGTGCTGGTGGCCGAAGGGCTGCTGCGGCTGGAACCGCGGCGCGGCTGTTTCGTCAATGAACTTTCCGGCCGCGACGTGGACGAAATCTTTCCCCTCATGGCCATGCTCGAGGGGCGCTGCGCCTACGAGGCCGCGCGCAAGGCGAGCGCTCAGGACCTGCTTCGCCTGGAACCCTTGCACCAGCGCCTGCAGGAGCACGCCCAGGCGGGAAACATCGATGAATATTACGCCACCAATGCGCTGATACACGAGGCCGTCCAGGACCTGGCCGACAACCGCTGGCTGTCCGACCTGGTGGACAGCTTGCGCAAGGTGCTCAGCCTGTCGCGTCACAAAAGCCTGGTCCTGCCGGGCCGCCTTGCGGAATCCTGCGCCGAGCACCTGGCCATTTTCGCCGCGCTCAAGGCCCGCGACCCCGAAGGCGCCGAGGCGCTGACGCGCCGGCATCTCATGCGCCAGCTCGATGCGCTCCATATTTTGGCCCAGCAGGCCGGCGCGCCGGAAGCCGCATCGGCGGCGGAACCCGCCACGCACGACTCAGGAGACTGACTATGCAGATAAGCGATACACCCAGCGCCGTGCGCGCTCCCACACCGGCAAGCTCCAGGAACGAAGTGGCTGTCATCCGGAAACCCGACGCCAAGAGCGCGGCGAAAGAAACCCGCAAAGACGAGGAAAAAGAAAGCCGCGGCCTGATGGCGCGCCTGGGGAAATGGCTGGAACGCGATCACTCTTTCGCGCCGTCCGACATTCTGCCGCTGTTTACCGCCCGGCTGACCGATGTGGCCGCCAATCGCTTCGCCAAGCAATGGAGCGCGCGCTATGCCGCGGCGGACGCCAAGGAGCGCCGCAGCCTGCTGGCCGGGCTCGCGCAGGCCAGCGCCGGCCTGGAGCCGCGCGGCGATCAAGGCCTGCGCCTGTTCCGCCGCCTGTACGCTCAGGCGGAAAGCCTCAGGCTGCTCGTCGACTTGCGGGCCGACATGCTGCGCTGGCGCAACCAGGTCGCTGGCCTGAGCCCGCTGGAACGCGAACTGGAAGGCTTGCTTGCCAGCTGGTTCGACGTCGGCATGCTGGAATTGCGGCCCATCAACTGGGATTCGCCCGCCTCCTTGCTCGAAAAGCTGATCCAGTACGAAGCCGTGCACGAAATCCGCTCGTGGGACGAATTGCGCCATCGCGTCGCGGAGCATCGCCGCTGCTATGCTTTCTTCCATCCCCGCATGAGCGACGTGCCTCTCATCTTCGTCGAGGTCGCATTCGCCGAGCAGATGGCGGGCAATGTGCAGGTGCTGCTGGATCCGCAAGTGCCGCCCGGTGATCCGGCCAAGGCGCGCTGGGCGATTTTCTACTCCATATCCAACACCCAGCCCGGCCTCAGAGGCATCAGTTTCGGCAATTTTCTGCTGAAGCGGGTGATCGACGAATTGCTGCGCGAATTGCCCCGCCTGAAGGGTTTCGCGACGCTGTCGCCCATCCCCGGTTTCGTGGACTGGCTGAGCAAGCAGGACGGCAAGGCCATGCAAGCCCTGCTGCATGACAAGGCCGACAAGCAGCAGGCGCAGGACGACGCGGGCGCCGGCCAGAAATGGGTCGAACGCCTGCAGGCCGCCGCTGCGGGGCGGGCGTCCGATGCGGTGCAGCGCACAGGCCTGCGGCTCGCCATCCAATACCTGAAAACCATGAAAAACGGCCAGCCCATAGACCCGGTCGCACGCTTCCATTTGGGCAATGGCGCGCGCATCGAGCGCATGAACTGGGCCGCCGACTGCTCGGCGAAGGGCATGGCGCAGTCTTGCGGCATGATGGTCAATTATCTGTACGAGCTCGACCAGCTCGATGACAACCTGGCGCAATTGGCGGCGGGCAAACCGAAAACGGGGTTGAACCTGCGATGGCTGTGAACACTGCGGCGCCGACGGGATCGCCGACCGCCGGGTCGCCGGCCGCCGGATCGCCGGCCGCCGTGCCCGGCACGGTTGTGTTGGAATACGACGGGCCCATAGCCCTGGTCACGCTCAGCAACCCCGGGCGCCTGAATGCCATCAGCATTGCCATGTGGCAGGCGTTGCAGGACGTGTTCACCCAACTGGGCGAAAGAGCGGATCTGCGCTGCGTCGTGCTGCGCGGCGACGGGGGCAATTTCGCGGCGGGCGCGGACATACGCGAGTTTCCCGAAGCGCGCGCCGATCTGGATGGCGTGCTGCGCTATCACATGCAAGTCATCGCGCCGGCTCTCGAGGCCATCGGGTCCTGCATGCATCCGGTGCTGGCGCAGATCGACGGCGTCTGCGTCGGCGGCGGGCTGGAAATCGTCAGCCAGTGCGATTTGCGCATAGCGGGCCGGTCCTCGCGCTTCGGCGTGCCGATCAACCGCCTGGGCTTTCCCATGGCTCCGGAGGAAATGCGCGGCTTGCTGGCCCTGGCGGGCCGGGCCGCCACCACGGAAATCCTGCTGGAAGGGCGGGTGTTCGGGGCCGATGAAGCGTTGGCCAAGGGTTTGTTGACGCGCATCGTGCCGGACGCGGAGGTGGCCGCCGATGTCATGGCCACGGCGCGGAGAATAGCCGCGGGCGCGCCGTTGGCGGCCCGCATCAATAAAAGGACGATAGCCCGTTTGTGCGCGCAGCCCAAGCCATTGACCGAAGCGGAGCTCCGGTCGCTGTTCGGCTATGCCCAGAGCCGCGATCATCGCGAAGGCGTGCGGGCTTTTTTGGCCGGGGAAAAGCCGGTTTTTTCAGGAGATTGATTTGGAAGGCAATGCCAATCTATACGCTTTGCTCGCGTCGGGCTTCCCAGCGGATCGCTCGCAAACAGCCATCGAGACTCCGGATCAGCAATACAGCTGGAACGACATCGAGGAAATGAGCGCGCGGCTCGCGAACTTGCTGCATGCCCTGAAGCTGCCGGCGGGTTCCCGCGTGGCCGTCCAGGTCGAAAAGTCTCCCGCGGCCCTGATGCTTTATCTGGCGACCTTGCGGGCGGGCTTGGTGTATCTGCCATTGAACACGGCCTATCGGTCCGCCGAGATCGAATACTTTCTTACGGATGCCGAGCCGGCGGTGGTGGTTTGCGATAGCCGCAATCTGGAATGGATACGCCCCTTGGCGGACAAGGCCGGCACGGCCCATGTCTATACGCTGGACGAGGATGGCAGCGGCAGCCTGCCGGTGGCGGCCGCCAGCCAGGGCGATGAATTCCAGACCGTGGCGCGCGGCCCGGACGACCTGGCGGCCATACTCTATACCTCGGGCACCACGGGGCGCAGCAAGGGCGCCATGCTCAGCCACCGCAACCTTTCGTCCAACGCGCTGGTGCTGAAGGATTATTGGGGATGGCGCCAGGACGATGTACTGCTGCACATGCTGCCCATCTTCCATGTGCACGGCTTGTTCGTGGCATCGCACGGGGCTTTGCTGGCGGGCGCCAAGATGATCTGGCTGCCCAAGTTCAACGTCGACCAGGCCTTGCATTATCTGCCGCGCAGCACCGTGATGATGGGGGTTCCGACTTATTACGTGCGTTTGCTGGCCGATCCGCGCTTCGGGCGCGAGGTGTGCCGGAACATGCGCCTTTTCATTTCCGGCTCCGCGCCCCTGCTGGCGGAGACCTTCAAAGAATTCAAAGAGCGCGCCGGCAGCGCGATACTCGAGCGCTACGGCATGAGCGAAACCGTCATGCTGACCTCCAATCCCTACGACAGCGCGCTGGGCGAACGCATAGGCGGTACGGTGGGCCGGCCCTTGCCGGGTGTTTCCGTGCGTATCGTGGATGACGAGGGCAAAGTACTGGGGCCGGGCGAAATCGGCAACGTGCAGGTGCGCGGGCCGAATGTGTTCGCGGGCTACTGGCGCATGCCTGAAAAAACCAAAGAAGAGTTCACCGCCGACGGCTGGTTCCGCACCGGCGATGTCGGGCAGTGGGGCGGCGGGCAGGCGCCCGACAGCTATCTGTCCATCGTGGGCCGCAGCAAGGATCTCATCATTTCCGGCGGCTTCAATGTTTATCCCAAAGAGATCGAATTGGCCATCGACGAGATGCCGGGCGTGGAAGAGTCGGCCGTCATTGGCGTGCCTCATCCGGATTTCGGTGAAGCGGTGGTGGCCGTGGTGGTGCCCAAGGCGGGGGCGAAGCTGGATCCCCAGGCCATGCTGGCCGGCTTGAAGGGCTCGCTGGCGAACTTCAAGGTTCCCAAGCGCTTGCACGTGGTCGACGAACTGCCGCGCAACACCATGGGGAAAGTACAGAAAAATCTACTGCGCAAGCAGTTTTCTTGAAGGCGAAGCGCTGCTTCGCCGAATGTCCTGCCGGCTTACTTCGCGCGCATGATTCCGTGTGCATCATTTCGTGCGTAGCGGCCAAACAGGACACTGCAGTCGGCAATACTCCCCGCGGCTGGTTTGCGGGGTCTTTCTTGTTCATCCGGGTGCGCCGTTGGGGCGCATGTCATAAAAAACAGAGGAGACCTCTAATGAAGAAACGCTTTATGCTCGCAGCGGCCATGGCATTGACCGCAATGACGGTGGCGGGGCCGGTGCAGGCCGCATGGCCGGAACGCGCCATCACCATCATCGTCCCCTTTCCCGCAGGCGGAGGAACCGACACCTTCGCCCGGCCGCTCGCCCATCAGCTGGGCGCGCAGCTGGGGCAAAGCGTCGTCGTCGACAACAAGGGCGGCGCGGGCGGCACGCTGGGCGCGGGCGTTGCGGCGCGAGCGCCCGCCGACGGCTACACCTTCTTCATGGGCGGGGCGCATCACGCGGTCGCGCCCTCCATCTACAAGAAGCTCAATTACGATATCCAGAAGGACTTCACCCCGGTGGCCCTGCTGGCCCAGCCGCCGCAAATCATCGTCGTCAACCCCAGCAAGCTGCCCGTGACCAACGTCAAGGAATTCCTGGAAAAGGCGCGCGCCAATCCCAGCCAGATCAACTTCGGTTCGGCGGGCATGGGCAGCACCCACCATCTGGCGGGCGAACTGTTCGCCTTGAAGTCCGGCATCAAGCTGACTCACGTCCCTTACCAGGGGGCGGGCCCCATGCTGACGGGCCTGATCACCGGCCAGGTCGATGTCGCCTTCGACGGGCTGGGTTCGTCCGCGTCGCACATCCGGGCGGGCTCCATCCGGCCCCTGGCCGTGGCCTCGAAAGAGCGCGCGCCTTCATTGCCGGACGTGCCCACGGTAGCGGAAGCGGGCATTCCCGAATATGAGGTGTCGACATGGTATGCCATGTGGGCGCCGGCGGGCACCCCTCCGGATATCGTCAAGCGCATGTCCGAGGAACTCGTCAAGGCCCTGAACACGCCGAAAATCAAAGAGCTGTGGGCCAGCAACGGTACCGAGGTGCCCAACCTGACCGGCGCGGATTTCGGCAAGTTCGTGGATAGCGAAATCGCCCGCTGGGCCGGCGTGGTCAAGCAGGCGGGCGTGGAGCCTCAGTAAGGAGAGCGCGCGGCATTCCGGCACGGGCGGGCATCGCGTCCATCGCGCGCCCGCGCTACCGCCGCAATAGGGTGATCTTCACAAATAGGGGCTGGCCAGCCATATGATCCGGTTCCGCAGACGCTTGCGGAACGGAATGGCGGCCAGCCCTTCCAGTGTTACGGCCTCGGCGTCATTGATTTCGCGGTCTATCAGGCGCTCGATCCGGGCGGCGGTTTCGCGGCTGTAGATCTCCATGTCCAGCTCGAAGTTCAGGCGCAGGCTGCGAGGGTCCAGGTTGGAGGAGCCCACGTAGGACCAGGCGCCGTCTATGGTGATCAGCTTGGAATGATTGAAGTTGCCCCGGGTGCGCCACACGCGGCAGCCGTTGCGTATCACCTGGTCCAGTTGCGCGGTCATGGCGTAGTTGACCAGCCGCAGGTTGTTGCGGCCCGGTATGACGATATCCACGATGATGCCGCGCCTGGCGGCCGTATTCAGGGCTCCCAGCAGGATCTGGTCGGGCAGGAAATAGGGCGACTGGATGCGGATGTGCTTTTGGGCGACCGCAAAAGCGCCCAGCAGCATGTGATGGGTGCTCATGACATAGCGGTCCGGCCCCGAACGTATGCAGCGCACCAGCGCATGCGGCTTGGGCGGATTCCAGCTGCTGCAGCACCAGCCATCGAACGGCAGGTTTTCCTTGGTGGTGAAATCCCAATCATGGGCGAACACCGACATCAGTTGCAGCACCACCGGGCCTTCCACCTTGAAATGCGTGTCGCTGGCCGTGTTCTCGCCCGCCGCTTCGCGGACGAAGCCGGCGCGGATGTTCATGCCGCCGGTATAGGCGGTGCAGCCGTCGATGATGAGTATCTTGCGGTGGCTGCGCAGGTTGGCGTAGGGCATGCGCATGCCCAGGGGATTCGTCATGAAGAGCGCCGTGCGTACGCCGTGTTTGCGCAGCAGCCTGGCGACGGGCGGGCGCGGCGAATACTTGGATCCGACCGAATCGATCAGGACACGCACCTGGACGCCGCGCTCGTGCGCGCGGATCAGGGCCTGCGCGACTTTGCGGCCCTCGACGTCATTATCGAAAATATAGGTCTGGAGGGCGATGGACTTTAGCGCGGCATCGATCGAGGCGATCATCGCCGGGTAGGCTTCATCCCCGCCGCAGAGTATCTGTATATGGTTGCCGTCGCGCAGCGGAAAGCGGCTGACCCGGTCGCCCAGTATTTTCAGGGAGTCGAACTGGGGCGCATTCAGCCCATCGATCTGCGCCGCCGGCAGCTGCGGATTCAGGGCGTAGTCCTTGAAGCCTTTATTGCGCTGTTCCGAGATATGGTCGTGGCGTATGCGGTTGATGCCGGCGATCAGGTAGAACAGGGGGCCCAGCAGGGGGGACATCATGATGACGCCGACCCAGCCTATGGCGGCGCGCACATCGTTCTTGGTCATTGCCGCATGGACGGCGGCCGTGCCGCCTATGGCCAGGCTCAGCAAGAAAGCCAGATGCGGCCAGTATTCCCGAATCAGAAATTCCAACGAAGCCATACTCAACGCCCGAGCTTGTTATGTGATGAGGTCCGGAATGTCCGGCCGCGATGCCGGCTTTGCGGGTGCGCAGCCATGCCAGGGCCAAGTATATAGAACACTGCGCCGCGTGGGCGGCTTGCTGCCGCCTTGCTTGCTTCTTGCAGGTGTCCGAGGCTATTCGTCTTTCTGGCTGTCGGAGCTGGGGGGCCGCTGGCGCAGCGTTTGATGCCAGAGGGGGTTGGGCGGCCCCTGGCCGGCCAGGGCTTGCGCCCTGGAAGGCGCGCGCCAAACGCCGCCGCCTATGCCCAGCACGGGCTGGACTCTGTACCAGAACCAGCGCCCGTCTTCGTCCTGCGCGGCCCAATCCCAGCCAGAGGGAGCCGATCTCCAGTCGAGGGTGTAGTCATCAGAAGGCATAGGCAAAAGAAAGACCCCAGCACGGAAGCGAAGAGGCGCTGGGGCATTATGGACCTATGGGCCGCACCGGCAAGCCGGCCTGCGATGCCGGGCCCGGATCAGGCGACGGCCGTGGACCCCAGAAGCTCTTCTTTGCGTTGAACGAGCGGTGTCAGGATATCACGCAGGTCGATTTTTTGGGCTATCACTTTGGGAAAAAGCTCGTCCTCTTCCTCGGTAACGTGGTGTTGAACATATTCGTTCAGGACCGTTACCTTCGCTTCGTACAGTTCTTCCGCCATGCTCGAGCCCTGAATCTGGGCGATGAGTTCCTTGGCGCTGGCATGTTCCACCAGCGCTTCGTCGAGCAGGTCGCCGAAGGCCTTGGGATTCTGATCGCGCAGGAACGGGTAGAAAATCTCCTCCTCGATCTTGGCATGCACGCTGAGCTCCGTACAGGCTTCCTGCGCCAGCCTCTCTTTTGCGGCGTCGTCCTTTTCCGCTTCGAATTCCTTGAATAGTTTTTTGACTTTCTTGTGGTCGTCCAGCAAGAGGCTGAGCACTTCCTTTTGGGCGGCGGGTATTTGCGATTTATTCATGCGACGCTCTCCGTGAGGGCAATCGGGAAATCCAATTGCTTCCGGCGGGCGGCAAGCAAGCATCGTGCCGCCGGCGTCCCGGCCGCGGTCATGGCGAGGCAGGGCCCGGCCGGGCAGCGGATCCCGTCCCTTCAAGCGGTCGGGACCGCCGGCCTCTTGCTTATCGAATTGCCGCGGGAACTTCGGATCGCCCCGGAGCTTCGAATCGCGGCCGAGGCGTCGAGCCGCCGAAGCTGTGTTTGAGGCCCGAAACAAAAAGCCCCGTCGCTGTCGCGGCGGGGCTGCTAATTTGTTCTTGAGAAAACTTTTGTTCTTGTTGATTTCCATAGCGCGGAAAATCTACTAAACCGCGAGCTATCGAAAAACGGGAATATTTGGGGTGACCGATGGGGCTCGAACCCACGACAACCGGAATCACAATCCGGGACTCTACCAACTGAGCTACGGTCACCACTGGTAATGCAATCGAAGAATAAAAGAGTATAGCATTTTTATTCAAGATATGCCGTGTAGCGGCAGCGGGATTCTAGCATGATACGGCGCCGATGCCGCTTGCTGGAGCCACCACGCATTCTTGGATCATCAACGTCCTTGAGTCATCAGCGTCCTTGAGCCGCCGGTGTCGTTTGGGCCGCCGATGCTGTTTGCACCGCCGGCTCCACGAAACGCAGGCGAGCGGCCAGCTTGGGCGCGGTATCGCCCGGAAGGACCCGCGGGAAAAACTGAAACGCGATATGTCGGCAATGCGCGCGCCGGGCTGCGGGTTCTGGGCCGGAAGGCGCGCGCATGCAGCGCTTCTGTGAAGAATTGAAACGTTTGAGCAATTGCAGGCGCGGAAGTTTCCTCTACGATGAAGGCTCGCAATCTTCAACAAGGAGCTGCTTCAATGAAAACCTTGCATAAAATACTCCTGACGTCCGCCATGCTGTCCCTGCCCCTGGCTGCCGCGCATGCGCGCAGCGATCAGGCGCGTCACGAGGCCTGGATCAAGGCGCAGAAAATCGATATCAAGCCCACGCTGAAGATTACCGAAACGGAAATTCCCGCCGGCACGTCGGCTACGTCCACCCGGCCGGGCACGGCCGGCCAGCCCGGCTCGTCCATGCCGCCGTCGGCGGCGCCTTCTCAACCTTCCTCGCCCAATATGCCATCCTCGGGCGCCACGCCTTCATCCGGCTACTCGCCGACGACGCCGGGCATGGGCGGCCAGGCTCCGATAGAAACCCATCCAGGCGTCAATCCGGGAACCGGCCTGCGGCCGCAATAAGAGCGCCGCGGCGTCACAAGGACGAGGCCGCGAAGGTATCGCACTGCGCCGGGTCGCCGCTGCGCCAGCCGCGGCTGAACCAGCGCACGCGTTGGGCGGAGCTTCCATGCGTGAAGGAGTCAGGCACCACATAGCCTTGCGATCTTTTCTGCAAGCGGTCGTCGCCGATGGCCGAGGCGGCGTTGAGCCCTTCCTCGATGTCGCCTTCCTCCAGCGTGTTGCGTTGCGTGTCCGAATGCCTGGCCCATACGCCGGCCAGACAATCGGCTTGCAGCTCGACCCGCACGGATAGCTGGTTGGCGGCGGCGCTGTTGCGCTGACGCGCCTGTGCGACCTGATCGGTGATGCCAAGGAGATGCTGTACGTGATGGGCGACTTCGTGCGCGACGACATAAGCCTGGGCGAAATCCCCCGGGGAATCCAGTTCCCTCGCCATCTGCTGGAAGAAGCTCAGGTCGAGATAGACCTTGCTGTCGCCGGGGCAATAGAACGGCCCCATGGCGGACATGCCCGTTCCGCATGCAGTGGGCGTCGCACCGTCGAACAGGACCAGCTTGGGCTCGCGGTAGGCGCCCCAGCCTTTTTCCTGAAAGATGGCGGCCCATGCATCTTCGGTATCGCCCAGCACCTTGGCCACGAACCGGCTTTCGGGGGTAGGCGGCGGCGCGGCGGTGGTGGCGTCGGCGGGGACTTGTTGCGTAGTGGTGTAGCCGCTGCCTGAACCGTCGAGCCCGCCCTGCAGGACGATGTCCGGATCGATGCCGAAATACATGGCGACCAATGCAAGTATGATGGTCCCGATACCGATTTTCCCGCGTCCGCCGATACGCATGCGTTGGCCGCGCCGATCTTCGATATTGCGGCTTTCGCGCGAATTGTCCAGGCGCATGGCGGATTCCTTTATTGCGAGTCGTGCAGTCGGCGGCCCTTGGGGCCGGATGGGGGCGGGCTTTCGGGCCCTCCAATTTTATTGCCTCCAGCTGCTCCGGCTTTTAAACTCAACCATCAAGAATGTTAGGATACGTAATGGCTCAATTCTTCGTCGTACACCCCGTAAATCCTCAAGCACGTTTGATGAAGCAGGCCGGCCAGATGCTGGCCGACGGCGGCCTGGTGGCCGTGCCCACCGATTCCAGCTACGCGGTGGTGGCGCGCCTGGACGACAAGCAGGCCGCCGATGGGCTGCGCCGCCTGCGCGGGCTGGATGATCGCCACCACTTGACCCTGCTGTGCCGCGATCTGGCGGAAATAGGGCATTTCGCGCGGGTGGACAACAAGCAGTACCGCTTGCTGAAAATGGCCACCCCGGGGCCGTGGACGTTCATTCTCGAGGCGACGCGCGAAGTGCCCCGGCGCGTCTCGCATCCCTCCCGCAAAACCATAGGCATACGGGTTCCCAAACACCCGGTGACGCTGGCCCTGCTCGAAGCGGCCGGCTCGCCGCTGATGTCCACCACGCTGATCCCGGAAGGCGAGGAAGATCCGCTGAACGAGGCCCAGGCCATATTCGACCGCTATGGGAACCAGCTCGCCGCCGTCATCGACGGCGGGGCCTGCCCCTTGTCGCCCACCACCGTGATCGACCTGACCGGCCCGGCGCCGGAAATCGTCCGCCGCGGGCAGGGCGATCTTGCCTCGCTGGGGCTCGCTTAGCGAACTTTTTCAGCTTTCTACAGCCTTAAACCTATAGGCCGCCTGTCGTATCGGCGGCCTTTCTTACGGAAATTTATGGATGCCCTGATACAAACAATTACCGTTTACGCCTTGCCGGTGTTATTCGGTATCACCTTGCACGAGGCCGCGCATGGCTATGTGGCCAGAATGCTGGGGGATCCCACCGCATGGCAACAGGGCCGGGTCAGTCTGAATCCCATACGGCATATCGATCCGGTGGGCACCATCGTGGTGCCTTTGGTGCTGTTGTTCAGCACCAAGCTGCTGGGCGGGGCCGGCTTGCTGTTCGGCTGGGCCAAGCCTGTGCCCGTGGACTGGAGCCGCTTGCGCCGCCCCAAGAAAGACATGCTGTGGGTGGCGCTTGCCGGGCCCGGCTCCAACCTGGCGATGGCCATCATCTGGGCCCTGGGCTTGCGGATGCTGGCCGAAACGGGGGCGGGCCAGGGCGATTTCTGGGTGCAGATGGCGATAGCCGGCATACAGGTCAATCTGATCCTGATGGCGTTGAATATGGTCCCGCTGCCGCCCCTGGATGGCGGCAGGGTGGTTTTCAGCCTGCTGCCCAGCCGCATGGCATGGCAGTATTCCCGCATCGAGCCCTACGGGCTGCTGATCCTGATCGTCCTGATGCTGACCGGGGTGTTGTGGGTGGTATTGCAACCTTTGCTGGCCCTGGGCCAATCAATTATCAGTTGGTTCTTATAAAATCGGGCGCATATCCGGTAAACTTGTGAGTTAATTCCGATCCAGCGCCCCGTCCGCTCTTTCCATGCCGAATCAGCCCCGGACGGACGCCAGGCATCTACGCCTTTACAGTGAGCTCAGGAGATCATTCCTATCATGGCAACAAGCACGGGTTCTGCGATTCCCACCTTTCAGGGCAGCATGGTTGCCCTGGTCACCCCTATGCATCCGGACGGCAGCCTGGATTTCGACGCCTACCGAAAACTGATCGACTGGCATGTAGAGCAGGGGACCAACGCCTTGGTGGTGGTGGGAACCTCGGGCGAATCCCCGACGGTGGACATGGCGGAGCACGCGGAACTCATCAAAGTGGCGGTCGAACATGCGGCCGGGCGCATTCCGGTCATCGCGGGCGTCGGCGGCAACTCGACCGCCGAAGCGGTCGAACTCTCGGAGCATGCCAAGGCGGTGGGGGCGCAGGCCGGCCTATCGGTCGTTCCCTACTACAACAAGCCCACCCAGGAAGGCCTCTACCAGCATTTCCGCAGCGTGGCCGAGGCGGTCGACCTGCCGTNNCTGTACAACGTGCCCGGCCGCACGGTGGCCGACATGTCCAACGACACGGTGCTGCGCCTGGCGCAAGTGCCCGGCATCATCGGCATCAAAGACGCCACGGGCGATATCGGCCGCGGCGCCCTGCTGATACGCGATGCGCCGGAAGGCTTCCAGGTCTTCAGCGGCGACGACCCTACCGCCGCGGCTCTGATGCTGCTGGGCGGGCGCGGCAATATTTCAGTGACCGCCAACGTCGCGCCGCGGCTGATGCGCGACCTGTGCGCCGCCGCCATCAAGGGCGATGCGATCCTTGCGCGGCAGCTCAACGCGAAGCTGGGCACCCTGAACAAGGTGCTTTTCGTCGAGGCCAATCCCATTCCCGTCAAATGGGCTGTCGCTGAAATGGGCTTGTCCAGCCTGGGCTACCGCCTACCTTTAACCCCCTTGCAAGAACAGCATCGTTCCCTGGTGCGCAACGCATTGAAAGACGCAGGCTTGATCTAATGATAAATACGCGTATGAACAAACGCTATGCCGGTCTGGCCCTGGGCCTTGGCTTGCTGGCGCTGTCCGGCTGCTCGACCCTGAACCAGTTCATGGGCCGCGAAGAGGCCGTGGATTACAAAAGCACGGTGGCCGGCGACCCGCTCAGCATTCCGCCGGACCTGACCCAGGCGAATCGCGACGCCCATTATCGGGCGCCCGAAGGGTCGGCCACATACAGCCAGTATGCGCAAAGCCAGCAGGCGCAGCAAAACTTGAAGGGCGCGGATCGCATCCTGCCGCAAGCTCAAGGCATAGAAGTCAAGCGCGACGGCGATTTACGCTGGCTGGTCGTCGATAAGCCCGCCGAAGAGGTCTACCCCAAAATCATCGATTTCTGGGGCGAGCAGGGCTTCACCATCAAGTCCCAGGATCCGCGCGCCGGCTTGATCGAGACCGATTGGGCCGAAAACCGCGCCAAGATCCCCGAGGGCTGGATACGCAGCGCGCTGGGCGCCATCATCGACACAGTATTCGACAGCGGCGAGCGCGAGCGCTTCCGCACCCGCATCGAGCGGGTCGGCGGCAAGACCGAAGTCTATATCAGCCATCAGCAGATGGTCGAGACCCCCACTCAGGACGGCTCCACGTTCAAGTGGGTGCATGGCAAGGAAGACCCGGGCCTGAACGCCGCCATGGTGGCCCGCCTCATGGTGTTCCTCGGAACCGACGTGCAGAAGGCCCACGACCTCGTCGCCCAAGCCGAGAAAGATCCCAGCCGGCCGGAAGTCGCTCAGGCGGCGGGCGGCCAGGCGGCCATTACGCTGGGCGAGCCCTTCGACCGCGCATGGCGCCGCGTCGGCGTGGCGATCGATTCAGCGGGCTTCGCCGTCGACGACCGCGATCGTTCCACGGGCGATTACTACATCCGCTACCTGGACAGCGACACGGGCGAGAAGATCGAGCAGCAGACCGCCTTCGGCCGCCTGTTCGGCACTCGCAACACCGCCGAACCCCAGAAGTTGCGTATCCACCTGGCCCAGCAGGGCGGTGGCACCCAGGTCAGCGTGCGCGACGAGGCCGGCCAGCCCAAGACCGACGCCAC
>DJWC01000021.1 GCA_002441445.1 Pusillimonas sp. UBA6240
GGGCTGGGCAGCCCCGCGCACATCGCCGGCGCTTTGCTGGCGAGATTGGGCCATATCGAATTGCTGCATGTGCCCTATAAAGGAGGCAGCCCCGCCGTCGTCGATACGGTGGCGGGCAATGTCGATATGTATTTCTCGGGCATGCCCCCGGCGGTTCCCTTCGTGAAAAGCGGCAAGCTCAACGCCCTGGGGGTTGCGTCCGCCCAGCCCAGCCCCGCTTTGCCCGAAGTGCCCGCGCTGGCCAAGGACGATTATCGCGAACTCGACCTTGCCGGCTGGTTTGGCTTCTTTGTACCGAAGGGCGTGCCGGCCGGTGTCCGCGACCAATTGAACGGCGCTTTCAATAAAGCGCTGCAATCGGACANNTGCGCAGCCTGGGCGTGGAGACCCAGGCCATGACGCCGGAACAGTTCGGATCGTTTGTGCGCGCTGAACAAAAGAAGTATGCGAGCTTGATCGCCGAGCTCGGAATCACAGTGGGTCAATAAGGAATTCAGAATGAAGTTATGGCTATTGGGAACGGGAACGCCGACACCATCCTTGCGCAGGATGTGTTCGGGCTATGTGCTGCGCGTAGGCGACGAGTACCTGGTGTTTGACCATGGCTTCGGCGCCCACCACCGCCTGCTGGAATTGGGCATACCCGCCACCGAAGTATCGCATGTGTTCCTGAGCCACCATCACTACGATCACATGGGGGACTACCCGCGATTACTGCTGACGCGATGGGACCAGGGCGCGGGCAAGATCAAGGAACTGGATGTTTACGGTCCGCCTCCGCTGAAGCGGATCACGGAGCGCTTGCTGGACGACGACGGCGTTTTCGGGCCCGATCTGATTTCCCGTACGGAAAATCAATGCAGCATCGATGTGTACCGGGCGCGGGGGGGCATCGGAAAACGCGGCAGGCCCGCGCCCATCCTGCATGAACTGGGGCCGACCGACGTGGTGAGGACCAATGATTGGACGGTACGCGTTGCGCCAGTGAATCATTTTTCTCCGCATCTGGTCTCGTATGGCTACCGGCTGGACGCTGATGGGCAGTCTTTTGTGTACTCGGGCGATACCGGCCCGAGCCGGGCCCTGACGGAGCTGGCGCAAAATTGCGATGTACTGGTCCACATGTGCCATTATTTGTCCGGCACCGCACCCAGCAAGACCTTTTCCGCCTTCACCATGGGGCACCTGGAGCTGGCTCGCATGGCCCAGGACGCATGCGTGCGCAACCTGGTGATAACGCACGTTACCGAGCAATTCGACCGCCCCGGTTTGCGCGAACGGGTCCTTCGCGAAATGGGCGCGGTCTACAAGGGCAACCTTTTCTTTGGGGAAGACCTGATGTCCGTCCCCTTTGAAGACCCTCTGCCCGTGAAGCTGGATTAGGCCCCGGGACTGGATCGACCCCTTGCATGGCGAGCAAGGGCGGGGCCGGCGGCCCGGGGCGACGCTGCCACCGCTTAAAAGCGCCATCCCCGCGCGGCCGCCTACCTTATCGGCAACGCATACATCAGGCCGCCTTTGGTCCATTGCGCGTTCAGGCCGCGCTNNGCTTGATGATGTTGTAGGCCCATTTTTCGTCCACGCCCATGTTCTTGCCGGACCCGGCGGTGACGCCCAAGAGGCGCTGCACATTGGGGTTGGCGCTTTTCAGCTGCTCGTCGACATTCTTGGAGTTGACGCCGAGTTCTTCGGCGCCGACCATGGCGTGCAGAGTCCATTTGACGATGTTCAGCCATTGGTCGTCGCCCTGCCTGACGAAGGGGCCCAGCGGTTCTTTGGAGATGATTTCCGGCANNCCTGGTAGTCGTCGGGGTTGGACAGTTTGGAAATGCGTATGGACGCCAACCCCGAGGCGTCGGTGGTGAAGACGTCGCAGCGCCCGGAGGCGAAGGCGTTGACGACTTCGTTGAATTGCTCGATGACGACCGGCTTATATTCGATGTTGTTGGCGCGCGCCCAGTCGGCCATGNNGTCTGCATGCAGACCGTCGCGCCGTTCAGCTCCTTGGCGCTTTTCACGCCCAGCGATTTGGGCACCAGGAAGCCCTGCCCATCGTAGAAATTGACGCCGGCGGAGATCACGCCCAAGGCGGTATCGCGCTGCTGCGTGACAGTGGTGTTGCGGGCGAGCAGGTCGATCTCGCCCGATTGCAGTGCGGTGAAGCGCTGTTGCGAGTTGAGCGGAACGGCTTTGAATTTCTTGGCGTCGCCGAGCACGGCGGCGGCGACCGCGCGGCATACGTCGACATCCAGGCCTTGCCAGACGCCTTTCGCGTCCGGCGCGGAGAAACCCGCAAAACCAGTAGTGACTCCGCAATGAACTTCGCCGCGTTTCTTGACGACATCCAGAGTGTCGGCCTGGGCGGCCGAGGCGGCCAGCAGGATGGCGGCGCCCGCGGCATACTTGAATTTGCGCATAAAACTCCCCTTTGAGTGACAACAAGTGCTTTGCCGCATCTTACTGCAATCACCGNNCGTGCGCCACTAGCCGTGCGCCACTGGCCACGAGGCGCTGGCGGGGCGCCGGCCCGCTGCGCCGGGAGCGGAGCCTCGGTCTTCGTGTTTACCGCCAATCGCGCGCAACTTCGGGGAGCTGCCGGCGCGGAGGGCGCGCCGGACGCGCCTACCCAGCGCGTACTATTCGTAAGTACGCAAATCGTCGATGACTTTGCCGTCGTTGGGCAGGCTGCCAGGCTCCACGGGCTGGATCTCGGCGCGCAGCTTGGTCAGTTCCCTGACCGAGTCGGCCAGGCGCTCCATGGATTCGGGCGTGGGCTGGGAAAGCTCCGCCTGCAATACCATCA
>DJWC01000023.1 GCA_002441445.1 Pusillimonas sp. UBA6240
GACGTGGGCCGCATCTTCCGCGTCAGCGAGGCGCTGGAATACGGCATGGTCGGCATCAACGTCGGCATCATCGCCACCGAGCACGTGCCCTTCGGCGGCGTCAAGCAGTCGGGCCTGGGCCGCGAAGGCTCGATATACGGCATGGACGACTTCATGGAAATGAAGTACGTCTGCCTGGGCGGCATCTAAGCCCCGCGGCGGGGCTGTTCCGGCATCCACGGGCGCGCCCGCGCCCGGCTTTCGCAGCGCCTTGCGGCTCCTCGCCAGAGCCGCAAGGCGCTTTGTTTTGCCCCGCTCCGACCGCCGCCGGCGGATCGGCATTTACCCTTAAGCCGCGGATGCCCGCCCCCGAGGCCCTGGGCCTCGAGACCGGCGTAAATCCAGCCTTTCCTTGAAAAAAATCAAAGCATTACCCCGCAAACTGGCTCTATCTAATAAAACCATCTGGCCCTAGTCGGCCTTCCGGACTATGTGCACTATCCAATTCACACAGAGACACTAATGATGCATCCTATAAACGGTGTCCTGCCACCTGACTGGAGAAAACCATGGATCCTTTGTTTAGACGTGCTCGCAAGTTCGCCCTGCTCGGTATCGCCACGGCCGCCTTCGGCCTGGGTTCCTTCGGCGCGCAAGCGCAGACCAAAGTCGTAGTCGGCTATCAGCAAATCGTTGGTCCCTTCGTCAGCGCCATCGCCGACGGCAGCTTCGACAAGGCCGCGGCCGAGGCGGGCTACAAGATCGACTGGCGCCAATTCAGTTCCGCCGGCGACATTTCCAGCGCTTTCGCCTCGCGCGACGTGCCCATAGGGGTGCTGGGTTCCACCGGCATCACCGCCGCGGTCACCCGCGGCGTCAACATGGAACTATTCTGGATCCTGGACAACATCGGCAAGTCTGAAGCGCTGGTCGCGCGCAACGGCTCGGGCATAGAAAAACCGCAAGATCTGGTCGGCAAGAAGGTGGGCGTGCCCTTTGTGTCGACGTCCCACTTCCACCTGCTGGTGGGCATGAACAAAGTGTGGAATGTCGATGCGAAAAAAGTCAACATCCTGAACATGCAGCCCCCGCAAATCGTGGCGGCCTGGCAGCGCGGCGACCTGGATGCCGCCTATGTATGGCCTCCCGCCCTGACGGAGATCCAGAAAACCGGTAAAACCATCGCCGATTCCGAACAGATCGGCAAGCAGAGCGTTCCCACTTTCGACGGCATCGTCGCCGACAAGGACTGGGCGGCAAAGAACCCCAAGTTCATGGCCGCATTCACCAAGGTCCTGGCCGATTCCTATCAAAAGTACAACGCCGGCAGCGGCAAGCTGACCGCCGATTCGGCGGATATCAAAGGCATCAGCAAGATGATAGGCGGCAAGCCCGAAGACATTCTTTCGGCCTTGAATCTACTGCTTTTCCCCGACGCCAAGGAACAGGCTTCCAAAACCTGGCTGGGCGGCGGCAAAGACAGCGGCGCCGTAAAGGCCTTGACTGAAAGCGCCCAGTTCCTGAAAGAGCAGCGCCAGATCGACAAGCCGCTCGCGGACTACACGCCTTTCGTCAATGCTTCCTATGCCGAGGCCGTCGCCAAATAACGCAAGCGGCTGCCACATCATCCAACACCCGACGCAGCGCGCCACGCCATGGCGCCTGCGCGGCGATCCGTATCAAGGAGTCTACGCATGACAGCACCCATGGGAAGCCTGAGCGTCCGCGGCGTCAACGTCACCTATCCCGCCTTGCAGCATGGCGGTTCCGTGGTGGCCTTAAAGGACGTCAACCTGGAAATCAACCCCGGGGATTTCGTCGTGGCGCTGGGCGCATCGGGCTGCGGCAAGACCACGCTGCTCAATTTGCTGGCCGGCTTTCTTTCCCCTACCCAGGGCAAGCTGCTGCTGAACGGCCAGCCCATCACAGGGCCGGGTTCGGACCGCGGCGTCGTGTTCCAGAAGCACGCCCTGCTGCCGTGGCTGAACGTCATGGAAAACACCGAGTTCGGGCTGAAGCTGCAGGGCGTGGACAAAAGCCGGCGGCGCACCATCGCCGCCCGCAATCTGGAATTGGTGGGCTTGAAGGATTTCCACCACCACATGATTTATCAGCTGTCCGGCGGCATGCAGCAGCGCGTGGGCATTGCGCGCGCCCTGACCTGCGACCCGGCCATGCTGCTCATGGACGAACCCATGGCGGCCCTGGATGCGCTGACGCGCGAAACCATCCAGGAGCTTCTGCTGGACGTCTGGCAGCATACCCACAAGATGTTTTTCTTCATCACGCATAGCGTGGAAGAAGCGCTTTTCCTGGGCTCGAGGCTGATCGTCATGTCGCCGCGCCCCGGCCGCATCACCAACACCTATGAGCTGGATTTCAATAAACGCTTTCTGGAAACGAGGGACGCCCGTGCTATCAAATCAAGTGCAGACTTCATCAAAATGCGCGAAACTATCCTCGGAATCATCTACGGCGACGAACGCGCAGCCGGACAACCGGAAATCATGCATGTTTAACAAGCTATTCCTGGCCAAGCCGGTCACCCCCGGCAAAGTATATGGCGCCCCCGGCGCCGGCTATAGCGGCTTCATCAGCCTGACGACCGCCGTCGTGCTGATTGCGCTGTGGTTCCTGGTGACCAGCATGGGCTGGATCAAGCCCATCTTCCTGCCCTCGCCGTTCGCGGTCTACAACAAGTTCATCGAGGCCTGGACGGAGGGCGTGGCCAACTCCACGCTGCTGCAGCATACGATGACCAGCCTGGGCCGCGTAATGGGCGCCTTCTTTCTGGCCCTGGTCACGGCCGTGCCGATCGGCGTGCTGATGGGCGTGAACCGCCTGGTGCGCGGGGTATTCGACCCCATCATCGAGTTCTACCGGCCCCTGCCGCCGCTGGCCTATCTGCCGCTGGTCATCATCTGGTTCGGCATCGGCGAGTTCCCCAAAGTGTTCCTGATCTACCTGGCCATTTTCGCTCCCATGGCCATTGCCGCACGGGCCGGCGTCAAGTCGGTATCGATAGAGCAGATTCACGCCGCCTATGCCATGGGCGCCTCCAGCCGCCAGATCATTTCCCATGTGATCCTGAAGGCCGCCCTGCCCGAAATCTTCACCGGCATGCGCATAGGCATAGGGGTGGGCTGGACGACTCTGGTGGCCGCGGAAATGGTGGCCTCGTCGCGCGGCCTGGGCTTCATGGTGCTGAACGCGGCCCAATACCTGGCCAGCGATACCGTCATCATGGGCATTCTCGTCATCGGCTTCTTCGCGCTGATTTTCGACCTGCTGCTGCGCCATCTGGAAAAAGTGCTGATACCCTGGAAGGGTAAAGTCTGACCCGGCCGCTCTGACCCGGCGGGCCGCTTGCCGGCGGTCCGCCATCCTCTCGCATCGGCGCCGCCAGGCCTTGCCCCTCCACGGCAAGGCCGGAGGCATTTCGGGCTTCGGCTCCGGCTCTGGCCTCCCACTTTGGGCTCCGGCTTGCGGCAACCCCGCTGCGGCGGCGGCGCATTGTTATTCGGATACAACCCAACTACACTATGTTTCCGGGACAGGCCCGCGGCAGGGGCGCCGACCGCGGGGCAGCGGCGCTTCCGGCGACGGCTCGTCCGGCTTCATGTTCATGGAAAACGAGATGCACGCGCCCACCCCCCCCAGTTCGGCCGTCTTATGGCCTTCCCTCTTTGAACGCGTCGGCGATTCCAGCCTGAGCCTGCAGGGGCGCATACGCCAGATGCTGGTATCGGCCATATTGTCCGGCCATCTGCCCCCGGGCGCCTCGGTGCCATCCAGCCGCCTGCTTGCCGACAGCCTGGGCATCGCGCGCAACACCGTGGTTTTCGCCTACCAGCAACTGGTGGCCGAGGGCTATCTGGTATCGCGCGAACGCAGCGGGCATTTCGTCGCCGACGATGTCCTGAAGAACCATGTCGGCGGGCAGCGGCTCGCCGCCGACAGCGGCCCGGCGGACTATGCGAAAGTCGGCTGGAGCCAGCGGATGGTGTTCCATCCGTCCCGGCAGCGCAATATCGTCAAGCCGGAAAACTGGCAAAGCCAGCCCTACCCTTTCGTCTATGCCCAGTTCGATGCCGGCATGTTTCCGACGGCCGAATGGCGGGAATGCTGTACCCGGGCCCTGTCGGTCCTGGACATACGCAGCTGGGCTCCGGACCTGATCACCAACGACGACCCCGCGCTGATCGAAGAAATCCGCAGCCAGGTATTGCCGCGCCGCGGCGTATGGGCGTCAAAAGAGGAGATCGTCATCACGGTGGGGGCCCAGCACGCCCTGTATCTGCTCGCCGACCTGCTCATACATAACCACACCATCATCGGCATAGAAGATCCGGGCTACCCCGACGCCCGCAATACCTTCGCGCACCGCTCGGAAAGGCTGATGCCTCTGCCGGTGGATGGCGAAGGGCTGCGCATCACGCCCGCATTGAAGGAATGCGACTATATCTTCGTAACGCCCAGCCACCAGTGCCCGACCAGCGTCACCATGCCGCTGGAGCGGCGCGAAGCCCTGCTGGCTCTGGCCGCGCAGTCGGACACCATCATCATCGAGGACGACTACGAAACCGAAAACCGCTACAACAGCCATCCCACGCCTGCGCTGAAAAGCCTGGACAAGCACGGCCGCGTAATCTATGTGGGCAGTCTTTCCAAAAGCTTCGCGCCGGGATTGCGCATCGGCTACATCGTCGCGCCGCAAGAGCTCACCCATGAGCTGCGCGCGCTGCGCCGCTTGATGCTGCGGCACCCGTCCGCATACATACAAAGGGCGTTCTCCCTGTTTATTTCACTGGGCCATTACCATTCCCTGCTGAGGCGGCTGTCGCATCAGTACGCCGAACGCGCCCAGGCGCTGACCGAAGCCTTCGGCGCCTTCCTGCCCGAATTCGAACTGGTGCCCATCAGCGGGGGCTCGTCCTGCTGGGTCAAGGCGCCCCCGGGCACGGATACGCAGGAACTGGCCCGGGCGGCCTTGAAGCAAGGCGTGGTGATCGAGCCCGGCCATGTGTTCTATCACCGTCCCAGCGCCGCCAACAACAACTATATACGCATGGGGTTCGCGTCCATAGGCAAGGAAAGCATCCCCGCCGGCATCGAGCAGCTGGCGCAGGTATACAGGAGCTTGAATGGTTGAAAGGCGGCCGCCGAGGCTGCGTCATACTACGCCATACATGGTGGGCGGGGCCTGCGCCATTCTTCGTACCTGGCTATGAAAGGGCCCCGAAGCGGGATAGTGCATCCCGCTTCGGGGCTGAAGCCGACAGGCTGCGCTGGCGGCGGCAAACTGCGTCTTTCGGGCCGCAGCTTGCCTTGCGGGGATCAGAGCTTTTCGTCGCGCAAGTAGTAATACTTGTACAGCATGGCCTGGCCCAGGCGGCGGAACGGCGCGAACAGGTGGCCGGGCAAAGGCGAGTTGTAGATGGGCAAATCCCACTGCTTGCCGTCTTTGCCCACGACACGCTCGGCCAGCCGGCGGCCGGCGTTCGCCGAAGACGCGACGCCGTTGCCGCCGTAGCCGAAGGCATAGAACACCTGCTCCTTCGGGTCCGGCTGCGTGATCCGCGGCATCATGTCGTGGCTGACATCCACCCAGCCCCACCATGAATAGGCGATGGGAATGCCGCGCAGGCTGGGGAATTTTCTGTACAGCCCTTCTTTCAGCAATTCCAGATGGCGCGGATTCTGCGCATCCGCCCCCGTCACCGAGCTGCGGCTGCCGATTTGCATGGAGCCATCGGGCAACAGGCGATAATAGAAGCGCAGGGTACGCGTATCGGTGATGAAAGTCGTGCTCTTCAAGCCCGCTTTCGCCCTTTCTTCGGGCGTCAGCACGCGGGTCACCATGGAATTGGACAAGATGGGCATGATCTTGTTCGACAGCAGCTTGTGCAGGCCCTGGGGCGTGTAGCCGCCGGTCGCGACCGCCACGCGCCGCGCCCGCACCACGCCGCCCGGCGTGCGCAAATGATGCACGCCATTGATGGTGTCCCAGCCCAGCACCGGGCTGGCCGGGTGGATCTTCACCCCCAGCGCGCGCGCCTTGCGGATATAGCCGAAAGCCAGCTTCAGCGGATGCACGCCCACGCCGTCCGGTTCGTGCAGCGCGCCCGCCGCTTCCTGATCGGCCGCATAGCGTTCGAACAGTTCTTCGCGGCTCAGCATGCGCGTGTCATAGCCGAAGATATCCCTCATGACGCGGCATTCGTTTTCCAGGAAGGCCATCTTCTTCTGGCGGTGAGCCACATACAGGTGGCCGCCCGGCTGCGCGTCGCAGTCTATGGTGTCGACCAGGCTCTTCCAGTAATCGAAGCCTTGGTGTATTTCGGCATCCAGCCGCTTGGCCACATCCAGCCCCCAGCGCTTTATCCATTGGGAGCGGTACAGCCTGCCCGACGCGTTCTGGCCCTGGCCGCCATTGCGGCTGGTGCAGCCCCACACCACCCGGTTGGCTTCCAGCACGACCGCCCGGACGCCATGCTCCTGCGCCAGGTTCAGCGCCGTGACCAGCCCGGTAAAGCCCGAGCCTATGACGACGACATCCGCGTCGAAGTCCTGAGTGACCGGCCCGTCGTCTTCCGGCGGTGGGCCGGCGGTGGCCACCCAGTAGGTGGGCGCATAAGCCTGCCCGTGGCCGGTCTTGCTGACCAGCGGATCATAGAGGGGATCGTAGGCGCTTTCTTTGAAAGACCCCGAGCCCGAAGACGAGGAACCGTCAACTGCAGGAATGGATGCCATCATGACTCCGAATATAGGCAAACAGGCCGGCGTCCGGCGCGCCGAGTGCATCGGGCGCCATGGCCGGAAAAACCACGCATCAGGCCTTGGCGGGCAGATGCGGGCGATTCTTGCGGAATGCGTTCTTCAACACGATTTTTCCGTCGCGGAACTCCAGCAGGTCGACCATATTGGCCTCGATGCGCGAGCCATCGGCCGCCGTGCCGGTGAAGGTGGATTCCATCACGCCGCGATCGCCGCAGCCCCAGCACTTGGCGTTCAGCCACTGGGCGTCCGGGATGGTCTGCCAGGCGGCTTCGAAGGCCTTGCGCACGGCCTGCTTGCCCTGGTGGCGCGCGCCGCAGGCATCCGGGCCGGCGACGGTTTCAAATACACAGTCCTCGTGCATGAACGACATCAGGGCGTCGATGTCATGGCGATTCCACGCATCGCCGAAGGCCCGGATGGTCTCGATCAATTGCTCATTGGACATTAAGTTCTCCTGTTGATTTACGATAAGCGCATGCGCACTCGGCAAGATAGCTGTAAGGTATGGGATAGGACCCCGGCGGTCTAGAGCCAGTCGCAACGTTTCGCATGAGCCAGTTCGCGGCGAATGGGAGCGCGCCGCATTTCGGCTTCCGTCCACGCCCTCATGGCCGCTCGACGGGGCGGATCGGAAATATGCCGGCCTGGCAACGGAGCGGATCGGAAGCATATCCCCTGAGGACGGGGCAACATGGGGGCTGTATAGGCTCGGCGGTTTCTGGACTTGCCGATGCGGCAAGGAGTACATGCCGATGTTTCGGCGCTCCGCAGTTTTGGTGTTTCAGCGCTCCGGCGATTTTGCGTTTTTCCTGCGATTCCGCCGTCTTTGCGGCCCCAGGGGTTTACCCTTATGTGGACGCGCTTTTCAAGGGAGCGCAAGGGCGTCCGCCTACAATGAATGAAACTTCTTGTTCCAGAAATAAGTTTTTTAGTTGACTTTTTATTTATCGCAGATAGAATTCCAACAAATAACAAAATCCGGAATGAATCATTTCATTATTTAGGGTTAATTTCTACCCACTACTCTCAGCGCAGTTTTCAACACAGGACTACCGCAATGACTACCAATCCTCGTACACCGGTCACCGGCGTGCAAAAAATGACGCCCTCGGAAGCGTTCGTCGAAACGCTGGTCGCCAATGGCGTGACCGAAATGTTCGGCATCATGGGTTCGGCCTTCATGGATGCCATGGACATCTTCGCGCCCGCCGGCATCCGCCTCATCCCCGTCGTCCATGAACAGGGCGCCGCCCACATGGCCGACGGCTACGCCCGCGTCAGCGGCCGCCATGGCGTGGTGATCGGCCAGAACGGCCCCGGCATCAGCAATTGCGTAACGGCCATCGCCGCAGCCTATTGGGCGCACTCGCCGGTCGTCATCGTTACGCCCGAAGCGGGCACCATGGGCATCGGCCTGGGCGGCTTCCAGGAAGGCAACCAATTGCCCATGTTCCAGGAATTCACCAAGTACCAGGGCCATGTCACCCACCCCGCCCGCATGGCCGAATACACGGCGCGCTGCTTCGACCGCGCCCTGTCGGAAATGGGCCCCACCCAGCTCAACATCCCGCGCGATTATTTCTACGGCGAAATCAAGGCTGAAATTCCCAAGCCCCAGCGCCTGGACCGCGGCGCCGGCGGCGAGCGCACCCTGAACGAAGCGGCGGAACTTTTGGCCACCGCCAAGTTCCCCGTCATCATTTCGGGCGGCGGCGTCGTCATGGGCGACGCGGTTGAAGAATGCAAGGCGCTGGCGGAACGCCTGGGCGCGCCCGTGGTCAACAGCTATCTGCACAACGACTCCTTCCCCGCCAGCCATCCGCTGTGGTGCGGCCCCCTGGGCTACCAGGGCTCCAAGGCGGCAATGAAGCTGATCTCCAAGGCCGACGTGGTCGTCGCCCTGGGCACCCGCCTCGGCCCCTTCGGCACCCTGCCCCAGCACGGCATGGACTACTGGCCCAAGGATGCCAAGATCATCCAGATCGACGCCGACAACAAGATGCTGGGCCTGGTCAAGAAGATCACCGTGGGCATCTGCGGCGACGCCAAAGCCGCCGCCATCGCCCTGTCCAAGCGCCTGGAAGGCAAGACGCTGGCTTGCGACGCCACCAAGGCCGAACGCGCCACGCAGATTCAGGCTGAAAAAGCGGCCTGGGAAAAGGAATTGGACGAGTGGACGCATGAGCGCGACCCGTTCAGCCTGGACATGATCGAAGAGCAGAAAAAAGAAGGCAACTATCTGCATCCCCGCCAGGTCCTGCGCGAGCTGGAAAAAGCCATGCCCGAAGACGTCATGGTGTCGACCGACATCGGCAACATCAACTCGGTGGCGAACAGCTATCTGCGCTTCGAGAAGCCGCGCAGCTTCTTCGCTCCGATGAGCTGGGGCAACTGCGGCTACGCGCTGCCCACCATCATCGGCGCCAAGGTGGCGGCTCCGCACCGTCCCGCCATCGCCTACGCCGGCGACGGCGCCTGGGGCATGAGCATGTCGGAAATCATGACCTGCGTGCGCCATGACATTCCCGTCACGGCCGTGGTGTTCCACAACCGCCAATGGGGCGCGGAAAAGAAGAATCAGGTGGACTTCTACAACCGCCGCTTCGTGGCCGGCGAACTGGAAAACCAGAGCTTTGCCGGTATCGCCAAGGCCATGGGCGCGGAAGGCATCGTCGTCGACAAGCTGGAAGATGTCGGCCCGGCGCTGAAGAAGGCCGTGGACATGCAAATGAACGAAGGCAAAACCACTGTCGTCGAGATCATGTGCACCCGCGAACTGGGCGACCCGTTCCGCCGCGACGCTTTGTCCAAGCCCGTACGCTTCCTGGACAAGTACAAGGACTACGTCTAACCCGGTGGCCGGAGCCGACCATGAACCTGCTGGACCGCATCCTGGCAAGGGCACGCAGCACGCCCAAGCGCATAGTGTTGTGCGAGGGCGATGACCCTCGTGTGCTGGAAGCGGCCCGGCGGGCCGTGGATGATGGCGTCGCGCACATCATCCTCGTCGGCGAGCAAGAGAAAATCACCGCTGCCGCCCAGGCGCATGGTTGCGGCCTGGGCGGAATCGACGTGGTCGATCCGCGCCGTTCGGCGCTGTGCGGCGAATTCCAGGCGGTTCTGCTGGAATTGCGCAAGAAGCGCGGCATGACGCCCGAGGAAGCCGCGGCGGCGGTGCTGCAGCCCCTGACCTTCGCCACGCTCATGCTTCGGCAAGGCATGGCGGATGGCTCGGTGGCGGGCGCCGTGCACACCACGGCGGACGTGGTGCGCAGCGCCATTCAAATCGTCGGCACTCAGCCGCACACCCGGCTCGTCTCCAGCTTTTTCATCATGCTGCGCGACGCGCCTTTCCATACATCCACCCAGGCCATGATTTTTTCCGATTGCGGCCTGGTGATCGATCCCAACGAAGAAGAACTGGCCGACATCGCGCTGGCTGCGGCGGACACGGCCCAGGCTTTGTTGGGCGCTGAACCCAAGATCGCCATGCTGTCTTTTTCCACGCATGGCAGCGCGAAGCATCCGCGCGTCGAAAAGGTGCGCCACGCGACGGAACTGGCGCGCAGCCGCCGGCCGGACCTCGCCATAGAAGGCGAAGTGCAGTTGGACGCCGCCATCGTCCCCGCTGTCGCGCAGCGCAAGACGCCCGGCTCGCGTGTGGCGGGGCGGGCGAACGTGTTGATATTCCCCAATCTGGATGCCGCCAACATCGGCTACAAGCTGACGGAACGGCTGGGCGGCGCGACCGCCATCGGGCCGTTGCTGCAAGGCCTGAACAAGCCCGCCAATGACCTGTCCCGCGGCTGCAGCGCCAACGACGTGTACAACGTCATCGCCGTCACCGCCGTGCAGGCCCAGGCGCTGGATGCGATAGCCTGAATGCCGTAAGGATGGGGGCATACCCGCCGCAAGAACCGGGCCGCTCTATGGCTCGGCAAGCCGATGGCGGGGCGTTGCTTTGTTCTTCCGACGCGTGCTGGTGTTCGTAGCATTGGCTTATTTCTTCCGACGCGTGCTGGTATTTGTAGCATTGGCTTGTTTCTTCTGACGCGTGCCGGGTGGCGGGGGCCGGACTTGCTCCTCGGGCCTGGTTCGGCGCCCTGCGCGCCGAACCCGCATCGCCTTGCTCGTTCGCCCCTTCGGGCTGCCTTCGCCTACGGCTCGCTGCGCCCCGCACGTCGCCGCGTCCGGCCCCCGCCCCCCATCCCGCTGCGTTGATTCGTGTTTGTTGCGTCGCTGGGACAGGGGTGTTTGCTTGGCCTTTTTCTGTTGCGTTCGCTGCTGCTGAAATATGTGTTGCGCCGTCCCTGCCTCGCGCGCCTGCCGCGCGGGCCGGGACATTCGGGACGGTTATAGTGTCAGGGTGTTGGTTGCGATGCTATGTTGCGGTGCTATGTTGCGGTGCTATGTTGCGGTGCTATGTTGCGATGCTATGTTGCGATGCTATGTTGCGATGCTGTATTGCGGTGCCGTGTCGCGGTGCCGCGTATCCACAGCCAGAAGAAAGGCTCGGCAATTTCGGCCCAAAGTAAAGAAGACCCGGCAACTTCAGCCCAAAGCAAGAAGGCTTATGAAGTTCAGCCTAAAACGAGCATGCTTGGGGAGCAAACAAGGAATGAAGCTGGAGTCTTGTGTAGCCAGAAAGCAAGACCCGGAATCTTGCGAAGCTAAAAAAACAAGACGCGGATAAGCAGCGAAGGTCTGGCGGCTATGTCCGCCGGCGGCCGGCGAGGAGCATGAGGAATTCGTCGAATACCGAATTATCCAGGCCCTGCGTCAAGTCGACCGGCAGCGAGCGGGGATAGTAGGGGCTTAGATCCAAGCCCACGCCCAGGCCCAGGATTTCCACTGAACGGTTCTGCGTAAACTGCCGGACCACCGACTTCAAATGATTGTCCAGATAGAAAGCATCGTTGGCCAGATTGGTGGCGCTGTCCATGGGGCAGCCGTCCGACACCACCACCAGTATCCGCCGCTCCCTGGATTGCGCCAATAGCCGGCCGCAGGCCCACTGCACGGCTTCCCCATCCACGCCTTCTTTGTATAAGTCCGGCTTCATCAGCGCCACGATCCGCGCGCGGGCGCGGCGCCAGGTGGTGTCGGCGTCCTTGAACACCAGATGGCACACCTCGTTCAAGCGCCCTGGCGCCGCGGGCCGGCCGCGTGCGAACCAGTCGCGGCGCGCGCGGCCGCCATTCCAGGCCATGGTCGTGAAGCCCAGTACCTCGGTGGCCACCCCCGCCTGTCCCAGCGCCCGCATGAGGATATCCACCATCAAGGCCAGCGTGGTGTTGTACTGCCGCATGGAGCCCGAACAGTCGATCAGGAAGCTGACCGCGCAATCCGCCACCGGCAAATATTGATCGCGGCGGAAGAGGCGCCGTTCCGCCGGCGAACTGATCAACTGGGCCAGGCGCCGGCCGTCTATCACCCCTTCCTCTTCGCCGAAACGCCAGCCATCGCGCTGCGGCCGCGCCAGTATGGCCCGCAGCGCGCGGGTCAGACGCGCCACATTGACGCCCTGCTCCGCCACGCGCCGATCCAGCGCCCGCCGGTATTCGCGCAGCAATGCGCCGCGCACCAGGCTCGCCGCGTCCAGCTCGCGATCGTAGCGGCGCGTGAAGATGCGGTAGCGGCCCTGCGCCCCTTCGAATACCGCGCTCTCGCCGCTCTGCGCCGAGGCAAAGGCGTCGCCATCGTCCTGCTCGAAATCCAGCGACAAGGTAAAGCCGCCGCGCTTGACCTCGACGGTCTCCGGCGTGTCCTCGTACTCGCTCTGCACACGCTGCGCGATATCGCGGGCGATCTGCAGCGCATAGTCCGCATAGCGGCGCTGGTCGTTCCGATGGCGCCGTATGCCGGCCAGCGCCGAGCCTATGGCCGGAGCCAGGCCCGCGCGCGTGGGCTCCATCAGATCCTGGATATGCTCGGGCAGCTCGACAGCCATGAGGCGGCTCCAGGTGACCTGCGAAAGCGTAAACAGCAATATGCCCAGGCTGGTCTCGGTCGCCCCCGAATCCAGGAATGCGTCCGACCAGTCCCGGTAGCGCTTGATCAGGTTTCGACGCACGCCGGGCAGGGATGCCGGCGCTAGCGATTCGACGCGCAATTGCTCCAGCCATTCGAACACCAGGCGTTCGACGGGTTCCTCGGGCAGCAATTCCGCATGCAATGCGGCGTCGGAAAACCGCAGACGCAAGGCCACCGCATCGGCCACGCCGCGATAAGACTGCAGCGTGTCTATGCCGGGCTGCAACTGCAAATGCGGCGCATGGACGGGAATGCGTTTTTGTCCATCGTATAGGCGACCGCCTTCGAAATGCAGCTGTGCGCGCCCGGTCAGCGCGCGCAGCGCGACCGCCGACAGAGCTTCCGCCTTCTGCTGGTTGCGCACGCGCCGCTGTATGCTTTCCGCGGAATCTGTTGCAGCATGGTTGGTCATCGCGAAGTCTTCCCGTTTGCGCGGGCGGAGCCCATCCAATAGGCCTCGCCCGTCAAGACGCAGCTTGCAGCCCGGATTCGGCCATGTCCTGGCCGAAACAACGCTGGTAGTATTCAGCGACGGTGGCGCGCTCCGTCTCTTCGCACTTGTTCAGAAAGGATAGCCGGAAAGCCAGTTGGCTGTCGCCGAAAATCTGGATGTTTTCCGCCCAGGTGATGACTGTGCGCGGCGACATCAGCGTAGAAATATCGCCGGCTTCGAAACCCTTGCGCGTCAGGTTGGCGACGCAGACCATGGCCGTCAGCAGGCGCCGGCCGCGCTCGTCGTCGAGCTCGGGCACGCGCGCGAGCACGATCCCGGCCTCGTCTTCCGGCTTCAGGTAATTCAGGGTAGCCACGATATTCCAGCGATCCAACTGGGCGTGGTTGAGCATTTGCGTGCCATGGTACAACCCGCTCAGGTTGCCCAGCCCTATGGTGTTGGATGTCGCGAACAATCGAAAACCCGGGTGCGGACGAATGACGCGGTTCTGGTCCAGCAGGGTGAAACCGCCCTCCCTTTCCAGTATGCGCTGGATCACGAACATGACATCGGGCCTGCCCGCATCGTACTCGTCGAATATCAGCGCGACGGGCCGCTGCAGCGCCCAGGGCACGATTCCTTCCTGGAATTCGGTGACCTGCAGGCCGTCGCGCACCACTATGGCGTCCTTGCCGACCAGATCCAGCCGGCTGATATGCCCGTCCAGGTTGACACGCACGCAGGGCCAGTTCAGCCTGGCGGCGATCTGCTCGATATGGGTGGACTTGCCCGTCCCGTGCAGGCCCTGCACCATGACGCGCCGGTTGCGCGCAAAACCCGCCAATATCGCCAGGGTGACATCGTGATTGAAGCGATAGACTTCATCGACCTCGGGAACATGTTCGTCGCGGTCGATGAAGGCGGGAACCATCAAATCGGAATCCAGGCCGAACAAGGCCCTGACCGATACGTTATGCATGGGCGGCATGGCCGCCGAAGCCTGAGACATGAGAAATCCTTTTGATCTGGGGAGAATGCGCCGGGCCCGCCGCCGGCCGGCCCTAGCCTTCCAGGCTATTGGCCTTTTCGATATCGGCCAGCGCCGCCGCGGCGCGCTGCAACGCGGGCAGGCATTGCAATGACTTTTCCGCGGTCATGCGCATGATGGGCGCCTGTATGGCGACCGCCATGTTGGACTTGCCCTCCGCCGCCGGCACCAGCACCGCGACGCAGAGCAGCCCCGGCAGGAACTCTTCGTCGTCCAGCGCATAGCCGTCGCGCCGCACCCGCTCTATTTCCGCCTCCATCTGCTCGACCGTGGTCAGCGTTTTGTTCGTGTAGCGGCTCAGGCTGGCCTGGGCCAGCAGGCGCCGGCGCTGCGATGGCGTCATCTGGGCCAGGAACAGCTTGCCGCTGGCCGAGCAATGCACAGGCACGCGCGAACCGGGATGCAGGTAAAAGCGCAGCGGCGCCACGGTTTCCACCCGGTCCAGATACAATACTTCGTCGCCGGAGCATGTCGTTATATTGCAGCTTTCACCCACTTCCTCGACCAGTTGGCGCAGCACCGCATGGCGCGCGCCGTGCACCGTGTCGTTCAGCAGCAGGTTTTCCGCCATGCGCCGCAAACGCTGGCCCGTGCTGTATTGGCGGCCGTCGCCGTCGCGCTGGATCATGCCGGCGCCTTCGAGCTGCTGCAGCATGCGGTGCAAGGTCGGCTTGGGCAGGCCGAGCTCGTCGACCAGGCTCTGCAACGAAAAATACTGATTCTTCTGGGCAATGACCTCCAGCAAAGCGAAGAGACGCATCGTAGGGGTATTGCCGTCGATTTTCTGCTCGTCGAGGATAATGGGATTTGCTGTAGTCATATCAAGGAAATTTGAAAAATAGGAATAAATTGTACCGTTTTTTAAAAATAATGTTGACTAATTTATTTTTAAGGCCGAAACTTTAATCGGTTTCCGAATATGGAACGGGCGTCCCGGACGCCTCTCTTCACACACTCTCAGGCATACAAATGAATATTGGCATTGCTGGGGCGGGGCTGCTCGGGCGCCTGCTTACTTATTTATTGACCGAGGCGGGCCATCGGGTCAGCGTCTTCGACCCGGCGCCCGGCCCCTTGGCCCGGGGCGCGGCCGGCTGGACGGCGGCCGGCATGCTCAGCCCCACGGCTGAACTCGAATGCGCCGAGCTCAATGTATTCAACTACGGGCTGCGTTCGATGCAGCGCTGGGCCCAGATCATTCCCGCCCTGCCCGGCCAGATTTCATTGTCGCAGGCGGGCAGCCTGCTGCTGGCGCACCGCGAGGATACCGGAGCCGCGCGCCGCATCATCAGCCTGCTGGAACAGAAAGCCCCGGCCGAGCACAAGCCGCAAGCCATTTCGCAGGAGCAATTGGCCGAGCTCGAGCCGGACATCCACGGGCCCACGCATGCCTGGCTGCTGCCCCACGAAGGGCACCTGAATACCGTGGATGTCATGCAAGGCCTGCAGGCGGCGGCGACTTCGGCGGACTGGCAGTGGGGCAGCCCGGTCATCTCCGCCGAACCAGGCGTGCTGCGCACGTCGGACGCCAGCTTCGAGTTCGACCACGTTTTCGACGTGCGCGGGCTGGGCGCCAGGCAGCAGCCGGGCGCGGCGAACGGCCAAACCCTGGCCTGCACGAATGTGCGCGGCGTGCGCGGCGAAGTTTTCTGGCTGCACGCGCCGGGCGTGCGCCTGCAACGCCCGACGCGGCTGCTGCATCCCCGCCACCGGGTCTATCTGGTGCCACGCAGGGACGACATCATCGTGGTGGGCGCTACCGAAATCGAAAGCGAAGACCGCTCGCCCGTATCTTTGCGCAGCACGGTAGAATTATTGGCGGCGGCCCACAGCGTCGTGCCGGCGCTGTCCGAGGCCAGGGTGGTGCACAGCGAAACCAATCTGCGGCCCGCTCTGGTCGACAACCTGCCGCGCACCGAGCACGAAGACGGGCTGACCCGCATCAACGGGCTGTTCCGCCATGGCTGGCTGATCGCGCCCGCCCTGGCCGACGATGCGCTGGCGCATGTTTTATCCACTACATGACACACCGAGCATAAGTAAAGTGAGTACTATCCGTATAACCGTCAATGGCCGGGAACATAGCATCGCCCCGTCATCGACCCTGGAGACGCTGCTGCGCAGCCTGGGCAAAGAGGCCGACCGGCCCGACTCGCCCATCGCCACGGCAGTCAACGGCCGGCACGTGGCCAAGCAAGCGCGCGCTTCTTTCGTCTTGAATGACCAGGACGAAGTCACCACATTCGAACCCATCAGCGGAGGCTGAGCATGAGCTGGACTATCGCCGACACTGAACTGAACAGTCGGTTTTTTCTGGGCACCGCGGGCTATCCTTCGCCGCTGGTGCTGCAACAGGCCATACAAGCTTCGGGCGCGGAAGTCGTCACCGTGGCCCTGAAGCGGCAAATGGCGGTTGCGGGCACGGATACCGGCCCCACCGGGCAGCCTTCTTTTTTTCAGTTGATCCGGCAGAGCGGCGCGCGCCTGCTGCCGAACACGGCGGGGTGCTACACCGCCGCCGAGGCGGTTTCGCTGGCCCATATGGCGCGTGAAGTCTTCGACACGCATTGGATCAAGCTGGAGGTGATAGGCGACCAGTACACGCTGCAGCCCGATCCCTTCGAGCTGGTCAAGGCGGCCGAGGTCCTGGTCAAAGAAGGGTTCGAGATTTTTCCGTACTGCACGGACGATCTGGTGAGCTGCCAGCGGCTGCTGGATGTGGGCTGCCGCATTCTGATGCCTTGGGGCGCGCCCATAGGGTCGGGCCAAGGGCTGATCAATCCCTATGCGCTGCGCACGCTGCGCGAGCGGCTTCCCGATGTACCTCTGATCGTGGACGCCGGCATAGGCTCGCCCATGGACGCGGCGCAGGCGATGGAGCTGGGTTTCGATGCGNNGTGATGATGGCGGAGGCCTTCAAGCTGGCCATCGAGGCGGGCCGCAAGGGCTGGCAGGCAGGGATCATGGCGGAACAGGACATGGCGGTGGCCACCACGCCGGTTACGGGGCGTCCGTTCGTGCTGTAGGCTTGCGCGCGCGGCGCGGCGCGGCGGCGCCCGATTTTTCCAGCCACGCGCGCGGCGAAACCTCCATGCGCTGCCGAAAGGCCTTGGACAAGGATGCCGTGCCAGCGAACCCCAGATCCGCAGCGATCAGCTTCACCGGCCGGCCGGTCCGCATCATCGACGCGGCCAGGGTCAGCCGCCAATCGGTCAGATAGGACGCCGGCGTATTGCCTGTCGCAGCCTTGAATGCGGCCGCGAAGGCGCTGCGCGACATCCCGGCAATCGCCGCCATGCGCTCCAGCGGCCAGTCCTCTCCCGGCGCGCGGTGCAACGCCACCAGCGACTTGGCCAGCCGCGGGTCGGACAAGCCCATGATCAAGCCGCTCGCCACGCCGACCTCCGCCGGATGGTCGACGATCCAGCGCAGCAACTGGATCAGCACCACCTCGAACAGCCGATTGGCGAGCAGGCGCGAGCCGCAGCGCACATGGTCGGATTCCGCGAACAGCAGGTCCAGTGCGGGCCGTAGGCCCTCGATTCCGCTCAGCGGCACGCGTACGACCGCAGGCAGGGATTGCACGATCGGATTGCGGTCGCCGCCGTCGAAGTCGAGCGTCGCGCAGGTGAAGTCCGCGCCTTCTTGCGGCGGATTCACGAAGACATGGTGTAGCGGCCTGGGATAGAGCAGCAATGTGGGTTCGGCCAGATGCAGGACGGGCATGTCGGTCTCGCCGGGCAGATGCCTGACTTCCATCTCGCCCCGGCGCAGCACATGCATGAAGGCGCGCCCCGGCACAGCCTCGAAGCTGTGATTGCCGCACAGCGCCCCCGTATGGAACAGCCCGGCCCGCACGCGAAAGCGCTCCAGCACGGCGGATAGCCGATCTATCGAAGACGTGGAAGACTCAGTGTGAATCATGGACTTTAAGACAACTTTAACGCATTGAATTGCACTCCAGGTCCAATGATTTTATCTATTATTTCCATCGTGCGCAGCATTCGGCTGCGGCACTCACCGACTTCAAGGAGTGTCATCATGTCCCGAGTTCCTCTTATCGAGACCCGCAACGCCACCGGCGAGCGTCACGCGCTGCTTGCGCAAATCCACGGCGCTTTCGGCGCGACCCCCGCCATGTTCAAGGCAGCCGCCAATTCCACCGCCGCACTCAAGAGCCTATGGGGGTTTTTCGGCGCCCTGGGCACGGGGACCATCGGCGCCAAGCTGGGCGAGCAGATCGCGGTGGCCGTCGCCGACCGCAATGCTTGCGAATACTGCCTTGCGGCCCACACGGCGCTGGGCCTCAAGGCCGGCGCGACGCCGGAAGAACTGTCGGCCGCGCAGGCCGGCGCGTCGTCCGAGCCCAAGACCGCCGCGGCCCTGCGCTTCGCGCTGAAGCTGGTCGATGCGCGTGGGCAGACGAGCGATGCTGACGTGCAGGCGGTACGCGACGCCGGTTTCAGCGACGAGGAGATCGTCGAGATCCTGGCGCACGTCGCCCTGAACCTGTTCACGAACTATATCAACATCGCTTTTGCCGTACCGGTGGATTTTCCGGCGGTGAAACTGCGCCGCGCGGCATAAGCCCGCATCCAGCGGCAAAAAAAAGCGAGGCGCCGCGCCTCGCTTTTTCATCAGCCCGCTTCGCGCGACATGCGGCGGCGTTCGTGCTCTTGCAGGTAGCGCTTGCGCAGCCGTATGGACTTGGGCGTGACCTCGACCAGTTCATCGTCGTTGATGAATTCCACCGCGTACTCCAGCGTCAGCTGTATGGGCGGGACCAGGTCGATGTGCTCGTCCTTGCCGGAAGCGCGTACGTTGGTCAGCTTCTTTTCCTTGATGGGATTGACCACCAGATCATTTTCGCGGCTGTGTATGCCGATGATCATGCCTTCGTACAAGGGATCCTGGGGCGATACGAACATGCGGCCGCGCTCTTGCAGCTTCCACAAGGCATAGGCCACGGCCGTGCCATCGTCCTGGCTGATCAGCACGCCATTGCGCCGGTCGCCCACGCCGCCTTCGCGCATGGGGGCGTAGTCGTCGAATATGTGGCTCATCAAGCCGGTGCCGCGCGTCAGGGTCATGAATTCGCTCTGGAAACCGATCAGCCCGCGCGCGGGAATGCGGTATTCCAGGCGGGTGCGGCCGCGGCCGTCGGCCTGCATATCCTGCAGGTCGCCCTTGCGCCGGCCGAGCTCTTCCATGACGCCGCCCTGATGGCTGTCTTCGACATCCACCGTCAGCAATTCGTAGGGCTCCATGCGCACGCCGTTTTCTTCCTTGAATACCACGCGCGGCCGCGACACGGCCAGTTCATAGCCTTCGCGGCGCATGTTTTCCAGCAATATGGTCAGATGCAGTTCACCGCGCCCGCAGACTTCGAATACCGTATCGTCGTCGGTATCGTGCACCCGCAGGGCCACATTGGACTTCAGCTCGCGTTCCAGGCGGTCGCGCAGTTGCCGGCTGGTCACGAACTTGCCTTCCCGGCCGGCCAGGGGCGAGGTGTTCACCATGAAGTTCATGGTCAGGGTCGGCTCGTCGATACGCAGCATGGGCAGCGCCTCGGGCTGGGCGGGATCCATCAGCGTGCAGCCTATGCCGATCTCTTCGATACCGTTGATCAGCACGATATCGCCGGCCTCGGCCTCGTCGACCAGCACACGCTCCAGACCCTGGAATTTCAGCACCTGGTTGACCCGGCCCTTGATGGGCTGGCCGTCGGGGCCGAACTTAATCACGACATCCTGCCCTGGACTCAGGCGCCCGCGATTGATGCGGCCCACCCCTATCTTGCCCACATAGCTGCTGTAGTCCAGCGAGATGATCTGCATCTGGAAAGCACCTTCGGCGTCGTCCTCGCGCTGCGGCACATACTTCAGTATGGCTTCGAACAGCGGCCGCATGTCGCCTTCCCGCACATCGTCGGTCAGGCCGGCGTAACCCGCCAGGCCGGAAGCGTAGATCACCGGGAAATCCAATTGCTCTTCGGTGGCGCCCAGCTTGTCGAACAAGTCGAACGTGGCATTGATGACGAAGTCGGGACGGGCGCCCGGGCGGTCTATCTTGTTCACCACCACGATGGGCTTGAGGCCCAGCGCCAGCGCCTTGCGGGTCACGAAACGCGTCTGGGGCATGGGCCCCTCGACCGCGTCGACCAGCAGCACGACGCCGTCGACCATGGACAGCACGCGNNGGGCCTTCCTGCGCGTCGATGAGCAGCACCACGCCGTCCACCATGGACAGGGCGCGCTCGACCTCGCCGCCGAAGTCCGCGTGTCCCGGGGTGTCGATGATGTTGATGTGCGTGCCCTCGTACTGCACCGCGCAGTTCTTGGCCAGGATGGTAATGCCGCGTTCCCTCTCGATATCGCCGGAATCCATGACCCGTTCGGAAATCTGCTGGTTCTCGCGGAAGGTTCCCGACTGGCGCAGCAATTGGTCCACTAGCGTGGTCTTACCGTGATCGACGTGGGCGATGATCGCCACATTGCGCAAAGCGCGATTCATAATTCATCCTTTTGTTTGGGAGTTGCCGGCAGCAAGCCGGCGGGCAAGGCATTCATGGCCATCAAGGCGGCCTGGGGGTCGGGCATGGCCTGCAATGCCTCCAGCCCCACCGCATCTTCCAGGCGGAACGGGCCGACCGCTGTGCGCCGAAGGGCCGCCAGATGCGCGCCGCAGCCAAGCCGGCGGCCGATATCCTGGGCCAGCGTGCGTATATAAGTACCCTTGCTGCACTCGACCTCGATCCGCGCCTGCATGCCGTCCAGCTCCAGCAGTTCCAGCTTGTGCAGGGTGACCTGGCGCGGCGGCCGCTCCAGCTCTATGCCCTGGCGCGCATATTCATACAAGGGCTTTCCGTCGCGCTTCAAGGCCGAATACATGGGCGGTATCTGCTCGATCCGTCCGCGGAATTCAGCCAGGACGCGCTCCAGGTCGGCGCGCTGCACGCCGGTGAAATCCGGCCCGGCCTCGCTGACGATATGGCCTGTGAGATCGCCGCTATCGGTTTCCTGCCCGAAGCGCAGCGTGGCGATATAGCTCTTGTCGGCATCGAGCATATGGCCGGAAATTTTCGTGGCGCGCCCCAGGCAGCACACCAAGAGGCCGGTGGCGAAAGGGTCGAGCGTGCCCGTATGGCCGGCCTTGCGCGCATCCAGCGCGCGCTTGGCGCGCTGCAGGGCGTGGCTGCTGGATAAACCTTCCGGTTTGTCCAGCAACAGGACACCATCGAGCATCTGCCCGCGTCGGGAAGCCATCGTTTTACGAATCCATGAAAAAACGACAGCCTCAAGGCTGTTCGTCGGGGTCCTCGGGTTCCGAGGGCTTGAAGATCTCGGCCTGGGGGCGATTGGCCTGGTCGATGAGTTGCGACAGCGCGATGCCGCGAGCGAGCTGGTCGTCGTGGATGAAGCGCAAGGTGGGGACGGTGTGAATATGCAGCAGCTTGAAAAGCAGCGAATGCAGCCAGCCCGCCTTTTCGGTCAGCGCCGCGCGCGCCGTTTCCGGCTCCGCGCCCATGACGGTGAAATACACCTTGGCATGGGCGTAGTCGGCCGAAAGCTCGACGCCGGTGAGCGTAATGAGGCCCGCCCGCGAAACATCGATCTCGCGCTGTATCAGGCCGGCCAGATCTTTCTGGATCTGGTCGGCCAGCCGGGTATTCCGGCCCGCGGCGGGTTTGGATTTATGGCGACCCATGATTACAGTGTCCGGGCGATTTCTTTGATCTCGAAGAATTCAAGCTGATCGCCGATCTGGATGTCGTTATTGCCCTTGAGCGTNNTTCCTTGACGTCATCCTTGAAGCGCCGCAGGGAATCCAGCCAGCCCGTCCATTGGACCACATGGTTGCGCAGCAGCCGTACCTGCGCATCGCGCCGCACGACCCCATCGGTGACCATGCAGCCGGCGATGT
>DJWC01000136.1 GCA_002441445.1 Pusillimonas sp. UBA6240
CGCATGAAGAATATCCACACCCCGATCAGAAGGAGCATGGGGAACCAGGAGATGAACAGGCTGGTCAGGAAGGAAGGCTCTTCGCGGGCTTTCCCGGAAACCTGCACGCCCGCCTTGACCAGCTCGGGGACCATCCACAGGTCGCCGGGCGAGGTCAGGCTGTAGGGCCGGCCGGCATCGGGCGTGACATACAGGGTATCGCCCTGGATGTCCACCTTGGTGATGCGGCCCGCCTGCGCATCATTCATGAACTGGGTGTAAGTCACCGTATCGGTGGTGGGAGCGCGGCCGTCGAATTGCTTGAAAACGGTAAACAAAACCAGCGCGATCACCATCCAGATGGCGACCTTGGAAAAAGAGTTGTTCAAAGCCAACCTCCTACTCGTAACCTCGGCTTGCAGAACCCCCGCGAACACGGCAGCAATACAAGTATGTCAATGGATTCATTCTACCCCGATAGAAGGAATCATGTTTAAGAAAACCTGGCTTAGGGCTTCAAACGCCGCGCCACCAGAAAGGTTTCGGAGGACCTATCGCGCGAGGCCTTGGGCTTGCGTTCCACCACACGCTGGAAATATCGCTTGAATGATTCCACGATCTGGGAAAACCCGCTGCCGTGAAACGCCTTGACGACCAACGCGCCTTCCGGCTTGAGATGCTGGACGGCAAAATCAAGCGCCAAATCACACACATGCTGAATTCTAGCTGAATCCGCTGAGCCCACACCTGATAAATTGGGGGCCATATCGGAAATCACAAGGTCCACCGGAGCGCCGCCGAGCAAATTTTTGAGCTGCTCGAGCACGGCGTCCTCGCGGAAATCGCCCTGGATGAATTCCACGCCCGCGATCGGCTCCATGGGCAGAAGATCCAGCGCGATGATGCGCCCCTTCAACACCCCGCCGGGGCCGACCATGCGCTCGCGCGCCACTTGCGACCAACTGCCGGGAGCCGCGCCCAGATCGACCACCACGTCGCCTTGCCGCAACAGTTTTTCAGTGTCCAGGATTTCGGTCAGCTTGAACGCCGCGCGAGCCCTGTACCCCTTCTGTTGCGCCATTTTGACGTAGGGATCGTTAATATGCTGATGCACCCATTCTTTCGAGAATTTTTTCTTGGCCATTCCCGTACAATCTCACCATGGCTAAACTAGATATTACATCCCAAGAGCGCAGCGCCTTGCGCGCCGCCGCCCATTCTTTGCGTCCCGTGGTGCTGATCGGGGACCGCGGCTTGTCCGACGCCGTCCTGAAAGAAATCGACCTCAACCTGAACGCCCACCACTTGATCAAGGTCCGCGTGGCCGGCGAAGAGCGCGAAGCGCGCAACGCCATGCTGGAAACCATATGCGACAGGCTTTCCTGCGCGCTGGTTCATCACTTGGGCAAGACGCTGATCATTTATCGCCCCGACCCCGCCGCCCAGCAGGCCCGCGCCGAAGCCGAAAATGCGACGCGGGCGATCCGCAAGCCATCGGAACCCCACACGCCCAAAAAACAGGCCGCGGAAGGCATAAGCCGCAGCCGGCGCACCGAAAAAGCCAAGCGCACGGCCGAGAAAGCCGCGAGGCCCGCCGCCGCGGCGCGCCGCGGCGCCGCCACCCCCGAAAGGCCCGCCCACGGCATCCCCCGCCGCACGGGCAGTTCGCTGACCCTGCGGGCCGGAGCCCGGCGCGGCTTGCGCGGCAAGCGCTGATCCGCGAACCCGCCCCGCCGCGGCCCTCGATCGGTCCCGGCAAAACCGCTCCGCCGGCGCGCCCCATCGGGAAGCAGCGCCGCGGCAAGCGGAGCATGCCGTTTATTCGAAACGTACCGGTTTGGCGGATTGATGCCCCTTGGAGGGCGGAAAGGCGGGAATTATAAAGCCAAAGCCCAACCGCTATGGATGGGCTCTTTAATGGGCTGCTTCAAGCAGGCGGGCTGCCATGGCGGGCCGCCGTGTTGCAGCGGCCTGGCCGCGGCCGGATCGCCCGAGGCCGCAACTGCAGATAGCTGACATTGCGGGCTGGGCGCAAGCGGATCGCCCGACCCTGCAGTTACAGATAGCTGACATTTAAAACTTCGAACTCGCGCACGCCTGCCGGAGCCTGGACTTCGACCACGTCGCCTTCGCCCTTGCCGATCAGGGCGCGCGCCACCGGGCTGGACACGGAGATCAGGTTGGAGCGGATATCGGCTTCGACATCGCCCACGATCTGGTACTTCAGGCGTTCGCCCGAAGCCAGATCCTCGATTTCGACCGTAGCGCCGAAAACGGCCTTGCCGTCGACATCCAGCGACGCCGGGTCGATGATCTGGGCGTTGGACAGCGTACCTTCCAGTTCCTTGATACGGCCCTCGATGAAAGCCTGCCTTTCTCGGGCGGCGTCGTATTCCGCGTTCTCGGACAAGTCGCCCTGCGCGCGCGCTTCGGCGATGGCATTGATGACCGCAGGCCTTTCGACGGTCTTCAAGCGGTGTAATTCTTCTTGCAGGCGCTCAGCGCCGCGTGCTGTCAACGGTATCGCAGACATTGGTATTCCTGATCAAAAAGTAAAAAGACGCTCCTTGCATGGAGCGCCTATTGTGTAAAAGGTGCGTTGGGCAGATGCCGCTGCCCGATAGTGTGAACTAAAGGAACTGTTGGATTTTTATAGCTTTAACAACAATTAGACCTAGCTCAAAATAAAACCCCGGCCTGGGTTGCAACCGGGGGTATGGGTATATTGTCGGCAAAGTTGGCGGAAATTGCAAGCCGTGCGCTTGCGCGGCGTTTTCCGCCGCTGAAAGCGGTTGCGGGCCGCGATCAGGCCGGGCCCAGAACGAAGCGCGACGCGGCCAAGCCGACCGGGATCAGGCCGGCTGGCCGCAGTCGGGCCCGCTCGATCAGGCGCGGCGGGCGTCTTTGGAAGACCCAATGCGCAGCAGCGCGTACAGAATGATGGCGCCGAAGGTCGCGGTGCCGATGCCGTCCAGCTTGAATGCGCCGATCTGGATGGAAAAATTGCCCGCGCCGAGCACCAGGGTGACGGCGGCGACGATCAGGTTGCGGTTATCGCTGAAATCCACCTGGTTCACCACCCAGATGCGCGCCCCGGCCACGGCGATCAGGCCGAACACCACGACCGACATGCCGCCCAGCACCGGCCCCGGGATGGTCTGGATCAAGGCCCCGAACTTGGGCGAAAAACCCAGCAATATGGCGATCAGGGCGGCGATGACGAACACCAGCGTGGAATAGATGCGGGTCACCGTCATGACGCCGATGTTTTCCGCATAGGTGGTGACGCCCGTGCCGCCCACCGCGCCCGACACCATGGTGGCCACCCCGTCGCCCACGAAAGCGCGGCCCAGGTAGACATCCAGATTCCGGCCCGTCATGGCGCTGACGGCCTTGATGTGGCCGAGGTTTTCAGCCACCAGGATGATGGCCACCGGTACGATCACGCTCATGGCGTGCAGTTCGAATACCGGCGCGGCGAAGCGCGGCAGGCCCAGCCAGGGCGCGCTGCTCACGGCGCTGAAATCCATGGGCTTGCCCCAGCCCAGGCCATTGGTGAAGATGGCGTAAATCACGCAGGCAAGCAGCAATCCGACCAGAATCAGCAGGCGCTGCATCGCGCCCCGCGTGTAGACCGCGATCCCGCCCACGCACAGCACCGTCATCAGCGCCATCAGGGCGTCGAAGGTGGAGCCGCCCATGGCGCCCTTGGCGGCGATCGGCGCCAGGTTCAGCCCGATCACGGCCACGATGGCCCCGGTGACGACGGGCGGCATCCAGGTATTGATCCAATCCGCGCCGCCGCCCGACCTGGCATTCATCCACCACACCAGGAGGCCGATCAAGGTATAGACGAAGCCGCAGGCGATGATGGCCCCCAGGGCGATGCCGATATTGCCGTTGGCGCCCGCGCCCGCATACCCGGTCACAGTGATGACCCCGCCGATGAAAGCGAAGCTGGAACCCAGGTAGCTGGGCACCCGCCCGCCGACGAAGACGAAAAAAATCAAGGTGCCGATGCCCGACATCAGGATGGCGACATTGGCGTCGAAGCCCATCAGCAAGGGAGCCAGTATCGTCGAGCCGAACATGGCCACGACGTGCTGCGCGCCCATGGCGATGTTCTGCGGCCACGACATGCATTCATCGGGCTGCACGACCAGCCCGGAGCCGCCCTGCACTTTGCGCCAGCGTGGGAAATAATTATTGGACATGAAAGATTCAGCCTGTTTATTGTGAGGTAAATATTTTGTAGCAGGCGAGAGTGTAAGGTTGCCGGGCCGCAGCCCGCAAGAATTTAAAGCGTGTGCGGGACGATGGCCAGGCGCCGCGGCGTTCAGGCCCGGCCCGGCCGCCCGCCGCCCGGCATGCTGCATAAAACGGGCGCCAGCGCCTCATGCCGCTGCGGATTGCATTAGAATCCCCGATGGATGGCGAGTCGCCGCGGCCTGTTGCCGCGGCCTGGAAGATATAGATGGACGACACACGATTCTGGCTCATACGCCACGGCGAAACGCAGTGGAACGCCGACAGGCGCCTGCAGGGCTGGCGGGACATACCTTTAAGCCCGATCGGCCGACGCCAGGCGCGGCAATTGGAACTCTACCTGCGCTCGGCGTCCTTCGATGCGCGGGTGGACCATATCGTCAGCAGCGACCTGTGCCGCGCCTACGACACAGCCTGCGCCGCGGCGGCGCATTTCGGCCTGCCCATAGAGCGCAACGCGGATCTGCGCGAACGCAGCTACGGCATCTACGAAGGCCGCGACTGGACCAGCATGGCGCAGGCCATGCCGCACATCGACTTGCGCGACCCTTTGCAGGCCATAGAGCAAGGCGAAAGCCTGCAGGCTTTCGCACAGCGCGTGGCGCATGCGTTCGAGGCTCTGGCGGAGCGCCATCCCGGCCGCAATGTCCTGGTGTTTTCGCATGGCGGCGTCATCGACATCGCCTGGCGCAGGGCCAGCGGGCTGGACCTGACCGCCCCCCGGCCCGCCCCCATCCTCAACACCAGCATCAACCGCTTCTCGATCGGCGCCGGGCGCCAATGGCGCATGCTGGACTGGGGCCGCGTCGCTCATCTGGACGAAGAAGCCCTGGACGACGTGGGCTGACCGCCGGCAGACCGCCGCCTACTTTTCCCGAACCAGCACGGTGGAGAATTGGTATCGGTCGGCGGGATGATAAGAGGTCGAGACGGCGACGATGTTGCGCGCGCCGTCCCGGTACTGGCGAAGGATGAAAAGGCCTGGCCCGCCGCGAGGCGCCAATAGCTGGTCGGCGACGGCATCGGGTAAAGAGCACGCGCTGATATCCTGCTGCACCGACATGATGCGCAAGCCGTGGCGCTCTTCGATCACCGCTGAAATCAGGCGGTCGGGGGATCCCTTGACGGCGCTCTTGATGTCCCGGTAGCGTACATCCACATAGACGTCTGTCAATACCATGGGCGCGCCGTCCCGCCCCAGCCGCAAGGAACTGAAGCGCAGCCAGCGCGTGCCCGCGTCCACCTTCAGCACGCGCGCCGTTTCCTGGTCGACCACCACCTCCTTCACCGATTTGAGCTGCCGGGGGCTGGTCGCCGCCAGTGCGACCAGATCCTCCAGCGACCCCAGCGATTGGGCGAACCCGGTCGAGGCGGTTCGCGCCTCGACCAGGGTGCCGCTGCCCCGCCGGCGCGACACCAGGCGGGAATCCTGCAATTGCTGCAAGGCGGCCCGGATGGTGTGCCGGCTGGTGCCGAATTCCGTCATCAGTGCTTTCTCGGTCGGCATCAAGGCGCCGACGGCGTATGTGCCCTCGGCGATTCTTCGGGCCAGAACGGCGGCGATCTCTGTAAAGCGCATTGAAGTCATCATTGTGTAATCGGTCTGTCGCCGTCGGGCCGCAACGCCCCGGCACAGCCGGAAGGATACGCGATATCGGCATCGCGAAGAAACCGGATGGCCGCGGCCTCGGCGCCCGCCCGCGGCCGCGGGCCCTTTATAAAAGCATTGACAGTACGATTCCGCGCCTGATAATATGTTCGAACAACTTATAAAGATCGGACATATATAATGCCTATTTCTGTTCTCGACTCCAGTATTTTCAAAGACATGTTCGGTACGCGGGCCATGCGCGCCGTCTTCGACGACCGCGCCACGGTGGCCCGCTACGTCGAGACGGAAGTGGCCCTGGCCGCCGTGCAGGGCCGCCTGGGCGTCATCCCGGAGCAAGCCGCCCGGGCCATCGCGGAGCGCGCCGACGCATCGAAGATCGACCTTGCCGCGCTCAAGGCCGAGACCGAGATCGTGGGCTATCCCATCCTTCCACTGGTGCATCAACTGGCGAAAATCTGCGGCGCCGAAGGCGAATATCTGCACTGGGGCGCCACTACGCAAGACATCATGGATACGGCCACCGTGCTGCAGGTGCGCGATGCGCTCGCGCTGATCGAAAAGGATCTGGAAGCGGTCGACGGCCTGCTCGCCGGGCTGGCCGAACGCTACCGGGATACGCCGATGGCCGGACGGACGCACTTGCAGCACGCCTTGCCCGTGACCTTCGGCTACAAGGCTGCCGTCTGGCTGCTGGCCGTGCGGCGCAGCCGGGAGCGCCTGAGCCAATTGAAGCCGCGCGTGCTCGTCGGCCAACTGGGCGGCGCCGCCGGCACCCTGGCCTCGCTGGGCGACCAGGGCCTGGCGGTGAACGCCGCTCTGATGGAAGAGCTCCAGCTCGCGGCGGCGCCGGTCACCTGGCACGTCGCCCGCGACGGGCTGGCCGAAGCCGTGCAGTTCCTGGGACTGGTCACCGCCGCGCTCGGCAAGATCGCCCTGGACGTCATGCTGATGATGAGCAACGAGCTGGGCGAGGCCTTCGAGCCTTTCGTCAAAGGCCGCGGCGCATCGAGCACCATGCCGCAGAAGCGCAACCCCATTTCCTGCGAACTGATCTGGAGCGCCGCCAAGACCGTGCGCCAGCACGCGGGCCTGGCGCTGGACGCCATGCTGCATGATTTCGAGCGCGCCACCGGGCCCTGGCATATCGAATGGTCCTGCATCCCCGAATCCTTCATCCTGACGGCGGGCGCGCTGAACCAGGCGAAACTCATGCTCGCCGGCCTGGAGGTCGATGCGCCGCGCATGCGGCGTAACCTGGACCTGTCCGGGGGCCTGATCGTCGCCGAGGCGGTGATGATGGGCCTGGCCCCCCACCTGGGCCGCCAGACCGCGCACGATATCGTCTACGACGCTTGCCGCAAGGCCGCCACATCGCGCCTGCCGCTGGCGCAAGTCCTGTACGAATGCCCTGAAGTCACCGCCAAGCTGGACCACGCGGCCATCGATCGCCTCTGCGACCCGGCCAATTACCTGGGCAGCGCACAGCGCATGGTCGACGACATGCTGGCCTGGCGCAAAGGGTGAACCCCTCTCGGCGCCAAACGATCCCATCCCCCACGCGCATTTTTTGACAACGGGATGCGCGACATCCGCCCCTTCCAATCAGGAGACAATGATGAAACGACTTACCGCGGCGCTGGCCGCAATGGCCGCCATATCGGCGACGACGCTTGCACCGCAGGCCCATGCACAAGACAAATACCCCTCCAGGGCGCTGACCTGGGTGGTGCCTTTCGCGGCGGGAGGGCCCACCGACGCCATGGCGCGCAATATCGCCAACCAGGTGTCGCAACAGCTTGGACAATCCATCGTCATCGAGAACGCCCCCGGCGCGGGCGGCACCATCGGTGCCACCAAAGTCGCCCGCGCCGAACCGGACGGCTACACTTTCCTCGTAGGCCACATCGGCTACATGGCGGCCGCGCCTTCCCTGTATGACAACCTGCGCTATGACCCGGTCAAGAATTTCGATGCCGTCTTCCGCTTTCCCGACACGCCGCTGGTGCTGCTGGTCGGCGAAGGGTCGAAGTTCAAGACCGTCGACGAACTGCTGGCGTTCGCCCGCGCGAACCCCAAGGCGCTGAACTTCAGCAATGCCGGCGTGGGCTCGACATCGCATCTCGTGGCGGCCATGTTCGCCAGCAAGGCCGGCATCGAGATACAGCCCATCGCCTACAAAGGCGCCGGCCCGGCGCTCAATGATTTGATGGGCGGCCAGGTGGACGCCATGTTCGACCAGACGAATACCGCGCTGCCCCAGGTCAAGGGCGGCAAAGTGCGCGCGCTCGGGCTGACCTCCACGGGCCCGATGGCGCAATTCCCAGGCGTGCCCACCATGTCGGCCAGCGCGGTGCCGGGCTTCGAGGTGGCGACCTGGTATGGCCTGTACGCCCCCAAGGGCGTGCCGCGCGAAGTGATCGACACGCTCTACAATGCGTACAAGAAAGCAATGAGCAACAAGGCCTTCACCCAGTCCATGGCCGACCAGGGGATCCGCCTGCTGCCCGATGCGGATTACGCCCCCGGCGCCTTCCAGGCATTTACCGCGGAAGAAGGCAAGCGTTGGGCGAGCGTCATCAAAGACGCGGGGATCAGCCTGAAATAGGAGGCAGCCATGACGCGAGGCCACATCGCGGCGGAAGACATCGTCGCCAGCATCGCCGACGCGCTCCAGTACATCAGCTATTACCATCCAGCCGATTTCGTGCAGGCCCTGAAGCGGGCCTATGACCTGGAAGCCGAGGGCCCCGCGCGCAACGCGCTGCTGCAACTGCTGGTGAACAGCAAAATGTCGGCGACGGGCCATCGGCCGCTCTGCCAGGATACGGGCGTGGTCCACGTCTATGCCCGGCTGGGCATGGACGCACGCGTCGAGAGTCCGGATCGCCCTACGCCCAGCCTGCAGGCATTGGCCGACCGGGCGGTCGCGCTGGCTTACGGCTATGCGGCCAATCCGCTGCGGGCTTCGATGATCCGCGATCCGCTGGGCCGGCGCAGCAATACCGGCGACAATACCCCCGCCATCGTGCATGTGGGCCTGGTCGAGGGCGACACGCTGGAACTGACAGTGGTCGCCAAGGGCGGCGGCGGCGACGTCAAGGCGCGCTACGCCATGCTCAATCCCAGCGATTCGGTGGCGGACTGGGTCGTCTCCCAGATCCCCGGCCTGGGCGCCGGATGGTGTCCGCCCGGCGTGCTTGGCGTCGGGGTGGGCGGCAGCCCCGAGCAGGCGATGACGCTGGCCAAGCGCTCGCTGTTCGAACCCATAGACATGCACCGCCTGATGGAGGCGGGCCCGCGGGATGCGGCGCAAGCCCTGCGCCTGGACTTGTTCGAGCGCATCAATGCGCTGGGCATAGGCGCGCAGGGATTGGGCGGGAAAACGACCGTACTGGACGTGAAGGTCGCCCACGCGCCCTCGCATGCCGCGCTGCTGCCCGTGGCGATACTGCCCAATTGCGCAGCCACCCGCTATATCTCTTTTTCCCTGGACGGTTCGGGGCCGGCGCGGCTGAGCGCGCCCGACCCAGAGATATGGGCCGGCATACCGGACGACATGCCGCAGCGGGGCGGCATCCCGGTGAATCTGGATACGCTTACGCGTGAGGAGGTCGCCCGGTGGAAGGCGGGCGACACGCTGCTGCTCTCGGGCAAGCTGATCACCGGGCGCGATGCGGCCCACAAACGCATGGCGGATACGCTGGCGCGCGGCGAGCCGCTGCCGGTCGACCTGCGCGGGCGGGCCCTTTACTACGTGGGCCCGGTCGACCCCGTGGCGGGCGAGGCGGTGGGTCCCGCCGGCCCCACGACCTCGGCGCGCATGGATAAATTCATGCCCGCGCTGCTCGAACAGACGGGGCTGCTCGTCACCATCGGCAAGGCCGAGCGCGGCCCCATCGCTATCGAGGCCATTCGCAAAGCCCAGGGCGCATATCTGATTGCCGTGGGCGGCGCCGCCTACCTCGTCGCCAAGGCGGTCCGATCGGCGCGCGTGCTGGCTTATGAAGACCTCGGCATGGAAGCGATGTACGAATTCACGGTGGAGAACATGCCCGTGGTCGTGGCGATCGACGCGTCGGGCCGCAGGATCCATCGCGCCATTCCAATCGCCGTGGCGCCGTGAAGCGCCGGGCCCTGGCGCTCAGCGGTCCACGCCGCCAGGCCGGCGCGGCTTGCGCTGCCGGCCGGCGGCAATACGGTCGTAGAGCGCATCGGGCACGAGACGCAGCAGCTTGGCCACGATCCCCATCTGCCAGGGAATGACAGTATAGCTGCTGGCGCGCGCGATGGCGCGGCCGGCGGCTTCCGCAAAGCGGTCCACCGGCATGAGGAAGGGCATGCGGTAGGGGTTGCGCGCGGTCATCGGCGTCTGGATGAAGCCCGGCGCCAGGGTCACGACCCTGACCCCCGTCCCGCGCAATTCCACCCGCAGGCTTTCGCAATAGCAGCGCACGGCCGCCTTGGAGGCGCTGTAGGCTCCCGCCCCGGGCAGGCCCCGCACGCCGGCGACGCTGGCGATGCCCACCAGCGTACCGCGCCTGCGCTGCTTCATGGAAGCGATGAAAGGCTCGAAGGTGGCCACGGTGCCGTTCACATTGGTGGCCAGCACGGCGGACAGGACGTCGAAATCATCCGGCTCTTCGGTGAGCGTGCCGACGCTGATGCCCGCGCTGGCGATGACGATATCCACCGGGCCCTCCGCAAGAAAGTCCGCCGCCGCGCGATGCAGCGCCGGCCTGTCGCGCACGTCGGCGACATACAGGCGATGCCCGCCCGGAGCCCGGCCGTCCGCGGTGCCGCCTCCGCCCTGGGCAGGCAGGCTGCGCAGGACCGCCCGCAAGGCGTCTTCGCGCCGCCCCACCAGCCCGACCTGCGCCCCCAGCCGCGCATAAAAAAGAGCGAGCGCGGCGCCTATGCCGCTGCTCGCTCCGGTGATGAAAACGCGCTGCGCCAAGCTGCGGGCTTACTGTGGGGGCAGCGAGGCGTGCAGTTGCTGCAGGGGATAGACCACCAGGCCGCCCCCATGGCGCAGATACTGCAGACCCTCTACCGCCGCGCTGGCGCCCGCTATCGTGGTGAAGAAGGCGACGCGATTGGCCAGCGCCTGCGTGCGTATGGTCCGGGAATCGGCGATGGCGTTGCGCCGCTCTTCAACCGTGTTGATCACCATGGCGATTTCGCCGTTCTTGATCATGTCGACGATATGCGGCCTGCCCTCGGTGACTTTGTTGACCATCTGGACGTCCAGCCCCGCGGCTTCGATGGCCGCCGCGGTGCCGCGCGTGGCGACGATCTTGAAGCCCATCGAGCTCAGGCCGCGGGCCACCTCGACCGCGCGCGGCTTGTCCTGCGCCCGCACGCTGATGAATGCCGTGCCCGATTCCGGCAGCGCCACGCCGGCGGCGAGCTGCGACTTCACGAAGGCTTCGCCGAAGCTTTCGCCCACGCCCATGACTTCGCCGGTCGATTTCATTTCGGGCCCCAGTATGGTGTCCACGCCGGGGAATTTCACGAAGGGGAAGACGGCTTCCTTGACCG
>DJWC01000075.1 GCA_002441445.1 Pusillimonas sp. UBA6240
ATCGGCATGGGCAAGCTGGGCGGCGAAGAACTCAACGTGTCCTCGGACATCGACCTTATCCTGCTCTATGGCGAAGAAGGCGAGACCGGAGGGCGCCGCAAGATCAGCCACCATGAATTCTACGGGCGCGTCACGCAGCGCATGATGCCCGTGCTGTCCGAAATCGATGCGGACGGCCAGGTATTCCGCAGCGACCTGCGCCTGCGCCCGGACGGCGACGCGGGCCCGCTGGCCTGGAGCCTGGATGCCCTGGAGAATTATCTGGTGACGCAAGGGCGCGAGTGGGAGCGCTATGCCTGGCTGAAAGCGCGCGCCATCCCCTGCCAGGCTTTCCCCGGCAGCGACGTCTCGGCGCAATTGGAGCAGCTCGAGGCCTTGCGCACGCCTTTCGTCTACCGCAAGTATTTCGATTTCGATGCCTTGGCGGCCTTGCGCGGGCTGCGCGAACGCATACGGGTGGACTGGCAGCGCCGGGCGCTGGCCCGCAGCGGCGTGGACACCATCCATAACATCAAGCTGGGCGACGGCGGCATACGCGAAATAGAGTTCGTCGTTCAATTGAACCAGCTCATACGCGGCGGGCGCATGCCGTCTCTGCAGCAGCGCGGGCTGCTGCAGGCGCTGCGTAGGCAGGACGCCGCGGGAGTGATCGCGTCGGATATCGCGCAGCGGCTGTCGGAAGCCTATTGCTTCCTGCGCCGGGTGGAGCACATGCTGCAATACCGCGAGGACGAGCAAACGCATTTGCTGCCGCGCGACCCTGAAACCTGCGCCAGGCTGGCGCAGGCCATGGGGCTGCCGCAGCCGGAGTTCGAAGCGCAGCTCGCGGCGCACCGTTCCTTTGTCGCGCAGACTTTCCGCGACGCCTTCCGCATCGCCGGCATGGGCGGCGAGGAAACCGCCGCCGCGGCCAAGCTCCAGGCCGAAACGCCCTGCGCCGATATCGATGCGCATATCCACCAGCATATCGCCGCCAACGCCGATACCGTATGCAGCCGCATGAATTCCTTGCTGGACAGCCACCGCATACGCAGCCTTTCCGCCACCAGCCGCAAACGCCTGGACGCCTTGCTGCCGGCCATCATCGAGGCGGCCGGCAAGACCGGCGCGCCGGACGTCACCGCGGTGCGCCTGCTGGAGCTGGTGGAAAACATCGCCCAGCGCAGCGCCTACCTGGCGCTGCTCGCCGAATATCCCGAAACCCTGGCGCGCGTGGCCCGCATCGTCGGCGCCAGCCCCTGGGCATCGCAGTATTTGGGGCGCTATCCGATACTGCTGGACAGCCTGATCGAATGGCATACGCTGATGGAGGCCCCCGACTTCGGGCAGATCGCCGCGCAATTGCGCGAAGAACTGGACGCCTGCACCTTGCCGGATGGCCAGCCCGATGTGGAGCAGCAGATGAATCTGATGCGCGATACGCAGCACCAGATCACCTTCCAGCTGCTGGCCCAGGATTTGGAAGGCGTGCTGACCGTCGAGCAACTGGCCGACCAATTGTCGGCGCTGGCCGACATGCTGCTGGCCGAGACCATATACCGGGTCTGGCCGCTGGTGCAGCCACGCGACCGCCAGGCCCTCCTGGACCGGGCGTCGCTCGCTCCGCCGCATTTCGCCATCATCGCCTATGGCAAGCTGGGCGGCAAGGAAATCGGCTATGCGTCGGACCTGGATCTGGTCTTTCTGTACGACGACCCTAATGCAGAAGCCGGCGAGCTCTATGCCAAACTCGGCCGGCGCATGGCCTCGTGGCTGTCGACCATGACCTCATCGGGCCGCCTGTATGAAATAGATTTGCGCCTGCGGCCGGATGGCGATGCGGGCCTGCTGGCCGTGTCGGTGGACGCCTTCGCCCAATACCAGACCCAGCATGCCTGGGCATGGGAGCATCAAGCCATCACCCGCGCCCGCTATGTCACCGGAGATCCCGCCATCGGCCGCCGCTTCGAGGCCATACGCAAGGAGATTCTGTTGCAGGAGCGCGATCCCGAGGCCTTCAAGAGCGAAGTGCGGAGCATGCGCGAACGCATCAGCGCGGGCCACCCCAACCGCAGCCCCGATTTCGATTTGAAGCATGACCGGGGCGGCATGGTGGATGTGGAGTTCGTGACCCAATATCTGGTCTTGTGCCATGCGCGGCATCATCCTGTGCTGCTGGGAAATCTGGGCAATATCGCCCTGCTGGGCCTGGCCGCCGAGGCGGGGCTGATTCCCACGGAGCTGGCGCGCGGAGCGGCCGACGCCTACCGCACATTCCGCAAGAGACAGCACGCGCTGCGGCTGCAGGGAGCGGAGAAAGCCCGCGTGCCCAGCGACGAGTTGAGCGGGGAACGCGCGGTGGTGAAGGAGCTCTGGAATACGGTGATAGGCGATTGAGCTGGCTGCCTTACAACACCGATGCATGGCCGCAGGCGGCTTCCCCGTTCAAGGGCGTGAGCTTGGCATTGCGGCGATAGGGGCTAAAATAGTCTGGAACCATTCATAGAATCATTGGGCGCCGCTTCGGCGGCGCCCCTATATGCCATGACCGAATTCCAGCGACCCAAGCTTCAGCTTCCCGATGACCGCAAGAAGGTGCTGCTGCATTCCTGCTGCGCGCCCTGTTCCGGCGAAGTCATGGAGGCGATGACGGCCTCGGGCATAGACTATGCCATCTATTTCTACAATCCCAACATTCATCCGGATCGCGAGTACGAGATCCGCAAGAATGAGAACATCCGCTTTGCCCGGGAGCACGGCATAGAATTCATCGATGCCGACTACGATCGCGACAATTGGTTCGAGCGCGTGAAGGGGCTGGAAAATGAACCGGAGCGCGGGCAACGCTGCACTGTGTGTTTCGATATGCGTTTCGAACGCACGGCGCTGTATGCGCATGAGCATGGCTACGACACCATTACGAGTTCGCTGGGGATTTCGCGCTGGAAGGACATGAATCAGATCAATGGCTGCGGCGTACGCGCGGCGGCGCGCTATCCCGACTTGATCTACTGGACTTATAACTGGCGCAAGGGCGGTGGCTCGGCCCGCATGATAGAAATCAGCAAGCGCGAAGAGTTCTATCAGCAGGAATACTGCGGTTGCGTTTATTCGCTGCGGGACACGAACCGGCACCGGCGCGCGCAGGGGCGAGGGCGTATTCAGATCGGTGTGAAGTTCTACGGCAAGGATGAACTGGAATTGAATCCGCCGCCTGGGGACTGACGGCTGGTGTTCGTTCGTGGCGCTGCGGTTTCTTTTGGTCGGTGGCCCTGCCGTGGTTTCTGTTGACGCGTGCCGGGTGTCGGGGCGGGGTCTTGCTCCTCGTTGCCGGTCCGGCGCCCTGCGCGCCGG
>DJWC01000032.1 GCA_002441445.1 Pusillimonas sp. UBA6240
AGGTGCCGGCGGTGTAGCCGCGCTCGCGCGCCAGCGGCGCCTGTGCGAACAGCTTGCGGATGGCGTCGTAGGCGCCGACATAGCTGGCCGGGTTGGAGCGCGCGGTCTTGCCGATGGGGGTTTGATCGACCAGGACCACTTCCGACAATTGCTCGGCGCCCAGCAGGCGGTCGTATTCGCCCGGCGCTTCGGTGGGCTTGCCGCGCTGCTTCAGTATGGCCGGGTAGAGCACATCCTGTATCAGCGTGGACTTGCCCGATCCGGACACGCCGGTGACGCACACCAGCCTGCCCAGCGGAATGGAAACCGATATGTTCTTCAGGTTATTGGCGCGCACGCCCTCGAGCACCAGGCGCGGTGTGTTGTCCGCGACAGGCATGGGGCGGGGCGCTTCGACGCGCAGGCGGCCGCCCAGGTAATTGCCCGTCAGCGTATCGGCCTTGCGCAGTTGGTCCGGTGTGCCGTCGAACACGATGCGGCCGCCGCGTTCGCCTGGGCCGGGCCCGATGTCCATGATGCGGTCCGCCGCGACCATGACCTGAGGATCGTGCTCGACCACGACCAGCGTATTGCCGTTGGCGCGCAGGCGGTGCATGACTTCGACCACGCGGTGCATGTCGCGCGGATGCAGGCCTATCGAAGGCTCGTCCAGCACGAACAGGGTATTGACCAGCGAGGTGCCCAGCGCCGTGGTGAGATTGATGCGCTGCACTTCGCCTCCGGACAGCGTGCGGCTCTGGCGGTCCAGCGAAAGATAGCCCAGGCCCACATCGCACAGAAACTTCAGTCGTGTGCGCACTTCGTTCAACAGCAGGTCGATGGCGGCGTCGATGCTCGCGCCGAAGCTGATGTCGGCGAAGTAGTCGCGCACCCGCTCTATCGGCAGGCGCATCAGATCGTGCAGGCCCAGCCCCGGCATGGCGTTCAGTTGATCGCGATCCCAGGCGGCGCCGACAGGCATGAAGCGCGGGTAGCCGCCGTCGCCGTCCTGCGCTGTGGCGGCGCCCAGGCGCCACAGCGTCGCCTCGGGCTTGAGGCGCGCGCCGCCGCAGGCGGGGCAGGGCGTGTAGCTGCGGTATTTGGACAGCAGCACCCGCACGTGCATTTTGTAGGCGCGCGACTCCAGCCAGTCGAAAAAGCGCTGGGCGCCGTACCATTGCGTTTTCCAGGCTTGCGGCCCGCCTCTCCAGTCGGCCGCGCCGTCTATGACCCAGCGTTTCTCGCGCTCGTCCAGATCCCGCCAGGGCACATCCAGGCGCACGCCGGCGGCCGGCGCGTATTGCTCCATTTCCGTCTGGCATTCTTTGTAGCTGGTGGTTTGCCAAGGCTTGATCGCGCCTTCGCGCAGCGTCTTGGTTTCATCCGGCACCACCAGGCCGTAATCGATGCCCATGACGCGGCCAAAGCCCCGGCAGGATACGCAGGCCCCCAATGGCGAGTTGAATGAAAAGGTGCTGGGCAGGGGAGTGCTGTATTCGATATCGCAGCGGGCGCAATGCAGGCGGTTGCTGAAGCGCCAGACTGTTTCTTGCGCATCCGCCTCGCCCGCTTCGGGCATGGCGTAGACCGCCAGGTGGCCCGCCCCCTGCTTGAGCGCGGCGTCCAGCGCTTCCATTATGCGCTGCGGCTCCGCCGAGCTGAAGCGGAAACGGTCCTGCACCACATGCAGCACCCGCAGCTTCTCGGCCTTGGGGGCGCGCTTGGCCTTGCCTTTGCCCTGGCCGGCGGGCGGCGCATGCAGGCGGGTTTCTTCATGATGCACGCGCGTGTAGCCCTGCTGCTCCAGGAAGCCGCGCACCTCGTCTTCGGTGAAGTTGGCGGGAACGACGATGGGGAAGGTAATGACCAGGCGCGGATCCGCCGGGCCGGCCAGCGCGGCCAGCTGCTGCTGTATGGATTGCGCGCTGTCGCGCTGCACGCGCTGCCCGCAGCACTGGCAGTGCAAGTGGCCCAGGCGGGCGAAAAGCAGTTTCAGATGGTCGTTCAGCTCGGTCATGGTGCCCACGGTGCTGCGCGAATTGCGCACCGGGTTGACCTGGTCGATGGCGATGGCCGGCAGTATGCCTTCGATGCGATCCACCTGTGGCTTGTCCATGCGGTCCAGGAACTGGCGCGCATAGGGCGAGAANNACATAGCGGCGCTGCCCTTCGGCATACAGCGTGTCGAAAGCCAGCGAGCTTTTGCCCGAACCGGAGACACCGGTCAGGACCAGCAATTCGCCGGTATGGATAGCGAGGTCGAGGTTTTTGAGGTTGTTCTGGCGTGCGCCGAAGATGCGGATTTCTGAGCTCATGACGCTATGATAATCTTTCTTCGGCGTCCAGCCGCGGCCGCCCGGCTTTTGTGCTACGCAGCAGTTTTGAAGTACAATTATTGGTTATCTTATTTCGGGCCCGCATGGTAGCGAGCCTTCATGTAAAGACTCGGAGATCATCATGGCAGAAATCAAACGCACGCGCCGCAACACCCTGGAACGCCGCTGCCTTGGCAAGGCATTCAAGCGCCTATTCGTGCGTGCGCCCAAAGGCGTGTTCAAGATGCTGGAAAAGGTCAAGCGCGCTTAAGGTAGTATTGCAAACCCGGGTTTGCCAACCCGGTTGCACGGGGTGCGCCGACCCGGCAGCCCCGGCATTCCAGCTCCGCCGCCGCGGCAAAGCGGCCGCAAATGCTTCTCGCGCGCCGGGTCTGGACGCCGCTCGCGGCCCTTAGGGCGCGGGTCTTGTATCAAAATGCAAGTATGGCAAGAAATCCGCAGATTACCGAGCTGCGGATTTTTTTTCGCCTATGATTGAACTTGGCAGGATATAAATAAATATCAGAAAGTAGAAAGTCAGTTCACCCCATGTCCACTTGGCGCCATCTTTTTACGGTTATAACGCCCACGTATAATCGGGCCCACACCCTGGAAAGAGTCTATTCATCGCTGCGGGAACAATCCTTCCAGGATTTCGAGTGGGTCATCGTCGATGACGGGTCCACAGACAACACGCGCGCCATGGTCATGGGCTGGCAGCAGGAAGCCAGCTTTCCCATCCACTATATGTGGCAGAAGAATCAGCACAAGAAGACCGCCTTCAACCGGGGCGTAAGAAAGGCCAATGGCGAGCTCGTGGTGGCGCTGGACAGCGACGACAGCCTGGATACCAACGCCTTGTATGCCATGGCCACCGCCTGGAGGGAAATACCGCCCTCCGAGCGCTCCCAATTCGTGGCCATTACCGGCCTGTGCGCCCGGCCCGACGGCCATATCGTGGGGGATATGTATCCGCGCGATGTCTTCGACGCCACCGCGCTGGACATGACATTCAAGTATCACGTCAAGGGCGAGAAGTTCGGCTGCCTGCGCACCGACGTGCTGTTGCAGTTCCCTTTCCCGGAAGAGATCGCCGGCTTCGTGCCGGAAAGCCTGGTATGGCGGGCCATCGCGCGCGCGGGATTTCTTACGCGTTTTGTGAACCAGGTGTTCCGCGTCTATCACGACAGCCGCGATTCCATATCCAGCCAGGGCAAGGAAAGCCAGCAGCATGCCTTGGGCTTGTGGCTCCTGGCCCAGGATACGGTGGTCGAATGCCTGCCCTGGTTCCGGTACAGGCCGCAGGCCTTTCTGATGGCGGCCGCGCGCTATACGCGTTTCTCATTGCATTTGCGGCACAGCAATCAGCCCCTGCCCAAGGGCCGGACGCTGCGGGGCATTGCATCGCGCGCCCTGGTGGGCGTGATGTGGCCGGTAGGCGCCCTGCTTTATGTGCGCGACCGGGCACGGGCCGTGATGGCCTGAAGCGCAGGGTCGAGCGGCGTGCGGAAAGCGGGCAGAGGACCCCTGCCTGGCCCCGCCTAAGCCCAAGCCCAAGCCCTTCGACCCGCCGGAAGCTTGCCCGTCAATGCAGGGTGCGCGGCGCGCCGTAGTCTTCCACATCGTAGGAATCGTCGTCATCGTCGTCGCCGGAATCCTGATCATCGTCGTCGTCCGGCGCTTTGGGCTCGTCCAGCATGGCGAAAGGCAGCACATCGGCCAGCGTGTCCGCCCAGGCGACTTCATCCCCCTGCTGATCGATCTTGATGAAGCGCACGCCTTCCAGGTCCGACAGCTGTATCGCCCACAGGTATTCACAATCGTAGACTTCGCCTTCGGCCAGCTTCAGGCCGCCGGTATTGCCCAGCAGCCGCGCGCCGGCGCCGCCGACCTGCACCACGACATATTCGGCCGGATCGTCGTCCACGCCCAGCGGCACGCAGAAGATCACCCATTCGTAGCCTGTTTCGTCGGCGTCCACGACTTCGGCCAGCACGGGCTTGCCCATGTAGGCGCTGAGCGCGTCGGCGGTGCGGCCCAGCAGGTCGAGTTCGTCGGCGGTGAAGACCAGGGGCGTGTCTTGGGAGCTTGTCATGGGCGTCTGCGGCGGCGGAACGAAAGAACCATTTTAAGTGATTCTCGGCCGGGCGGCGCCTGGCGGGTCAGCGCGGCGTGCACGCGGCGCGGGGGCGGCGCTCGGTGCCGGCAAGGCCGGAGTTCTTCGAGCAGCGCGGCGCCGCGGGCAGCAGCCATGGACTTGCGGATTCCATTCAATCAATCCGGCGCCAAGGGCTGGCGCTTTATTTTCATACACCGCCTACAATCAGGCCTTTATCCCTTTTTTCTTTGATTTGCTGGTTATATGGCTCAATACGTATACACGATGAATCGGGTCGGCAAGATCGTGCCGCCCAAGCGCCAGATTCTGCGCGATATCTCTCTGTCGTTTTTCCCGGGCGCCAAGATAGGCGTGCTGGGCCTGAATGGCTCGGGCAAGTCGACGCTGCTGNNCGCTGCTGAAGATCATGGCCGGCATAGACCGCGAGATCGAAGGCGAAGCCCTGCCCATGCCCGGCATCAAGATCGGCTATCTGCCGCAAGAGCCCGTCCTGAACCCGGACCACACAGTCAGGGAGTCGGTCGAGGAAGGGCTGGGCGAGTTGTTCAGCGCGCGCAAGCGCCTGGAAGAGGTTTATGCGGCTTACTCGGAGCCCGACGCGGACTTCGACCAGCTGGCCACCGAGCAGGCCGAGCTCGAAGCCGTGATCGCGGCGGCGGCGTCATCCGGGTCCGACGATATCGAGCACCAGATGGAAATCGCCGCC
>DJWC01000041.1:0-391 GCA_002441445.1 Pusillimonas sp. UBA6240
ATGCCGTTGTTGGCGATGATGCCCACGGGCATGCCGTGGATATGGGCGAAGCCGGTGACCAGGGTGGTGCCGTAGCGGGCCTTGAATTCGTCGAATTCCGAGCCGTCGGCGATGCGGGCGATGACTTCGCGCACGTCGTAAGGCTTGCGCGTATCGCTGGGTATGATGCCGTTGAGTTCCTGGGGATCGTACAGCGGCTCGGCATAGGGCTTGCGCTGCAACTGCACCGGCTTGCGGTGGTTCAGCCTGGCGATCGCATTGCGCGCCAGGTAAAGCGCATGCAGGTCGTTGTTGGCCAGGTGGTCCGCCACGCCGGACAGGCGGGTGTGCACGTCGCCGCCGCCCAGGTCCTCGGCCGTGACTTCTTCGCCCGTGGCCGCCTTCACCAGCG
>DJWC01000041.1:521-4657 GCA_002441445.1 Pusillimonas sp. UBA6240
GGGAAGACCTCGTCCTGGTTGGGCAGGTTGGCTCCGCCCGAATCCACCAGGTAAACGCAGGGCAGGCGGTTTTGCTGGGCGATCTCCTGGGCCCGCAGGTGCTTCTTGACCGTCAGCGGGTAATAGGTGCCCCCTTTTACCGTGGCGTCGTTGCAGACGATGACGCATTCCGTGCCGGCCACGCGGCCGATGCCGGTGATGATGCCGGCGCCGGGCGCCTCGTTGTTATAGACATTGTGCGCCGCCATCGGCGACAGCTCCAGGAAGGGAGTGCCCGGGTCCAGCAGGCGCTCCACGCGCTCGCGCGGCAGCAGCTTGCCGCGCGCCAAATGCTTGGCCCGGGCGGCTTCGCTACCGCCCTTGGCCGTCTGCAGCAGCTTGGCGCGCAGGTCGTCGACCTGCGCCTGCATGGCGTTTGCATTGTCGATGAAGGCCTGCGAACGCGGGTTGATCCTGGATTCGATGACGGGCATTGCAATTCCTAAAGAGATGAAAAAGCTGCGCTACCCAGCCCGCCCCGGGCCGCATACGAAGGCGGAAGGGCGGGCGGGAGCCGCGGCGTGCCGGGCCGGCGTGTCAGACCATTTCGATGGCCATCGCGACCGCCTCGCCGCCGCCTATGCACAGCGAGGCGATGCCGCGCTTGCCCTGGGTCTTGCGCAGCGCGCCCACCAGGGTGGTCAGCAGGCGCGCGCCCGAGGCGCCGATGGGATGCCCCAGCGCCGTGGCGCCGCCGTGGATGTTGACCTTGTCGTGGCTGAGCTTCAGTTCCGTCATGGCCGCCATGGTGACGACGGCGAAGGCTTCGTTGATCTCATAGAGGTCGACCTCGTCGGCCGTCCAGCCGGCCTTGGACAAGAGCTTCTGGATGGCGCCCACCGGCGCGGTCGTGAACCATTCGGGTTCCTGGGAATGCTGGCTGTGGGCCACGATGCGTGCCAGGGGCGTCGCCCCCAGCTTCTTGGCGGTGGATTCGCGCATCAGCACCATGGCGGCCGCGCCGTCGGAGATCGAGGAGGAATTCGCGGCGGTCACCGTGCCGTCTTTCTTGAAGGCGGGCTTGAGGGTGGGGATTTTTTCCGGCAAGGCCTTGGTGGGGGCCTCGTCGGTGTCGATGACCGTATCGCCCTTGCGGCCGGCAACCGTGACCGGCGCGATCTCCCATTTGAAGCTGCCGTCTTCCGTGGCGCCGCGGGCGCGCCGCAGCGATTCCAGCGAGAAGGCGTCCTGTTGTTCGCGGGTGAAGGTGTACTTGGACGCGCAGTCTTCGGCGAAGACGCCCATGGCCGTGCCGCGCTGGTAGGCGTCTTCCAGGCCGTCCAGCGCCATGTGGTCGTAGACGGTGGAGTGGCCGTAGCGGTAGCCTTGGCGCCCGCGCAGCAAAAGATAGGGGGCGTTGCTCATGCTTTCCTGGCCGCCCGCGACAACGACGTCGGCGCTGCCGGCCAGGATCAGGTCATGGCCGAACATGGCGGCCTTCAGCCCCGATCCGCAGACTTTGTGTATGGTCGTGCAGCCCACGCTTTTGGGCAGGCCGGCCCCCAAGGCCGCCTGGCGCGCGGGCGCCTGGCCCTGGCCGGCCTGCAGCACATTGCCCATGATGACTTCGTCGACGGCATCGCCCGGTATGCCGGCCCGCTCCACGGCGGCCTTGATGGCCACGGTGCCGAGTTGGTGCGCGGCCAGGCCGGACAGGCTGCCCATCATTCCGCCCATGGGGGTGCGGGCGACGGAAACAATAACAATAGGGTCAGACATGATTTGCTCCTGAGTGATGCAAAGGGTAAAGAGTGCCGGCCGCTATGCGGTCCGCGGCCGGGCGGTGCAGGCGACGGTCATCCTCGTACGGAAAGATGTCTTCGATGCGGCCTTGCGCCGCGCGTTCGCGGCAGCCCTGCCACCAGCCGGGTTCCAGCAATTCGGCGTGGTACTTCATGAAAGCGGCCCGCACACGCGGATTCCCGAGCAGGAAGCGGCTGAACTCTTCCGGAAATACATCATTCGGTCCGACCGGGTACCAAGGTTCGCCGGATAGTTCCGCTTCGGGATAGGGCGCGGGCGGGATGCTGCGAAAGCGCATCTCCGTCATGCGTTGAATCTCGTCGTAGTCGTAGAATACAACACGGCCCAGGCGGGTAACGCCAAAGTTCTTGAACAGCATGTCGCCGGGGAAAATATTGGCGGCGGCCAGTTCGCGGATGGCGTCGCCGTAGCGCTTCACGGCGATTTCGGCGGCGGCGTCGGAGGCATGCGCCAGATAGATGTTCAGGGGCGTCATGCGCCGCTCTATATAGACGTGGCGCAGAATAATGGCGTCGCCGGCCTCTTCGACCAGGCTGGGCACTTGTTCGCGCAACTCGGCCAGCAATTGCGCCGAGAACCGCGCGCGCGGCAGGGCCACCTGCGAATATTCCCAGGTATCCGCCATACGGCCCACACGGTCGTGCTTTTTCACCATCTGGTACTTGCGCCGCACGGTTGCGTGGTCCATGCCGTCCTTGGCGATGCGGTCGCGGATCATCTTGAATACATAGGGGTAGGACGGCAGCGTGAATACCGTCATGACCATGCCCTTGATGCCGGGCGCGATGTCGAAGTCGTCGTGCGAATGCGCCAGATGGTGCAGGAAGTCGCGATAGAACAGTGTCTTGCCCTGCTTCTGCAGGCCTATCGTGGTGTAGATTTCCGCCTTGGGCTTGCGCGGCAGCAGGGAATTCAGGAATTGCACATAGGCGGCGGGCGTTTCCATGTCCACCAGGAAATAGGCGCGCGTGAAGCTGAACAGGGTGCTCAGGTCGTCCGTGGTGTGCAGCAGCGCGTCCAGCCGGATATGGCCCGAGGGCGTGTGCAGCAGGGCGATGGCGAAGGGATGGGTGGCGCCTTGGTTGATCAACCGCCCCACGACGTAAGCGCCCTTGTTGCGGAAGAACAGGTTGTTCAGCACATGGATCTGGCAATCCGGCGCAATGCGCTGGCCCGCGCCGCGCGGCAGGATGCGGCGCAGTTCGCCCACGGCCTTGCGGGCGAGCTTGCGGGCATCGGCGGGCAGGTCGGCATAGGGCGCGGCCAGGCCGAAATCGGCCACCATGCCGACGATGGATTTATAGAGGCCTTCCGTGGCGGGGTAATACACGCGGTAGGACGGCAGGCGGCTGTCCAGATAGTCGGTGGCGATGGCGGGCCGCACGAACATGAAATCATTGTTGAAATAATCCCGGTGCAGGATGCGGCACGATACCGAATTGAAGAAGGTCTCGGCGCATTCGGGCTGGCGGTGCCCCGATAGCAGGGCCACGAAATCCGCCTTGACCGATTGCCAGAAGCGCAACTGGGCCGGCGTCAGGCTTTGCAGGGCCGAAGCGCCCGCCGGGCTGGCCTCGCTGCCTTTGAGCGCGCTCGTCAGCAGCGCCGTGCACTCGTGCACCCGCGTGTCGTAGTATTCGATGCGTTCCTGCGCAAGCTGCTGGATGCCGCGCCAATCCCCCGATTCGAATAGCGACTTGGCACGCTGCGCGCCATAGCGGAACAGGGAGTAATGGCGGTTGAAGCCGTCCAAAATCGTCTGGGCCACCGCCTGCGGCGACAGCCCGGGCTTGGCGACTTGCTCGATGCGCTGGTGGTCGCCGGTGAAACTCATGGCGGGCTTCCAGGCAGGCGCGGACGGGGGCGGCGGATCAGGGACATGGAGCGGCCGAGAGGATGCGCCGGCGCTCAGGCCGTTTCGTTGAACAGCTCGCGGCCGATCNNATCAGCATGCGGCGGATCTCGCTGGTGCCGGCGCCGATTTCATACAGCTTGGCGTCGCGCCACAGCCGCCCGGTGGGATATTCGTTGATATAGCCGTTGCCGCCCAGGATCTGTATGCCTTCGCCGGCCATCCAGGTGGCTTTCTCGGCGCAGTACAGAATGACGGCGGCGCAGTCCTTGCGCACTTGCCGCACATGCCCGGCGCCCAGCCTGTCCAGGTTCTTGCCCACCGCATAGCAGAAGGCCCGGCTGGCCTGCAGGGTGGTGTACAGGTCGGCGACTTTGCCCTGGATGAGCTGGAATTCGCCGATGGACTGGCCGAATTGCTTGCGATCGTGGATGTACGGAACGACCACGTCCATGACGGCCTGCATGATGCCCAGCGGGCC
>DJWC01000157.1:0-10414 GCA_002441445.1 Pusillimonas sp. UBA6240
AGCGGCGCGCGCGCGAGACCTTGTCGCGCACGTCGGCGGCCGCCGCGTCCGGATCGCGCGTCAGGTTGAAGTTGATGTTGATCAGGCTGCGTTCCGACCGGCTGCGGGACGTCATCACGTCCACGCCTTCTATGCCGGCCAATTGGTCCTCCAGCGGCTTGGTGACCTGCGACTCCACCACTTCGGGCGATGCGCCCTTGTAGACGGTCACCACCGACACCACCGGTTCGTCGATGGCGGGATATTCCCGGACGGTCAGCCTGTCGTAGGAAATCAGCCCGATCAGAAGTATGACCAGCGACAGGACCGAAGCGAATACGGGCCGCTTGATGCAAATGTCGGAAAGGACCATGGACGTATCTGCCGATCAGGAATTGGAGGGCTGCGCGGGGGCGTCGAGTATCCGGACCGTATCGCCGTCGCGAACCTTCTGCAGGCCCGCCGTCACGATACGGTCGCCCGCCCGCAGGCCGCTGAGTATTTCGACTTTGCCGCCGCGCCGCAGGCCCACCTGCACCACGACGCGCCGCGCCTTGCCGTCTTCGATGCGATATACGTATTGTTCCTCGCCGGACGGCGCCAGCGCGGTTTCGGGTACGACCAGGCCCAGATCGTCGGCGAACTGCAGGCGCACCCGGGCGAACATGCCAGGGCGCAGGGCGCCATCCGCATTGGGCACGTTCGCCCGCAACAGTATGGACCGCCCTCCCACGTCGACCAGCGGGCTGATGGCGCCGACCTCGCCTTCGCGTTCCTGCCCCGGCAGCGCATCGAACCCCAGCTTGAGCTTCAGGCCCGGATGCACCAGGCCGAGGAATTGCTCAGGAATGCGGAAGTCGACCTTGAGCGGATCAATGGATTCTATGGGCACCAGATCGATGCCGGGGCTGACGTAATCGCCGACCGATACATTGCGCAGGCCGACCAGGCCGTCGAAGGGCGCGGCGATGACGGTCTTGTCCAGATGGGCCTGGGCGAGCGCCGCGGCGGCTTGCTGCACCTTCAGCTGGCTGGCCGCCTCGTCCCGCGCCTGTTTGCTGATGAAACCCTGCTTGCCGAGCTCCACCGCGCGCCGGTACTGGCTTTGCGCCAGGCTGAGATTGGCCTGGGCCTGGTGCAGCTGCGCCTTGACCACGCTGTCGTCCAGGCGTATCAGAACCTGCCCTTGCTTGACTTTGCCGCCCTCTTCGAAATTGATTTCCGCAATGCGCCCGGTGATCTCCGGGCGCAGCATGACGGAATTTTCCGAACGCAGGCTGCCCACCGCGGAAACGCCGCGCGGCAGGGGGATTTGCTCGACCTCGGCCGCTTCGACCGCAACCCGGCCGTCGCTGGCGGCCGGCAACAGCGGCGGCGCAACCGTGGAGCCGGCCGGCGCAGCCGCGCGGTCGGCCAGCCATTTGGCGCCGCCGGCTCCCAGCGCCGCCCCGATGGCAAGCGCCAGCATGAAACCAAGGGTGGATGTTTTCATCGAAAATAAAGGGCCAGGTAAATAGCGGACACAATTTGTGACTTTAGCATTGGAAGACGGTGTTTCGCACGGACTTTTACCGTTGTCCCCTTAATCGCTGGACTATGCGAACTAAAAGCACCCATTCGGAGACGGCGACGCCGCAAATAGCGGTAAGCGCAGAGGCTTTTGTACCGTTGGACCGCCGGACCGCCGGACCGCCGGATCGCCGGATCGCCGGATCGCCGGATCGCCGGACCGCCGGACCGCCCAAGGTAAAAAAATTCAGCCCGCCCGCCGGCCGGATTGCGCCGAACGATGCATGCGCGCTTGTTCCACCCCCAGATTGGCCAATTGATCGGCGCGCTCGTTGCCCGCGTCCCCGGCATGCCCGCGCACCCAGCGCCACTGCAGGAAGTGGCGCGCCACCAGCGCGTCCAGCTCTTGCCAGAGGTCGGCGTTCTTGACCGGCTTTTTGTCGGCGGTAAGCCAGCCGCGGCGCTTCCAGTTGGCCAGCCATTCGCTCATCCCTTTTTGCACATACTGCGAATCGGTGTGCACCACGACCTCGCAAGGACGCTTCAAAGCCTTAAGAGCCTCGATCACCGCCATAAGTTCCATGCGGTTGTTGGTCGTGTCGACTTCGCCCCCATAGATCGCCTTTTCATGGCGCCCCTGGCGCAGCAAGGCGCCCCAGCCGCCCAGGCCTGGATTGCCTTTGCAGGCGCCGTCGGTCCATATTTCTACTTGACTGCTATTCATCGCATGGGGCGCCCGGCCCCGACTCCATCTCGGCAATTGATCATGATAATTCCACAGTGTCCGCGGCGGACCGCTACGCGCCCACCCCTGTATGGCGCCCGGCGACCACGGCCTGGCGCCTGACGCGCTTGGCATTGGCCTTCCATGCCGGACCTACGATCCGCAGGGCGGGCACCCGCTTTACCGCGGAAACCACGTAGATCGCACCGCATACGGGCCACCAGCGGTCGCCGGCGGCTTCCATGAACGACCAGCGGTCCAGCCAGGACTGATTGATGCAGGGCGGCGCGTAACAGCCAAACCGCCCGCGGTCCAGCTCCAGCGAAAGCAGCTTGAACCAGTCCTTGATGCGCGGCAGCGATACCTGCAGGTGAACGGGTACGGGCAGGAGCGGATCCAGGCCGGGCATGCGGTCGCGCGCGCCCCACAGGCTCCAGGGATTGAAACCCGATATGACCACCCGCCCTTCCGGCATCAACACGCGCTCGGCTTCGCGCAGCACCTGGTGCGGGTCGGCGGAGCATTCCAGCACATGCGGCAACACCAGCAGGTCTATGCTCTGGGTTTCGAACGGCAGCGCTTCGGGATCGCACACCAGCACGGCGCCGTGCTCGGCGGCCGCCTCGAAGACGATGCGCGTGCGCCCCTTGAACGGAATGCGGTTGGCCTGGAGCAGGTCCCAATGCGCCAGGCCGATTTGTATGGCATGATAGCCGAAGACATTGCCCACCATGGCATCCACCTGTTTTTGCTCCCAGGCGCGTACATACCGGCCAGGCGGTGTCTCCAGCCAATCGGCAAGGTCTAAAATCAGCGCTTGGTCCCCCGACACATCAATTCCCCTAGCGTTATGGTGCATGCTCAACTTATACCGTTGCCGGCCTTCACGGACAACTACATCTGGATGATCTATAAAAACGGCCGCGCCGTCGTGGTCGACCCGGGCGTAGCGGACCCCGTCGCGGCGGCCCTGGCGCGGTACGAGCTGACGCTGGACGCCATTCTACTTACCCATCACCACGCCGACCATGTCGGCGGGGTGCTGGCATTACAACAGCGAACCGGGGCCGCCGTCTACGGCCCCGCCGCCGAAAAGCTCCCGGCCTGCGACCATCGATTGAACGAAGGCGATACGGTACAATTGCCCGCCGTGGATATGCAGCTGCAAGTGCTGGATGTGCCGGGCCATACGGCCGGGCATATTGCCTACCATGGCAGGCTGGATACGGGAAAACCCGTGGTTTTCTGCGGCGACACGCTGTTTGCGGGGGGTTGCGGGCGGCTCTTTGAGGGTACGCCTGCCCAAATGGTCGATTCTCTGGGTAAACTATGCGCTTTGCCGGCCGATACGCTGGTATGCTGCGCCCACGAATATACTTTGTCCAATCTGCGTTGGGCCTTGCAGGTGGAACCTGATAACGCCGCTTTGCGGCAACGATGGGAAAGTGCTTCCCGGCTTCGATCGCACGGCAGCCCTACGCTGCCCTCTACCCTGAGCGACGAACTGGACACCAACCCATTTCTTAGAACCAGGCAGCCCGCCGTCGTCCGGGCGGCCGCAAGGTTTGCGGGAACTACGTTGGATACAAACGTCGACGTATTTGCGAGTTTGCGCGAATGGAAGAACAACTTTAAATGAATCGACAATGAACGGCTTACGACTATTCATTCTACTATTCGTAGCAATGCTTGCCGGCTGCGCCACCAACAATTCCCATAATCCGTACGCCCCTGCCAAAAAATATTATACGGCTGCGGAGACCTCGCGGACCATCGACCTGACCCACCCGCCGCGCGACATGTGGGACCGCATCAGGCGCGGCTTCGCCATCCCCAACCTGAACGACGAGCTGACCGAAAAGTGGACGAACTATTATGCGTCGCGCCCGGAATCGATCCTGCTCATGAGCAAGCGCGCCAGCAAGTACCTGTACCACATCGTCGACGAGCTCGACCGCCGCGGCCTGCCCACGGAGCTCGCGCTGCTGCCTTTCGTGGAAAGCGCCTACAACCCCACCGCTTACTCGCGCGCCAAGGCCTCGGGCCTCTGGCAATTCATTCCCAGCACGGGCAAGCACTACAACCTGCAGCAGGACTGGTGGCGCGACGAACGCCGCGACCCGATAGCCTCGACCAACGCCGCACTGGAATATCTGGCCTATTTGTACGACTTCCAGGGCGACTGGTACCTGGCGCTGGCCTCGTATAACTGGGGCGAGGGGGCGGTGAAACGGGCCATGGAAAAAAAGGCGCAAGCCGGCTTGCCGACCGACTACGGCTCCATCGACATGCCCGAGGAAACCCGCAACTACGTCCCCAAGCTGCAAGCCATCAAGAACATCATCGCCAACCCCGCCAAATTCGGCATCAGCCTGCCGGAAGTCACCAACACCCCCTACTTCACCACGGTGCGGAAAGAGCAAGACATCGACATAGAAGTCGCCGCCCGGCTGGCCGAAATGCCGGTGGAAGAATTCAAGGCGCTGAACGCCTCATTCAATCGTCCCATTATCCTGGCCGAGCACAAGCCCACGCTGCTGCTGCCCACCAATCGGGTGGACATCTTCAATGCCAACCTGGAAGCCTACAAGGGCCGTTTGAGCTCCTGGCAGACTTATAAAAGCAAGAGGGGCGAATCGTATGCCGCGATCGCCAAGCAGCACGGCATCTCGCTGAGCACGCTGCGCACCGTCAATGGCTTGAGCAGCCGCGAAACCCGGGCGGTGGCGCAAACGACTCTTTTGGTGCCGGCCAGGCAAACGGGCGGCGCCATCCAGCTCGCCTCGTTCACGCCGCCCGATACCAGCGCCGAAGCGTCCCTGCCGGCCCGGGCCCGCTCGAACCGGCAAAGAGACGTCGTCGTTCTACAGCGCAAGGCCAATGTGCGCAGCCATACGGTCAAGGGCGGCGATACGCTGTTCTCACTGGCTAAACGCTACAACACCTCGGTCGACGAACTGCGCAAGCTCAACAATCTTAAAAGCGATAAGCTGTCCATGGGCAAGCGCCTGCGCGTTCCTGGCACCAGCATACGCGGCTGAATCTCATACACAAGACAAGGATCATCAACATGGGTTTTCTGGAAGGAAAGCGCATCCTGGTTACAGGCGTGCTGTCTAATCGCTCCATTGCCTACGGCATCGCCCAGGCATGCAGGCAGCAAGGCGCGGAACTGGCATTCACGTATGTCGGCGACCGCTTCAAGGAACGCGTCACCGGCTACGCGGCCGAGCTAGGCAGCGATATCGTCATCTCCTGTGATGTATCCGAAGACGAGCAGATCGACAACACTTTCAAGATCCTGCAGGAACACTGGGACGGCCTGGACGGGCTGATGCATTCCATAGGTTTCGCGCCCCGCGAAGCCATTTCCGGGGATCTCCTGGACGGCCTGTCGCGCGAGGCTTTCCGCATCGCACACGATATTTCGGCCTACAGCTTTCCCGCCATGACCAAGGCTGCGCTGCCGCTGCTCAAGGGGCGCAAGAGCTCGGTCTTGACCCTGACCTATCTGGGCGCCGAAAAAGCCATCCCCCACTACAACACCATGGGCCTGGCCAAGGCGTCGCTGGAGGCCAGCGTGCGCTACCTGGCAGCGGCACTGGGCCCCCAGGGCATACGCGCCAATGCCATATCGGCCGGTCCGATCAAAACGCTGGCCGCGAGCGGCATCAAGGACTTCAACACGATACTGAAGTATGTCGAAACCCACGCGCCCTTACGCCGCAACATCACGATAGAAGATGTCGGCAACGTCGCCGCCTTCCTGCTGTCCGACCTGGCGGCCGGCATCACGGGCGAAATCACCCATGTGGACGGGGGCTTTTCCAGCGTCGTTCCAGGGATGGAAGAAACAGCCAGCCTGGAATAGGCTGGCCCGGAATAGACAGCCGGTCAGGCCGTGGGCGAGGCCGGCGGGAAAAGCCGACCGGGTTCGCCCGCCTTCCACGGCGGGAACTTGAGCATGATCTGGCTGAACAAAGGGCTTTGCATCCACCCGGCCAGCCAGTTTTGCAGCCTGGCCCAAGGCTGCGATGCAAACCATTCCTTGTCCACATGGGCGAACTGCCGGATGAAAGGCGCCGTCGCCATATCGGCCAGCGCCGGCCGGTTTCCGAACAAAAAAAGCCTGCTCTCCAGCATCGCGTCCAGCGACGCCAGCCATGGCACGGCCGCGTCCCGGTAGGCGGCGCCGGATACATCGCCATAGCGTTGCGGGTATTTATAGCGGTCCAGCCGCCGCTTGAAATCGCCGTCGCATTGCTCCACCACCGCCAGCATGTCGTCCAGCCCGCCTATTTCGGCCCGCAGCCAGCCGCCGGGATCGCGCCGGCGCAAAGCCCAGAGCATGATGTCCAGGCTTTCGTCGATGACCGACCCATCGCGGTCGACCAGCACGGGGACCGTGCCCTTGGGCGACGCCTCCAGCAAGGCGGGCGGCTTGTCGCGCAGCGCCACTTCGCGCAGTTCGCACCGCAGCCCGCTGGCCGCAATGGCCAGCCGCGCCCGCATGGCGTAAGGGCAGCGGCGGAAGGAATACAGAATGGGCAGCGCCTCCCCGCCCTGGCCTTGGACCAGGGTTTCGGCCGCGCCCAAGGGAGCGGCCTTAGCCGGCGGAGCCGCCATGGCCGGCCGGGCTTGCGCCCTTGATGGCGTCCCGGTCCAGGCGCATCCCTATATGGCGCTGGCGCCGCTGCCTGGCCAGCTCGACCTGTTTCTGGCGTTCGGCGAAACGCTGCTTCTGCTCCTCGGTATGCTTGTCGTGGCAATGCGGGCAACTGACGCCTTCCAGATAATGTTCCGAGGCCTTGTCTGCGGCGCTCAGCGGCAGCCTGCAGGCGCGGCAGAGTTCATATTCGCCCGGCTCCAGCCCATGCCCCACCGAGACGCGCTCGTCGAAGACGAAACACTGGCCTTGCCACAGACTTTTTTCAGCGGGTACGGTTTCCAGATACTTCAGTATGCCGCCCTGCAAGTGATAGACCTCGTCGTAGCCCTGGGAGCGCAGATAGGCCGTGGATTTCTCGCAACGGATGCCTCCTGTGCAGAACATGGCCACCTTGCGTTTCTTTTCCAGCGCACCGCCTTCGGCCGATTGCTCGCGCACCCAGTCCGGGAATTCCGAAAAGCTGGCGGTATGCGGATTGACGGCGCCGCTGAAGGAGCCGATGGACACTTCGTAGTCGTTGCGCACATCGACCACGACCACATCCGGATCCTGAATCAGCGCATTCCATTCCTGCGGGGGCACGTAAGCGCCGGCCAGGCGTTGCGCATCGAGGTCGGGCACGCCCATGGTGACGATTTCCCGCTTGAGCTTGACCTTCATGCGGTAAAACGGCATTTCATCGGACCAGGATTCCTTGTGCTCCAGCGCCTGCAGGCGAGGGTCGCTGCGCAGGTATGACAGCACAGCGGCTATGCCCTCGGCGCTGCCGGCGATCGTGCCGTTGATGCCTTCCCGCGCCAGCAGCAAAGTGCCTTTGACCCGTTGCGCGTTACAAAGCGCCAGCAAGGGTTGCTGCAACGATTCATAGTCGGGAAGATCGACGAATTTGTACAGCGCCGCGATGGTGACAGTAGCCATAAACTTGAAAACCATATGATAAGGGCCGGCCAAGCCGGCCGCCCCGAATGCCATTTTAGCCTTATGCCCCCTTCCCGGGTTTCCAGTATGATGGAACGTCCCACTGCTTTACAAAGGAAACGCTCATGATATGGAAACCGCTGCTCCCGCCCATCGTCATGCTCGCTCTTTTGGCCGGTTGCGCCACAGGCAGCGGGCGCGACAATGCGGGCACGTCCGGCCCCCAGGTTTGCAACGCCGATCTCGCTGAAGGCGCCGTGGGCAAGAACGTCAGCCCCGGCCTCGTCGAGCAATACCGGAAGCAGGCGCAAGCCAAGATTGCGCGCGCCCTGCGCCCCAAAGATGTGATGACCATGGAATACAACCCGCAGCGCCTGAACCTGCGGGTCGACGAACAGGATATCGTCATCAGCGTCAACTGCGGCTAGGGAAAGCTCGACAGGCATGGACTCGCTGACGCAGGCCGTGCTTGGCGCCGGCATACAAGGCGCCATGCTCGGCCGCTACCATGGCCGCAAGGCCATGGCGGCCGGCGCCTTGCTGGCGACGCTGCCCGATCTGGATGTGCTGATCGATTACGGCGACCCGATATCCGGCATGATCCACCACCGGGGTTTTTCGCATTCGCTGTTCGTGCTCAGCGCCCTGGCCTTGCTGCTCACCGCCGTCTGGCGGCGCTGGCGCCCCGATACGCGCTACAGCGCATGGCATCTGTTTCTGACGTTATGGCTGGTACTGATCACCCACCCGCTGCTGGACGCCTTCACCAGTTACGGCACGCAGCTATGGTGGCCGCTCAAGCCCGTGCCCACCAGTTGGTCCAGCATTTTCATCATCGACCCGTTTTTCACACTGCCCCTGCTTGCGGCCGCCGTCTTCGCGCTGGTCGCCGGCGAGCGGCCGCGCACCCGTCCCATGCTGTGCTGGGCGCTGGGGTTTTGCGTGGTCTACCTTGGCCTGTCCGTCGTGGCCAAGCAATGGGCCGAGGGCCGGGTGCGCGACGCCCTGGCGCGCGATGGACAGCGTATCACCGCCATGTTCTCGACGCCGCAGCCCTTCACTATTCTGTTGTGGCGCGTGCTGGCGCGCACCGACGACGATCACTATATCGAAGCCATCACCAGCCTGCTCGACAGCCCGCCCTCCGCAAGACCGGGCTCGGAAGCGCCCGCCGCCGGCGAGGCGGACGGGCCGGCAAAGGCCCCAGGCCGGCATGAAAGGCGAATGAGCGCCGACGGCAAGGGCCCGCCGGAGCATATCAAACTGCCCTTGAACAGCCGGCTGGGCGCCGCTCTGCCGCCGACGCCGCAGCTCTCAGGCCTGCGATGGTTCACGGACGACTGGCTGCGCTACGACGACGTGGACGGCCGCCTGGTGGCCAGCGACCTGCGCATGGGCCTGGGCACGGGCTATTATTCCTTCCGCTTCCTGATCGCGCGGCGGACCTCGTCCGATGAGCCTTGGACCGTCGTCCAGCCCCGCTACTGGCCGCGCGATCGCGGCATGACCGAGCTTTCCGCCGTCATCCGGCGCATATGGCGACAGACCCCGGCCCTGCCTCTGGCGACATGGGAAAAGAACATGACGCTCCCCATTGACGTCCGAAGCCGGTAAAGCCGTCCGCCCTAGCTCAATTGCGCAGCCAGGCGTGCGCGATAGTCGCTCAGGGAAGGCGGCAAGCCGTGCCGAAGTTTGTCGAACAATTCAGCATGGGAGGCAAGCTCTTTGCGCCAGACCTCCGCGTCGATCGCCGTGATCCGGGCGAAGTCGTCCTCGCGGAATTCCAGGCCGTCCCAGGTCAGATCTTCGTAGCGCGGCGTGGTGCCGAACAAAGTGTCCCGCCCTTGCGCCACACCTTCGATGCGCTCCAGCATCCACTTCAGCACCCGCATGTTTTCACCGAAGCCGGGCCAGATGAAACGGCCCTGCTCGTTGATCTGGAACCAGTTGACGGCGAAGAAGCGCGGCAGAGTGGCGTCCGCCGCCTGCAGCTTTTCGCCCAGCGCCAGNNAGCCGCAGAAAGGCAGCATGGCGAAAGGGTCGCGGCGCACCACGCCCTGGGCGCCCGCCGCCGCGGCGGTGGTCTGGGAACCCAAGGTGGCGGCCATGTATACCCCTTCGGTCCAGTTGCGCGCCTCGATGACCAGCGGCACCGTGTCGTCGCGCCGCCCGCCCACGATAAAGGCGTCGATGGCGACGCCTTCGGGATTGTCCCAATCGGGATCGATGGCGGGATTCTGCTGGGCCGATACCGTGAACCGGGCATTGGGGTGGGCGGCCTTGCGGCCGCTGTCCGGCGTCCAGTCGCGCCCTTGCCAATCCAGGCAATGGGCGGGCGCCGGCCCCATGCCTTCCCACCATACGTCGCCATCGTCGGTCAAGGCCACATTGGTGAAGAGCACGTTCTGCCGCAGCGAGGCCATGCAGTTGTAGTTGGTTTTTTCATTGGTGCCGGGCGCGACGCCGAAATAGCCCGCCTCGGGATTGATGGCGCGCAGACGGCCGTCGGCGCCCGGCTTGATCCAGGCGATATCGTCGCCTATGGTCGTAATCTTCCACCCCGGCAAGGATGCCGGCGGTATCATCATGGCGAAGTTGGTCTTGCCGCAAGCCGA
>DJWC01000157.1:10462-61657 GCA_002441445.1 Pusillimonas sp. UBA6240
CGCCATAGCCGGAGCCGAAGGACCAGATCTCGCGCGTTTCAGGGTAGTGGACTATGTACTTGGTGTCATTGCAGGGCCAGGGCACATCGGCCTCGCCTTTTTGCAGGGGCTTGCCGACGGAGTGCACGCAGGGCACGAAATTGCCGTCAGGGCCCAGGACATCGTAGACCCGGCGGCCCATGCGCGTCATGATGCGCATGTTCGCGACGACGTAAGGGGAATCGGTAAGCTCCACGCCGATGTGGGCGATGGGCGAGCCCAGCGGCCCCATGGAGAACGGGATGACGTACATGGTTCGGCCGCGCATGCTTCCCTCGAACAGCCCGTTCAGCGTCGCGCGCATCTGCGCGGGCGCCATCCAGTTATTGGTCGGGCCCGCGTCTTCCTGCCTTTCCGAGCAGATGAAGGTGCGGTCTTCGACGCGCGCCACATCGCTGGGGTCGGACCAGGCCAAGTAGGAATTAGGCCGTTTGGCCGGGTTCAGCCTGCGCAAAGTGCCTGCCTGCACTAGGCCTTCGCAGAGCCTGTCGTATTCGGCCTGCGAACCGTCGCACCATTCGATCCGGTCCGGCTGCGTCAGGGCGGCGATTTCCTGCACCCATTCCTTCAGGCGCGCGTGGCGCACCCAGTCGGGGGCATTTATGTCTATTTTCGATGTCGGGTTGGCGGCGTTCATGGAATGCATTTCCTCCTTGTTCTGATCGCGATAACCCACTTAGTGTAAATCGTATCGGCGCCTCTGCCCGTCCGGCATCCCATCACATCCATATGGTGGAGGCTATCCGCCCGGCCCGCCATGGCGCGCGTGGCGAGAGGCGTCGCGCAGCATCGACAGCGCCAGCGGCAGGGCGGGGTTGTCGTTCGCCTTCAGCCAGATGGCGCCATGCTGCACGAAGGCGTTGCCCGTTTTTATATCCCGGTACACGATACCGTCCGATTCCAGCCCTTCCATTTCCCGCGGCAAAATGGACAGATAGCGCCCCGTCGCGACCAGGCACAGCAAAGCCTCGGTGTCGGATGATTCGTTCGTGACAAAGGGCCGGAATCCCGCATCCTGGCATAATCGTTCCATGACGGACCGCAGATAATAGCCGCCCGTCGATGGGTAGGCCACAAAGCGTTCCGCGGCGCATGCGCGCAGGTCTACCTTGCCCGCTGCCGCCAGCGGGTGTGTGGACGGCATGACCAGCACCAGTTCGCTTTGCGTGAAAGACTCGCTGGCCAATTGCTTGTCCTGCCTTTCACGAAGATAAGTAAGCGCCATGTCCAAGCTTCCGTCCAGCACCCCCGCATAGAGATAAGCCGTAGTCAGCGGGTTATGTATGTCCAGGCGCAGCTTGGGCAACTCCGCGCTGAGCCGCCGCAAAAACGAAGGCAGCAGGAAATACGATGCCCGCTTCGTGTATCCGATCCGCAAGCTGCCCGACTCGCCCCTGCCGGCGCTCTGCGTGGCGACCACCGCCTGCGACAGGCTGAGCAATATTTTCCTCGCTTCGGCGCAAAAAACCTCGCCGGCCGCATTCAGCTTCACCCGCCTCGTGGTCCGGTCCAGCAGGCGGGTGCCTAGTTTTTCCTCCAGATCCTTGATGCGCAGGCTGAGCGCCGGCTGGGCGATATTCAGCCGGTATGCGGCCCGAGAAAAATTTTCCTCTTCCGCCACCACGAGAAAAGACTGCAGGTCTTTAGTCTCTATATTCATGATTTATTAAAAATAAATATAAATGATGATGTTATTTTATATTGGACGTATAAATATTGCTGTCCTACCATGGTCGGCGCCGGGCGGAAAACCCGATCACAAGACAACGCAGTTCGACGATGGAATAAAGGCTTATGGAAGGAATGCAAGGAAAAGTGGCGCTTATTACCGGGTCGACCAGCGGGATCGGGCTGGCAGTCGCCCACGCGCTGGGGGAAGCCGGCGCAACGCTGGTCATCAATGGGCTTCTGGGCGCCGCCGAAGCCAATGCCTTGTGCAAGCAGCTTGCAGGCCAATACCAGACCGAGGTCTTCTTCCAGCCTTGCGACCTGCGCAACCCCGACGAAATCGAGCGCATGATGGCCGCCATTGAAAGCCGGCATGGCGCGCTGGACATCCTCGTCAATAACGCAGGCATGCAGCATGTCAGCCCCATTACAGAGTTCCCTGTGCAGAAATGGAACGACATGGTGGCCGTCAATCTTTCGGCCAGCTTCCATACGATGCGGCTGGCCATACCCGGCATGGTCGGCAAAGGCTGGGGCCGCATCGTCAATATTGCCTCCATCAGCGGCTTGCGGGCGCGCGCCAACAAGCCCGCGTATGTGGCGACCAAGCATGGCCTGGTGGGCTTGACCAAATCGGTGGCGCTGGAGCTCGCCGCCACCGGCGTAACCTGCAATGCCATTTGCCCCGGCTGGGTTTTGACGCCGCTGGTGCAGAAGCAGATCGACGCACTGGCTGAAAGGGAAGGCCTGGACAACGAAACAGCCAAAACAAAGCTGGTAAGCCTGAAACAGCCTTCCGGGAAGTTTGTCACGACACAGGAGGTCGCAGCGCTCTGCCGCTACCTTTGTTCGGGCGACGCACGCGAAATCCGCGGCGCGGCCTGGGTCATCGATGGCGGTACGACGGCTCAGTAAGCAGCCGCTACGTCCGCTCAGTTAGTCATAGTGGAGAAACCAATGCAATTATTCAAAAATCTGTTCAAGTACGCCGCGGCCGGCCTGATCGCATCCGCCGCCTTGGCGGCTCCCGCCGGCGCCAGCGGATATCCGCAGCGCCCGATCACCCTGAGCGTTCCGTACGCGCCCGGCGGCACCACGGACATACTGGGCAGGGCGCTGGGCGAGGCGCTGTCCAAGACGCTCAAGCAGACCGTGGTGGTCGAGAACAAGCCGGGCGCCAACGGCACGCTGGGGGTGGTCAACCTGAAGCGCGCCAAGCCGGACGGCTATACCCTGAGCATGATCCCTCTAGGAGTATTCCGCCAGCCCTATATCCAAAGCGTGTCCTACGACCCATTGAAGGACCTGACCTATATCTCCATGGTCGGCGGCTATAACTACGCCATCGCCGTCAAGACCGACGCTCCCTGGAAATCGATACAAGAGCTGGTGGAACACGCCCGCAAGCATCCGGGCGAAGTCTTCTACGGTGTGTCGGCACGTTACAGCGTGAATGAATTCATCATGATGGACTTGGCCAAGAAGCTGGACATCGAATGGACCAGCGTGCCCTTCAAGGGGGATTCAGAAGCCATTACCAATCTGCTGGGCGGCCAGATACAGGCGGTCTCGGCGACGAATACAATCCTGCCCATGGCCCAATCCGGCGCTGTCCGCGTGCTGGCCACGGCCGGAGAAAAGCGGTCCGCGGACTTCCCGGACGCGCCCACGCTGAACGAGGTCGGCTATCCCGTCATCGTCACCTCGCCTTTGGGTATTGCAGGCCCGGCGGGCATGCCCGAGGATGTGGTCAAAACCCTGGATGCCGCCATCGAAACCGCATTGAAGGATTCCAAGCTGATCGAGACCGCCGGCCGCTTCGGCATAGGTCTGCGCTACCTCGACCATGCAGGCTATACGCGCTATGCCATGGATGCCGCCGTCAATGAAAAGGAAGCGGTCAGGACGATGCTGGACGGCGCGGCCAAGGAATAAGGAATCATCGACATGCCTACGGAGTACAGCGCAAAGCCCAAGCTCTACAGAATGCCGACGGCGTTCGGGCCGGCCATCGGCCCGCGCCAGGCGCCGGAAGGCATGGCCTTCGATCCGGCCACGAGTCCGGAGAAATTCTGCGCCTATGCGGCTTTCCGGACGCGGGCCGAACCACTGGAAGGCATATTGCCCGACGGGTTCGCCCTCAGAGGAACACCCACGGTCACTTTCGAGTTCAGCTACCTTACCGGCATAGATTGGCTGGCGGGAAGGGGATACAACATGCTCACGATGCGTATCCCGGTCAGCTATCGGCATGAAGACGCGCTGGTGGAAGGCTATTTTCAGCCCGTGGTGTGGGAAAACCTGACCGAGCCCATCATCAGCGGCCGAGAAGAATTGGGCTGGAGCAAAATTTTTGCGGATCTTCCGCCGCCTGACGAGTCAGCGGACCGCATGGTGTTTCGCGCCGAGTGGATGGGATTCAAGTTTCTGGAATTGTGCCTGAGCGATTTCCGGCCTGCCGATTCCAGCGGCCTCAACACCAGCCCCGTGCTTCATCGAAAATATATCCCCGCCACGCAAGCATGGGGCACGGCGGACGTCGACTACGTAACCATGACGCCCGCCGGCGGCAGCCGCGCCAGACTGGTGAAAGCGGCATCCGCCCAGGCCAGGCTGTCGGTCTTCCAGCCCCGGTGGGAGGACATGCCCACGCAGCACGCATGCGTTTCGTTCCTGGCCGCCTTGCCCATACTGGAATACACCGCCGCCGGCATGTATTCCACCGTGGGAGGCAAGGATTTATCGGACCAGGTGAGGTTTTATCGGCCGTGACGGGCCTGTTCACCGGGGCTTGTCGCCTTTGAGCGTGATTCTATGCATCACGCGCCGGAACCCGTGGTAATCGTTGACCGGATTATGCATCGCGCAGCGGTTGTCCCAGAACGCGATGGCATGCTGCGTCCAGCTAAAGCGGCAGGTGAACTCGGGCTTTACCTGGTGCTGGAAAAGGAATGACAGGATGGGCGCCGACTCTTCGTCCGTCATGCCTTTGATGCCCGCGGTGTGGGCGATATTGACATAAAGGCTTTTACGCCCGGTCTCGGGATGGGTGCGCACCACGGGATGCTCCGCCATGTAATCCACCGGCGCCTGGCCTTTCCCGTCGGTCCTGATGCGGTCTTCGCGCGTGCGGGACACGTCGGCCTTGGCGGACGAACTGATGCCCGTCAGGCCATCCAGCAGGCCCTTCATGGTGTCCGACAAGGCGTTGTAGGCGAGCTCCTGGTTGGCGAATAGGGTGTCGCCGCCGTAGGGCGGCACTTCGCGGGACAAGAGCATGGAGCCCATGGGAGGCTCCCGCAGGTAGGTCGTGTCGGAATGCCAGATGCCGCCGAAATTGACCGTTTCGCCCTCCAGTTTCTTGACCTCGATGATCTGCGGGAAATCCTCCAGCCCTTTCACGAATGGATACTCCACGGGTTCGCCCATGGCTTCGGCAAAATCAAGGAATTGCCTGGGCGTCAGATCCTGATCGCGCAGGAAGATGACTTGATGGTCCAGCAGTGCCTGGCGCACCTCCCGCGCTTGCCCGGCGCTCAACCCCTTGCGCAAGTCGACGCCGCTGATCTCGGCGCCCAAAGCGCCTGCAATTTTCTGTATCTCCATTTCACTCATGCCCCTGGGGTTACGCGCCCCTAAAAAAAAATAATAAACATCACGACATTCAGGTCTGGCTTCCAGCCATTGCTGGCCGGTAACAGTGGCGCGACCGCGCTGGATTTGCACCAGCTTCCAAACATCGTCCTCGCAAAAACGCAATTCGAATACGGCAAACTCAAGGTACTGCGCGTAGCAACGGCTTGCTTGCGCGCATTTCGCGCATCATGTCCGGCGGCCCAATTCGGCCAGCACGGCCCGGTACTGTTCCATCAGCGGCGCCTCGAAGAAAGACTGATCCAGCCCTTGCAGGACCTGGACCAGTTCCCGCTCGACCAATCGCCTGATGCGGTATCTGGAACGCTCATGCAGCAAGGCGTCCCGCATGCCGCTTTGGGCGAGAAAATCGCGGTGCCGATCGATGGCGCTGGACAGTTCAGCAATGGATTCCGGATGATCCATGGACGTCAGCAATACCGGCTGTTTCCATCCAGCGGCTGCGTGCCCGCGCAGGGTGGCGATGCGCTTGATGTCCGCCGCCATCTTCCGGGCGCCGCCGAGGTCCGATTTATTGACCACGAAAATATCGGCCATTTCCATGATGCCGGCTTTCATCGCCTGGACGACATCGCCGCTATCCGGCAGCAGCACTAGAACAAGGGTGTCCACCTGAGGGCGCACGGCGTATTCCGCCTGCCCCACTCCCACGGTTTCCACCATGACTTCATCAAACCCGAAGCTGTCCATGGCGGCGATCAATTCGGGCAGGTTGTCGGTAAGCCCATCCGAGGACGAGCGTGAGCCAAACGAACGAATATACAGTTCGTCGATGTTTTCCAGATCGTCCATCCGGATGCGGTCGCCCAATATCGCGCCACCCGATTTCGGGCTGCTGGGGTCGATGGCCAGCACGCCCAGCCGCCTGTCCGCGGCGCGGATTTGCGCAAGGCGGCCTACCAGGCTGCTTTTGCCCGCGCCGGGCGGCCCGGTGACCCCTATGCGGTAGGCCGCATGCCCGTTGCGCGCACGCGCCTGGGCTTCGCTGGCGAGCACTTGGTCCACATTGGCGTTGGCCAGGCGCGTCAGCGTCAGGCCCAGTGCGCGCCGGTCAAGCGGATTTTGGTTCACTCGGCGCTCCCAGGATCTCGCTGCGGTGCTGATCAAGCAAAGGCGGCAAGCCATATTCGGTCTCGGCGTCGTCTAATTTGATCGGATTCCCGACCGCCCTCAATGGCAGGCTGCCATCGCCGAGCTGCACCACCATTTCCCGATACGCCGTCAGCTCGTTCTCCAGCGCGTCGTTCAGGGTGCCGACCTCTGCCACCACTACGCCCAAAGGCGCCAGACGCCGCACCCATTGCCCGGCCGGCGCGCTGGACAACACCTTGGCGATGTCGTCGACCACCAGGCGTCGGTTATCCCGGCGGCCCGCCATGGTCGCATAGCGCGGGTCTTCGAGCCATGCGGGCTTGCCCAGTTCCTTGCAGAACTTTTGCCAGAATTTGTCATGGGTGATGAATAGGGTCAGCCAGCCGTCCGACGCGCGGAATATCTGCGCCGGAACGATATAAGGATGGGATGAGTTGGCCAGCCGTTCTTGACGTTCGCCCGCATTGAGCGCGGCCCCCGCCAGGTAGTTCAGCTGCGACAGCATGACATCGTACATGGCGACATCCACCTGCCCGCCTTTGCCCTGAACGATTTTCGCCAGCAGCCCGACGGCGGCCATGATGCCGGCGGAATTATCGACGGCTGAATAGCCCGCCTTGGTCGGCGGCGCATCAGGATCGCCGGTAAGGGCCATGACGCCGGTCATGGCCTGCACCACATAGTCGTAGGCGGGCCGCTCGGCATAAGGGCCATCCAGCCCATAACCGGTCAGGGCGACGCACACTAGGCGCTCGTTGAAGCGCTTCAGCGATTCATAAGTCAAACCCAGCTTCTTGATGGCGCTGGGCCGCAGATTCGTGACCAAGGCATGGGCCGACTTGGCGATATCGGCCAGGGCGGCCTGCCCCGCCTCGCAGGCCAGATCCAGCACGACGCTTTTCTTGTTGCGGTTCAGGCTGGCGAAATAAGCGTTGTAGCCGCCCACCTGGTATGGACTGATCTTCCGCGCGATATCGCCTTCGGCGGGCTCGATCTTGATGACCTCCGCGCCTAGGTCGGCCAGCAGCAGGCCGCAGTATGGCCCGGCAAGCATGTGGCCGACCTCGATGATGCGGATGCCTTCCAGCGGCCGGCTCATGACAGCGCTCTGGCGAGAGACGCGATGGTCGCTTCCAGAGGCATATCGCTGGTGAAGATGCCGACGACGCCCATGGCCGTCAATGCCTCGTGGTCTTCGGCGGGTATCGTCCCACCGACGAACACCTTGATGTCCCGGGCATCGAGCTTGGCAAGCGCCAACATCACATCCTGAACCAGCTCTTTATGGCTGCCGGACAATATGCTCAGGCCGACAGCGTTCACGCCTTCATCCACCGCCACCTGGGCAATCTTTTCCGGGCTGCGCCGCAAGCCCGTATAGATGACTTCGGCTCCCGCATCGCGCATGGCCAGGGCAATGATCTTGGCGCCTATGTCGTGTCCGTCCAGGCCTGGCTTGCCCACCAGTATGCGCTGGCCGGCAAGAGCATGTTTCATATCGACTGTGTTCATAGATTCACCGGCTCCTGGAACTCGCCCCATTGCGCTTTCAGCGTGGACACCATTTCGCCGACCGTGGCATAGGCATGGCAGCAGTCGACGAGATAGGGCATAAGGTTTTCCTTGTCGTCCGCCGCGGCGCGGGCCAGCTTGTGCAGCGCGGCCTGCACCGCGGGCTGGCTGCGCGTGTCCAGCACCTTCTGGTATTTTTCCAGGGCGCGATTCGCCACGCTCGGATCGAGGCGAAAGATTTCATCGACGCCGGCCTGCTCGCCTTCATGGCGGAAATGGTTCTGCCCGACGATGACGGTTTCGCCCGAATCGATGCGCTGCTTTCGCTCCAGCCCCCGCTGCGCCAGGCGCATCTGGATCCAGCCCTCTTCAATCGCCGGGATGACGCCGCCATAGGCATCGATTTCATCCATGACGGCAGAGATGGCTTCTTCCATGCGGTCGGTATGCTGCTCCACGAAATAGCTGCCCCCCAGGGGATCGACGCTGCGTCCTATGCCCGATTCATAGGCGATGATCTGCTGCGTGCGCAAGGCGATTTCCGCCGAGAACTCAGTGGGAATCTGGAATGCTTCGTCGAAAGCACAGGTGAAAATCGACTGGGCGCCGCCCATGACGGCCGCCATGGTCTCCACCGCAACCCGCACGATATTGTTGTAGGGCTGGGGCGCGACCAGGGACGAACCGCCGCAGACCACGCCAAAGCGGAACATCTGGGCCTTGGGATCTTGCGCGCCATAGCGTTCCTTCATCAACTTGGCCCAAAGCCTGCGGCCCGCGCGGAACTTTGCGACTTCGTCGAAAAAGTCCATATGCACATAGAAGAAGAAAGACAGGCGCTTGGCGAATTTTTCAACATCGCCGCCGCGGCGTTTGAGCTCGTCCACGTAGGCCAGGCCATTGGCCAGGGTATAGGCCATTTCTTCAACCGCGGTGGCCCCTGCGTCGCGCACGTGCGCGCCGGCGATGCTGATGGCGTTGAAGCGCGGCGATACATCATTGGAGTAAAGAATGGAGTCCGCAATCAAACGCATGGAGGGCCTGACAGGGAAAATCCAGGTGCCCCGCGCCACATATTCCTTCAGGATGTCGTTCTGTATCGTGCCGGTCAGCTTCTCGCGCGGCACGCCCTGCTTGTCGGCCACAGCAAGATACATGGCATAAATGATGGCCGCCGTGCCGTTGATGGTGAACGAGGTGGAGATGCGCGCCAAGTCGATATCCTGAAACAAGATCTCGGCTTCGCTCAGGTTCGACAGCGAGACCCCTACCTTGCCGATCTCGGGACGCGCCATAGGATCGATAGGGTCGTAGCCGCATTGGGTGGGCAGATCCAAGGCGACGGACAACCCCGTCTGCCCATGGGCAAGCAGGAATTTATAGCGTTCATTCGACTCCTCGGCGGTGCCGAAGCCGGAATACTGCCGTATCGTCCAGAGTCGGCCCTGATAGCCATCGGGAAAGATTCCGCGCGTAAAGGGGAATTCGCCTGGCTTGCCGATATGGTCCGGCCGCAAGGCCGAGGCGTCGACTTCCGTCGGTACTTCGATACCGGCGCCGCTCACCGTGCCCAAAGCCGGCTTGGCCAGTTTCAATTCCGTGTTCGCCTGCTCTTGCGTCATGATTTAGCCTTGGAAAGTATGTTGTCCGCCGCCCGCCAGTGATCATCGTGCGTCCAGGTCGCAACGAGGTCCTGCTGCTCGGCCTCGCGCCTTTCGGCATAGCCTCGCCCGGCGCGCCACGCTTGCGTCTGGCGCTTGATGGCGCGCATGATCAAAGGCGAGCGCTGCAGCAGCGGTTCAAGGAATTCGCGCATATCGGAACCCTCGCGACCGTCATGCACGATGGCATCCGCCAAGCCCCATTGCAGCGCCAACTCGGCCGAGACCATCTCGCAGCGCGCCATCATGCGCAAGGCGCGGGGTGCGCCGACCAGAGCGCACAAATCCACGCCCCCGCCCCATGCCGACGTAATAGCCAGCTTGGCCTGCACATAACCCATGCGCGCCCCCGCGCGAAACAGGCGCATATCGCAGGCCAGGGCAAGCTCGGCGCCGCCCCCTATCGCATCGCCATTCAGATACGCAATGACGGGCACCTGGCAGCTGCGGATTTCATCCAACGCGGCCCTGGCCTCGGTGCTCATGGCCTTGGCCGCCTCGGACGTACGTATGGAAGAAAGGTCCACCAAGTCGCCGCCGGCCGCGAAATAACGGTCTCCGGCGCCCTGAATAACGATGAACTTCGTATCCGGATCCCGGCCTTGCGCGCGGACCGCTGCCGCCAATTCGGCCAGGACGGCCCGGGACAAGGCGTTGTGCTTGTGCGCCCGGTCTATGGTCAGATCGACATGGCCGTTCTGGCGCTTGTCGATGCGTACCGCGGATGGGTTTGCCATAGGGCTGTCTCCTGCAAGCATCGAACTACGCCTCGGTGTCAAAAGTGGTATGGCAATAGATAAAAACGAGAAAACTGCCGTCCTGACCGATCTCGCGGGCCGTGCCGTATGTCATATACGCCTAAATTCTCTATTATGAATAATAAATTTATAAAATTCACTATAAAGAAAATAATCGATAGATGTCAAGCTAAACGCATAGCCTGAAAGGAGGCGTTAAGGCGCCGCGGGCCACGGGGCCACGCCGCCGCCTCGCACGTCCCGCCTATTCAACAAATCGAGTAGACTACCGCCGAATCACCTGAAGCCGGCGCAGGCTGATATGCCGCGGCCGCCATGGGCTTGTCCATTTTTGTATGAAGGGGAAGCTTTCCATGTATGAGTCCCGCAACGAACCACTATTGCCCCCCAAGCATTTCAGGCGCCGCCTGGCTTGGCATGCCCTGTACGCCGCGCTGCTGGTATTGGCGACCCTGCTGCTCGGCGCGCTGGGCCACTGGTGGTTCGGCGGGCACAGTATGCACGACGCCTTGATCAACGCCGCCTTCGTCATCGGCGGGCTCGGCGCTTATACGCTTCCGGAATCGCTAGGGGGCAGGATCTTCTTCGCAGCCTACGGTTTTTTCGTTGGGCTGGTGGTGATGGCGACCCTGGGCGTCGTGCTGGCGCCGTTAGCGCACCGCATCATGCATAAATTTCATTTGGATGAAACGGGAGACGACTCTGCGTAATCTGACATGAAGGATTCGAGACCTTCCAATACAAGAAAGGAAAGCGCTATGGCCGAGAGCACCAGCTCTACGCGAACACGTCGGATTTAATGACCCATATTATGCGCGATACCGCATTTGTCGGATTGCGAAAAGCATGCTCGATGCTGCTATCAAAACGGAAGCTATCACCCTCATATAAAAGATAGCTTTGGCTGCCTACAGTTAGCTGCAGTTGCCCTTCCAACATATAGCCGGCCTTTTCGCCGTTACGGGTCCATGGCTCGGGCCCCGAGCTACCACCTGGCTGAAGAACCAGCATCAACATCTCGAGATTGCTATGTAATTTGGGTGACAGCAATTCTTTTGTTAAACCAAACTTATTGAATGGTAAGGTCGATCGCCCATTCTTACGCACCACGATATTTATATCGTCCGCAGAGCTGGCGTCAATCGCAAAAAAATCAGCGAGTTGCACTTTAAGCGCGATACGCAAACGTTCCAGTGTTTTCAATGAGGGCGACGCGTGTCCGCGTTCGATATGGCTCAGCATTCCTATAGAGACTCGTGACAACTCGGCCAGCTCGGACAGGGTCAAGCCCTTATCAGTCCGTAGCTGCCGGATCCTTCTACCAAGTTCATCAAGATGCAGGCCCGGAATGTCGGTGGAAGTCATTTCGTCCTGTGTTGGCTATTACGGTTGAAAACTTAATCGACTATCGGCATTTATGCTATTCACACAGATGAATTTCACCTGTATTATAAATACTCGAGATGATTTTTGTTGTCATGATAATTTATTAAACCACTGACGCAGGAGTTTCATCATGGCCCGCTCCAACTGGAAGACCTTTTGCTCTTCACTCAGTCTCTCATGCATAGTCGCTGTAATGCCGACCATGTTGAACGCCCAAACTACAGGAGCGGACCAATTCCCCAACCGGCCCGTGACAATAATGGTGGCCTATTCGGCGGGTGGCGCAACCGATGTCGCTGCGAGAACCATCGCCGAACAGCTCGGACTCCTATGGGGTCAATCCGTCGTAGTCGAAAATCGTCCAGGTGCAGGAGGCAACATCGGAGCTGCAGAAGTTGCCCGGGCCAAGCCGGATGGCTACACCATGATCATGGTTGCGCCGGCTCACGCGATCAATGTGTCGCTGTATGACAAGCCAGGTTACCGGGCGCTCGAAGACTTCACATCTATCGGGCAAGTCTCCTTCATTACCAACATGGTAGTCGCTCACCCCTCTTTTCCGGCCAATACCATCTCCGAATTGATTAGTTCAGCCAAGAAAAATCCGGGCGAAATAGCGTACGCGTCCGGAGGCGTGGGCACGTCAGAACATCTATCCGCCGAGTATTTCCAGTATCGGACTGGCACCCGATTGGCACACATTCCCTATAAAGGTACCTCTGCGACCATACCGGATCTGCTCGCAGGGCGCGTCAAACTCAGTTTCGGCAACCTGCCAGCATTGTTGCCACATATTCGATCTGGAGCGTTAAAGGCTTTAGCTGTTAGCGCACCCGAACGTACACCAGTACTTCCGGACGTTCCGACCGTGGGCGAAACTGTTGGCGCCGATTACAACGTAACAGTATGGCTGGGGCTGCTTGCACCCGCCGGCACGCCTGATAACATCGTTGCCAAGATCAATGGGGATCTTGCCAAAGTGCTGGCCAAGCCCGTTGTAAAGGAACGGCTCGCCGGTCTTGGCATGGAACCGGCGCATTCATCGCCGGGCGCGTTCCGCGATTTAATTGCATCGGAAAAGGATAAGTACGCCAAGGTCATTGAAGCCGCTAACGTAAAAGCCAACTAAATATCTGGAATCTGGATCATGGTCTCTGTAGCAGATCGCAACGCGGCCGCAGCTAGTGATCCAGTATCTTGGTGGTGGCTCGAGACAGAAAAGCTTCGTTCGCAGGCGCCGGTTTGCCTGCCTCTTTCGGGGGAGCGGCAAGTCGACGTCGTCATCGTGGGCGGTGGATTTACTGGGCTGTGGACCGCTTTGGCTCTCAAGGAGCGTCAACCCTGCCTCAACATAGCCTTGCTCGAAGAGCATACCTGCGGCTCCGGCGCCAGTGGCAAGAACGGGGGCAATGTCAGCGGCTACTGGTCCTCCTTACCCAGCCTGGTGCGGCTGCTGGGCGCCGATGCTGCGCTGAACGTCGCGAAGGCAGGCACGCGTGCACAAGATGCGATTAGGGCCTTCGCAACGCGCCCGGGAATAGACGTCTGGTGGCGTGAAGACGGGAACATGCGTATAGCTACGGCCGCCTCCCATGATGAAAAAATCGACGACTATATATCTACCTTCACCGCTCTTGGCATATCCAATATGGCAATACGATTAACGCCTGAGCAAGTGGCTGAACGTTTCCGGTCGCCTGCAGTCCGAGGAGGGGTGTACTTTTCAGAAGGAGCCATTGTCCATCCAGCACGTCTGGCGCTGGCCTTGCGGGACGAAGCGCTTCGACTGGGTGTCACCATCCATGAACATTCGCCGATGGTTCGCCTCGACTGTGGCGACGTCAACCGAGTCCGTACGCCTGCCGGCGCCCTGCTTGCTCGGGATGTTGTCTTGGCGACCAACGTCAAGCTGGCTACGGACGTCGAAGTGTCAGCGAACCTCTGCGTCTTTTCCAGCTACGCTCTGATGACGGCGCCGGCGACAGCCGAACTCGAGGCTATGGGCTGGGCAGGCAATGAAGGCATTACCGATCTCAGAATGTTTCTCCATTATTTCAGGAAAACACCGGATGGCCGTGTCTTGATGGGCTCAGGGTCTGGTCCTGTAGGTTACAAGGGAAGAGTAGATAATCCGCAGCTCTATAGCGATCAGGCCAGCGCAGAGCGTGCAATAAGCGGGCTGCGCAACTTGCTGCCAACTCTGGGCACGGTGGCCATTGAAAAGGTCTGGGGCGCTCCCATCGATATGGCACCAGATCGCTTACCCTTCTTCCGTACTCGCCAGCACTATCGCATCCACTATGGTTGCGGCTACTCCGGCCATGGCGTCAATGCCACCTATATCGGCGGCCAATGCCTGGCTTCTCTCGTGCTGAATGAGAATGACTATTGGGCCAACCTACCATTCTGCACGCGGAAGCTTTCCGCTTTTCCGCCGGAACCATGGAGAACGCTGGGCGCGCGCACTGTACGTCATGCCATCCTTAATTGCGAGGAAGCCGAGCATACAAGCCGACATCCATCGATAACATCACGCTTCATCGCCAGCCTGCCCGCGAAGCTGGGTTTACGTCTTGGAACACGCTGACCTCCACAACGGTCTACGACGTGCGTTTCGCACCTAATTACTAAGGAGTGATTATGGCCGATATTCATTTGCACAATCTTGCCTTGCTTGATCCTGTTGAAGGCGTATTGAAAACAGGGCATGAAATACTGATCAGCGGAAAGCACATTAAGTCCGTAGAGAAAGGCTCCATCAATGTGCCCGGCGCACAGTCATTCGATCTTAAGGGACGTACGGTAATGCCAGGGCTGATTGACTGCCATGTACATATTAATCGTTCTATTCTGCCGCCATCTCCCATCATGCTGCCCTCGTTGATGACAGCCCATGCAGGCGCCACGCTCAACGGTATGTTGATGCGCGGGTTTACCACCGTACGTGACGCGGGAGGGGCAGACGCAGGACACAGGCAAGCAATTGAAAAAGGGCTATTCGTAGGTCCACGCCTATTTGTATCAGGGCGTGCGATCAGCCAAACCGGAGGGCACGGAGACCCCCGATCTCCCTCGGATCTGATCGCTCCATGCGACTGTGTACACCTGGAGGCGGGCTTAGGCCGCATCGCCGACGGAGTTCCAGAAGTGCGCAAGGCCGTGAGAGATGAAATCCGGCTAGGCGCCAACCAAATCAAAGTCATGGCGGGGGGTGGTATTGCATCGCAAGCCGACTTCATCGATCAATTGCAGTATTCGCAAGAGGAACTGGAAGCCATTGTTGACGAAGCGACGCGATCACGGACTTATGCCATGGCCCACGTCTTTGTGGCGGAAGGCATACAACGCTGCATCCGCGCAGGAGTTCGCACAATCGAACACGGCTACTTTCTGGACGAGAAGACGGCGCAGATGATGGTCGATACCGGTACCTATCTCTCCATCAATTTACTTACCGTACAAGTCATTGCCAACGGTAAGTCTCTGGGCTATACAGACGAAAGTGTTAGTAAAGCCAAGGAAGTGCTGGAACGCGGATCGAAAGCTTATGAGATTGCGCTTCACAAAGGAGTGAAGACGGCTTTTGCGACAGACCTTTCCCGTGCACCGGAAAGGATGTCTGAAGAGTTCCTCGTACGCGCGGATATCTCAAGCAATACTGAAATCATTCGGAGTGCCACTGTCGTTGGCGCTGAAGTGGTCCGCATGGAAGGCTTGATCGGCGTAATAAAACCCAATGCGTTTGCAGACCTATTGGTCATTGATGGCAATCCGCTCGACGATATCCGCGTATTGACCGAAGAGGGAGCACACATGCCTATGATTATTAAGGAAGGCGCCATTTATAAGAACTTATTGGCTTAAAGACATGCTGGATGAAATACTGTCAGGCTTACGCAAGATTCCAGTCTATGTGCTTACTGGCTTTCTAGGAACCGGGAAGACCTCTTTACTCAAGCGCCTCGTTACGGAAGGCGGTTTAGAAGACGCCGCCATACTGATTAATGAGTTCGGTGACTTTGGGATCGACGATATGCTGGTGCGCCAGGTCAATGAGCACACGGTTTTATTGAACTCAGGTTGCATCTGCTGTTCTGTGCGGGCCGATTTGCTAGAGGCTCTAAGGGAACTGTTCGCCTTAAAGTTAGAGGATGTAGGCCTTCCTTTCACCCGAGTCATTATTGAGACATCCGGGGCGACGGATCCCATTCCTGTGATTCACACGCTGAATACCGATCCATTTCTACAAGAGCGCTTTTGCCTGGAGGGCGTAATTTCAACCTTAGATATAACGGCTCCTGAAGGGGATTTGTTCCGCCACGAAGAGGCTTTGCGACAAGTGGCGCTCGCAGACTGGATCGTCGTCACGAAAGCGGACTTGGTCGAAGGGGATCGACAGGCGAAGCTGAAAGACCTTTTGCGGCCGGTGAATCCCGACGCGCGAGTAATAAGCACGGAATCATTTGACGTTAAGGCGCTGGCTGCGGCTATCCGCGCCGGCAGTATTGCCACCACCACACATTGGCAGCGCAATCTGTCAGATATGACTGAACGCCTCGCCGATGCTCGTAAGGCATCCGGTCTAGCCCGACGGGGGTTCCTGGAAAAGTGGGCTTCGACCTCGCATCCGTCTCCGATGGAATCGTTTTTGCTAGAGGCGGAGGAACCGCTGGATTGGTCGGACCTCAATGGGTGGATCGAAAATCTGCTTATGGGTAAGTCCGAAGCGATTCTCAGACTTAAAGGCGTTGTCACGCTGAAAGACCAGAACAGGCGGGCGGTGGTGCAGGGGGTCCGCCAAGTGTTCTACCCTGTGTCCTGGTTGGACGCATCCCCTCGTCCCCGCGAGCCAACGCGCATCGTGCTGATCGTCGAAAACCGAGAAGGGGCATCTCGCCAGAGATTGATGGAGAGAACGTTACCGCAGCAAGGCGTGCTAAGCGATATCTTATTACCGGTCTGACGGCAGATACTATGGAAATATGCATTGCGAATCTGTACACAGTATGGCGATCGCATGCAGAAAACAAGGTGAGCAAAGTAAATGAAAGAAATTCACGTAGTCATTACGATGGACTGTGAACCCATCACTACTATGACACACGGTTCTTCTACGGGGCCAAGCACTTGGGATTTAGGTGAGCGGGCAGTAAGAGGTTACGGAGCGATTGGCAAAGCATTCGGTTTCCCGATTACCTATTTCATCCATCCGGAAACGGCTTCTGAGCAGGCTGCTCTCTTTGTCGAGCTGGAACAAGGGCATGGTGCATGCCTGGGCTTGCATATGCACCCATGGAAGTATTCCATGTCGACCCATAACGGCCGTAAGTACCTCGAGCATTATGGCGGTCTGACCGAAGAGCAGCAACGCGAACTCATCACGGAAGCCTCAGCGACCTGGGTGAACGCTATAGGCCGCCATCCGACTTATTTCCGCCCCGGGACGTTCTCAGCAAATGACGCAGTGTTCAAGGTGTTAAACGAACTCGGATTTCGTGGAGGGTCATGTTCGCTGCCGGGACGCATGATGCCGGAAATGCGCGCCGCCTGGGTTGGTGCTATTCCAGACCCACACCGTGGGCATGAAAGTTTCCGGCTCGCCGAAGGTAGTCTCGATTTTGTCAATATGCCGTTATCCACCGACTTTTCCCGCGCACTAAAGGGCAAATTAGGAGCGACATTCCATCCAGACTTGCGTCCAGACATCGATTGGATGAAAGAGTACCAGCTGACGTATTACGATATTGCTACCAGTATCGTAGAGCAGCTACTGCAACGCAAACCCACAGTGCCCTGCATCAATCTGGTATCACACAACCATTTTGACTACTCAAATCCATTAGACCCCGCAGCAGCCCGACTTAGGCAAGCAATGGAAGCAATACAGACAGCATGCGACGCTCAGAATATCCAAGCCGTCGGAGCAACCATGGCTGACATAACTGCTAAGGTATTAGCAATGCCGGCACCTTCGGATCAATTGGTTTGCGAAGGGACATTGTACGGAAGTGGACAGGTGGGCAGGTTGGGATCAAGCAAATAGGTCATGCTATAAGGGTAGAGCCGTAGGCTCTACATTAAAAGGGGATATCAGCATTCATTAGACTTGTTTTTGTAAAAAACATTTTTTATGGAAACAATACCGATGTCCTCAGTTGATTTCTATCCTAGGACTGCATGGCCTGGTTGTACAAAGCGTAAAATGAGCCTACGGTTTTTTCGTTGGCTGGTGGTTATGGCGACCCTGGGTGTCGTGCTGGCGCCGTTGGCGCACCGCATCATGCATAAATTTCATTTGGATGAAACGGGAGACGACTAAGTTCGCCCCCTTCTGCCGCTTGGACACAGCCGCGCCGGCCTACGCTTTAGCGGCGACGATAACGCTTGAAGCCTTGAAAATAGTGGCCACCTTGGCGCCGACCTTGATATCGAGCTTGTCGAAGCTTGTGTTACCGCGCCCGTATGGATGGATGTGACCCTCCCCGAGAACTGAATTCTCGCGCTGGTCTTCATGGCGGCTCCCGGATAAATCCCATGGATAAATCGATTGCTCCGCTCGATATTATCACCCCGCCAGCCATACAGCCTGCTTTCGCGCCGCCAGCCGCAAAGCCTCCAGCACGGCGGTCAACGCCGGGTGGTCGAGGTCGGCCGCCCATGCCATGCCAACCGGGCCGACATCGTACTTCAGCGTCAAAGGCAGAACGGCGCATGCGCCGAAGCTGACATACTGGCGCGCCGCGCTGCGGGACATCACACTCAAGCAATCCGTTTTCGTCAGCAGGCCGAGGTTGACGCTAGGCGCCGCGGATTCCACCCACGGGATGGGCGGGCTCAGCCCCTGGTCGAGAAAGGTGGCGTCAATGGCGCGCCGCAAAGCGGTGTCGCGCGGCGGCAGCACCCACGGATGCGCCCCGGTTTCGCCCCATGAAAGCTTGGCCTGTTTCAAAAGCGGATGGCGATCGTTCACGACGACACAATGCCGATCCTTGTACAAGGCCTCGGCCCGGACATGTGCGGCATAAGCGCGCTCGTCCAGCCGCCCCACGATCAGGTCGATTTCACGCCTTTCGAAGCGGGCCCAAAGCCCGGCGGCGATGTCCTCGACCAGCTCCAGCTGTATGGCTTGCGCCTGTTCGCGCAGGCCGATGATGACATCGGGCACCAGACTCGTTCCCGTCACCAGCATCGTCCCGACCCGAAGAATGCTTTGACCGCTCTGAGCCAACGTTTCAAGCTCGCTCTTCAAATGCCAGGAATCGTTTATGGTGCGGCGCGCGTATCGCAAGACGGCGGGCAGATAAGGCGTCGCCCTGATTTGCCGGCCACGCGAAAACAACGCAACGCCCAAGGCATCTTCCGCCTCGGCCAATTGCTGTGACACCGCAGGCTGGCTGCGGCCCAATGCCGCAGCGGCGGCGGTCAAGCTGCCATGCTCGGCTATGGCCGCCACCACTTCCAGATGCAGCAGCTTGAGGCGGCGCAGTTTCAGCGCAAGCCGATGTTCTGTTGTCTCCATAACCATCCCTTATGGATCGATCATTATTTAGCTGTATATCTTTATTTTTAACAGGTTCATTATTACCACTCAACCAAACTTTTGAGGACAGCGCAATGAACTGGCTCATAAAACTATCACTGGCCTTGTGCACGGCAGGCATCGGACTGATATCGGCAACGGTTCACGCCGCTTACCCGGACAAGCAGATCAAGCTGGTGGTGCCCTTCCCGGCCGGAGGCGGCACCGATATCGTGGCGCGCAAGCTGGCGCAAAAATTGACGGACGACTTGAAGCAGACCGTTTATGTGGAGAATCGCGGCGGCGCAAGCGGCAACATCGGCGCCGCCACTGTCGCCCGCGCCCCCGCCGACGGCTATACATTGATGCTTACCGCGGCGCCCTTCGCCATTGCGCCGGCGCTGTTCAAGGACCTGAGTTTCGACCCGGTCAAGGACTTCACCGCCATCACCCAAGTGGCCACCGTACCCCTGCTCGTGGTGACCCGGCCCGAATCGCCCTTGAATACCATCGCGGACCTGATCGCCGCCGCGCGCAAGAACGGATCGGATATCACCTATGCCACTTTCGGGATGGGCTCCCCGCCTCATCTCGTGGGGGAAAAAATCCAGGAGCTGGCGCATATCAAAATGCGGCAGATACCTTACAAGGGCGGCCAGGCGGCGCTATCCGAGATTATTTCCGGCGACATCACCATCGGCATACTCGACGTGGTGTCCATGGCCCCGCTCGTAAAAAGCGGACGGCTAAAAGCCTTGGCCATCACCGGGCCGGCCCGTTCGCCAGAGCTGCCGAATATTCCCACACTCAGTCAGCAAGGGGTGGCTTTCGACGCGGTGGGCTGGTATGGCTTGTTCGGCCCCGCCGGAATGCCGCCGGCCGTGACCGAAAAATTGAACGCCTCCGTCAACAAGGTGCTGCAGACCAGCGAAATGCAAAATCTCATTACCGCCAGCGGATCCCTTCCCATAGCGCCTCCCACTACCGTCGAGCAATGGCAAACCCGGTTCAATGACGATGTACAGCTATGGGGAAAGATCGCCCGCGATTCCGGCGCGTCGGTGAATTAAACGGGTATCGTTTAAACGGATACTGCTAAAACAGATATTGCTTGAACAGGTATTGTGGAGTGCTTTGTGTGAACAACGAGAAAGACTCGAAGCGATTTCAGGTCGAGATCAGCAGGGATATCGTCTACGGGAGCGGCGCCGTCGGATCTCAAGAAGGCATCGCGTCCCGCGATCTGAAGCTAGATCTATACCAGCCCGTCATCGGGGATGGCGCAAGGCGCTTGCCGGCCTTGGTGCTTGCCTTCGGCGGGGCTTTCCATCGAGGCACGAAAGAAGACGACACTTTCGGCAACCCTCCCGACCGGAACAATTCCATCGCCTGGTATTGCCATGAGTTCGCTCGCCGAGGCTATGTGGCATGCTCGATCGACTACCGCCTGGTTCCGGAAGACCCCCGGCCCGGGAATACCCCGGTGGTTTCCGACCCCGCCAACATCCCGCGCTCCCGCGTGGACGAGGTGCGCAAGATCATGAATCTGCCCAAAGCAAGCGATGACCTGCTTTGGCGAGGCGTCGAAGCCGCCAGCGACGACATGGCGCTGGCGGTCCGATACGTCAAAGCGCATGCGGACGCATGGCATGTGGACCCCGGCAAGATCGCGATAGGCGGATTTTCCGCCGGAGCAAGAACAGCGCTGAACGTGGCGCTCGGAGAGCGCGAGCCGGTGGCCGCGGTTGTGGCCTTGTCCGGCTATATGCACGCAAGCGACCTGGAACGGCACATCGCCTCCGGCCGCTCCTTTCCGCCCTTACTTCTCATCCACGCAGAGCACGACCTGGAATACGTCAGCAGCGGCCACCCCCACATGGTCAAGCGCCTGCGCGAGCTGGGGCTACACTGCGAATCCGTCGAAGTTCCCGGCGCGACCCATTTCTATCCAGCGCATGCCTCCGCCCATCATGATGCCTATGGCAGCACGACAGTCGAAGAAGCCATGGCCAAGTTCCTGAGCGACGCTTTCTCGGCGGGCTCTGCGGATCAGCGCACGGACGGCGCTGGGACGATCTCTATCCAGCTTGGCCGCTTGCCTACGGCATAACGCTCCATTAGCGCAAGTTCGCCGGAGGCGGGTTGAATGGCAAAGACAGCGACCTGGTTGCTCTTCTGCCCCGCGCACAACAAGAACCGGCCGTTCGGCTCGATGGCGAAGCCGCGTGGATAGGCTTCGACCTCGAAGCTGCCCGCGCCCGACATCATGCCGGTCGCATGGTCGATGCGGAATGCGGCGATCGCATTGGTCTTGCGGATGCTGGCATAGAGAAACGCACCATCCGGCGTGATATGGATGTCGGCGCCCATCGCACGGCCGGAAAAATCCGGCGAAACGAGCGACTCGTACTGCAGCTCCCGCAGCGCACCGGACGCGCGGTCGACGCTGTAGGCAGCCAGCGAGCCGGCATGCTCATTGACGCAATACAGCCTGTCCAGCATAGGGTGGAAGGCCAGGTGGCGCGGGCCGGAGCCCGGTCGCGCCGGAGTGGTTGCCACGGCTTCGAGCCGCCCCGACACCTCGTCCAGACGATAAACGAGGAGGGCCTCGCCATCGACCGAGGTAGCGTAGACGAACCCGCCGAAAGGCGCCTCGACGATGCAGTGCGGTTTGGGCGGCGTCGGCAAAGCCTGCAGGCACGGCTGGGAGACGCGCCCGTCCGGCTCGATGCGGTTGACGGTCAGCAGTGCGCCATCGTATGAAGCGCCCAGCAGGAACCTGCCGTTGCGGGTGACCGAAAGATAAGCCATGGGCGCAGGCAGGTTGCGCGATTCGAGCAGCCGCAGCGTGCCTGAAGCAGGTTCGATGGCGAATGCGGACAGCGGAAACGGGTCGGTACGGACGTGGGCATACAGCACCCTGCCATCGCGGCTCCAGGCGAGCGGGATGTTGCCGCGAGTGGGTGCGCCTGAGCCCGGCACCGCCACCACGTCGAGCAAGTCGAGACGGCCGGTCTGCGGGTCCAGCAGGAACGCATGGATCTCCCTGCTCTCGGATGAGGAAACATGGACGATGAAGGAAGCCGGACGCATAACATTCACCTCATTCATTTTGCCACCACCAGTTGGCGCATGGTGTATTTCATGATGCGCCGGCGAGTACGACCACGCCATCCGCCGCCCGTACGCCTTGACTCGCCGGCAGCACGAACAGCGGGTTGATCTCGGCTTCGACCAAGCGATCACCGAGCTGCGCCGTCATCTGCGAGAATGCCACGATGGCGGAAACCAGCGCATCCACGTCGGCCTTGGGCCGCCCGCGAAAGCCGTCGAGCAGCGGCCAGGCCTTCAATTCGCGCACCATCTCGACCGCCTCTTCGCGGCCGAGGCCTCCCGCGGACGGCAGCAGCCGCATCGTAGTGTCCCTGAACAGTTCAGCCGTAATGCCGCCCATGCCCAGCAGGATCGCCGTGCCTAGCGGATCGCGGTACATGCCCAGGATCAGCTCCGTGCCGCCGAGCACCATCTCCTGCACAAGAAAGCCTAGCGGCACGATACCGGTTCTGGTCTGCACCTCCGCCTTCATCGCCGTCAAGCGCGCGCCGACTTGCTCGGGCGCAAGGCCGACGGCGACGCCGCCCACGTCGCTCTTGTGCGTGATTTCGCCTGAAAGAATCTTGAGCACGACATGGCCGCCGAAAGCGCGCGCCGCCTGCTCGGCGTCGGCCGGCGTCGCCACCATGGCCTCGCCCACGCTGGGCACGCCGAAGCGCGCGAAGAGCTGCTTGGCCTGGGCTTCGTCGAGCGAGCCGGCCGGCAGGCCGGCCACGTCGACTGGCGCAGCCGGCGCGGAGCGCGCGGGCGCCCGCCAACGAGCGCTCTGCAGCATGCCGGCCAGCGCAACAGTACAGCTCTCGGCGTCCGGGAAGGCGGGGACGCCGCGCTGCGTCAGCAAGGCGACGACTTCTGGTGCGTGCGGGCTGACATAGGCGATCACCGGCTTGTCGCTTTCCGGCAGGCAATCCAGAATGGCGCCGGCCATCAGCTCAGGCATGGCGAGGCTGGAGGAACCGACAATGATCGTAAGTGCGTCGTAGCTGGGGCTCGCCAGCAGCGCACGGATGGCGCCGCGCAATAGGTCCGGCTGCAAACCGGCCAGTGTCACGTCGATCGGGTTGCGGTCCAGCGCGGCGTGGTCTCCGGTCTGCAGGGCGCGCAGCCGCGCGGCGGTATCGGCGTCGGGCGCCGGCGTGTCGAAGCCCGAAACGCCAAGGCTGTCAGACACCAGCGTGCCGGCGCCGCCGGTCGAGGTCAGGATCGCGACCCGGTTGCCCCGCAGCATACGGCCGGTGGCCAGCGCAGCGGGGATATCGAGCAGGTCGCCGAATGTCTGTGCGCGGATCACGCCGACCTGCTTGAAAAGCGCGTCGTACATGCGGTCAGCCCCCGCCAGCGCGCCGGTGTGCGACACGGCCGCCCTTGCGCCGGCTTCCGAGCGGCCGATCTTGAACGCCACGACTGGTTTGCCGGCGCCTGCGGCTTTCAGCGCGGCGGCGCGGAATTTCTCCGGGTTGCGCACGCTTTCGATATAGAGCGCGATGACTTTGGTGGCCTCGTCGTCGGCCAGGTAATCGACGAAGTCGGCCAGCTCCAGGTCGGCCTCGTTGCTGGTCGAAATCAGCTTGGACAGGCCGATCCCGCGCGGCGCCACGCGAGACAGCAAGGAGCCGAGTATGCCGCCGCTTTGCGACACGACGCCGATAGAGCCCGCCAGGAAGCGCTCCATCTCTAGCGCGCCGCTGGCCGAAAGCACGATATGGTCGGTCAGGTTCACCAAGCCGATCGTATTGGGCCCAAGGATGCGCATGCTGCCCGCGGCTTCGATGAGCTGGGCCTGCCGCTGCGCGCCGGCGGCGCCGGTCTCGGTGTAGCCGCTGGCGAGCACGATCGCCGCCGCGGTGCCAAGCTGCGCGAGTTCGTGCACGGCCGAGCAGGCGCGTTCGGCGCCCAACAGCACGATGCCCACGTCAGGCACCGAAGGCAACGAGGCGATATTGGGATAGCAAGGCAGGCCGTCGATACTGCCGACGCGCGGGTTGACCGGGTAGACATCGCCGGCGAACCCGTGCTTGCGCAGATAGGCGACCGGGCGGCCGGCCGTCTTGTTGCCGTCGGCGGAGGCGCCGACGACGGCCACGCTGCGCGGCTTGAGGAGGCGGGAAATGGCATCCATGCTTGTCACACCTCGCCAGTGCGCGCAGCACCCTTGTCGGCGCTTCCAGCCAGAAAGGCCATCACCGATGCGCAGTGCTCGGTGCTCGTGTAGCAGATGCCCTGTGCCTGGCTACCCTGCGCGAATACCTGTTCGGCCGGCAGCTCGAAGCTTTGATTGAGTATGGTTTTGCCCAGCGCCAGCGCGGTTGCCGAGCCCTTGCTCAACTCGGCGGCCCAGGCCTGCGCATCGGCTACCAGCCGCTCGGCGCTGGTCCTGCGATCGACGATGCCCAAATGCAGTGCCTCTTCGGTATCGACCTTGCGCCCGGTGAAGATCAGCTCCTTCGCCTTCGACAGGCCCACGCGCCGCGGAAGGAAGTACATTCCACCTCCGTCCGGCACGAGGCCGCGATTGATGTAGGACCAAGTGAAGCTGGCGGCATCGCTGGCAATGATGAAATCGCATGCCAGCGCGGTGTCGGCGCCCAGGCCCGACGCCGCCCCGTTCACGGCGGCGATGGTAGGCTTGGGCATGGTGTGCAGCAGCGACTGCGTGTAGTGCACGCGTTGCTGGCGGTGCCAGCCGTTGAAGGCGACCTCGCCGGCGGGCGCCTTCATGCGCCGCTCCATGCCGGAGACGTCTCCGCCGGCGCAGAACCCCTTTCCGTTGCCGCTGAGCACCAGCGCGCGAATCGTCTTGTCGGCGCTGACTCGCTCCAGCGCCGCAATGAACTCGCCGCGCATGTCGTCGCTCATGGCGTTGCGCTTCTCCGGGCGATTGAGCAGCAGTGTGGCGATGCCGTCGGCGACGCTCAGTTCGATCAGGTTCGTGGTCATATCATGTATCTTCTTGAATCGGCTTGGTCGATGGTAATGCTGCGAGTTTAGGTTCGGCAGCCGCAATACGCACCCCCTGAATTCCAGCAGATGGAAATGCTGGTAAACTCCGCCATATCCTCCGCCTCTCCTCCATACTGTCCATGCCCTCCACCCCGTCCCGGACGCCGCGCCGGCAGCATCACGAAAATCCAGTACTGAACCGCTCCCTAGTGCGCGGCGTGGAGATCCTCCGCGCATTCCAGCCGGGTGTGGATCTGCTCGGCAATGGGGAGATCGCAGAGCGCACCCGGCTGTCGCGCGCCACAGTCAGTCGCCTGACGCAAACGCTGGTCGAATGCGGGCTGCTGGAACATGAGCCGGGCCGGCGCGCCTACCGGCTGGCCGCGCCAGTGTTGAGCCTCGCGCATGCGATGCGCACGGGGTCGCCCGTGCTGGGCGTGGTCGCTCCGCTAATGCGGGCGTTGGCCGAGAAGATGCGCATCAACGTGGGGCTGGCGACCGCGGACCGCGATGAGATGGTCTATCTGGAATCGTTTCGCTACAACCGCAAGGTGGCGCTGCGCAATGTGGTAGCCGGGCAGCGTGTCCCGATGGAGCTCACCTCGCTGGGCCGGGCCCATCTTGCCGTGGTGGATGACGCGCAGCGGAGCGCGCTGTTCGCGCAGTTTCGGCGGCGGCACTCCGCCGACTGGCACCGCTTGCGCGAGGAAATGGATGCCGCCAAGCGCAATGTCGATACGAAAGGCTACTGTGCAGCCTCATGGCAGCCGGAAGTCGTCGCTATTGCCGTACCGCTCATCCTGCCGGCGCGGCCCGTCTATGTCTTGAACGTCAGCGTCAGAACCACGGCCAGCATCTCGGCGACAGAGAAGCAACTGAGCGGGCCTCTGCTCGCGCTGCGCGAGAAAGCGAAGGCCGCGCTGCTGAGCGCCGATGCGTAAGAGGTAAAAGGCGTCAATCCACCCTGGCCGAACCACCGTCGAAAGAGACAAGGCGGCTTGTTGCCTTGGTCGAGTTCAAACCTTGCCGAGCAGGCCGGCTCGGAGACCATTAGGACGATCCGATTCCGCGCCCGAACAAGGGTTCAAGCACTGCGCGCGGCCGGCATGGCTTGCGCTCAAAGGTCCGATGATTTCCATTGCATGGAAATCGCCAGTTGACGGGAAATCGGCCCGGCCCCATTCTTCGTAGCGTGATTGGACGGCTACGGTGCGACTACAGCCAACGGCAAGCGCCCCGCTTTCACGAAAGATGATTCACACATACCGAAAGAACCGAAGAGAATACCCATGGACCATGCACTCGAACAGATCACCGACTTCGTTGCCAGCGTACGGCCCGAGGACGTCCCCGACCACGTGGTCGAGCACGTGACCGGCATCCTCGTGGACTCCATCGCCTGCGCGATGGCGGCGCGAGAGTGTCCCGGCGCCCTCGCGGCGGCGGCTGTCCCTGATCTTCCACGCGGCGCGGCCGGCACAGTCATCGGCAGCTCCGCTGTCGCCACGCTGGGCATGGCGGCGTTCTGGAACACCGCGATGATCCGCTACCTCGACTACAACGACACCTTCACCGGCGGACACCCCAGCGACATCCTGGGCGCGCTCATCGCCGTGGCCGGCTCACGCCGACTGCCCGGACGCACGCTGCTGAGCGGCATAGCGGTCGCCTATGAAGTGTTCCATCGCATCTCGCTGCGGCACAGGTCCTACCGCAAGGACCACGGCGCGCTGGTCGACTACCTCTCGGTCGACCAAGGTTTTGCTGTCGCGATCGCAACGGCGGCTGGTATTGCGCATATGCTGGGGTACGGCCGCGACCAGGTCCGCACGGCGGTGTCGCTGGCGGCGACCAACGGGCTGCCGCTGCGGGCGAGCCGCGCCGGCGAGCTCTCTCATTACAAGGGCGTGGCCACCGCCGTGAGCGCCCGGCAGGCCGTCTTCGCCTGCCAGCTCGCCGAACATGGCCTGACCGGCCCCTCGGATCCTTTCGAGGGTCGACACGGATTCATTGAGATCATGGAAGGCAAGGCGGGCCCGATGAAGCTCGAGCCATTCGGCGAGTGGGCCTTGCTGCGTTCCGGCCTGAAGTATTTTCCGGCGACGGCCAATTGCCAGATCGGCATCTGGGCCGCCCTGAAGCTGCGCGAGGGACTGGACCTCGGGCAGGTTCGCGAGGTGGTGCTGCATACCTCGCGCTTTCTGCGGCACGAGTCCGGCAGCGAACCCGCCAAGTGGGCGCCCACGACGCGCGAGACGGCCGACCACAGCCTGCCCTATGTCGTCGCGGTTGCGCTGCTGGACGGAGGGGTGACCCTGGCGTCATACACCGACGAGATGTTGTCCAGCCCGGCGATGCGCGCGCTGATGCAGAAGATCACCGTGGTGGTGGACGAGAAGATCGAGGCGGAATGGCCCGGCACGATCCAGATCCGCGCGACAGTGGCACTGGCCGACGGCACCACCCGGGAGGTGCATGCCCGCGACCCGAAGGGTACCTATCGGAACCCGATGAACCGAGAAGACATCAAGGTCAAATTCCGCCAGCTGGTGAGCCCGGTCCTGGGCTCCGATACGGACCGCGTCTTCGATCTTGCCTGGGCCATCGCCGACAGCGACGACTGCGCCAAGGTCTTCGAACAACTGGTGACCGAGTAAACGATGCCCTACGATCACGACCTACCCGTCACCCGCGCTCTTGCGGAGTACATCGCCGGGGCCGATCTCAAGACGCTGCCATCCGCAGCAATCGAGGCGGCCAAAGTGGCGATACTCGACGGCCTCGGCTGCCTGGCCGCCGGCAGCCTCGAGCCGGCGCCCAGCATCGCCCGAGCGGCGCTGGGTGATCAACCATCCGGATCCTGCACAGTAATCGGAACGACCGTCCCGGCGAGCCCCGCGACGGCGGCCTTGCTGAATGGGATTGCGCTGCACGCGCTGGACTTCGAAGTGCAGGGCATGCCGCCGGCCCACGGGACATCCTCGATCCTACCCGGCGTGCTTGCGCTCTCCGAGCGTTATGGCGTGGCGCCCGGCCGGGCCGTGCTGGCATTCGTCATCGGCTGGCAGGTCCAGCAGCGGATGCGCACAGCCGCGCGAGACAGCGGCTTCCGCGGCTTCCATCCGCCAGGCGTCGTTGGCCCGCTCTCCGCGGCAGCGGCGTGCGCGGTGGTCCTGGGCTTATCCGCCGACCAGGTGGCGGGCGCAATCGGCCTGGCCGCTTCGCGCACCGGCGGGCTGTTCGCAAACAACGGCACCATGGCCAAACCGACGCACCCCGGCAACGCCGCACGCGCGGGGGTCGAATCGGCCCTGCTGGCCGCTGGCGGGATGTCGGGGAACAAGCGAATCCTCGAGATGCCTGGAGGGCACTTCGAGACATTCTTCGATGATCGGTTCCGCCCGGCGGAGGTTCTCGGCGGACTGGAAAAGTACGCGATCATCGACCCGGGTTTCACGATCAAACGATACCCAGCCGAGATCTACATGCAATGGGTCATCGAAGCCTGCCGGCAACTGCGCCAGAAGCCCGGGTTCGATCTGGACGCCGCGGCCGAGGTGATCGTTGAACCGCCCGTGTTCCGGGCCGCGCTCTCGCGGCCCCGGCCGGTCTCGGGCCTGGACGGCAAGTTCAGCTACGAGTACGCCGCAGCGGTCGGCCTCAGCCAGGACGAAGTGATCATCGCGAGCTTCGACGACGAGACTGCGTTCAGCGATCCCGTCCAGCGTCTATTGCCGCGGGTGCGCCTGGTTCACAATCCCGACATTCCGCAGACTCTCGACGCAATGTGGGCGCGGGTGACCTTGAAGCTGGCGGATGGCACCGAGCTGGCCGCGCGGTGCGATCGGTTCCCCGGCTGCCCCGAGCGGCCCATGACTCGCGAGCAGCGCCACCGCAAGGTCGTCGACTGCCTGACGACCGGCGGCCTTGCGGTCAGCGAGGCGCATGGCCTGATCGCGCAGGTGGAGCGCCTCGAGACCCTGCCGTCCTGGGGTCCGATCCTGGAACTGCTCTCCCGCGCCGGCCATCCCGATCCCCGGCCGCATGAGCCAGCCGCCGCCGGCATGAAAAGGCGCGCTTAGTGCCGACGCACGCCGCGCGACAGACTGATACCAACCTTGGAGGCTCCTATGAAACTGTTCAGTTCTTTCATTCTTATTCTGGCCTGCCTGACCGGCGGCATCGCCGTCGCCCAGGACTATCCGGCCAAGCCGATACGCATGCTTATCCCTGCGGCGCCCGGCGGCGGCGTGGACTCGGCCGGCCGCATCATCGCCATGCACTTGTCCGAGACGCTGGGCCAACCGGTGGTGGCGGAAAATATGGTCGGCGCCGGGACGATGCTTGCATCCGAAGCGCTTGCCCGATCGCAGCCGGACGGCTACACCATCCTGATGGCCACCAGCAGCCACATCGTCAACGCGGCGGTGCGCAAGATCCGGCGATACGATGCTATTCACGACTTCGCCGCGGTATCCCTGGTCGGCTCCACGCCTGACTTGCTGGCAGTGAACGCGCAGTCCAGCATCGAGTCGGTCGCCGGCCTGATCGAGGCCGCAAAGAAGGAGCCCGGCAAGTTGACCTTCGGCTCGTCCGGTCTCGGCACCCTGTCGCAACTGGAGCCCGAACTGCTCAAGGACGAGGCCGGCATCAATATGCTGGGCGTGCCCTATCGCGGCGGCGTCCCGGCCGTCATGGCATTGATAGGCAAGCAGATCGACACGCTGTTTCTAGGTGTGGTGGCGCTCGCGCCCCAGATCGAGGCGGGCAAGCTTCGGCCGATCGCGGTCACCAGCAAGGCCCGCTTGCCCAGGTTCCCGGACGTGCCCACCATGGCCGAGTCGGGCTTCCCCGACTGGGACACAGGCACTTGGTACGGGGTGCTGGTGCCGGCCAAGACGCCGCCGGCCATCGTCGCGACCCTCAACAAACACATCAACGATGCGCTCGAGCTGCCGGCAATACGCGACCAATTGACAGCCGCCGGCATCGAGCCGAAGGCGACGACGGCCGAGCAGTTCTCCGCGCTCATGAAAACGGACCTCGCGCACTGGCAGAAGGTGGTGGAGAAGCTGCCTGAATTGAAGATCGATTAGCCCGGATTCACAACACAAGCAAGACTTTGCCCAAAAAAGCAACCCACCCATCGAGGAGACACTTCATGCATGACGTATATCAGTTCCTGTGCCGGATCCGTATCGCCGCCCTTGCCAGCCTGTTTTTTGCTCTTTCTTTTGTCGCCCCGCACGCCCAGGCGCAAGAGCCGCATTGGCCCAGCAAGCCTGTACGGGTGGTGGTAGGTTTCGAGCCGGGAGGAACGGCCGATACCTTGGCCCGCTCGGTGTCGAATCTTCTCTCCAAAGAACTCAACCAAACTTTCATCGTCGAAAACCGCCCAGGGGCCGGGGCGAACATCGCAACGAATTTAGTGGTGAATTCGGCACCCGATGGCTACACGCTTATTTTTAATACCGTGGGGCCGGTCGCCGTCAACCCGACGCTCTACAAAAACTTGCCTTATGACACTTTGACCGACCTGGTCCCAATCGTACAAGTGGCCAATGTTCCAAACGTGCTGGTGGTGCCCGCATCCCTGCCCCTGAAGAACGTAGAGGAATTCATCGCGCATCTAAAGGCCAACCCGGGGAAACTGAACTATGGAAGCACGGGCGTGGGTACCGCCGGGCACTTGACTGCTGTCATGCTGCTTGGACGCAGCGGCGCCCAAGCCACGCATATCCCCTATAACAGTTCCAATGTGATAACAGATCTGGTGGCCGGGCGAATTCAGTTCATGCTGGCCACCATTCCTTCCGTCATTCAACTGGTGCGCAATGGGAAGCTGCGCGCCTTGGCGGTTACCAGCGAGAAACGATCCCGTTCGCTTCCCGACATCCCTACGTTGGCGGACAGCGGCTATCCAGGTTTTCAAGCAGGCGCCTGGCTCGGGTTCTTCGCGCCCAAGGGTACGCCGACAGAAGTAGTGCAGAAGCTCAACCGCAGCGTGAACCTCGTTTTACCGCAATTGGAAGCGCAGATGCTGGCAGCAGGGGCGGAGCCCGTCGGGGGGAGTCCTGAGGACTTCAAAACCTTCGTACACAGCGAATTCGTGAAATGGAAAGCGATCGTTCAGGAGTCGGGCGCTTCGGCGCATTAGCACGCCCGCCCATGAATGGACCGCGTTGGAAACGCCATGCAAGCATATGAATTGAGCGCGACTGAAGCATCGAAACAGATCGCCTCAAAAACGCTTTCTTGCGAGGAGCTCGCGCGCTCCACGCTAGCTCACATTGAAAGCCGGGAACCGCAAGTGAAGGCTTGGAGCTATGTGGACCGCGATCTCGTCATCCGTAATGCGCGCGAGTTGGATAAAACAACACCGAAGGGGCCACTGCATGGCTTGACGCTGGGCGTGAAGGACATCATCGATACTAAAAACATGCCCACCCGATATAACTCGCCGTTGTATGAGAATCATCGCCCCGCCATCGACGCCGCATGCGTAGCCATCATGCGCAATTCCGGCGCACTGGTCGTGGGAAAGACGGATACAGTCGAGTTCGCCGCTGGCGGGCGCAACGCCGCCACACGTAATCCACATAATTTGAGACATACGCCGGGCGGTTCATCATCCGGCTCGGCCGCCGCGGTTGCGGATCGGCAAGTGCACCTGGCTTTCGGCACACAAACTCGCGGTTCGCTCATACGCCCCGCCGCCTTCAACGGCGTCTATGCAATCAAGCCGACACATGGCGTGATCAGCAACAGAGGGGTGCGGGCCTACGCTCCGTCGCTTGATACCATCGGTTGGTATGGCCGCTCGGTGCAAGACTTGCTGCTCGTCGCCCATGCATTTCAGCTTCCCGGCTTCGACCATGCCGCAGCAGCCACCCTGAAGGGTCTAAAAATCGGCCTGTGCCGAAGCCCGGCATGGGATAAGGCCGACATCCATGCACGCGCCGCGCTAATGCGGGCGGCGAGCCGCCTGGAAGCTGCAGGAGCGACGATCATCGAGTTGGCGCTGCCTGAATCCTTCAGCCTACTGGACGAGGCCGAGCAGTTGATCACCCGCTCCGAAGGACGTGCGACTTTTCTCGAAGAATATATACGCTTCCCGAACCTATTGCATGAAGCATTCATAGCATTGGTAGAAAATTCCACCCGGATAACACACACGCAATTGGTGGATGCATATGACCTGGCCGCCAAGTCCCGCCACATCTTCGACAAGCTGTTCGGCAAGGCTCTGGATGTCATCCTGACGCCTTCATCCACCGGCGAAGCGCCCGAAGGGCTCCAGTTCACAGGAGACCCCGCATTCAATGCGATATGGAGCCTATTGCACGTTCCCTGCGTATGCGTCCCGGCCGGCAAAAGCCCGAACCTGCTCCCTCTGGGAGTTCAATTGATCGGGCCCCGATTTTCCGACAGCCTGTTGCTCAGCATCGCCAACGCTTGCGCGCCTATTATCGACAGCAACGAGATACTGCCACTCGATTGAACGAACGACAACGCATAAGCCCGGTCTCTCTCCGCGCAAGGCTTCGGGCACTTTAAGACTTATCGAAGCATGCGGACATTGACGACATAGATACATATCTCAACCGTTGATTTACGGGTAAACGATAGGAAAATCATTGCGTCGATGGCAAATTTTTTTATGCTAAACTGCATGCAAATTAGTATCCTAAATAAAAATACCAGGAGACAGGAATGCCCGGAGAGGTGGACCGCAGCTACGCATTAAAACTCGCGAGCTTTGCAGCCGAGCTCATCCATCATTCCGCCGACGCGCATGTGCGGCACGTGGCATCAACACGCCTGGCGGACACCGTTGCCTGCATGCGCGGGGCATTCACCTCCGATGCCGTCCGGCAAGCGAAAAAGATGGCGGCCCGCTACTCTACGGTAGCGGCGAACGTGCCGGGCTCGAGCATACCGGGCAGTACGGAACGTGTCTCGATCGAAGCCGCCGCCTTCGTCAACGGCATCGCTGCGCGCTATCTGGATTTCAACGATATTTATCTATCGAAGGAAGCGGTCCACCCAAGCGACAACATACCCTCGGCCATGGCGCTGGCCGAGGCGCTGGAGTCGACCGGCGAAGCGCTTCTTACCGCCTTGATCGTTGGCTACGAGATCCACTGCCGGCTGGCTGATACGGTATCCACTCGAAAGGGTAAATGGGACAATGTCATCCTTGGAGCGATCGCCGCCAGCGTCATGGCGGGCTCATTGCTCAAACTTGATACCGAGCAACAGGCCGACGCCATTTGCATGGCCACGGTCGGAAACATCGCGCTCATGGAAACCCGGGTGGGGTCGCTCTCCATGTGGAAGGCCGCTGCGGCGGCCTATGCGTCGCGCGCCGGCGTATTCGCCGCGCTTGCAGCTTCTGAAGGGCTGAAGGGCCCTGGCCTCGCGCTGGAAGGCACGCATGGCTTATTTGCCCAGGTGACTGGCTATCCCGAGAAGGATATCTTCACCACACCGATACAGGGCTTTCATTTGCTCGACACGCACATGAAAGCCTACCCAGCGCAATATTTTACGCAGACTGCGATATCGGCGGCTCTTTCGGTACGTGGTCAGATCGATATCGCCCAAGTCGAAAAAATAACAGTCAACACTTTTGAATTCGGACGTATCGCAGCCGCCGACTCTGCGGAAAAATGGAATCCCACCACGCGCGAGACTGCGGATCACAGCATGCCTTACTGTGTAGCCGTAGCACTGCGGGACGGCGAACTGAATGAAGCCAGCTTCGAGCCCGCTTGTATCGCCCGCGAGGACGTGCGCGCGCTCATGCGAAAAATCGGAGTCAAGGAAGACCCATCGTTGACCGCCCAATATCCGGAGAAGGTAGCGACCCGGATCCAAGTCGAGTTACGCGGCGGGCGGTCCGCGCAAGCTTTGGTTGAGTATCCGCTGGGCCATAGCCGCAACCCCATGTCAACCGAGGACCTTACCGCGAAATTCGTCGGCTTAAGCGGAAACACCGACGCTTCCCGCAGCTTACTCTCCGACCTCATGAATATCGAGGACCATGACGGGCCGAGCACCTCTGCTCTGCTGCGCCGCATCACTCAAGTTTGAAGTCCCACTACGAAGCAGACGAGTCATCCTTTTACTCCGCCGGAGGCCATTATGCGTTTACCCCTTTCCGTAATATTCAGTGCGTGTTTTTTTTCCGTCGCAACCATGGCCGCCTTCCGCGTACAAGCTGAAGACATGCCCGTCACGATCGCAGCAGGCGTTCGCGATCCCATTTATACGCATCTGTATGTGGCCTATAAAAATGGCTACCTAAAAGAGCAGGGGCTGGAGCCCAAGCTGGTGATCACGGGCAGCGGTTCACGCGCGGCGCAACTGATGGTCACCGGCCAGGCGGATGCCACGATAGGCAATCCCGAGCATGTATTGGTGATTTCCAACGAAGGGCGGGCAACCGTCATGCTAGCCGCCTTCGACCAACGCAATACCTTCGGCAATATTCTGGTCAATTCAGATTCGGGGCTGAAAGAATTGAGCGATCTTAAGAATAAGCCGATAGGCATCACAGCCACTGGCGGTGGCGCTTATTACTATGCCAGGTTCCTGTTCCAGCATAGCGGCCTTGCTCCCTCAGAAATCAAATGGATCAACCTTGGCAGCGTGGCCAATCTGGAAGGCGCCATGCGCAGCAAGCGCGTTTCCGCGGTCGTTGCCAGCTTATCGATGGTAGAGACCGCTAAAACACAAAAATATGGGTATACCTTGTTCGATTCACGCGATACCGATGCCTGGAACAAGGTCTTTGGCGGACCCATGCCGTCCTCAGTGGTCTATGCACTAGCTGACAACGTAAAGAAAAAACCTGAACTCTACCGGCGTGTCGTCAAGGCCATGATCCAAGCCGATGATTTTATAAAGAAGAACTCCGCCGAAACTATTGCGGAAGCCATCGTGTCCGAGATGGGCGGCCAATCGGTGCCGTCGCTCGTTCATGCAATCGACGCATATAAGAAAACATACTGGCGTCCGAGCGGGCTCAAGATCGAAGAACCCGAATACAAACGTTGGCAACAATTCGCCATGGACAACGAGCTCCTCTCCAAACAAGATCTTGACAAATATGGCTATGCCAACTTGGTAAAAGATGTCGGAGCATTCCAATGACCATACAGCGCTTACGCAGCGTGGAGGCGCGGCCTCCGGAAGCGCCGGCGGCTGTCACGGGTTACCCGGTTGTCCTGAAAGGCATCGGCAAGACCTTTCTTACGCAAAGCGGCCAGTTGGTTAAAGCCATTGACAATATCGATCTCGAGATCGAAGCGGGCGGCTTCGTCGTCATCGTGGGTCCGTCGGGCTGTGGAAAAAGCACTTTGCTGAACTGCATTGCCGGCCTTGAAAAGACAGAAACCGGAACTGTGACCGTAAACGGCCATCAAGTAGGCGGTCGGGTCACCGACGACGTTGGCTATATGTTCCAGCAGGATACGCTTTTCCCCTGGTACACCGTCGAGAAGAATATCGCGTTGGGTTTGCGTTATGCGGGAAAATTAAACCATGCCGAAAGCCGCGGGCGCGTTGACCATCTGCTCGAAATGGCGGACTTGTCCTCAGTGCGCAAGTCTTATCCATCCGAGCTTTCAGGAGGCATGCGCCGGCGTGTCGCGCTATGCGCGGCCCTGGCCATCCAGCCCCGCGTCCTGCTCATGGACGAACCCTTCGGCGCGCTCGATACGTTCACCAAGGCGTCGATTCAGCAATACTTGCTGAAGTTTTGGGATTCATTGAGACCGACCGTTATTTTTGTGACGCACGATCTGGAAGAGGCCGTTACCTTGGCTGACCGCGTCGTGGTGCTATCGCGCCGGCCAGCCTACATAAAAGAAATCATAGAGGTGGGCATAGACCGCCCTCGCGATGTGTATGCCGTGAAAGACACCCCCGAGTTCCTGACCGACTATCGCCGGACCTGGCGTGCGCTCGGTGGCGAATTCGATCATTGAGTCTCCGCGATGAAAAAGCTTGCCGTTGCCGCTACCCAGATACTTCTTCTTTTGATGATAGCCCTGTACTGGCAGTATGACAGTGTGGAAACGCAGCTGTTCAGTCGTCCGTCCATCATCATTCCGCGCGTGGTGGAGCTATGGCATGGCGTAATCGGTTTACCGCCACTTTGGCGGCAAGTATCCGACACTTTGCAGGCAACGCTGCTTGGCCTGGCCTTGGGCATTGGTCTGGGGTTTTCCATCGGCGTGGTCTTTGCCGAGTTTCCCGTCATTCGGGAATCCGCGGCGCCTTATCTCAATGCAATTAATGCAGTGCCGCGAGTAGCTTGGGTGCCTGTGCTGACCATGATGTTCGGCTTTGGACTGGTCACCAAAATAATCATGTCCGCGCTCATCGTCTTCCTGGTTGTGTTTTTCAACGTGCTGGATGCCGCGACCCACGCCCCCGAGCATCTGCTTCGAAATGTGCGTGCGTTGGGCGGCTCCCGCTGGGCTTCGGTGCGCGATGTCCGCATATGGGTGGGGCTGGGCGCATTGATGGCAGCCCTGCCAAGCGCGGTAGCGCTTGCCCTGGTGGGCGTCGTGTTTGCCGAGTCCCTGGCCGCCGAAAGCGGATTAGGTTCCTTGATGTTCAATGCCATGCATGCCAATGACACCCGGGACTTGATGATTAGCGCCATTATGCTGGCGGCGATCGGTGTTGTCCTGGCCGGAGCGGTTCACGTGCTGCAATCGTGGCTGGCCATGCGCCTGCCGCAGGACCTTCGTGGAGACAACCATGAATGAGGCGCAACGCATTCATCTGTTGCGGTTGCTGATCGGGATTGCGCTGCTGCTGCTCTGGCAATACGGCTCCTACCTTCCGGTCGTCGGCAAATTCCCGCTGTTCGATTCCTTTGTGGTATCCAAACCGACGGCCATCGCCGAATCGCTCTGGCTGCTATTTGTGCATCAGGGCTTTGGGATACATGTGGGCCTGACGCTGGGTGCCACGGCGGCGGCGCTGATCGCCGGCATTCTGGGCGGTATGCTGCTAGCGTTCATCTCGTACAACTTCTCTACCTTGCGGCGCGTGTTAGCGCCCTTCGTGCAGTTTTTCAACACCCTGCCCCGTATCGTCATAGCTCCCTATCTGCTTATCGCATTGGGCACCGGAGTCATGCCGCGCGTGCTGATGGCAGCGTCGTTCATTTTCTTCCTCGTCTATTTCAATGTGCTGTTTGGCCTGACGCGTATTTCCCAAACCCAATTGCGCCACGTGCAAATGTTGGGCGGCAATCGCTTTCATGAGTTTCTGACGTTGCAGCTGCCTATCGGCTTTGCCTGGACGATACGTTCATTTCCGCATGCCGTTGCCTACGGGTTTGTCGGCACGGTCTTCCAGGAATTCGTCGGCGGTGACAGCGGGGTGGGTAGTGTGATGATTTATGGCTTGAACGAGCTGAACGCGGCAACCGTTATGGCGACGGTGGTGACTCTTTCAGCCTTAGGTTGGGCGTTGTTCGAAATCGGCAGTTGGGTGGGCCGTGTATTCACCCCATGGCGTAAAGAACTGGGCGCCTGACATCCCTCATCGTGTCAATTCCGTAAAAACATAGGAAATAAAATGCCTACACAGGAAAACAAGGATTTGGCGGGGCGTACCGCCATTGTTACAGGATCCGGCCAAAATATAGGCCGCGCCATCGCATTAGCCTTCGCTCGACGAGGGGCCAATGTGACCATCAACGGCCTGCATAATCGTGACGCCGTAGAGTCCGTCGCGGCGGAGGCCCGGCGTCTTGGCGTGGAGGCATTGCCCGTGCTCGCCGACGTTGGCGACCCCAAGGCCGTGGAAGAAATGGTGCGCATGACGGCCGACAAGCTCGGAAGCGTCGATATCATCGTTTCCAACGTCTCCCTTCGGCACCACCAGCCCTTCCTGGACATATCCGTGGAAGACTGGAATCACATCATCAACAACAATCTCAGCTCGGCCTTTTACCTGGCCAAGTATGCATTGCCCCACATGGTAAGCCGGGGCTGGGGGCGCGTCATCCATATTTCAGGACGGGACGGGTTCTTTCCGAAGACGAATCGTGCGCACAACGTAACATGCAAGGCCGGTACCTTTGCGCTGGCCAAGGCAATCGCGGTGGAGTTCGGCCCCCAAGGCATCACCGCAAACGCGATCGCCCCGGGCATTATTGAGACTACTCGCGACCCGATTCATTATCCCAATTTCGAAAAAGAGTACGAAGCGCGTCGCAATGCCATGCCGGTGCGCCGGCTCGGGCGCACCGAAGACATTGCCGAATCTTGTCTTTATCTGTGCTCGGAGGCGGGCGGATTTGTGACGGGGCAAATCCTGCATGTGAACGGTGGAGAGTTCATGTTCTGAAGGGCGCTCGAGCGACAGCGGATTCTGCCGCTGGTCCCTGTGGAGGCTCTTGACTGCTCACCCGGACTTACGGACGAATACAGAAAGAACTGCGCCATATCGGCGGTAGGCCTGAGCCGCACTATTGACATCACCTAATTTTGCATGCAAAGCTGAATGCATATGAAGACAACGACAGCCCCCTCTCTGATCCGCAGCGGCGAAGACTCACCCGCCCTGTCCGACGAACAAATCGACGACGCGCGCAAGTTGATTGGCGTATGGCTACGCCGCGACGTGCACACGCCCGCCATTTATGAACCCTTGTCTGTCCACGACATTCGCCGCTGGGCGCACTACAGCGTCGGCGACGACAACCCTCTGTTCTCCGATGTCGAATATGCCAAACAGACGAATTGGGGCGTGGTCGTCGCGCCGCCTACCTTTCTATATACCATCGACAGCGGCATTATCGCGCCCGGATTACCCGGCATTCAGTGGATTTTTGCCGGTTCCCGCTTCGAGCATTTCCTTCCTGTCAGGGCGGGCGACACCATTACGGCGCGCGCGCGCCTAATCGATGTGCAAATCAAATCCAGCAGCAACGTCGCCCGCTATGTCAACCAGGTGGGCGAGGTGCTCTACATCAATCAGAACGGCCAGCTCGTATGCCGCTACGAAGGCGACATCTATCGTATTCCGCGCAAACGCAGCGGAGGCGGCTTCAAGTTTGCGATCAAGGAAGCGAACGAAGCACCCCCGCCATACAAGTACACCCAGGACGAAATCGAAGCGATTGCCGAAGGCTATCGCACGGAATTCCGGCGCGGCAAGGCCGTCTTGTACTGGGAGGACGTCAACATCGGAGACGCACTGCCCACCTTGCAGAAGGGTCCACTCACGCTAGTTGACATTGTGGGTTTCTATGCCGGCCGGCGTACCGTCTACAACGTCATGAAGTTGGCGTTCGCCGAACGGGACCGCCATCCAAGGAATGTCTATTACTCCCCCACACGCAACATTCCCATGCACCCGGCCGCTGGGCATTTCGACGTCGAAATCGCGCATGAAATCGGCATGCCCGGCGCATACGATCAAGGATGGCAACGCATCAATTGGGCGGGGCATCTACTTACCAACTGGTGCGGCGATCTGGGCTTCGTACGCCGCCTGGACGGAAGGGTCACAAAACCCAATCTGGTCGGAGACCTGACACGGATGCACGGCGAAGTAACGGGTAAAGAAAAAAGAAACGGCGAAGCCATCGTCGAGATCCGCTGGTGGGGCGAAAACCAGCGCCACGAACAGAATTGCAGCGGGAAGGCAGAAGTTCGGCTTCCATCGCGCGATACCAGCCTTCGTTGCTAAGGGCCACAGAAATGCGCAGACCTCTTGAAGGCATAAAGATACTCGACCTGACACACGGAGTAGCGGGGCCGTATTGCACCATGGTACTTGGCGATCTGGGCGCCGAAATCGTCAAGATCGAGAAACCCTACCGCGGCGATGCGACCCGCTATATGAACGTCAGCGACCGCTTTCACACCGACATACCCAAGGTAGGCGGCGACTACTTTCTGGCCGTGAACCGTAACAAGCGTAGCGTGGCGCTGGAACTCAAGTCAGAGGAAGGCAGGCGCATTTGCGAAGAATTGGCGACATGGGCCGATATCGTCGTGCAGAATTTCCGGCCGGGCGTCACTCAGCGGCTGGGTCTCGACTACGAAGCCCTGAAGCGTTTCAACCCTCGGCTCATTTATGCGAATATTTCGGCCTATGGCAGCGAAGGCAAGCTGGCTGAAAAAGCCGGCATGGACATTGCCGTACAGGCGCGGTCGGGAATCATGCGCATCACGGGGTCGCCCGATTCCACCGAACCGATACGGGCTGGCGCCTCGATCGCGGATTTCGGCGGGGGCATTTATTTGTGCACCGCAGTCTTGGCGGCGTTATATGACCGCGAGCGTACCGGCGAAGGCCAGGAGGTTAGTGTCTCGCTCCTGGACGCAACCATGAGCATGCTCATCAATTATTCAGTAGCCGTCATCGATGGCGGTGCGAAAGTGGCTCCTTTGGGATCCGGCCACCCGCAACTAGTGCCCTATCAGTCTTTCCCCACCAAAGATGGCTTCATCGTTGTGGCCACCGGCACCAATAACACTTACCGCGCCTTTTGCGAAGCAATAGGGCGGCCCGATCTCGCCGCCGACACGCGCTTTGCATCGAACCAGAGCCGCGTCAAGCATCGGGACGCTCTGGTCGAACAGTTGTCGGAAGTGTTCCGGCGGCGGGGCACCGACGCATGGATCGCCATTCTGGAAGAGGCCGACATCCCTTGCGCGCCTGTCAATGACCTCGAAGCCGCCTATCGGCAAATGGCGGAGATATCGCCCGACATGGTGCTAAAGATTGACCACGCCGCCATTGGGCCGCTTACGCAACTGGGCGTGCCGTTTCGTTTTTCCGACTGCACGGGCGATATTCGCCGGCCGCCTCCGATGCTCGGCGAGCACACCGAGGAGGTCTTGACGGGAATTCTTGGTCGAACCCAAGACGAGGTCGAACGGCTGCACGAGCAGAAAATCATATGATGGAGCATCGAATCGACTTTCCCGCCGCCGGGCCTGCCTCCGGCGACGCGCCCAAGGAGCCAGACATCGGCTTGCGGGGTTCAATTCGCGGCCACCGGCTCGATCCCATCTTCCATGCCCGCTCGGTTGCGCTGGTCGGCTTATCGAGCGACCCGCGCAAGATGACAGGAGCGCCCTTGGGCATCCTTCGCCAGAGCGGATTCACCGGCGCCATCTTCCCAGTGAATCCGCGTGCCGAAGAAATTGGCGGACTGCGTTCTTATCCAAGCATCGCCGCGCTACCCGAAACGCCGGAGATCGCCCTCATTATGCTTGCGGCCAAACATTGCGCCCAGGCTATACGCGATTGCGCGGCCAAAGGCATACGGGCCGCTGTGGTCTTGAGTTCAGGGTTTGAAGAATCGCGAGAAGGCGCGCGCGATGCGCACGATCTGGCGGTGGCGGCGAAAGAAACGGGCCTGGTCGTCGTCGGACCCAATTGCGAAGGGATTTGGTCGGTACGCGACCGCCTGCTGCTAACCTTCGGCTCGGCGGCTAAGCGCGACACGCTGCACCACAGCCCCATTGCCATCATCTCGCAGAGCGGCGCCATAGCAGGAGCTGTGGCGCGGCATCTGCAAAATGATGCCGTGGGCTGCGCCTACGTCGTCTCGGTCGGCAATGAGACCGTACTGACCATAGCCGACTACCTTGAATGGATGATCGAGCAGGACGATGTGCGCGTCGTTTTGTTGTTCATCGAAGGGCTGCGCGATGGCGAACGTCTGATCGGGCTGATTCGCAAAGCCACCCGCTGCGGCATCCGCGTCGCCGCATTGAAATCGGGCAATTCGGCAGCAGGCATAAAGGCCGCGTTGTCGCACACCGGCAAGATTGCCACGGATTATGCGGTGTACCGAGATCTGCTGACCGAAGCGGGCGCCATCCCGATTCAAAGCCTTACCGAACTGATTGCCGCGGGCGAGGTATTGAGCATTGCGCCATTGCCCGTCAAGTTTCCGCCTCGAAGCCAAAAAGAGGCCGATGGCGCCGATGGGGTTTCCGTCTTCAGCATACCCGGCGGCACCCGCGCCTTGACGGCCGATCAATGCGAAATGCACGGCGTTCCGCTTGCGAAGTTCGCGCGCGGAACCGTCGAGGCATTGAAGGCCGCGCTACCTGAATTCGGGAGCGTCGAAAATCCCACCGACCTGACGGGCCAGGTGTTGTCGCAACATGGGCTCTTCGACCACAGCCTTTCCATCATTAGCCATGACCCTCACACTGAAGCGCTCATTATTCAGGTGGCCAATCGAGGTCCTTCAGACGTCATGGCGCGAGTGGCATTGCTGGGCGAGGTGGCGACGAAAACAAGCGCGCCTGTCATCGTCACTTTCCTGGGCGACAGCCTGCCGGCCGCAAAGCGCGCAGAGCTGCGCAATGTCGGCGTTTTATGCGCGCGCGACCCCGCCGAGGCAGCGCTATTTCTCGGTTGGCTATACCGGGCCCGCGAAGCAATGCTTGACGCGAGCCCCAGCACCGGCGCATCCCATTCGATTCCGCTCCGGCCATCCGGGGCGCGCGAGGCCCCGGGAAATACCTGGCCCGAAGTAGCTGCATGGCTCGGGGCGGCAGGCATTGCCATGCCATCCTGGAGGATACTCGGCTCTGAAGATTCGGCACAGGCAGCCTGCGCCGGCCTGGTGGCGCCGCTGGCGGTCAAGGCTCTGCCGGGCGATGCCGCCCATAAGTCTGAGCTAGGCCTGCTTGCCCTGAATCTGCTCAGCGCCGCCGAAGTAGAGCGGGAAGCCGCCCGCCTCAGGTCGATACTGGGTCGGGCCGAAACTCAAATATTGGTGCAAGAAATGGTGGGGGACGGCATTGAAGTATTGCTGGCGGCAGTACGGAACGCCGATTTCGGACCTGTCCTCGCCATCGGCATGGGAGGGACGACCGTAGAACTGTTCCGGGACGTGGCCTGGCTGGCATTGCCGACTGACAGCCGGCGCGTACGATCTGCCTTATCTCATCTAAAGCTCGATCAGCTATTGCGCGGCTTTCGCGGCAAACCGCCCGCCGATGTCGACGCACTGGTCGAGGCCGCGGTGAATCTGGGCAATCTCTTTATCGCAAGCGCTCCAGCGATTGAGGAAATAGAAATTAATCCCTTGTTTGTACGCGCTGCAGGCCTGGGCGTACTGGCGGTGGATGCCTTAGTGAGGTCATCATTACCATGAAAGACGATTTTAGCGACGCGATGGAAGGCGGCGCCCGCACTTCTCCTTCAACGGCCGGCCCGAGCCATGCAACAGCGGGGCTCACTCGGGGCCTGGCGACGTTCGCGCTGGACGATCACCTCTTTCCATCGCTCGCGCGCTCGCGCGCCGTGGACGCCATCACCGACTGCGTAGGCTGCATGATCGCGGGAAGCCGCGAAGCCCTAGCCGGCCCTCTATTGAAGAGCCTGGCCTCGGTCGAGTCGAGCCATGAGCAATTTCCTGCCCTGATGCTGGGTACGGCACGCTATGCCAGCCCGGCGGATGCCGCCCTGTACAACGGCGCTATCGCCCACGCGCTCGATTATGACGACACCAACCATCCCGCCTATGCGCACCCCAGCGCGGTCCTCGTGCCCACACTGCTGGCCTTGGCTTCGCGGGTCGGCGCAAGCGGGGACAAGCTGATCGACGCATACCTCATCGGCTTCGAAGTTTTCGGTAAGCTTGGCCGCGCCATGAATACCCAGCATTACAAACGCGGCTGGCACGCGACCTCCACCTTCGGCACCTTGGCCGCTGTGCTCGCCGCCGGCCGGCTGTTAGGCTTGAGCCATCAGCAAATGGCCATGGCAATCGGTATTGCCGCATCTTCGGCGTCGGGCCTGCGCGCAAACTTCGGCAGCATGACTAAGCCGCTACATGCCGGCTATGCGGCGCGCAATGGAGTCCTGGCCGCGATGTTGGCGCAAGAAGGCTTCGATGCAAGCGACACCGCACTGGAGCACCGTTATGGCTACCTATCGGTATTCAACGATGGAATTGGCTTCGATCCCGCTCCATTGAGGTCCTTGGGCGAACCTCTCGAAATCTTGACCGAGCACGGGCTTGCGCTCAAGCCTTATCCATCATGCGGCGCCACCCACCCCGGCATCGAGGCCGCGCTCAAACTGCACGGCGCAATTGGCGGCGCGCCGATTGCACGGGTGCGTATGGGCGTCTCTGAAATGGCGTTCTCGCCGCTGATCCACGTAATGCCCCACACGCCGCTCGAAGGCAAGTTCAGCTTGCACTATTGTGTCGCGGCGGCGCTGGTATTCGGCGAGGTCAACTTGCGAAGCTTTACCGATGAAAAGATCAATGACCCACGGATAACCGAGCTTATCCCGCGGATCTCCATGGAGCTCGACCCGCGCCTGCGCGACGATACCGAATTCGCTACTGAAGCGACCGTGGAGACGACTGGCGGCGACCGCCACGTTTGCCACATTCCCTTGGCGTTGGGCAAGCCCGCACGCTGGTTCAGCGCTAAGCAATTGCGCGCCAAATTCGACGACTGCACCAATATGATGTCCCCGCCGCGCCGCGATGCTCTGTATGGACATTTGCGAGACTTGGATAACGCCGGTTCGCTTGACGGTTTGATGCACGCGCTTGTTCCGTGAATTACTTGAGAGTAACAGCCGGGCTAACCCCTACATTCTTCGTGTTCTATAAACAATGGAGTGGAATATGAAATTCAAAACTGCCCTTGCAGCAATCCTGCTGGCGTTCGCCGGTGCGGCCATCGCCAAAGATTATCCCTCCAAGCCGGTGCGCCTTGTCGACCCTTACGCCACAGGCGGATCCACCAGCGTCGTATCGATGGCCATTTCGCAAAAATTCGAAGAAATCACCGGACAGGCAATGGTGGTGGATCATCGCCCCGGCGCTGGAAGCAATATTGGAAGCGACATCGTGGCGAAAGCGGCGCCGGACGGCTACACCTTGCTGATTGGTTCGAGCAGCTTGGCAATCAATCCCCATTTGTACAGCAAGATGCCTTTCGATCCACTCAAGGACTTGGCCCCCATCATTATCTTGATTCGCACGCCCAATGTATTAGCCGTGCATCCTTCGCTCCCGGTCCATTCCGTGAAAGAATTAATCGACTACGCCCGCAAGCGGCCGGGAAAATTGAATTATGGATCGTCAGGCAACGGCGCTACCAACAACATGGCAATGGAACTGTTCAAGACCATGGCGCATCTGGACATTGTCCACGTGCCTTTCAAGGGCGGCGGCGAAGCGATGGCCGCCCTGCTCGGCGCCCACGTCCAAATGATGTTCAACCCCGCCTCCACCCTGGCGCCCCAGGACAAGGCAGGCCGGCTGCGTATGATCGCCGTGGGCAGCCGAGAGCGCGTGTCGGGCCTTGAACTGCCCACGATTTCGGAGTCCGGTTTGCCGGGCTTCGAGTCCAATGTATGGTTTGGCCTTTTTGCCCCGGCAGGCACGCCCGCTCCTATCATCGCGAAACTTAATGCCGACATGACCCAGATACTCCAGGATGAGAAGGTCAGTACAACGCTCAATAAGGCCGGCCTGACACCCGTGGGGGGAAGCCCCGAGGACTTGCGCGACCTGCTGGCCAAAGACTACAAGCGCTGGTCCGCTGTAGTAAAAGAGACAGGCGCGAAGATAGAATAGACAATAAACTAAAGGCTATGGAAGCGCAGGGAAGGCCCCGATGAAACCGCAACGGATGCGCGAAAGAAATTCTTATGAAAGACCAGCGAATTAGCAATGACTGAAGACTTACCTCCAGTTGCTGAACCGGCACGGCTCGATGTTCTCGTCCAGAGCGTTTATGAGTCCATCAAAAACTCCATCCTGAGCAATCGCTTGCGGCCCGGCAACAAGTTGACCCACCAAGGCCTGGCTGAAAGCCTAGGCGTATCCCGCACCCCTGTGCGCGAATCGCTGGAACGCCTATATCAGGAGGGTTATGTCACCCGTATTGCAAACCGCGGCTATTTTGTCGCCGAGATAGACGTTCGTGAAGTACGCGAGCTGTATCAAACCCGCGAAGCGCTCGAAATCTATTCGCTTCAGCGGGTACTGGCAAAGGGAATCGACAAACGGGCGATTCGCCTTCTGGAAGAAATAAATGCCCGATACAAGGCTCTTTGCATGGAGAACTTGAGCCGTGAACGGCTCATGGTCGATCGGGAGTTCCACTTGGCCCTTGCCGAACAATCGGGAAACAGGCATTTGCATCGGACACTTGCGGCAATCTTCGATCGTCTTATTTTAAAGCGCCGGGTAGAGGGATATCACGACCTAAGCGGCATGAAGCCCTACGAAGACCATGTTCGCATTCTGGCGGCAATCGTCCAGAAGCAGAACGCGGCGGCACAGGAGCTGCTGCACCAACATATCGAAGGCGCTTGCATCCGATTCACTCAGTATCTGGAACCCGTGCGGGAAGAACTCTCCCCCTCGCTGAAAAAAAAGCAGGCTTCATGAGCAGCGTAAGCATCGATGCCGATGCAGCGGGAATAGCGACCATCACTATAAACCGGCCGCATAAACGCAATGCCTGCGATCTGCAGACGTGGTCAGAGCTCGCGGAAGCCTTCGTTGAAGCGGCTGTAAGCAAGCACGTACGTGCAGTCATACTTACAGGCGGCGGTGGCCACTTTTGCGCAGGAAACGATATCTCCGCTACCGCTGCGATGAGCGCCGATCCGGACTTTATGGCGCAGCGTGCCGCAACGGTCGAGCGCTGTTTTCGGAACCTTCGCGCCTTGCGGGTTCCCGCCATTGCCGCCATACAAGGAGCATGCGTAGGAGGCGGCTGCACGCTCGCCAGCTATTGCGATTTCAGGGTGGCGGACACCACGGCGCGGATCGGAATAACAGTAGCCAGCCAATCGCTCGGTTACCCGACGGCGCATCTCGTCCGGTTGATCAGCACTATTGGATTGGCGGCGGCCCGCCGCTGGATATATGGTGCCGGTCTTTTCGACGCCCAATCCGCCGCGCGGGATGGGTTTATCGATTGCGTCACCCAAAGTGCCGCCATGGACGAGGCGCTGCGAATGGCGCAACCCATGTTGGATAAGGCCCCGCTTTCAATAGCGGTAAGTCGTGCGCAGTTCGACGCGATAGCGAACCAGGAGCTTGCGATGTCGCTGGACGAAATCGATATGTTGATGAACAAGGCGGGCGCCAGTAAAGACCGCGAAGAAGCAATTGTGGCGTTTCTCGAGAAACGCAAGCCCCGGTTTTCAGGTTACTGAGCTGCTGTAGATGAGATTCCTGGCGGACAGAGGGGGATTCGAACCCCCGATACGCTATTCACGTATACACGCTTTCCAGGCGTGCGCCTTCAACCACTCGGCCACCTGTCCTATTTATTCAGCTTTTTCAACACCAAAGCGAAGTCCGACATTCTATCAGAAATTGTCTTTTCCGGCCTTCCGTGATCAATCGGCGCGGGAGCCAAGAGCCGCTTGCGCGGCTCTTATTTATAAATCGGCCTCGCCACGAGGCCGAGAGGCGTGTCCGACGTCCGTCAGGCCGCTCATCGTGCCGCTTGGTTTCCGCCCAGAGCGGCGAAGCCGCGCCGAGCGCGCAGTCAGTTCTCTTTAACGGTACGCAAACTGACCATGCGCTCGACATAACGGGCGATCATGTCGATTTCCAGGTTGACCAGGGCGCCCGCGCTGAGGTTCTTCAATGTGGTGACTTCCACGGTGTGGGGGATCAGGTTGATGCTGATTTCACAGCCGCTGGCGGTGTCGTTCACGCTGTTGACCGTCAGGCTGACGCCATTGACGGTGATGGAGCCTTTGTAGGCCAGGTAGCGGGACAGGGACTGGGGGATGGCGATGCGCAGTTCCCAGGACTCGCCGACGGGTTCGAAGCGGGTGACTTCCCCCAGGCCGTCCACGTGGCCGGAGACCAGATGGCCGTCCAGGGAATCGCCCATGCGCAGGGCGTGTTCCAGGTTGACCTCGCCTTTTTCGTCGAGGCCCGCGGTGCGCTTCAGGCTTTCCCTGGATACGTCGACGCTGAAGGTGTCGGCCGTGCGAGCGACGACCGTCATGCATGCCCCCTGGATGGCGATGGAATCGCCCAGCTTGGTGGAGTCGCGCAGAAAACCCGGCGCTTCGATCATGAGCCGCAGGCCCGCGTCGCGGTCTCCCTTGCCATAGGGGCTGACTTTGATGATATTGCCGATGGCGCTGACAATGCCTGTAAACATATTCCTTCCTTTGGTGCTGCTTATTCGAGAGCCCGCCCCCCGGCTCCTTGCCGGCGGACGATGGCCATAGCCGGCCGGTTCCGCCATGGTAACCCACGGAGCCGGCAAGCCGCGAGCGGCGGGCCGATATTCCATGAGGCCGCCCGGCGCCGCGGATGCCGCTACGCTAGATCGAGCGCAGCAAGGCTTGCCAGCTCTCCATATTGCGCGCCCGCAGGCGCAAGTCCGGTGCGAGCGCCCGGGTTTCAATGAATTCGTAGCGCTGGGCCTGGGCCAGGCTTTGCAGGGGCTCCATCTGCAGCATGCCTATGCCCTGGCCCACCAGCATGGGGGCCATATAGACCAGCAATTCGTCCACGCAATGGGCCTGGAACAGGGCGCCGCTGAGCTTAGCGCCGGCCTCGACGTGCACTTCGTTGATGTCGTGCTCGGCCAGCCAGCGCATCATGCAGCGCAAGTCCACGCGGCCGCCATCGGGCGGCAGCTGCACGACCTGGACGTTCTTGTCGGCAAGCCGCCGCGTTTTCTCGACGTCGTGGCGGCAGGTGAAGATCCAGGCTTTCGTGCCGTCGAATATCCTGGCGGTTTCGTCGACCTGAAAACCGGTGTCGACGATGATCTTGATGGGCGGGCGATCAGTCTGCACATGCCTGACATTCATCTGTGGATCATCGCAACGCACTGTGCCCGAGCCGGTCAGTACCGCACAGCTGCGCGCGCGCCAGTGGTGGCCGTCGGCCCTGGCGGCGGGACCGGTGATCCATTGCGACTGACCATTGAGCAGGGCGATGCGGCCGTCCAGCGTCGCCGCGAGCTTCAGCCAGACCCAGGGCGTCTTGCGCGTCATGCGGGCGACGAAGCCCGGATTCAGCGCTAGCGCCTCTTCGGCGCAAAGGCCCATGTCGACGGCAATGCCGGCGGCGCGCAGTTTGGCGGAGCCTTGCCCGGCCACGAGCGGGTTGGGATCGCCCATGGCAATCACCACACGAGCCGGCCGGGCGGCGATTAGGGCGTCGACGCAGGGAGGCGTGCGGCCATAGTGGCTGCAGGGCTCCAGCGTGACATAGATGGTGGAGCCGGCGACGTCGCAAGACCGTTCGGCCGCCTGGCGCAGGGCCATGATTTCGGCGTGCGGGCCGCCCGCCTTTTGCGTGGCGCCCGAAGCCAGTAGGTGGCCGTCGCGCACGATCAGGCAGGCCACGCGGGGGTTGGGCGCCGTGATATACATGACGCTCTCGGCGAGCGACAGCGCCTGGCGCATCCATGCTTCATCGCCCGCGCGAACGTCCGCCATCACGATTTGCCGGCCACCTGGATCTCGTCTATGGCCTTGACGAATTCGTCGATGCCTTCGAAGCTTTTATAGACGGATGCAAAGCGTACATAAGCCACTTGATCGAGTTTCTTGAGCTCGGCCATGACCAGTTCGCCTATATGGCCGGATTCCACTTCGCGCAAGCCGCTGGTAAGCAAAGACTCTTCGATGCGCGCCACCGCGGCATCGACATCTTCGGTGCTGACGGGGCGCTTGCGCAAGGCCAGGTTCATGCTGCCCCGCAATTTGGAAGAGTCGAATTCGACCCGCGTACCGTTGCGCTTCACCACCGCGGGCATGTCCAGCTCGGCCCGCTCGTAGGTGGTGAAGCGGCGCCCACAGGACTGGCAGCGGCGCCGCCGCCGTATGGTGTCGCCTTCCTCGGAAACGCGGGAATCGATGACCTGCGTATCCAGATTGTTGCAGAACGGGCATTTCATGGTGGTCGGCCCCTGGCATGCGGGCGGCCCCGAGGCCGCCCCGCTGTTAGCGGTAAACCGGCAAGCGCGCCGTGAGCTCGTCGACCCGGGCCCGCACATCGGCGATGGCCGCCTCGTTGCGCGGGTTGTCCAGCACGTCGGCGATCAGATTGCCGGTGAGCTCGGCCTCGGCTTCCTTGAAGCCGCNNCCAGGCGGATGCCGCTGGTCACGAAAGGCTTTTCCGGATCGTTCGGAATCGCGTTTTTGTTGACAGTGATATGCGCCTGCCCCAGCACCGCTTCGGCCTCTTTGCCGGTGATGCCCTTGGCGCGCAAATCCACCAGCATCACATGGCTTTCGGTGCGCCCGGAAACGATACGCAGCCCGCGCTGGACCAGCGTGCGCGCCAGGACGTCGGCGTTCTTCACGACCTGCGCCGCATATTCCTTGAACTCAGGGGCCAGGGCTTCCTTGAAGGCCACCGCCTTGCCGGCAATCACATGCATCAGCGGGCCGCCCTGTATGCCGGGGAAAATCGCCGAGTTGATGGCCTTTTCGAATTCGGCCTTCATCATGATGACGCCGCCGCGCGGGCCGCGCAGGGATTTGTGCGTGGTGGAGGTGACGAAGTCGGCGTGAGGCACGGGATTGGGGTAGACGCCGCCGGCCACCAGGCCCGCGTAGTGGGCGATATCCACCATGAGCAAGGCGCCATTGTCGTGCGCGATGCGCGCCATGCGTTCGAAGTCTATGCGCAGGGAGTAGGCCGAAGCGCCGCCCACGATGAGCTTGGGCTTATGTTCCTTGGCCAGTTTTTCCAGTTGCTGGTAGTCGAGCTCTTCGTTGGCATCCAGGCCATAGGATAGGAAGTGGTAGAGCTTGCCGGAGGCATTGACGGGCGAGCCGTGCGTCAGGTGGCCGCCTTCGGCCAGGCTCATGCCCA
>DJWC01000157.1:61691-77936 GCA_002441445.1 Pusillimonas sp. UBA6240
CCACGTACTCGCAGCCGCCGTAGTAACGCTTGCCGGGATAGCCTTCGGCGTACTTATTGGTCAACTGCGTGCCTTGCGCCTGCATGACGGCAGGGCTGGTGTAGTTTTCGGAGGCGATCAATTCGATGTGCTGTTCCTGGCGCTGGTTCTCTTTCTGAATAGCGGCCCAAAGGTCGGCATCGACTTGATCTAGTGTACGGGAGCGGTCAAACATGGAAGGTCCTGGAAGATGGTTGGGCGAGTAGAGGAATAAAGCGACCCATTTTAGCCCGAATGCCCCGCATCATGCGGCCAAATCCGCCCAAGGCGGCGTGCCGCCGCCCGTTTGGCGCGCACCCGCGCCCATTGCCGCATTGCTTCCTCAAGCTGGCTTGAGGATGTTTCATGCAAGGCGCAGGGCTGCCTCGCCGAAAAGCCGGATCAGGCGCCGGCCCTGCCTTGCGCGGCAACGCGCGGGTTGAGCGTATAAATGGCGGTAATGGATGCCTGCGCCAGGATGTGGCCCTGCATGGCCTTGATGACGTCGCCGCCCGTAAAGCGCCCTTCGAAGGGAAGCTCGGCGATATCCAGGGCATACACAGTAAATATATAGCGATGCGGAATCGAATCGTTCCAGGGCGGGCAGGCGCCATCGTAGCCGAAGTAGTCGCCGCTCATGTCGCGGTCGGCCGCGAACCATGTGGTGTAATCGTTGACCCCCTGGCGGGTGCCGTCCAGGGCCAGCGGGCCGGCCTTGCCGCGCGGCGTGATGCCGTCGGAATACGCGCCTTCGGCGATTTCCGTGGTGGTCGCCGGGATGTCGATGAGCGCCCAGTGGAAGAAATCCACCCGCGGCAGCGAACTGGGAATCTCCCGGCCTTCCTGGTTGACGTCGTCCGGCTTGCTCGGCACGTCTGGGTCATGGCAGATGACCACGAAGGACTGGGTGGCGGCGGGAAAATCGGACCAGGCAAGATGGGGGTTCGCATTGCCCGCGAGAGTCACATGGTTCTGCCCATCCATCTTGCAGAAGGCATTGCGTTCGGGTAAAGCCGCCTGGTCTTCAAAAGATGCACTGATAAGCTTCATCGTGGACTCCTGATTGTCGAACTGCCGGCCGCCATGACGGCCGACTGGTTGAATTGATATTAGATATTAGGTTAGTGTGACGCGGGCGAACTTGCGCTTGCCCACTTGTACGACATACGTGCCGGCCGCCAGTTGCAAGGACTTGTCCTCGATGCGATCGCCGTTCACCCGCACGCCCCCCTGCTCCACATTGCGTTGGGCCTCGGAACCCGAAGCCACCAGGCCCGCCTCGCGCAGCACTTTGAGTATGCCCAGCGGTGCGGCGCCCAACTGCACCTCGGGCATGTCCTCGGGGATGGCGCCGTCGCGAAAGCGCGCTTCGAAACTCGCCAGCGCGTCCTGCGCCGCCTGCCGGCTATGGAAGCGCGCGACGATCTCTTGCGCCAGCGCCACTTTAGTATCGCGCGGATTCATGCCCTCTGCGACCTGTTTTTGTAACTGGAGAATATCGTCCATGGAGCGAAAGGACAAGAGCTCAAAATACTTCCACATCAAGGTATCCGAAATCGACATCAATTTACCGAACATCGAATCGGGCGATTCGGTGATGCCTATGTAGTTGCCCTTGGACTTGGACATTTTGTCCACCCCGTCCGTCCCCTCCAGCAAGGGCATGGTGAGGATGCATTGCGGTTCCTGCCCATATTCCTTCTGCAGCTCGCGCCCCACGAGCAGATTGAACTTCTGGTCGGTGCCGCCGAGNNAGCAGGTTGAACTTCTGGTCGGTGCCGCCGAGCTCCAGGTCGGACTTCAATGCGACCGAATCATAGCCCTGCATCAAGGGATAGAGAAATTCGTGGAGAGATATGGGGATGCCGCTTTTGTAGCGGCGCGTAAAGTCTTCGCGCTCCATCATGCGCGCCACCGTGTAGCGCGAGGCGAGCTGTATCATGCCGCGCGCGCCCAGCGGATCGCACCATTCGGAGTTGTAGCGGATCTCGGTTCTGGAGGGGTCCAGCACCAGGCTGGCCTGGGCGTAGTAGGTCTTCGCATTGATGTGGATCTGCTCGGCCGTAAGCGGAGGCCGGGTCGCATTGCGGCCGCTGGGGTCGCCGATCATCGACGTGAAGTCGCCGATGAGAAAAATGACCGTGTGGCCAAGATCCTGCAACTGCCGCATCTTGTTCAGCACCACCGTATGCCCCAGGTGGATGTCCGGCGCGGTCGGGTCCAGCCCCAGCTTTATCCGCAGCGGCTTGCCGCTGGCCTTGCTGCGGGCAAGCTTGCCGGCGAACTCGGATTCGACCAGCAATTCGTCGCATCCACGCTTGACGATACGCAACGCTTCTTCGATTTCCGGGGTGATGGGAGCTTCGGTGGACGGCATATAAAAGCGCTTTTACAAGAAGATATATAAAAAAGGCTCGAAAAATCGGGCTCGATGCGCTAGCATAACGTGCTAACGCGTACCCTGCACGGCAAGATGCCCGTGCACAGGGCTTACGCAGGGCAACATCTTATCAGAGCGCCGCGCATCGAAAAGGCGTCCCTCGCGGTTTACGGCATCCATCGGCCGCCCTTATCCACCCCGGCAGCGCAATTACTAGGTTTTGTTTTTTTATGTTCAAGAAAGGGATTCCCTACACTCCCTCTTATCGAGACACACTCAGGGCACATCGGCAACATCACTTCATACGCAACGGCCTGACGCTCATTGCTCTGGGCCTGTTCGCCGGCGCGGCCGCGCTGGCGGTGGTCAAGCCGCCTGAAGCCCCCGTCGTCTACCAGGCAAACAAAGTCCTGGAACTGCCTTCGCCCTTCCCCCAGCCGCTGGGGGATTTTTCCTCTCCCTACATCAGCGAAACCCATATCCGCCGCGGCGACACCCTGGCGGCATTGCTGCAGCGCCTGCGCGTACAGGAAGCGGGCCTGCAGCAATTCCTGGTCCAGAACAAAGACGCCCGCTCCATCTACAAGCTTTACCCCGGCCGCAGCGTGCAGGCCGCCCTGGATGGCGAAGGCAAACTGGTGTGGCTGCGCTATAACCATACGCCGGGCGCCAGCGAACCGGGCGGCTATGTATCGCGCTGGCTGGAGATCCGGCCCGACGACGAAGGCGGCTATACGGCGCAGGAGCTCAGCGCTCAAGCCGACGTCCAGGTCAGGATTGCGGAAAGCGAAATCGAAAGTTCGCTGTTCGGGGCGACGGACGCCGCCGACATCCCCGACGCCATTACGCTGCAAATGACGGAAATATTGGGCAGCAAGATAGATTTCATGCGCGATCTGCGGCGCGGCGACCGCTTCCGCATTGTCTATGAATCCTATTCCCACGAGGGGCGCGAAGTGGGCGTGGGCCGCATCTTGGCGCTGGAATTCCTGAACGGCGACAAGGCCTATGAAGCCGTCTGGTTCGCTCCCGGCCAGGAAACGGGCAGCTATTACGATTTCAGCGGTAGCAGCCTGAAGGGCGCTTTCCTGCGCTCGGCGCTGAAGTTTTCACGCATCAGTTCCACCTTCGGCATACGCAAGCACCCCGTGCATGGCGATTGGCGCGGGCATAAAGGGGTGGATTATGCCGCCCCCTCCGGCACCCCCATACATGCTACCGCCGATGGCATCGTCGAATTCAAGGGACAGCAGAACGGCTACGGGAATACCATCATCCTGAAGCACCATAATGGCTATTCCACGCTGTACGCGCATCAAAGCCGCTTTGCGGCAGGCCTGAAACGCGGCGACCGCGTCAGCCAGGGGCAGTTGATCGGTTACGTGGGCGCCACCGGCTGGGCCACGGGGCCGCACCTGCATTATGAATTCCGCGTGGACAACAAGCCCATAGACCCGCTCTCGGTGGATCTGCCGGTGGCCCGCACGCTGGACAAATCGCAAATGGCCGCCTTCAAGCAAACGGTTGCGCAATACCAGGAACACATACAATTCCTGGCCAAGCTGCAGGACGGCCAGACGCAGCTCGCCAGCCGCTGAGCGCCGCGCAGCCAGCCATGCGGCAAGCGCTTTATATAGGCCTGATGTCGGGCACCAGCACGGATGGCGTGGACGCGGTGCTGGCGCGCTTCGGCGACCAAGGCCCGCCGCGCATCCTGGCAAGCGCCTCGCTGCCCATGCCCGGCGCCCTGCGCAGGGAATTCCTGGCCCTGAATCTGCCCGGCCCGAATGAACTGGAGCGAGCCGCGTTGGCGGGCAACGCCCTGGCGGAACTCTATGCGCAGGCGTGCGCGGCGGTGCTGGAAGACGCCGGAATCGCCGCAAGCGCCGTCGCGGCCATCGGCGCCCACGGCCAGACCGTCAGGCATGCTCCCGGCCAGGGCTATACCATACAGATCAATGCGCCGGCGCTCCTGGCCGAGCGCACCGGCATCGACGTCATCGCCGATTTCCGGTCGCGCGATGTGGCGGCGGGCGGCCAGGGCGCGCCGCTGGTGCCCGCTTTCCATCACGCCTTGTTTGGCGGCGACCAGCCCCGGGCCGTGCTGAACCTCGGAGGGATAGCCAATGTGACCCTGCTCGGCTCCCAGGACGAGGTGTCGGGCTTCGATACGGGGCCGGCCAATGTTTTGCTGGACTTATGGGCGCAAGAGCATCTGGGCCGTGATTACGACGCCGACGGCGCCTGGGCCGCAACGGGCCGCGCCGACGCCGGCCTGCTCGAGCACCTGATCGAAAGCGAACCCTGGTTCGCCCTGCCGCCGCCCAAATCCACGGGGCGCGACCTGTTCAATCGCGACTGGCTGACCAGCCGATTGGCCGGCTACCAAGGCCCTGCGCTCGGCAATGCCGATATACAGGCCACTTTGCAGGCCCTGACCGCGCACACTGTTGCGCGCGCCATTGCGGCCCACGCGCCGAACAGCCGCGACCTCATCGTCTGCGGCGGCGGCGCGCTGAACTCAAGCTTGATGCGGGCGATGCAAGCCGCCCTGCCCTGCCCGGTTTACCCCAGCAGCGAGGCCGGCATACCGGTGCAGATGGTGGAAGCCCTGGCGTTTGCCTGGCTGGCCTGGGCGCACGACCACGCGCGGCCGGCCGGCCTGCCCGCCGTCACCGGTGCGCGGCACGCCACGGTACTGGGATGCCGCTACCCGGCGTGATCAGGGCGTGAACGAGGACCCGCAGCCGCAAGTCGTCGCCGCATTGGGGTTGCGGATGACGAACTGGGCGCCTTCGAGGTCGTCTTTGTAGTCGATTTCGGCCCCGACCAGATACTGGAAGCTCATGGGNNGTGAAGCCGTACTGGAAGCCCGAGCAACCGCCCCCCTGCACGAAGACGCGCAGTTTCAGTTCGGGGTTGCCTTCCTCGGCAAGCAGCTCTTTGACTTTGGCCGCCGCGGCGTCGGTGAATATCAGCGGCGACGGCGGAGCTTGCAGATCGGCCGTTTCAGTAAGTGTGTTCATGTGTACTCCGTAGCGGCTGCAAAGGGCAGCGCCATGTCTATGTGATTACTATACCACCCGCGCGCGGCGACGGGCCGCCTATTCGGGCGCCGGCACGGCGACGCTGCGCGACACCCGCAAAGCCGCGCCCTCGAGAATACTGAGCGTGACGGTCTGCGGCGTGAAGCCTTCCGGCACGCTGAGCAGGCCGCCGCTGCGCTGCAGCTTGTCGAAGCCCAGCGACAGGTCGTCCTCGCCCGCCAGCGCCGCCGGAGCGTCCGAGCTGCCCGGCATCTGCACGGGCTTCAATACCAGACTGACGGCTTTGCCGTCCTGCAAGCCCTTGGCCACGAATTGCATGCGGCCTTTGAACGGGGCGTCTTCCTGGCCGCTGCGCATCAGCAGCACTTTGTATTGCAAGGTGGGGCCCATGCGCTGTATTTCAAGCGCCCGGATGCTGATGGCGCCTTTGGGGCCCGGCGGCCAGAGCTGGTCGAAAAAGGCGAGCTGTTCCCGCGCCCGGCCGAGTTCTTCCTGAGTGCTTGCCAAAGTGGCTTCCAGCCCTTTGCGCGTGCTTTCCTCGACCATGAGGCGGCCGAGGGCGGCGTCCGCCTGAGCCCTGGTTTGAACGAGATCCGCCTTGACGGCGTTCAGTTCCTGCTGCAAGCGCTGCGCCAGGGCCAGATGTTCGCGGCTCGCCTGATTGCGCTGCCAGTAGCCGGCCGCCAATGCGCCGGCAAGCGCGGCAGCCAGCAGGAGCGCGGCCATAGCCGTCCGCCCCGGCCCGCGCCTTGCGGAAACCGCGGCGGATTCCGCCGCGGCGCCGCGGTCTATCTGATTTTTTTTCATTCTAGAACAGACCGGCGCAACGACATTCGGTTCCCCGGAAGGCGGACGGCGAATGGATGTTTTTGCGCCGCCCAGCCTGCTCCTGCAGGGCCGGCCCGGTGTCGCGCCTGGCGCCGGTCAAGCTCAGGGCAGCACGGCCAGCTGAGTCAGCCCGGCGGACTCGGGCAGCCCGAACATCAGGTTCATATTCTGGATCGCCTGGCCCGAAGCGCCCTTGACCAGATTGTCTTGCGCCACGAGTATGACCAACTGGTCGCCGCCTTCGGGCCGGTGCACGGCGATACGCAGCGTATTGGAAGCGCGTACGGAACGCGTTTCCGGCATGCTGCCTGCCGGCATGACGTCGATGAATTCTTCGTCGGCGTAGCGCTGCTCGAACAAGGCCTGGAAGTCCGTACCTCGGGCTTCGGGCAGGATGCGCGCATAAATGGTGGAAAACATGCCGCGTATCATCGGCACCAGGTGAGGCACGAAGATAAGCCCCACAGGAGCCCCGGCCAGGACTTGCAACTGCTCGGAAATTTCAGGATGGTGGCGATGGCCGGCCACGCCGTAGGCCTTGAAGTTGTCGCTGGCTTCTGAAAACAGCGTGCTCACTTCGGCCTTGCGGCCCGCCCCGGATACGCCGGACTTGCAGTCGGCGATGATATTGGACGTGTCGACCAGCTTGCGTCCGCCCTCCAGCACAGGCGCCAGCCCGAGCAGCACCGTGGTGGGATAGCAGCCCGGGTTGCCTATGACGCGAGCCTTGCCGATGGCCGGGCGATTCAGTTCCACCAGCCCATAGGCGGACTCTTTTAGGACATCGGGGCAGGCATGCGGCATTTTGTACCAGCGCTCGAAAGCCTGGGTGTCCTGCAGGCGGAAATCGGCCGCCAGGTCGATGATGCGCACATCGTGCTTCAGCAGGTCTTGCGCCTGGCTCATGGCGACGCCATGAGGGGTGGCGAAGAAGACCACATCGCACTGGTCCAGCGCTGCTTTTTCGGGCGTCTGGAAGCAAAGGCCGACCCGCCCGCGCAAATTCGGGAACATGTCCGCCACCGGCATGCCGTCTTCTTTGCGGGACGTGATGGCGGTGAGTTCGACGTTCGGATGCTGGGACAGCAGGCGCAGCAGTTCCACGCCGGTGTAGCCGGTGCCGCCCACGATGCCCGCCTTGATCCGAGATGCCGTTGCCGAATGGGCGCCTTGCGCGCCGGCCTGGAGCTTCGCCCCGCTAGTGGTCATAACTATCCCCAAAAAACAATTATCAACAATGGGATTATGCAGCAAGCAGGCCCGCCGCAATACCCGTCAGCCAAAAAAGACCGCCAAACCGACGCCCAAAAGCAAACACCCCCAACCGGGGCTGGGGGTGTTGCGCAGCAAGGCCCAGGGCCCCGAGTACGGAGATCAGCGCTTGCTGAACTGCTTGCGGCGACGCGCCTTGTGGAAGCCGACTTTCTTGCGTTCGACTTCGCGTGCATCGCGGGTGACCAGGCCAGCCTGCTTCAATGCAGACTTCAGGGTCTCGTCGTAGTCGATGAGCGCGCGGGTGATGCCATGGCGCACCGCGCCGGCCTGGCCGCTTTCGCCACCGCCATGAACGTTGACGTGAAAGTCGAACGATTCGAGGTGGTTGGTGAGCGCGAGCGGCTGGCGCACGACCATGCGGCCGGTTTCGCGGGCGAAGTATTCATCCACAGGCTTGCCGTTCACGACGATCTTGCCCGTGCCTTTCTTTAAGAACACGCGAGCCACCGAGGTTTTGCGGCGGCCGGTGCCATAGTTCCAATTACCGATCATGACCTATCCTTAGAAATCCAGCGGCTTGGGCTGCTGCGCGGCGTGCGGGTGCTCGGCGCCGGCATAGACCTTGAGCTTCTTGGCCATGGCGTAGCCCAGGGGACCCTTGGGCAGCATGCCCTTGACGGCCTTCTGGATGGCTCGGCCAGGAAAACGCTCTTGCATTTTCTGGAAATTGGTTTCGGTGATACCGCCGGGATACGTCGAGTGGCGATAGTACTTCTTGTCTTGCGACTTGTTGCCGGTAACGACGATTTCCGCAGCGTTGATGACGACGATGTAATCGCCGGTGTCAACGTGGGGCGTGAATTCCGGCTTGTGCTTGCCGCGCAAACGGCGTGCGACTTCGCTGGCCACACGACCGAGGACTTTGCCCTTGGCGTCAATCACGTACCAGTCACGCCTGACTTCATGCGGCTTGGCCACAAAGGTCTTCATGATGGTTCCTAATATATTCAAAGAAAGCCAGGGGAACATCCGCCTGGCCCGGCCCGCTGAAAAACGGCGGGCGACAACCCCTTCCCCGTAGCGGGAAGGCATGTTCCGGCCGATGTAAACCGCCTAAGCGTTGTACCTCGCCCGTGCGAAAGCAGCCGGAAAAGCCAATCATCATACCACAAATCCCGGATTTGCCAGGAATTTCTCGGCATATGGCCCCATGCGCCGCCCGCGTTGCAGCCACTCGTCCCGCCTGGCGGCGCCTTCCCGGCGCTTCTCACGCTCGGCCGCGCTCGCGTGGCCGCCCGAGCCGGGCTCATTAAAAAGGGAAACGCCGCGAAGGCGGCGTTTCTGCCGGGCAGCGTTTCTGCCGAGCGGCGTACCGTCGGGCGGCGTACCGGCGGATGGCGTACCGCAGGCCCGTTGCGGCGGGCCTGCCGCCCTACTTCTTCTGCGCGGCCAGGGCGATGCCCAGGTAGTTGTCGTAAGAACCTTCGGCCACACGGAACCAGGGCACGACGCTGTCGCGGAAGCCCATGTAGTTATCGTAGATCTTCTTGAACATCTCATTCTTGTCGCAGAACTCTTTGTAGACCTCGTTGGAGGCCTTGAAGGAAGCATCCATGACATCCCTGGGGAAAGCCTTGAGCACGGCGCCGCTGGCGATCAGCCGGCGCAGGGCGGCGGCGTTGTTGGCGTCGTAGTCGCCTATCATGCGGCCGCCGGCGGCGCGCGAGCAGATATCGATCAAGGCCTTGTATTGCTTGGGCAGCTCGTTGTAGGCCGCGTCGTTGACGTACAGCGACACCTGGGCCGAGCCTTCCCACCAGCCGGGATAGTAGTAGTACTTGGCGACTTTCTGGAAGCCCAGTTTCTCGTCATCGGCTGGGCCGACGAATTCGACGGCATCCAGCGTGCCCTTTTCCAGCGAGGGATAGATATCGCCCGGCGCGATCTGCTGGGGAACCACGCCCATGCGCGACAGCACTTCGCCGGCGAACCCCGCCGTGCGCATCTTCAGGCCTTTCATATCCTCGACGGACTTGATTTCCTTGCGGTACCAGCCGCCCATTTGCGTGCCGGTGTTGCCCAGCGGGAAGTTGATGATATGGCGCGGCGCGAACAGTTCGCGCATCAGCTTCATGCCGTCGCCCTCGTACATCCATGAATACATCTGGCGCGCATTCAGACCGAAGGGAACCGCGGTGTCGAAACAGAAGGAAGGATCCTTGCCATAGTAGTAGTACGAGGCCGTCTGGCCGCATTCCACCGTGCGGTTGCCGACGGCGTCCATGACGCCGAAGCCCGGCACGATTTCGCCGGCCGGATAAAGGCGTATGGAAAAATTGCCGTCCGTGGCTTCTTCCACCATCTTGCAGAACATGGAAGCGGTGGAATAAAGCGGAGGAAGCGACGGCCCGTAGGTGGACGTCATCTTCCAGCTGACCTTGGGGTTGCTTTGCGCGAAGACGGGCGCCGCGACAGCGGCGGAGCCCGCCACCGCGCCCATGCCGGCTTTCTTCAGAAATGAACGACGCTGCATTGAGAATTCTCCTTTCGGCAGTCAGATATTATTCGCGGTAAACCAACAGCGCGATATTACACCCTGTCGCACATCTTGCAAGCGGTTAAGCCGGTCAAGCCGGGCGGTCGGGCCACGCATCCGCCTACTGTCCGGCGACCGCCATTTGCTCTATCAATATGGAGCCGGTGGATTTGGATCCGCGCACGATGGTGTCGGCCCCCACCGCCACGATCTGCCTGAACATGTCGGCAAGATTGCCGGCAATGGTGACTTCCTGCACCGCGTGGCGGATCTCGCCGTTTTCCACCCAATAGCCGAAAGCCCCGCGGGAATAGTCGCCGCTGACATAGTTGACGCCCTGGCCTATGAGCTCGGTCACCAGCAAGCCCGTTCCCATTTTGCGCAGCATGGCACGGAAGTTGTCGTCCGGGCGCGTCAGGCGCGAGGTCAGAATCAAGTTGTGGGAACCGCCGGCATTGCCCGTGGTCCGCATGTTGAGCTTGCGTGCCGTATAGGTCGATAGAAAGTAGCCGTTCAGCACGCCTCCCACGACGACATCGCGCGCCTGCGTGCGCACGCCTTCCGCATCGAAAGGCGAACTGCCCATGGCGCCGGGGATGTGCGGCTTTTCGGCCACGTCCACATGGTCGGCCAGCACCGGCTTGCCCAGCGCATCCAGCAGAAAGCTGGCTTTGCGGTATAGCGCCCCGCCGCTGGCCGCCTGCACCAGCGCTCCCAGCAGGCCGACCGCGATCGGCGCCTCGAAAAGGACGGGAAAACGGCCGGTCTTGATGCGGCGCGCCGACAGGCGCGACAGGGTGCGCTGCGCCGCGTAGCGCCCCACATCCTGCGGATCGGCCAGGCCGATGGCGTCGCGCGCAGAGGTATACCAGTAGTCGCGCTGCATGTTGGCGCCGCGCCCGGCGATGGGAGCGACCGACAGGCTGTGCCGTGAATAGGGGTAGCCGCCCAGGAAGCCATGGCTGTTGCCCAGCACGAAATGGCCTTCATGGGTATCGACGGAAGCGCCGTCGGTGTTGGTGATGAGCGGGCTGACGCTGTAGGCGGCGCGCTCGGCTTCGATGGCCAGGGCGGCGGCGCCTTCGGCCGAAATATCCCATGGATGGTGCAATTGCAGGTCCGGATAGTCGGTGGCCAGCATGTCGGGATCGGGCAAGCCGGCCGCGGGGTCGGCGGCGGTGTAGCGGGCGATATGCCAGGCGGCCTCGACGGTTTCGCGCAGGGCCTGCGGGGAAAAATCCGACGTGGACGCGGAGCCGCGCCGCTCTCCGGCGTATACGGTGACGTCCAGGGAGCGGTCGCGCGTCTGCTCGACGGTTTCGATGTCCTGCTTGCGCACGGAAACGGACAGCCCCCGGCTTTCCGACACTTCGGCGGCGGCATGGCTTGCGCCCAAGTTTTTGGCATGCGCCAGCGCGTCGCCGACGAGCTCGCGGAAGAATGCCTGGTTTTCGGCTATGGGTAAAAAAGAAGTGGATTGGTCGCTCATTATGCTCTTTGCGGGTTAAGGCCTGATCGGGCGCATGGGCCCAAGGCTCATGACGGTTATCATAGCCAATTCGAGAACACTTTTTTCCGCTCCATGCCGAATATTCCTGAAGATCTAGATGACCATGGCTACGACCGCCCCAGCAAATCCCAAGTCAAGAGGGACATGCTGGCGCTGCTCGAACTGGGCAAGCAATTGGTCGAACTCTCCACCGATCAACTCAAGCAATTGCCTTTATCGGAAAAGCTGTACGAGGCGATCTGCCTGGCGCAGCGCACGGCCAGCCGCGAAGGCCGGCGCCGGCAAATACACTATGTGGGCAAACTGATGCGCGACGCCGATGCGGAGGCCATACGCGCCCAGCTGGACACCTGGCGGCATGGCTCGCGCGAGCAGACCCGGGCGATGCACAGGCTGGAAGCCTTGCGCGACCTGCTGCTGCGCGACGATGACGCGCTGACCCGGCTGCTGAACGACTATCCGGCGGCGGACGCCCAGCAATTGCGCACATTGATACGCGAAGGCCGCAAAGAGGCCCAGGCGAACGCCGCGCTGCAGCCCGGCCAGGATCCCCAGCGCAAGCATTACCGGGCCTTGTTCCAGGCCCTTAAATCACTGAACGACGACGTGGAGCAAGCATGACCTCTGAAGCATTACTGGAATGCATAGAAATAGAAACCGGAGCGCAGCCCCGGCACGCCATCATCTGGATGCATGGGCTGGGGGCGGACGGCAATGATTTCGCCCCTTTGGTGCCCGAATTGGGCCTGCGGGATCTTCCTCCCATCCGTTTCGTTTTTCCCCATGCGCCGGTGCGACCCGTAAGCATCAACAACGGCATGGCCATGCGCGCCTGGTACGACATTTATCCGCCGCAGGGTATTCCGCGCGAGGACGAGACCGGGCTGCGCCAATCGCAGCGGGCCATCCAGGCCCTGATAGCGCGAGAAAACGAACGCGGCGTGGCGACTGAGAACATCGTGCTGGCGGGCTTTTCGCAAGGCTGCGCCATGACGCTGATGACCGGCCTGCGCCTGGACCGGAAGCTGGCGGGCATGGTGTGCCTGTCGGGCTACCTGCCGCTCGCGCAACTGACCGCCGCGGAGCGCCACCCCGCCAATCAGGATACCCCGATCTTCCTTGCCCATGGCACCCAGGACCCCATGATCGTCCTGCCCAGGGCCGAGGCTACGCGCCGCGCGCTGGTGGATATGGACTATCGGGTCATCTGGAAAACCTATGTGATGCCGCACTCGGTCTGCATGGATGAAATCCATGACATCGCGGCCTTTCTGCGCCAGGTCATCGTTTGACAGGCCTGCGCCCTCCGGCCCGTTGATCTCCAAGCCATAGCCGGCCGCCTTGGCGGCGCGTGCGGGCGAGCGCCCGGCCGCTAAGGCCGGCGCGTCTCGCCCAAGTCCAGCCAGACGCGCCGCATGCCGGGGTCCTCTTCATCGGGGTCGTTGCGAAACCCGAGATGGGCCATCAAGCCGAGCATGGGCCGGTTGCCGGCCAGGACCATGCCCTCTATATAAGTAAGGCCTTGCTCCAATGCCGCCTCGATCAAGCCGCGCATGAGCTGGGCGCCCAGGCCGCAGCGCTGCCAGGCGTCGGCGATGACGAGCGCATACTCGGCGCCGCGGCCATCGGCATTGCGCAGATAATGCGCAAAACCGATGATCTGCTCCTGCGGGTGGCCTCTGTGCTGGGGATTGGGCACCTGCACCGTGGCCACTAGAGCCAGTTCCCTGTCGTAGTCGATGCGGGTATAGCGGGCCAGCATGCGCGGCGTCAATTCGCGCAGCATGGAGACGAAACGCATGTACCGGGCCTCGTCCGACAGGCCGCGGATGAATTCCTGCAGGGACTCGGCATCCTCGGGGCGTATGGGGCGCATCATCCACGGCCGCCCGTCCTTGAAGACTTTGTTCTGCACCAGCCGATGCGGGTAGGGATGAATGGCCATGTGCCGATAGCCGCTGGTCTCGGGCAGAACCAGCATGGATGCGCTGCCCAGCTCGATTCGCACGGCATGCGCCGTCAACTGCGCGTCGTCGGCATAGATCGGGTCGATGACCAGCGATTCCAGGCCCGGCAGCTCGCTGGCGATCTGCGAAATGCATTCCAGCGTATCCAGCAGAATCTCGAACACGCCCGGCGTCATTTGCCGCGACATGGCCGCTATCCATACCTTGCTGCGCTGAACCAGCTTGCGGGCCAGATAGCGGTTCAGCGGCGGAAGCTCCAGCGCCTGGTAGGCGTCCGCGATCAGGGCGTCCTGCCCGCCCGAGCCGAACATGATGTAAGGGCCGAATTTGGCATCGCGCTGCAAGCGTATGGACATGGGCAGGCTTTCGCGGCGGCCGCCCGAACGGTCCGCGGAGGTGTCGGGCAAGTAGGCCAAAGGCACGTGAAAGCAATCGAGCAAGCGACGGCATTCGTGCACGCCCAGGCTGCGGCGGCGTTCGGCCTGTATCTTGCGCACCAGCGCGCGCGCATCTTCCAGCCGCGGCGGCTTGGCCAGCGGTTCCGGTGGCAGGGTTTGCAGGGACAGTGTCTGGTTGTAGTAATAGGCGCCCAGTATGCCGAAGGCGTTCGCCGCCGTTTCAGGCGTGCGGAAAGCCGGCGTACCGGCCTTGTCCAGCACATGGCGCAAAGGCCTCATGCGCGCATCGCCCATGAAACAGGTGACGACGGGCTTGCGCGCCTCGCCGGCCATGGCGGCCAGTTTGGCCGCCACGCTTTCCAGATCCGACAAGGGGTCGGGAGCCAGCAGAACCAGCACTCCGTCCACGCCTTGGTCCGCGACGAGGATTTCGACCACGCGCATGACGGCTTCTGGCTTCAGCGGCGCGTAGGTGATCACCGGGTTGCCGGTGGCCGCGCCCGGCTCCAGCAGTTCGTTCAAGGCCTTCACGCTGGCCTGCGACAGTTCGGCGCGGAATACCGGGGCGCCGTCCCCCATGGCGTCCAGGGCGAGCAGTGAAGCGCCCTGGCCATTGGAGAACATGGCGACTTTGCGGCCCTGCGCGCGCTTGGCCTGGACCAGCGCCTTCAGCGCCGAGAATAGCTGCACGAAGTAGCGCACGCGCACCGCGCCGGCGCGCCGCAGCAGGGCGTCGAATACCGCGTCCTCCACCGGCGAGCCCGCCGGATCGCGCCCCGCCTTCAGCACCACCACCGGCTTGATGCTGGCGGCGGCGCGCAACGCGCTGGTGAAGCGCCGCGAAGAGGAGGCTTCTTCCAGATACAGGGCGATGCTGTCGCTGCGGGTATCCATGGCCAGATAGTCCAGCACCTCGGGGATGTCGACCACCGCCTCGTCGCCCACCGAGATCACCGCGGAAAATCCCAGGCTGATATCGTCGGCCCAATCCAATACAGCGGCGGTGATGGAACGGGACTGCGTCACCAGCGCCACGCGCCCGGCCAAAGCGGTTTCCCGCTGATGGCTGAGATTGAGCCCCAGATGCGGCCTTTGCACGCCGAAAGCCCTGGGGCCGAGCACCGCGCAATCGTTCAGGGCGCCCCAAGCACGGCAATAAGCCATATCTTCCAGGGGCTCCGCCGAAGCCTGCTCATGGGCCAGCAGCACCAGGCTGCGCGGCCGGCAGGCTTTCAAGGCCTCCAGCGCCTCGGGCAGGCGGCCGGGCGCCACGCATACCAGCGCCGTATCCAGCCTGCCGCCCGGCGCCAGGCCGGCAATGGCATCGGGCAGGACGATGGCCTGCCTAGGCGCGATCCGCGACACGGTCAGGGCTGCCCGCAGCCAGGGTGGCGCGGTGGCGGCCGCCGGCAGGTCGCGATCCGCCAGCACCAGCATCGAGCGCGGTTCGAACAGAGCGGCCAGGCTATGTCGCAGCATACAGTCTCCCTTATTCGGCGGTTGTGGACGCGTACTTTAAAATAAGCTGCTTGCTCCCACCTCTTATACTCGTTCCCTCAGGGCACAAGCTAAAGCCTAAACGACTAATAATGACCACGTCTACTTCTTCTCCTACCGTCAGGACGCGTTTCGCGCCGTCTCCGACGGGCTATCTGCACTTGGGCGGCGCCCGCACCGCGCTGTTTTCCTGGGCCTACGCCCGCCACCACGGGGGCGTCTTCGTGCTGCGCATCGAAGACACCGACCTCGAGCGCTCCACCCCCGAAGCCGTGCAGGCCATTCTGGACAGCATGGCCTGGCTGGACATGCAGCCCGACGAAGGCCCCTTCTACCAAATGCAGCGCATGGACCGCTACCGCGAAGTCCTGGCCCGGATGCTGGCCGACGGCACGGCCTACCGCTGCTACAGCAGCCCGGAAGAAGTCGAGGCCATGCGGGAAAAGGCCCGCGCGGCGGGCCTGAAGCCGCGCTACGACGGAACCTGGCGGCCCGAGCCGGGCAAAACCCTGCCGCCGCCGCCCGCCGGCCGCAAGCCCGTGCTGCGCTTCAAGAACCCGAAGGACGGCGTCACGGCCTGGAATGATCTGGTCAAAGGCCCCATCAGTTTCGACAACGCCGAACTGGACGACTTGATCATCGCGCGTCCCGACGGCACCCCCACTTATAACTTCTGTGTGGTGGTGGATGACTGGGACATGAAGATCACCCACGTGCTGCGCGGCGACGACCACGTCAACAACACGCCTCGGCAGATCAATATTCTACGCGCGCTGGGCGCTGAACCGCCCGAGTACGGCCACGTTCCCATGATCCTCGGGCCGGACGGCGAAAAGCTGTCCAAGCGCC
>DJWC01000157.1:77959-81280 GCA_002441445.1 Pusillimonas sp. UBA6240
CTGGGCTGGAGCCACGGCAACGACGAAATCTTCACCCGCGACCAATTGGTGGCGTGGTTCGACACGCGCAACCTGAACAAGTCGCCGGCGCAATGGGATCCCAAAAAGCTGAATTGGGTGAATGCGCACTACATCAAGCAAACCGACGACGCCGAGCTGGCGCGCCGCGTGGCGCCGCGCATACGGGACTGCGGCGGCGACCCGGGGGCGGTCGATCTGCCCGCCGTCATGGGCCTGCTGAAGGACAGGGCTGAAACCCTGAACCAGCTGGCGGACGGCGCCATGCTGTTTTGCGGCCCCTACACCCGCGCCGGCGACGACTTGCTCGCCGGCCACCTGGACGAGCCCGCGCGCCTGCTGCTGGCGGACTTCGCCGCCAAGGCGGCGGACTTGCCCGACTGGACCACGGAAGCGCTGGACGCCTTGATCAAATCGCTGTTGGCCGAGCATGGCGTAAAGATGCCCAAGCTGGGCATCCCGCTGCGGCTGGCCGTCACCGGCCAGAAGCAGACGCCGGCCATCGGCGCCGTGCTGGCGCTATTGGGGCGCGAACGCGTGCTGGAACGCCTGGCGGCGGTCTAGGGCCTGCCAACGCTAGAAAGGCAGACGATAGCCGGGCGACATGCGCCTGGCTTTGATGGACACGCCATCGGCGCTGCGTAGCGATAATTCCTGGCTGTCGGCCTTCAAGACCGTGTAGCGATTCGTGTAGATGGGGTCGTCCAGATTGACCGGCTCGCCATTGGACAGCAAGGTCTGCAACACCACGGCTTGCCCATCGCGCTTCCAGCAGCCCGTTTCGGACAGGCCTTGCGAAGGCTTCTTGCCGCGCTTGAGCTGCTCGGTGTAAGCCATGGTGCCGTCGGGATTCAAAGTGAACAGGGTGCGAAGTTCGCCCACCACGCCCTGCTGCTTGCGCACGCTGAGCCAATTGCCGGCCACCGGGTCGTCGGCGGAGGCGGCCTGGCAGGCCAGCGGCGTCTTGGGCGGAGGCGGCGGAGGAGCGCTGGGCGCCGCGCATCCCGCTATCAGCGCCCCTGCCAGCGCGCCGGCGCATAGCGACCGCCAAGGGAAAAAGACATCTTCCATCTTGCCTTCCTTTCAAAACCACAAGCCGCGTGTGGTATCGGTAGCCGCCTACACACGCACGGCCTACAATCATGGCGTCATTCTACCCGAACAGCCTGCGGGCTTCGCGCCGCAAGGGCAAGCCGCCATGCCTTATTCCGTCCTGATCACCCTGCATTTGTTCGCCGCATTCATCTTCGTGGGGACCGTATTCTTCGAAGTGCTCATGCTGGAGGGGGTGCGCAAGCACGTGCCGCGCGAAGCCATGCGCGAGGTCGAACGCGCCATAGGCAGCCGCGCGCGCCGCATCATGCCCTTGGTGCTGCTGGTTCTGTACGGCGCCGGCATCAGCATGGCCTGGCACTACCGCGCGGTGCTGGCCCATCCCTTCGACAGCTCTTTCGCCTTGCTGCTCAGCATAAAGATATTGCTGGCCCTGAGCGTGCTCGGCCACTTCATCACCGCCGTGACGCTGGGTTCCAGAGGCAAGCTCAAGACGCGCCATGTGCAGCGCATACATTACAGCGTCTTCGCACACATGGTGGGCATCGTGCTGCTCGCCAAGGCAATGCTGTACATATAAGGTATAAGGCGCCTATAAGGCGCCGCGCCCGCGGCGATGCTGCGCGGCATGGGTGAAACACAATACCCGCGATGCCGTCCGCAACGGACTGCGGGGGGCCATCCCGCTCATATCCCCGGGTCATAAAAATTAACAAATTTTTTGTATCGCGGCGCTGAAGGCGCGCAGCCCGCGCAGGCCTGCTTGTACTGCGAGTCCGCGCGGATTTCCATGGTCGCGCACGCCTCTGAACAACGAAAAAACAAAAATTGCAAGCCCTTTTTGCGCTTGCCTAGGCGGCGGTCGCTTACTACAATTAGTGCCAGCCCCAACAAAAACCACAATATATTGTGGTCTGTCGGCTGAAAAAGCCGATATAAATCAATATTCAGCAGCAAACCGCAGCTAGCAGCCCGGCATTCCTCGCAACACCATCCATGTGTGTGCGAGCGCATGCCCTTCTCGCCCAGGAGCCTACATGCAGACTATCCAGAACATCGAATCCAGGCCGGACGCCGTCCGTCCCAACCAGCCCGCCCCCGTCAGCGCGGACCATGGCAACCAATGGAGCAATTTCCACATCATCCGGCGCAACGGCGCCGTGGTCGGTTTCGAACCGGGCAAGATCGCCATCGCCATGACCAAGGCCTTCCTGGCCGTCAATGGCGGCCAGGGCGCCGCCTCGGCGCGCGTGCGCGAACTGGTCGAATCGCTGACGGCCCAGGTCGTCAACGCGCTGGTGCGCAACCGCCCCAGCGGCGGCACCTTCCATATCGAAGACATCCAGGATCAGGTCGAACTCGCCCTCATGCGTTCGGGCGAACACGACGTGGCGCGCTCCTACGTGCTGTATCGGGAAAAGCGTTCGCAGGAACGCGCGCGCTCGACGCCGGCACAGGCGGCGCCCGAGCAAAGCACGCTGAACGTGGTCGACAATGGCGTCAGGCGGCCGCTGGATCTGGCCCTGCTGCGCGCCACCATCGCCGAGGCGGGCCAGAACCTGCCGCATCACATCGACACCGACGCCATCCTCAAGGAAACCGTCAAGAATCTTTACGACGGCATCCCGGTCGACGAGGTCTTCAAATCCGCCATTCTGTCGGCGCGCGCCATGGTGGAAACCGATCCGTCGTACAGCCAGGTCACGGCCCGCCTGTTGCTGCATACCATCCGCAAGGAAGTGCTGGGCGAGGAAGTCTCGCAGGCCGACATGGCCACCCGCTATGCCGAATACTTTCCGCTCTTCATCAAGGCGGGTATAGAAGGCGAACTGCTCGACGAGAAGCTGGGCCAGTTCGACCTGCCCAAGCTGGCCGCGGCGCTGAAGGCCGAGCGCGACCTGCAGTTCAACTACCTGGGCCTGCAGACGCTGTACGACCGCTACTTCCTGCACCTGAAGGGCCGCCGCATCGAGCTTCCCCAGATATTCTTCATGCGCGTCGCCATGGGGCTCGCGCTGAACGAAATCGACCGCGAAGCGCGCGCCATCGAGTTCTACGAAGTCCTGTCGTCTTTCGACTTCATGAGCTCCACGCCCACGCTCTTCAATTCGGGCACCGTGCATTCGCAGCTATCGTCATGCTATCTGACGACCGTATCCGACGACCTGGCCGGCATCTATGAGGCCATCAAGGAAAACGCCCTGCTGGCCAAGTATGCGGGCGGGCTGGGCAACGACTGGACGCCGGTGC
>DJWC01000108.1 GCA_002441445.1 Pusillimonas sp. UBA6240
AGCAGCTGCAGCAGATGGCTTTGCAGCATGTCGCGCAGCGCCCCCGTGCGGTCGTAGAATTCGCCGCGCTCTTCCACGCCCAGTTGTTCGGCGATGGTGATCTGGATGTTGTCTATCCATTCCCGCCGCCACAGGGGCTCGAACAAGGTGTTGCCGAAGCGGATGGCCATCAGGTTCTGCACCGATTCCTTGCCGAGATAATGGTCGATGCGGTAGATCTGGTTCTCGGCGAAACAGCGGCCTACCGCGGCATTGATGGCATCGGCCGATTCCAGGTCGTGCCCCAGCGGCTTCTCCAGCACGACGCGCACGCCGGGGTGATTCAAGCCCACATCGGCCAAGTGCTGGCAAATCGTGGTGAACAGATGCGGCGCGGTGGCCAGATAGCAGACCGTGACGCGGCCGGGGGAAATCCCCAGCGCCTCGGCCAGGCGGCTGTAGTCCGCCGCCGTGCCGGCGTCCAGGGTAAGAAAGCGCAGGCGGGCAAGAAAGCCGGCCCAGGCGTCTGCGTCGCCGTCCGGGCCGGACCCGGGGGCGATGCGCCGCTCGAGCAGTTGCCTATAGCCGTCCAGCCCCAGGGGCTTGCGGCCGAGCGCGAAAATGCGGCCGTCCTCGTGCAGGCTTCCGGCCTTGTGCGCCTGGTACAGGGCCGGGATCAGCTTGCGCAGGGCCAGGTCGCCGGTTCCCCCGAACAGGACGATGTCGAATGCAGGGGTAGTCGCCATAGGCTTCCTCATGAAGGGGCCCGTCGGCGGCCGCCGCCAACGGGAAATTCTAAAAGGTTAGCCATTTACACGGTTGTTTGTAAAGGCGAACGGACTGTGCCATAAGGCGGCATGCGTCGGGAGCAATGTATCCGCCATCCGCTGAACACCGCCTGTAAAAGCATGGCGGCGCTGCGCATTTTTGCGCCCGAGGGCGCATAATGGAGGCCCATGCCGACCTCCCATCCTTTAGGCCACAGCCGTTTTCATTTCTAGCACCACTATGAGCAAAGCTCCGGCACGCAGCACGATCGCGGATGTGGCGCGCCATGCAGGCGTATCCAAGGCGACGGTTTCGCGATTCCTGAATCATCGCGAGACCTTGCTGACCCCGGAAATCGCCAAAAGGGTGGAGGCTTCCATCGCCGCCCTGGGCTATACGCCCAGCCCCATGGCGCAGGCCTTGAAGCGGGGGCGTTCGCGCCTGATAGGCCTGGTGGTGGCGGATATCACCAATCCATATTCGGTCGCCGTGCTGAGCGGGGCGGAGCAGGCCTGCCGCAAAGCAGGCTACCTGCTCATGCTATTCAATCTGGGCAACGAAAGCGAGCGGGAAAGCGCGGGGCTGCAGGCCCTGTCCTCATATAAGGTGGAAGGCTTCATCCTGAACACGATGGGCCATGACGCGGGCGCGGTGCTGGAAACGGCAAGGCAGGGCCGGCCGGTGGTGCTGGTCGACCGGCTGCATGAGGGGCTGGAGGTGGATTTCGTATCGCTGGACAACAGCCAGGCCGTCCGCCTCTGCGCCCAACACCTGCTGGATAATCATTACCGCGATTACCTGCTGATTACCGAGCCCCTGGGTCGGATCAGCACCCGTATCGAGCGCATGCAGGCCTTTCAGGCGTTCGTGCGCGAACACGGCGCGGCGGTGAGTGGCGAGTGCTTCGAAAGCCATGCCGGGGACGTGGATGGTCTGGTGCAAGCATTAAGCGCCCTGCGCCAGCGAGCGTCCGGCACGCCGGCGGTGGTGGCCGGCAATGCCGTGGTGACCTTGCGCGTCATCGAAGCGGCGGCCAGGCTGGGCTGGCGGCTGGGGCAGGATATCGGCCTGGTAGGCATAGACGATACACCGTGGGCGCCCTATGTCGGGCCCGGCATCAGCACGGTTTCCCAGCCCACCGGCGAACTGGGCCGGCTGGCGGTGCATTGCCTTCTGCAGCGCATAGAAGGGGCGAATATGCCGGCGCGCAAGATTCTATTGCCCGGCTCGCTGAACCCGCGGGGGTCGACAGCCAGTGCGCAGCCCCTTTATCAGCAGAAGACCGCGGGCTGAAGCTCGCACCCGCCGGGCGCTTTTCCGGCCGCGCCCGAAAAATCGTGGAAATCGGCGTTTTTTGAACTCCTGATATAATTCATTCCTTTACATATAGATCTGAAACCGGTTTCAAAGTCCGAAGCCCTGAAGAAAGGAGGGCGGCGCGGCCATCCAGCGGCGGCCGTTGCGCCGGGGGCGGCGGCGTTGGTGTAGGTATTTTTCAAATCGCGCGGTATGCTTTTACCGTCGGCAATACCTTGGTTCAGGAATAAAGTGAATTATTCATTCCAATTCGGTCCGGTGTTCGACGCTTGGCCATTGCTGCTGCATGGCACCTGGATGACCATCCAGTTGTCCGCCCTGGCGATGCTGTTCGGGCTCATGGTGGCGGTGGTGTGCGCCTGGGGCAAGACGGCCGGCCCCGCGCCTTTGCGCTGGCTCATCAATGCCTATATCGAAATCATCCGCAACACGCCTTTCCTGGTCCAGCTCTTCTTCTTCTTTTTCGCCCTGCCCGCGATCGGGGTGCGCTGGTCGCCTTATACGGCGGCCTTGATCGCCATGGTATTCAATCTCGGGGCCTATGCCACCGAGATCGTGCGCGCGGGGATAGAATCCATACCGAAAGGGCAGATCGAGGCGGGCATGGCCCTGAGCCTGAGCAGAGTCGAGATCTTCCGCTACATCATCCTGAAGCCGGCGCTCAAGGCCATCTATCCGGCGCTCACCAGCCAATTCATCCTGCTGATGCTGGCGTCCAGCGTGGTATCCGTCATCTCCGCCGACGACCTTACCTCCGTCGCAGCCAACCTGCAATCCGAAACCTTCCGCAGCTTCGAGATCTATATCGTCATCACCGGTATCTATCTCTTGCTGACGCTGTTGTTCTCTTATCTGTTCCGGCTGGTGTTCCAGTGGGGGCTCAACTATCCGGACCGCCGATAATGCGCACTTTTGGCTATTCCGATTTCTGGTTCCTGGTCGAAGCCGCGCAATGGACGGTGGCCCTGTCGCTGATGGCTTTCATCGGCGGCGGCATAGTGGGCCTGATCGTGGCGCTGTCGCGCACGGCGGAAAATGCCGTGGCGCGCACGCTTTCCATGTGGTTCATCCAGGTGTTCCGCGGTACGCCGCTGCTGCTGCAGTTGTTCCTGGTGTTCTTCGGCGCGCCCGTGCTGGGGCTGGACATCAACCCCTGGCTGGCGGCCGCGGTCGCCTTGACGCTCAATAGCGGCGCCTTCCTGGGTGAAATCTGGCGCGGCTGCATCGAAGCGATTCCGCGCGGCCAGTGGGAAGCCGCCGAGGCCCTGGGCCTGTCGTATTGGAACAAGATGCGCGACGTGGTGCTGCCCCAGGCTTTGAAGATCGCCGTGCCGCCCACGGTCGGCTACCTGGTGCAGATCGTCAAAGGCACGTCGCTGGCGGCCATCATAGGCTTTACGGAATTGACGCGGGCGGGCCAGATCATCAACAACGCGACCTTCCAGCCCATGGTGGTGTTTTCTATCGTGGCGGCCATTTACTTTGTGCTGTGCTGGCCGCTTTCCTTGCTGGCCGCCTATATGGAACGCCGGCTTGCCGCCACGGCATCGCGCTAGGCGGCAATGGGGCTTTCCTTCTTTCATCAATGTTTTAACCCGACTCATGGAGACATAATATGTTAGTGATCACGAAGATGCGCACATTTGCGAGCGCCGTGCTGACGGGCGCCGCGCTCATTGCAAGCTGCACGGCCCTTGCGCTGGCGTCGGGGCCGGCGGCCGCGGAAACCATAGACCAAGTGAAACAAAAGGGCGAACTGACCGTCGGCATGCTGGTCGACTTCCCGCCCTATGGCATCCTGAATGCCAAGAACCAGCCGGATGGCTACGACGCCGATGTGGCCAAGCAACTGGCCAAGGACTTGGGCGTCAAGGTCAATATCGTCTCCGTCACCGGCCCCAATCGTATTCCCTTTTTGCTGACCAACAAGGTGGATCTGCTGGTCGCCTCGCTCGCCATCACCCCGGAGCGCGCCAAGCAGGTCCAGTTTTCCCAGCCTTATTCAGCCGCCCAGATCGTCGTGTTCGGCGGCAAGGACCTGACCATCGCCAAGCCTGAGGACCTGGCGGGCAAGCGCATAGGCGTGGCGCGTGCCAGCACGCAGGATATCGCCGTCACCAAGGTCGCTCCCAAGGATGCGAACATCAGGCGCTTCGACGACGATGCTTCAGCCATGCAGGCCTTGCTTTCGGGCCAGGTCGACGCCATCGGCTGCTCGACCACGGTAGCGGGCCAGATCGCCCAGCGCGCGCCCAATCGCTTCGAGAACAAGTTCGTGCTGCTGCAGCAGGAAATGGCGGTGGCGATGCGTCCGGGCGAGCCCAACACCTTGAAGGCGGTCAACGAGGCCGTGGAGAAAAACATCAAGAACGGCGAGTTCAGCAAGCTCTACCAAAAATGGCTGGGCACGCCGCTGCCCGAGCTGGGCAAATCCTGATTCGATAGCGATCGATCATGACAGACAAGCAGATTGCGGCCGCCGGCCATCAGGCGAATGCTCCGGGGGACCGGAACATCATAGAGATTGAAAAGCTGAACAAGTGGTACGACAAGTTCCACGTGTTGACCGACATAGATCTGAGCGTACAGGCCGGCGAGCGCATCGTGGTTTGCGGGCCTTCGGGCTCGGGCAAGTCCACGCTGATCCGGTGCATCAACGGCCTGGAAAAAGTGCAGCAGGGACGCATCGTGGTCGACGGCATCGATCTGACCGCCAAGGCCGGCAATATCGAGGCGGTGCGCCAGGAAGTCGGCATGGTGT
>DJWC01000128.1 GCA_002441445.1 Pusillimonas sp. UBA6240
ACGAACATGTGCACCGCGATCAGCGGGATGACGATGCCGCTTTGCGCGCCCAGTTCGACCACCACCGGCGCCATCAGGGTGGCCATCAGAATGTAGTTGGCCGTGGTGGGCATGCCCAGGCCCAGCACCAGGCAGACGGCCGCGGTGAAGAACAGCATGGCCAGCACGCTGCCCATGGAAACCAGCTCGACGAAGGCCGTCATGCGCAGGCCCAGGCCGGTCAGCGTGATGGCGCCGACGATCAGGCCCGCCGTGCCGCAGGCGATGGCGATGCCTATCATGTTGCGCGCGCCTTCCTGCAGGCCGGTGATGGTTTCCGACCAGCCCGTGCGCAAGGCGGGCGCCATGGCCTGCTTGCGGAACCAGGCGATCAGCGGCCTCTGGGTCAGCATCTGCACCACCATGGAAACCACCGCCCAGAAAGCCGACAGGCCGGCGGAAAGCTGCTCCACCGTCAGGCACCAGACCAGAATGCCGATCGGGATCAGGAAATACAGCCCCGAACGCACCGTGGGCCAGGTTTCGGGACGCACCGGATTGGTGATATTGATATCGGTGGGAAGATCGGGATGCATGGCGGATATGCGCAGCAGCCACAAATAGAGCGCCGCCAGCAGGGCCGTCAGTATCCAGATGGCGGCCGCGCCGGCCACCGCCTGCACGCCCACGCCTACCCAATAGACCAGCCCCATGACGATGATGGACCCTGCGATGCCCATGCCCCAGCCCGCCAGCTTCTGCAGCACGGTGCGCGGCCGGCCGCTCGACATCATGGGCTGTATGCCCAGCTTCAGCGCCTCGAGATGGACGATGTAGAACAAGGCGATGTAGGAGATGCTGGCCGGCAGCAGCGCGTGGCGGATGATGTCGGTATAGGGGATGCCCACATACTCGATCATCAGGAAAGCCGCCGCCCCCATGACGGGCGGCATGATCTGGCCGTTCACCGAGGACGCGGTTTCGATCGCCCCGGCGCGGATGCCGCCATAGCCCGCCTTCTTCATCAGCGGAATCGTGAATATCCCGCCCGTCACCACGTTGGCGACCGACGAGGCCGAGACGATGCCGTTGACGGCGGAGGAGACCACGGCGACCTTGGCCGGGCCGCCGCGCAGATGGCCCAGCAGGGCGAAGGAGACCTGCATCATGTAGTTGCCCGCGCCGCAGCGGTCCAGCAGGGAGCCCAGCAGCACGAAGATGAAAATATAGGACACCGACACGCCCAGCGCCACGCCGTACACCCCTTCCGTGGTCAGCCACATATGGGACACCAGGCGTTCTATGGAAGCGCCGCGGTGCGCCAGGGCGTCCGGCAGCCACGGCCCCAGAAAGACGTAGGCGACGAATACCGCTCCCAGGACGGCCATGGGCGCGCCCAGCGCCCGGCGCGTGACCTCCAGCAGCAGCACCAGCCCGATCGCGGCCACGGTGATGTCCATGGCGGTGGGAATGCCGGGACGCGCCGCCAGTTCCTTGTAGAACAGGAACAGATAGGCGCCGCAAAAGCCCGCGACCAGGGCGAAGACCCAGTCCAGCACGGGGATGCGGTCGCGCGGCGAGCTCTTCCTGGCCGGATAAGCCAGATAGCCCAGGAACATGGCGATGCCCAGATGCAGCGCGCGCGCCTCGGTATCGTTGAAGATGCCGAAGTTCAATGCGAAGGGCAATGGGGACGCATACCACAATTGGAAGAGCGACCATGCCACAGCGCCCCAAAACAGGACGGCGCCGGTGATGCCGCCCACAGTGCGGCCTCCGCGGTCGACGTCGGCGACCAGTTGTTCGAGTTCTGCGTTCATCTGCTGCGTGCCGACGGACGGCGAGGATGTCGTGCCCATGCTTGCTTTCCTAGTGTGTCGCCATGGCTGTATCGCCATGGCTGCGCGCGGGCGGTTCGGCCCGGCGCTTGCGTGTAATACCTAGACGGGCGGCTCGTGGCCGCCCGCTTATTGCACCGTCATGCGTCCGGGGCCGCCGGACGCACGTCTGCTCTTAAAGCAAACCCTTTTCTTTGAAGTATTTTTCGGCGCCGGGATGCAAAGGCGCGGACAGGCCGTTCTTGACCATGTCTTTGGCTTCCAGGTGCGCGAATGCGGGATGCAGCTTCTTGAAGTCCTCAAAGTTGTCGAACACCGCCTTGACGATCAGGTAGACGGTTTCTTCAGGCACATCGGACGAAGTGACGAAGGTGGCCAGCACGCCGTAGGTGTGTGTTTCCTGCGGGTTGCCGGGGTACAGGCCGGCCGGAATCGTGGCCTTGGCATAGTAGGGATAGTCGGCGACCAGCTTGTCCACCACCGGCCCTGTCAGCGACATGAGCTGCGCGCCGCAAGTCGTGGTCGGATCCTGGATGTTGGCGGACGGGTGGCCGACGCCATACATGAAGCCGTCGATCTTGCCGTCGCACAGCGCGGGGCCGTGCTCGTCGGGACGCAGCTCGGAAGCCAACGAGAAGAAGCTCAGATCCACGCCCTTGGCCTTCAGGAACTGCTCCATGGAGGCGCGCGTGCCCGAACCCGGATTGCCCACGTTGAAGCGCTTGCCCTTCAGGT
>DJWC01000001.1:0-10818 GCA_002441445.1 Pusillimonas sp. UBA6240
GCCGCGCAGGTTGTCGATGTGCAGGGTGGCCAGGGCGTGGTTGCTAAAGCCCTGGAAGAATTCGCGCGCCAGGTCCACGTCGAAGCGGCCGATGTGCGAACGCGTGAACGGGATGTGGTAGAACAGGCCGGGGCGGCCGGAAAAGTCGATGACCACGCGCGACAGGGCTTCGTCCAGCGGCACATAGGAATGGCCGTAGCGGCGCATGCCGGCCTTGTCGCCCACGGCGGCCGCAAAGGCCTGGCCCAGCGTGATGCCGACGTCTTCCACGGTGTGATGGTCGTCGATATGCGTATCGCCATCGCAGTGGATGTCCAGGTCGATCAGGCCGTGGCGGGCGATCTGGTCCAGCATGTGATCCAGGAAGGGCACGCCGGTATTGATGGTCTGGCGGCCAGTACCGTCCAGATTGATGGAAACCCGCACGCGGGTTTCGTTGGTGTTGCGGGTGATATCGGCAGTACGCATGTTCAGGACTTCAAATCAGTGGGATGGAGGCGGTATTCGGCGCTGGCCGCATGCGCTTGCAGGCCCTCGCCGTAAGCCAGGCCGGCCGCTATGCGCCCCAGGGTCTGGGCGCCGTCTTGCGACACATGGATGAGGCTGCTGCGCTTCTGGAAATCATACACGCCCAGGGGGGACGAAAAGCGCGCGGTGCGCGAAGTGGGCAGCACGTGGTTGGGCCCGGCGCAGTAATCGCCCAGAGCCTCGGAGCTGTAGCGGCCCAGGAAAATGGCGCCGGCGTGGCGTATCTTGCCGGCCCAGTGTTCCGGGTTTTCCGTGGAGATTTCCAGGTGCTCGGGCGCGATGTCGTTGGCGATGGCGCAGGCTTCCTCCAGGTCGCGTACCTGGATCAGCGCGCCGCGCCCGGCCAGGCTGGCGCGGATGATGTCGGCGCGCGGCATGGCGGGCAGCAGCCGGGCGATGGCGGCTTCGACCTGGTCCAGGTATTCGGCGCTGGGGCTCAGCAAAATGGCCTGCGCCAGTTCGTCGTGCTCGGCCTGGGAAAACAAGTCCATGGCGATCCAGTCGGCCGGCGTGCTGCCGTCGCAGATCACCAGGATTTCGCTGGGTCCGGCGATCATGTCTATGCCCACCGTGCCGAAAACGCGCCGCTTGGCGGCCGCCACGTAGGCGTTGCCCGGCCCGACGATCTTGTCGACGGGGGCGATGGTTTGCGTGCCGTAGGCCAGCGCGCCGACCGCCTGCGCGCCGCCTATGCCCCAGATGCGGTCCACGCCGCTGATGGCGGCGGCGGCCAGCACGATGGGGTTGCGCACGCCGTCCGGCGTGGGGGTGACCATGATTAATTCCGGCACGCCGGCGACTTTGGCGGGGATGGCGTTCATCAGCACCGACGAGGGGTAGGCCGCCTTGCCGCCCGGCACATACAGGCCGACGCTATCCAGCGGGGTGATCTTCTGGCCCAGCATCGTGCCGTCGGCTTCGGTGTAAGACCAGGTCTGCGCGCGCTGATGTTCATGGTAGCGGCGCACGCGGTCTGCGGCGGCCTCGAGCGCGCTGCGCTGATCGGCGGGCAGGGCGTCCAGGGCGGCCTGCCATTCGCGGCGTTCGATTTCCAGTTCGCCCACGGATGCGGCCGATACGCGGTCGAAGCGCCGGGTGTAGTCCAGCAAAGCGCTATCGCCGTGTTCCTGGATATTGCGCAGGATGTCGGCGGCGGCGCGCTCTATGGATTCATCCTGCGAGGCGTCGAAGGCGAGCAGGGCGCGCAGGCTGGCGCCGAACTGCTCGGATTGGGTGCTGAGGCGTTTGATCAATGACATAGTGGAATCAAGGTTTTGCGGCCGGGGCCGGCGGCGCACCCTTAGAGTGTATACCGTAACCGGGCCGGCTTACCCCATGGCGTCCGACGCGCGGGCGAAGGCTTCGATCAGGGGCTGCAGGGCCGCGCCGCGGGTCTTGAGCGAAGCCTGGTTGACGATCAGGCGCGATGATATCTGCGCCACTTCTTCGACAGCTACCAGATTGTTCGCCTTCAGCGTGCCGCCGGTGGAGACCAGGTCGACGATGGCGTCGGCCAGGCCCACCAAAGGCGCGAGTTCCATCGAGCCATAGAGCTTGATCAAATCCACGTAGACGCCTTTGGCGGCGAAATGTTCCCTGGCTGCCTGCACATATTTCGTCGCCACGCGCAGGCGCGAGCCCTGGCGCACGGCCGCCGCATAATCGAAGCCTTGGCGCACGGCGACGCACAGCCGGCAGCGGGCGATGTTCAAGTCTATGGGCTGATACAGGCCGCCGGGATGCTGGGCCGCATGCTCGTACAGCACGTCCTTGCCAGCGATGCCGAAATCCGCTGCGCCGTACTGCACGTAAGTGGGCACATCGGACGCGCGCACGATGATCAGCTGCAGGTCGGGGCTGCTGGTGGGCAGTATCAGCTTGCGCGAGCTTTCCGGGCTTTCGCTGACCTGTATGCCGGCGGCGGCCAGCAGCGGCATGGTTTCATCGAAGATGCGCCCCTTGGACAATGCCAGGGTCAAGGGTCGGTCGAGGCTTGCGGGGCTCATGCGGCCTCCCGGGTGATGCGTTGAATATCGGCGCCGACCGAACGCAGCTTTTCTTCCATGCGTTCGTAGCCGCGATCCAGGTGGTAGATGCGCTCNNGAGGCGCGCAGGTCGGTCGCCATGACGGTGGCGCCCGATAGCTGGGGCACGCCGGAAACGACGGCGGTATGGCCGTCGATGTCGATCTGGGCCCCCATGCGCGCCAGCTCCTGCACGTGCATGTAGCGGTTCTCGAAAATGTTCTCGACGATGACCGCGGTGCCGTCGGCAATGGTATTGAGCGCCATCACCTGGGCCTGCATGTCGGTGGGAAAGCCGGGATATTCGCGCGTGCGGAAGCCGGTGGCGCGCGGCCGCTTGCTCATGGCGCCGCGTATCCAGTCTTCGCCGCATTCTATGGCCATGCCGGCTTCGCGCAGCTTGTCGATGATGGCGCCCATGGTGTGGGGGGCCGCCTGGCGCAGCATCAGTTCGCCGCCGGTGGCGCCCACGGCGGCCAGGAAGGTGCCGGCCTCGATCCGGTCGGCGACCACTTGGTGGCTGGCGCCGTGCAGGCTGTCCACGCCGTCGATGACGATGCGGTCGCTGCCGTGCCCCTGTATGCGGGCGCCCATCTTGTTCAGCAGCTCGGCCAGGTCGACGACCTCCGGTTCGCGCGCGGCATTGTCCAATACGGTGCGGCCTTCGGCCAGGGTGGCGGCCATCATCAGGTTTTCGGTACCGGTGACGGTGACCATGTCGGTGCGTATGGACGCGCCCTTCAGGCGGCGGGCCTTGGCCACGACGTAGCCATGCTCGATCTTGATCTCCGCGCCCATGGCTTCCAGGCCCTTGATGTGCTGGTCCACCGGTCGCTGCCCGATGGCGCAGCCGCCGGGCAGGCTGACGCGCGCTTCGCCGTAGCGGGCCAGCAGGGGCCCAAGCACGAGGATGGACGCGCGCATGGTCTTGACCATTTCGTAGGGAGCTTCCAGGGTGTGCACCTGGGCCGCGCTCAGCTGCATGGACTTGCCGCTGCGGCTGGACTGCACGCCCATTTGCGCCAGCAGGCGCAAGGTGGTGCCGATATCGCGCAGGTCCGGCACGTTGTGCAGTTCCAGCTCCCCGGAACTGAGCAGACTGGCGCAGAGGATGGGCAGGGCGGCGTTCTTGGCGCCCGATACGGAAATTTCCCCGTTCAGGCGCTGGCCGCCGGTGATGCGCAGTTTATCCATTCGGGTTCGCCTTGTACTCGGCAGGCGTGAGCGTGCGCATGGACAAGGCGTGGATCTCCGCTTTCATGCGTTCGCCCAAGGCTGAATACACCAGTTGATGGCGGGCGATCAGGCGCTTGCCTTCGAAGGCGGGGCTGATGATCAAAGCCTCGAAGTGCGAGCCGTCGCCCCGCACCTCGATATGCTCGCAGTCGAGATTGGCGGCAATGTACTGGCGTACTTGTTCAGGAGTAGGCAACATATCGATTAATTCCGGAGTTTATAGCCGCTGGCCAGCAGGCGCAGGGCGAAAAAGCAAAGAGCCAGGAATACGGCTGCGACGACGGCCAGGCTGCGCCAGGGCGAGACATCCGATACCGCGAAAAAGCCGTAGCGGAAGCCGTCTATCGTGTAGAACACCGGATTCCAGCGCGAAACGGCCTGCCAGAAGGGCGGCAGGCTGTGTATGGAGTAGAACACACCGGACAGAAAGGTGGCCGGCATGATCAGGAAATTCTGGAAGGCCGCCAATTGGTCGAATTTTTCCGACCACAGGCCGGCTATCAGGCCCAGGATGCCCATGATGCCACAGGACAGCACGGCGAAAACCAGGATCCACAAGAAATTGGAAACCGGCATGCTGACGAAGAACAGGGCTATTGCCCAGACGCCCGCGCCCACGCACAGTCCGCGGGCGACGGCCGCCAGGATGTAGGCGCTGAAGATCTCGCGGTGCGACATGGGCGGCAGCAGGATGAACACCAGGTTGCCGGTGATGCGGCTCTGTATCAGGGAGGATGAAGGGTTGGCGAAGCTGTTCTGCAGCATGCTCATCATCATCAGGCCCGGAATCAGGAAGGACGTATAGGGCACGCTGCCGTATACCTGCACGCGGTCTTCCAGCACATGGGCGAAGATCAGCAGGTACAGCAGCGCGGTGACCACGGGGGCGACCACGGTCTGCACCACCACTTTCCAGAAGCGCAGCANNCGACCTTCCAGAAGCGCATCAGTTCCTTGCGCAGCAAGGTGGGAAAGCCGGAGCCCAAGCCTCGATGCGGCTTGACCAGGGGCGTGGAGCTCATGCGCTCACCCCCAGGTAGTCGTCGTCGTGCATGATGCGCACGAAAACGTCTTCCAGGTCGGCGCCGCCCACGCGCGCCAACAGCGCCGGGGTGGTGTCCAGCGCCACGATGCGGCCCTGCTTGAGCATGGCGATGCGCCCGCACAGCGCTTCCGCTTCTTCCAGGTAGTGCGTGGTCAGCAAAACGGTGTGGCCTTCTTTGTTCAGGCGCGAAATGAATTCCCACAAAGTGCGGCGCAGATCCACGTCCACCCCGGCGGTGGGCTCGTCCAGGATAATGACGGGCGGCCGGTGCACCAGGGCCTGGGCGACGAGCACTCGGCGCTTCATGCCGCCCGACAGCGCGCGCATATTGGAGTCGGCCTTGTCGGCCAGGCCCAGGTTGCTGAGCACTTCGTCGATCCAGTCGTCATTGTTGCGCAGCCCGAAATAGCCCGACTGGATGCGCAGGGTTTCGCGCACGGTGAAGAAGGGGTCATAAACGATTTCCTGCGGCACCACGCCCAGCGAGCGCCGGGACTGCCTGAAATCGTCGACGACATCGTAGTCGCAGACGCGGGCGCGCCCCGAGCTGGCCCGGGTCAGCCCGGCCAGTATGGAGATCAAGGTGGTCTTGCCCGCGCCGTTGGGGCCCAGCAGGCCGAAGAATTCGCCGTGCTCGACTGTGAAGCTGACACCATCCAGCGCCTGGAAGCCGCGCCTGGCGGGCCTGTGGGCAAGCCAGCCCGTGAAGCCGCGGGAGCGCGGCGCATAGACTTTCGAGACGTTTTCTAGACTGAGGGCTGGCATGGCTGATAAAAAAAGGCCCGGCTCCTGGCGAGCCGAACCTTGCATTATAGTGGGCGCGCCGCGACGATGCGGAATCAGTGCCTGGACTGGTTCAGCGCGGTGATCAGGCCGTCTATGCCGTTTTGCGAAATCTGCTGTGCGAACTGGTTGCGGTAGTTCTGGATCAGCCAGATGCCCTCTACGTTCAGATCATAGATTTTCCAGCCCTGCGGCGTTTTTTCCAGGCGATAGTCTATGCCCACGTCGGGTCCGTTGCCCTGGGACAGCGTGGAGCGCACGACGACGTCGTCCGCATTGGCGTCCCCCCGGAATGGCAGCATGGTGAAGGCCGAGCGCTGGTCCACCCGCGTGAACGCGCCGCTGTAGGTGCGGATGAGCGTGCNNGGCCTGGCGCCAGTAGCGCCCCGCGGCCAGGCGCGTGGTCTTCTGGAAATTGACATAGGGCAGCACGTATTCGTTGACGACCTGATTGATGCTGGAAAGATTGCCGGATTTGACGGAATTGTCTTTCTTGATGGCTGCCAGGGCATTGTCGGCGACGGCTTGCACGAAGTCATTGGGCGCAGCCTTGGGGTCGACCTTGCCCTGCGCCATGGCCGGCCCCGTTGCCAGGGCGAGGCCTAGCAGACCCATGCCGGCGACCCTGGCCGGTGAGCCCGTGAAAAACAACCATGAAAAAAACTTCTGCATGAATACTCCTGTTTACTGCGTCTTTTNNTCCGAATAATCGGGCAGATCCTCGTCGGAATAGTCGGGCACGCTGACACCTTGGCGGCGGCTGTCCACCATGGCTTTGCGGCGCTGCATGTAAGCGTCGCGAATAAAGCTGTAGCGGTCAAGGGCGACTTCGTTAACAAGTTTGTCCGCATCCAGCAAATTGGCGCGCGTATCCACGATGTACAGGCCGATCAGCGAGTTGCGCAAGGGGACGTTGTCGATTTCGAAGACCGGCGTGACGGGTGACACCCCGGCCGCGAAGGTGCCCAGCGTGGCCGTGCCGTCGCGCACNNCGAAGCCCCAGACGCCCAGCGTGACGCCGAAATCGTTGGGGATGCGCTTGGCGCCGTTCATGGAGGCGACGTCTATACAGCCGCCCAGGCCCATGGTGGAATTGAACAGCACACGGCCCAGGGTATTGAAGAAATCGTGCCCGCGTCCCTGCAGGAAACTGTTGATCGCCGACCAGGCATCGCCCACGTTGCCGAAAATATTGTGGATACAGTTTTGCGCCACGTCCGGCATGAGCTGGTCGTAGCCGGTGGCGATGGGCTTGAGGAAAGCGCGGTCCACCGTATCGTTGAACGTGAACATGCTGCGGTTGTAGCTTTCCCAGGGATCTTGCGGGTTCGGGTTGGATACCGTGGCGCAGCCGGCCGCCAGGGCCGTGGCGCCCAGCAGGCCGCCCAGGCGCAGCAGGCGTTGCGAGGAACTATAAGGCGTGGTGTGCGAGGAAGTCATGTTCTTTTTTGCTTATCAACGGGCTCGTGGCGACAGGGCGAAGATTGTAAACGCGAATTCAGGGCTGCGTTTTTGCGGGCGCACCTTCGGGGGCGGGCGCGGTATTGCCGCCGCCTTCCTTGCTGGCCGAGCTATACAGGAATTTGCTGATCAACTCTTCCAGCACCACGGCGCTTTGGGTGAACTGGATTTCGTTGCCCTGCGCCAGCATCTTGTCATCCCCGCCGGGGGTGATGCCGATGTATTGTTCCCCCAGCAAGCCCGACGTCAGGATGGAAGCCGATGAATCGCTGGGGAATTCGAACTGCTTTTCCAGGTCCAGCGTGGCCACCGCCTGATAGCGCTGGTTGTCGAAGTCTATGCTGGCGACCCGGCCCACGACCACGCCGCTGCTTTTGACGGGGGCGCGCACCTTCAGACCGCCCAGGTTATCGAAATGGGCCTTCACCTGATAGGTGGGCGCAAAAGAGAACGAGCTCATGTTGCCGGCCCGCAGCGCCAGGAATACCAGGGCGATGGCGCCCAGCAGGACAAACAGGCCTACCCAGAAATCGGTTTTTTCACGCGTCATGATTGATCCGTCTTTACGTCTTTACGTTGATCCGTCTATTACGTTGATCCGTCTTCGTTAACTGCTGAACATCAGCGCTGTCAGCACGAAGTCCAGCCCCAGCACCAGCAGCGAGCCGCTGACCACGGTGCGCGTGGTGGCGCGCGACACGCCTTCGGGCGTGGCCTTCGCGGTCCAGCCGGCATGCAGCGCCACCAGCGTGACCGCGATCCCGAACACCACGCTTTTGATCACGCCGTTCAGGATATCGTCGAATACATCCACCCCGTTCTGCATCTGCGACCAGAAAGCGCCCGGATCGATGCCTATGAGCAGTACGCCGACGATCCAGCCGCCTATGACGCCCACCATGGAAAACACCGCCGCCAGCACCGGCATGGCGATGACGCCGCCCCAGAAGCGCGGCACCAGGACGCGGCGGATGGGGTCCACCGCCATGACCTCCATGGCGGCGAGCTGCTCGCCCGCCTTCATCAGGCCTATTTCCGCCGTCAGCGAGGTGCCTGCGCGGCCGGCGAACAGCAGGGCGGTGACCACAGGGCCCAACTCGCGGGTCAACGACAAGGCCACCAGCAGCCCCAGCGCTTCTTCAGACCCGTACCGGTTCAAAGTGTAATAGCCTTGCAGCCCCAGGACAAAACCCACGAATAGGCCGGACACGGCGATGATCAGCAGGGAATAGTTGCCGATGAAATGGACTTGCTGCGAAACCAGGCCGGGCCGGCGCAGGGCGATGCCGCTGCGGGCCAGTATGCCGCCGGCCAGGCGCATGAAGGCGCCCAGGCCGGTGATGCGCTGGCGCACGCGCTTGCCCAGCGCCGCAATGGAAAGCACAGGAGATCTCATGAGCGCCCTGTATGTTGTTCCAGCCATTTCGTGAAGGCCGGCGTAATCGGGTAGTTGAAAGCGATCGGGCCGTCGGGCTGCCCGTCCAGGAACTGGCGCACGTAGGCGTCCTGCGAGGCGGACAGCGCCTGGGGCGTGCCGCTGGCGATCAGCCGGCCCTGCCCCACCATGTAGACCTGGTCGGCGATGGCGAACGATTCGGCCACGTCGTGTGTGATCAGGATGGAGGCGCAATGCAGCCGGTCGGTCAGGTTGCGTATCAATTGGGCGGTGATGCCCAGGGAAATCGGGTCCAGGCCGGCGAAAGGCTCGTCGTAGAGTAAAAGCTCGGGTTCCAGCACGACGGCGCGGGCGAGCGCCACGCGGCGCGCCATGCCGCCGGAGATTTCCGATATGTTCAGGTGGGCGGCGGCGCGCAGCCCGACGGCCTCCAGTTTGTCCAGCACGCGTTCCGTGATCTGGTTTTCCGACACGCGGGTATGTTCGCGCAAAGGGAAGGCCACGTTTTCAAAGACGTTCAGGTCGGTGAACAGCGCGCCCTGCTGAAACAGCACCCCCATGCGCTGCCGCAGTTCGCGCAGGCGTTCGCCGGACACGTGGGCGATATCGCTGCCGAACACCTCGATACGGCCCTTCTGCGCAGTGATCTGCCCCGTGGCGGCGCGCAGCAGCGTAGTCTTGCCCGAGCCCGATCCGCCCATCATGGTCACCACCTGACCGGGGCGGACCTCGAGGTCGATATCCCGCAAAACGGTGAAGTCGCCGTATCCAAGGGCGACATTCGTGAACTTGACGATGGGTTGATTGGCGTTGTGCGAATTCATGAGCCGGATAGCTGTAGATAAGCCCGCATTGTATCCTTTTGCGCCTACCTCTTTGTGTTGGCATGTTTCAGAGCGCCCGGCGAGGGGTGGCCGGCGAGCTGCGGCCGGCGAGCTGCGGCCGCCGGTCCGGGGGGTGATCCGTGGGAACAGGCTACCGCCGGCGGGCGATCCGAGGCAGGCCGCTACGCGTCCGGCGACTCCGGCGGCCCGCGGCCAATAAAAGAATACGCAAAGAATATACAAGAATATGCGGAGAATACGCAGGTCAGGGAACTGACGCGGCGGAACAGCAGGATCAGGCGGAGCGCTGCGGCCATGCTCCGGGCGTGAGGATCGTCATCGGCGGCTTGCCCCTGGCCAGGAGCCCTCCATGAACCACCCTTGCCGGGCGCCCCTCGCCGGGCGCCCCGGTCAGCGCGGCAAGGCGGTGGTTCCCATCAGGAATTCGTCGACTGCCCGGGCGCATTGTCTGCCTTCGCGTATGGCCCAGACGACGAGGGACTGGCCGCGCCGCATGTCGCCGGCGGCGAATACTTTGTCCACGCTGCTGCGATAGTCTTCGGTGTTGGCGCGCGCGTTGCCGCGCGCGTCCAGGTCCGTGCCGAAAGCGTCCAGCACGTTCTTGACGGGCGCCACGAAGCCCATGGCGAGCAGCACCAGGTCGGCGGGCAATTCGAACTGGGAGCCCTCCATTTCCCGCATTTTCATCTGGCCGGTGGCCTTGTCCCTGAACCATTCGACGCGCACGGCGACGAGCTTTTCCACCTTGCCGTTCTTGCCCTCGAAGGATTTGGTGGCCACCGCCCAGTCGCGTTCGCAGCCTTCTTCGTGCGACGAGGATGAGCGCAGCTTGAGCGGCCAATAAGGCCATGTCAGGGCCTTGTCTTCCATGTCCGGCGCTTTGGGCATCAGTTCGAATTGCGTGACCGATGCCGCGCCCTGGCGATTGCTGGTGCCCACGCAGTCCGACCCGGTGTCGCCGCCGCCGATGACGATGACGTGCTTGCCCTTGGCGCTGATTTGCTTGCTTGGACGGTCGCCGTGATTGGCTTTGTTCTGCTGGCGCAGGAAATCCATGGCGAAATGGATGCCGCGCAGTTCGCGTCCGGGCACGGGCAGATCGCGCGGCGTTTCCGAGCCGCCCGCGAGGACGATGGCGTCGAACTCTTCCTGCAGGGACGCGGGCGTGCGCACCGCCAGGCCTTCTTCGGCGTGCTCGGCATTGCCCACGTAAGTGGACGGGCAGAACTCCACCCCTTCCGCCTCCATCTGCGCCAGGCGCCTGTCGATATGGATTTTTTCCAGCTTGAAATCCGGGATGCCGTAGCGCAGCAGGCCGCCTATGCGATTGCTCTTTTCGAAGACAGTGACCGAATGGCCGACTCGCGCGAGCTGCTGTGCGCAGGCCAGGCCGGCCGGGCCCGAACCCACGATCGCCACCTTCTTGCCGGTTTTCCGGGCGGGCGGCTGCGGTGTGACCCAGCCTTCGTGCCAGCCCTTGTCGATGATGGCGTGCTCGAT
>DJWC01000001.1:10867-12390 GCA_002441445.1 Pusillimonas sp. UBA6240
AGTCCGGAATGATGTTGTTGACCGGACAGCCGCTGGAGCAAAAGGGGATGCCGCAATCCATGCAGCGCGCGCCTTGCTGCCTGGCCTCGGCGTCTGTCAGCGTGTTGACGAACTCTTTCCAGTGCTTCAGCCGGACGAGCGGCGCCTCATAGGTTTCTTTGACGCGTTGAAATTCAAGAAAGCCGGTGATCTTGCCCATGATGGTTCCTCAGGCAGCAATTTGTTGTGGGTCGGCGGCACGCCAGAGTTCGCTCAGGGCGCGGCGGTATTCGACGGGCATGACCTTCACAAAGGCCTGGCGGGCGCGTTCCCAGTCGTCCAGCACGTCGCGGGAGCGGAAGCTGCCCGTATAGCGGTAGTGATTCTCGATCAGTCGGCGCAAAATCGCTTCATCGGTTTCCCGTTCTCCCCCGCGCACCGCGCTGTGCCAGGTCTCGGTGTGGCCGAGCTCGGCTTGCTCGGCATGGGGGACGACCCGCTCCAGCTCGACCATGGAAAGGTTGCAGCGGTGGCGGAAGGTATTCTGCGGATCCCAGACGTAGGCTACGCCTCCCGACATCCCGGCCGCAAAGTTGCGGCCCGTGCCGCCCAGCACCACCACGGTTCCGCCCGTCATGTATTCGCAGCCATGATCGCCGGTGCCTTCCACGACTGCCGCGGCGCCGGAGTTGCGCACGGCGAAGCGCTCGCCGGCCACGCCGTTGAAATAGGCTTCACCCGACAGCGCGCCGTACAGCACCGTGTTGCCGGCGATGATATGGTCGGGCCCGAAGCCCCGGAAGTCATTGGGGGAGCGCACGACGATGCGGCCGCCCGACAGCCCCTTGCCGACATAGTCGTTGGCCTCGCCCACCAGGTCCAGGGTGATGCCATGGGCCAGGAAAGCGCCGAAGCTTTGTCCGGCCGAGCCATTGCACTGTATGTGTATGGTGTCGTCCGGCAGGCCTTCGTGGCCGTGGCGCTTGGCGACCACGCCGGAAAGCATGGCGCCTATGCTGCGGTTGCGGTTGCGTACCGGCGTGATGAAAGAGACTTTTTCGCCGCGCTCGATGGCCGCTTTGCTGCGCTCTATCAATTGATGGTCCAGGGCGTGGTCCAGGGCATGGTCTTGCTCCTGCGTCTGGAACAGCGGCCCCGCGGCCAGCGCCGCATGGAAAATCCGGCTGAAATCCAGGCCTTGCGCCTTCCAGTGATCGATGCCCGCCCGGGTATTCAGCAGGTCCACGCGTCCTATCATGTCGTCGAAGCGGCGTATGCCCAGCTGGGCCATTATTTCGCGCACTTCTTCAGCGACGAAGAAGAAAAAGTTGACGACATGCTCGGGCTTGCCCTGGAATTTCTTGCGCAGTACGGGGTCCTGCGTGGCGACGCCCACCGGACAGGTGTTCAGATGGCATTTGCNNCAGCGGAGCGGTGGCGAAGCCGAACTCGTCCGCGCCCAGAAGCGCGCCTATGGCCACGTCGCGCCCGGTTTTCATCTGGCCGTCGGCCTGGACCCGGATGCGGCTGCGCAGATTGTTCAG
>DJWC01000107.1 GCA_002441445.1 Pusillimonas sp. UBA6240
TCCTTCATGGCGACCACGGTGCGGGTGGCGGGCAGGGCCATGCCGACGACGATCAGGAAAGGGATGACAGTCCAGGCGATTTCGATGCCGACATGCTCGTGGAATTTCGCCGGGACGGCGCCGCGCGATTTGCGGTGCATGAGAATGGAGTAGAACATCACCCCGAATACGCCGACGAATATGATCGCACAGATGATGAGCATCATCCAATGTATCCACACGATGTCTTGCGCGATCGATGTAACCCCCTCGTGGAGGTTGAGCTGATTGACTCTGGGGCCTCCTGGCATATCCTGTACCTGCGCACCGGCAGCGCCCGCCATGAGCAATGCGCCAGTGCCCAGTAACCCTCTCAACTTCTTCATGCTGACCTCGAAATACGACGTGCCCTTGCCCTTGGTTGATTTTGATCAAACAGCCACCAAAAAAAACGACGCTGGAGCACACAATTGTTGGACGGCAGGCTTAAAATGTTAAAGCTCTGGAAATACCTGCTCGAATTACTTAAAGACCGCAGAATTATAACGAACTAGCGCTGACCGTGGGTTGACTCGGTAATGATGCGGTGTGGGCACCTGTGGGAAACAAAGCATGGGCAGCCGGGCATACATTACAATTATTGCATGAAAGATGCACACGCCCGCGTGTTGGCGCCCGCCCTGGACGCCCGATATCGACAACTTGCCAGACGTATCCAGCAATTGCCCCCCAGCGGCTCGCGCCCCTTGACCGTGAGCGGCAAGGTCGCGGGTTGGATCACCGCGAAAGCCACCAGTCATATCCAGGGTTTGCCGGGCGTGGACATCGAACCCGAAGCCGTCCACATCACCGCCGCGCCGCGCAGGCGCATGGCGCTCAATGCCGTGCTGGACGGCCTCGCGCATTGTTTGAGGGATACCGGCTGCCTGCGCGGCTGGCGCGATGAATTGCTGGATGTCATCGGCGAAGGCCGCAGACTCGGGGCGATCGAGCGCGCCGCCGTGCGGCCCCTCGGCCTGCTGACCAAAGCGGTGCACCTGAATGCATGGTCGCCCGACGGCAGGCTTTGGGTGGCGCGCCGCTCTTTGTCCAAAACCACCGATCCCGGCATGTGGGACACCCTGGTGGGCGGCCTGGTGGGCGCCGCCGAAACGCTGGATCTCGCCCTGGTGCGCGAAAGCTACGAAGAAGCGGGGCTATCGTCCGCCGACCTTGAAACCCGCAGCCCGCTGCGCACCTTGTTGCGCATGCACAGGCGCCTGCCCGAAGGCTACCAGGTCGAAGACGTGCTGGTCAGCGATTGCGTGCTGGCCCGGTCCGTGTCGCCCAAGAACCTGGATGGCGAGGTCAGCGACATCCGGCTTGTGGATCTGGAAGAACTATGGGCGCTGATCGAGGCCGGCGAATTCACCCGCGAGGCTGAACTCGTCATACTAGAGGGTCTGCAAAAGCGTTTCAGGGAAGGCCCGATCGCGGCGTGATCGATAGCCATTCCCGCAGCGCCTGCTGCGCGGCGGGGCTCAACTCATCCATCTCGACGGCTTGTTTTCTGTCGAATATCAGCATGGCATAGGGTACGGCCAGCGCCGACGCTTGCGGGCACAGCGCCAGTTCTTCCCCCTGGGAAGGCGATCGCGACCGCCAATAATTGATGGCCGCCTCCAATTCGGGCAACGTAAGCGTAATGCTCATAAGTAGGGAATCGGCAATTGAATCACTATGCGGCGTGGCCATTAGACGCTGCGGCCGCTTCAGTTTAAGCTATCACCGGGTAAACGACTGCGCAAGGAGCCGCCATGGCTACTCAAAATGATAATCCCTTCGTCTTGCCGGGTTTTGGCCATAGCGGCGACATGGCAGAGAACCCCTTGGTCGCCAGCATGGAAATGATGCGCCAGGCCTGGCAGGGCCTGGCGGGCGCCGGCCGCCTGGACCAGGCTTCCATGGGCGTTCCGCTTTCCCTGGAAGAGCTGGATCGCCGCATTACGGACTTGAAAGCGGTGGAAAACTGGCTGCGCATGAACCTGTCCATGCTGTCCAGCACGATACAGGCTCTGGAAGTGCAGCGCGCCATGGTCGCCACGCTGAAATCCTTCGTGGCCGGCGCGGCTTCCAAAAGCAGCGATGGCCGTTCGCCGCTGGAAGTCGTACTGGGTATCCACCCGGGCGGCGGGATGGATCAGAGCAAGGCTGCGTGGCCGGAACCGCCGGCCTCCTCCGGAACGGCAAAGGCATCGTCGGGCGCGGCGGGGGAGCGGGCAAGCGCCGCCTCCGGCAATGACGCGCCGGCCAAGGATCAGCCGGCGGATAAGGGCGCGCCAGACGCGCCAACTGCGCCGGACGCCTATGCCGCCCAAGCGGCTGCCGCGGCGCAAGGCTGGTGGGACATGGTGCAGAAACAGTTCGATTCCCTGGCGGCGGCAACCGCCGCGACCCTGCAGGCGGCCGACATCGCCAAGGCGGCGCAGGGCCAAGCCGCTTCCGGCGTTTCCGCGGATTCGTCCCTGGGTAAAGGCGACACCAAGGGGCCGGCCGCCAAATCCGCGCAAAAAACAGCGGCATCCGGCGGGGCGGCTCGCAAGACGGCCAAGAAGGCGGCCGCGCCTGCAAGCCGCCGCGGCGCGGCGGCCAGGAAGCCGTAACGGGCGGGTACGAAGCCCTGCTGCAAGGCCGGCAATGAAAGCGGGTCTGGTTTTGGCGGGGCGGGGCCGTTGCGAACCCAGGGCTCGGGCATCCCGCACGAGCCCTGGCGCAAGCATGTATGATTTCACCTGTATGGGCCGCCGGCCTGTTTTTTATATTCCCTCGTTTTCGATTCGCCATTAATTCATGCTGAACATCGTCATTCTGGCCGCAGGCCTCGGCAAACGCATGCAGTCTGACTTGCCCAAGGTATTGCATACGCTGGCCGGTAAACCCATGCTGTCCCATGTGCTCGATAATGCCCGCCAATTGGGGCCGGATCGCATCGTGGTCGTGGTCGGGCATGGCGCGGACCAGGTCAGGGCCGCCTTCGCCGACCAGGAGGACCTGCAGTTCGCCTTGCAGAGTCCCCAGCAGGGCACGGGGCACGCCGTGCAGCAAGCCCTGCCTTTGTTGATGGGCGGCGGCAATCCGGACGATGCCACCTTGGTGCTGTACGGCGACGTGCCCCTGGTCCAGCCCGCCACGTTGCGCGGCTTACTGGATGCGCGGGCGGGCGCCGCGGCCATTCTGACGGAGACACTGGCCGACCCCAGCGGCTACGGGCGCATCGTGCGCAGCGCGGCCGGCGATGTGCTGCGCATCGTCGAGCACAAAGACGCATCGGCCGAAGAGCTTGCCATTGCAGAGGTGAATACCGGCATCCTGGCGGCCCCCACAGCCAAGCTGAAAGACTGGCTGGGGCGCATCGACAATAACAATGCGCAAGGCGAGTACTACCTGACCGATATCGTGGGCCTGGCGGTCGCGGATGGCGTGCCGGTGCGCGCCGCGCAGCCCGCCGCCGGCTGGGAAACCCTGGGGGTCAACAGCCGCGTGCAGCAGGCTCAGCTGGAACGCATCTGGCAAGGCGAACAAGCCCGCCGCTTGCTGGAGCAAGGGGTGACCCTGGCCGATCCGGCGCGCTTCGATCTGCGCGGCACGCTGGAATGCGGGCGCGACGTCTTCATCGATGTGGGCTGCGTGTTCGAGGGCCGGGTCGGCCTGGCGGATGGCGTGCGCATCGGCCCGCATTGCGTCATCAAGGATGCCGACATCGGCGCGGGCACGCATATCGAGGCCTATAGCCATCTTCAGCAGGCCAGGGTGGCGGGCGATGCGCGCATAGGGCCTTATGCCCGCTTGCGCCCGGGGGCCGACATCGGGCCGCAAGCCCATGTGGGCAATTTCGTCGAAATCAAGAAAAGCGTGCTGGGCCAAGGCTCCAAGGCCAATCATCTGGCCTATATCGGCGACGCCCAGGTGGGCGCGCGGGTGAATATCGGCGCGGGCACCATCACGTGCAATTACGACGGCGTCAATAAACACCAGACCATCATCGAAGACGACGCCTTTATCGGTTCGGACACGCAGTTGGTGGCGCCCGTGCGCGTCGGGCGCGGCGCGACATTGGGCGCCGGCACCACGCTGACCGCCAATGCGCCGGCCGATAAACTGACCCTGTCGCGCGCTCAGCAGAAAACCATAGAAACCTGGAAGCGGCCGGCCAAGAAAAACGCATCGTGACAAGCAAAAAACGTTCAGGCGGCAAGTCCGAATCGCTACCCGACGGCCTGGAGGCGCCCAGGCGCCATTGGGCCGCGACCGTCCTGCTGATGGCGCTGACTGTCACCGTGCTGGATTCCAGCATGGCCAATGTGGCCCTGCCCGCCATCGCCGGCGCGCTGCGCATCGACCCCGCCAATGTAGTATGGGTGGTCATCGCCTATAACCTGGTCGTGGTCGTCTCCCTGCTGCCTCTGTCCGCAGTGGCCGAGCGCGTCGGTTTCCGGCGCATGTTCGCAATGGGCATGACGATGTTCATGGTGGCCTCGCTGGCCTCCGCATTGTCGACCTCGTTCCTGAGCCTGCTGCTCGCCCGCATGGCGCAAGGCCTGGGCTCGGCCATGCTGATGTGCCTGTTCGGCGGCCTGGTGCGCAACATCTATCCCATGAGCAAGCTGGGCATGGGCCTGAGCCTGAACGCCATGACCGTTGGTGTGATGGCGGTGCTCGGGCCCACGATAGGCGCGTTCATCCTGCAGATAGCGTCCTGGCACTGGATTTTCCTGGTCATTGTGCCCATATGCATCACTTCTTATTTCGGCGTGCGCTTCCTGCCCGACGTGCCGCGCAGCGCCAGCCGTTTCGACTGGATCGCCTGTCTGCTCAGCGCTCCGGTCTTCGGCCTGTCCGTCGTCGGACTGGATGCCGTGGTGAAAGATCCGGCCCGCGCCGCGCTGTGCCTGCTGATCTCGGCGCTGGCGGGATGGGCCCTGGTGCGCCGTTCGCGCGGGCAATTGGCGCCCATCGTTCCCATCGATCTCCTGCGCATCAAGCCTATCGCCTATGCTGTGGGCGCATCGGCGTTTTCCTTTGCGGCGCAAATGGCCGCGTTTGTGTCCCTGCCCTTCTATTTCAAAGAAGTGCTGCACTACAGTTACGGCGATGTCGGCATATTGCTGGGGGTCTGGTCCATAGGGGTTGCGGTCATGGCGCCCGTGGCCGGGTATCTGTCGGACCGCTACTCCGTCGCGGTGCTGTGCGGCATAGGCGCGGCCTGCATGGCGCTGGGCATGGGCTGGGTGATATTGCTGTCGGCCGACGTGGGGCTGATATGGCTGATCTACGCCATGCTGTTGGGGGGCGTGGGCTTCGGCTTTTTCCAAACGCCCAACAACCGCGCCTTGCTGGCGGGCGCTCCGCGCCACCGCAGCGGCGCGGCCGGCGGCATGCAGGCCACCACGCGGGTATTCGGGCAGAGTTTCGGCACGGCGCTGGTGGCGGTTTCGTTCAACATCAGCCTCGCCAATGGCGCAGTGATAGGAGTCGGGGCCGCCGTCGCCTGCGCGCTGGTCGCCATGTGCATCAATATCGCGCGCTATCTAAGTCCGGTGCCCGACCTGGAGTTCTGAACCGCCATGCGCATCCTGCAGCTAAACATGGAACGCGGCTGGCGCGGCGGTGAAAGGCAGACGCTGCTTTGCTTGCGGCAATTGCGCGCGCACGGCCATGATGTGGCGCTCTTGGCGCGCAAGGGGGGCGAACTGGCCGAGCGTGCCGCGCAAGACGGGTTCGCCGTCTATGGCGTTTCGGGGGCGGCGGGGCTGTGCGCATTCCTGCTGCGCAATCGCCGCGGCTTCGACATCCTGCATGCGCAGACGGCCAATACGCTGACTTGGCTGGCCCTGCTCAAACCGCGGCTCGAGGGCCGCCTTGTCTTCACCCGCCGCACGGCCTTCGATGTCCCGGCAAAACGCGAACCGCGCACGGCATGGAAATGGTGGCGCGTCGACGCTTTGGTCGCCATCAGCAATGCCGCGGCAAAAGAGCCCCGCCGGCTGGGTTTTTCCGTGAGCATCATCCCCAGCGCCGTTGAGGCAAAGCCGCTGGACCAGGAACGCGCCGCCGCGTTTGCGGACCGATATCGATTGTCCAACAAGCGCGTACTGGCCACCGCGGCCGCCCTGACTTCTGAAAAAGACCCATGCACGCTGGTGCGCGCCGTCCATGCCTTGAAGCAGCGCCGCAGCGATTTCGTCTTCCTGCATCTGGGGGCGGGCGGCGATGAAGAAGCGGCGGCCCATGCGCTGGCCAAGGAATTGGATTTGGGCGATCACTATGTATTCGCGGGCTTCCAGCCGGATATCGAAAACCTGTACCGGCTGATGGATGTCTTCGTGCTGAGTTCCCGCCATGAAGCCCTGGGCACCAGCGTTCTGGATGCCTTTCTTTATTCAGTGCCCGTGGCGGCGACCGACGCCGGGGGCTTGCAAGAGTCTTTGGCGGAAGGGCGCGGCCTGCTTTGCCCCGTCGGGGACCACCATGCGCTGGCGGATGCCATGGACAGGCTGCTGGGCGACCGCGGTTTGCGCGCCGCCTTGGTCGAGAAAGCGCGCGACTATGTCATGCGCGAACACGACGCCGGCATCATGGCCGAGCGCTACCTGGCGGTGTATCGGCAGGCGCTGGGCGGGGAATGAGCACCCGCGTTTCATACTTGCTGCGGTGTATGGAAAAGAAGCTGCGCACATTGCGCACGTTGGACTGCGACGTAAAGACCTGATGCGCCATGGCGTGATATGCGGGCATGTCCGCCACTTGCGCGACCACGATGAAATCCGGCCCCGACGAAACACGGTAGCACTGCAGGATAGCCGGCACATCCGCCACGCTGGCTTCGAACGCTTCCAGATGCTCGACGCTTTGCGCATCCAGCGTGATCTCGATAATGGCGGTCAAGCTGGGCCCGATTTTTTCCGGATCCACGATAGCGACCTGCTTGGCGATGATGCCTTCCTCGATCAGGCGGCGCACGCGGCGCAGGCAAGTGGGCGCCGAGGCGTGAACCCGCTGCGCCAGGTCCTGATTGGTCAAGGCGCTGTCCGCTTGCAGCTGATCCAGTATCCGAAGGTCTAGATCGTCAAACTGAACGAAGGTATCATTTTCCATTTATAACGAAATTTATATTGAATTGAAATATAATTACGCAATGATTAGATACAGAAATAATATATCAAGTTTACTGTAAAAAAGAAATCAAATTTCTTGATGATTTCCGCACAATAGCTTCTTTGCAAATGTATTCGGAGCCAAAACCATGTGCGGAATCGTCGGCGCAGTCGCCCAACGGGACATCACCCCCATTTTGCTGGAAGGATTGAAACGCCTGGAGTATCGAGGCTACGATTCCTGCGGCGTGGCCGTACACGACAGCGGCGAATTGCGCCGGGCGCGCAGCACGCAGCGCGTTGCCGAACTGGAAGAGCAAGTCCGCAAAGAGGGCCTGGAAGGCTATACCGGCATCGCCCACACCCGCTGGGCCACNNCGGCATCATCGAAAACCACGATGAATTGCGCGCAGAGCTGCAGGCCGCGGGCTACGTATTCGAAAGTCAGACCGACACCGAAGTCGTGGCCCACTTGGTCGATCACCTTTATAACGGCGACCTGTTCGAAGCAGTGCAGCAGGCCACGCGCCGCCTGCAAGGCGCCTATGCCATCGCGGTCTTCTGCCGCGACGAACCCCACCGCGTCGTCGGCGCGCGCCAGGGCTCGCCCTTGGTGGTGGGCCGCGGCAAGAACGAAAACTTCCTGGCCTCGGACGCGCTGGCCCTGNNTGTACCTGGAAGACGGCGACGTGGTCGACCTGCAGTTGGCCAGGGTCTGGGTGGTCGACCAGCAAGGCCGGCCCGTGGACCGGGAAGTCCATACCGTTCACGTGCACACCGGCGCGGCCGAACTGGGCCCTTATCGCCACTACATGCAGAAAGAAATCT
>DJWC01000150.1:0-15126 GCA_002441445.1 Pusillimonas sp. UBA6240
CCCATGAACTCGAACTCGAAGCAGGCCAGCACCACCGGCACCTGCAGGATGCTGCCGCTCATGACGACCATGGCTTCGCTTTCGCCGGTCTGCTTGGTGGCCTCGGCCACGCGTTCGGGGTACTTGCGGCTGTCCTTGAACTTCAAGGGATCCATGGGGCGCGTGTTCTCGCCGATTTCAACGCGCCCATCCGGATCCAGCAAAGCATCGATGCGCGCGCGCGCGCCTATGCGCATATGGTGGCTGCATTTCGGGCAGACGTTCAATGTGGCCTTCAGGTCCTCTTTGTAAAGCACCGACTCGCAGGCCGGGCACTTGACCCATATGCCCTCGGGCACGCGCCTCGCGCCATCGTTGCTGCGATTGATGCGTGGGGGCAGAATTTTTTCGATCCAACTCATGGTTTTTTCCTGATCAGGGCCCGGTCCCGAACCGGGCGTTTATTCTTTTACCGCCAGGCTGCGCGGAAGGCCGCAAGCCCGCGCCAGGCATGCACGGCCGCTTATCCGCCGGCTGACAGGGCTTGCCGGATGCCGCCCAGCCAGTCCGCCGCCGCGACGATCGCGCGGCTGTCGGCTCCCTGCTGATCCTGGCCTTGCGCGCGCGCCGCCGCCACTTCGGCTTCCATGGTTTCGATCAGCTTGCTGCCGATGACGACCGCGTCCGCGCAAGCGGAGAGCCGCCGCGCGCTATCCGCGTCGCGTATGCCGAAGCCCACGCCCACCGGTAGTTTTACGTGGCGGCGTATCCTCGCCAGGCGCTCGGCGACATCGGCGGTATCGATATGGGCCGCGCCGGTCACCCCTTTGAGGGAAACATAATAGACATAGCCGCGCGCGATATCCGCGATTTTTTTGATGCGCTCCTCGGTGGACGTGGGCGCCAGCAGAAAGATGGGGTCGATGCCGGCATCGCCGAGGCGGGCGGCAAAGCCCTCGATTTCCTCGGGCGGGTAATCCACCACCAGCACGCCGTCCACGCCGGCCTGCGAGGCCGCCTCGGCGAAGGCCTCGCGGCCCATGCGTTCGATGGGGTTGGCATAGCCCATCAGCACGACCGGCGTATTCTGGTCCTGCAGGCGGAATTCGGCGACCATGTCCAGGACCTGGCGCAGCCCCACGCCCCGGCGTATGGCGCGTTCGCCCGCGCGCTGGATGACGGGGCCGTCGGCCATCNNTCGGAAAACGGCACGCCCAGTTCGATGACATCGGCGCCGGCCTTCACCAGCGCATGCATGAGCCGCGGCGTGGCGGCCGGCGATGGATCCCCCGCGGCGATATACGGAATGAGCGCCGTGCGGCCCGCAATCCCGGCAAACGCGGCAGCCAGCCGCTGGTTCGAAGTATTCATTGTGTGTGACTCTGTCCTTAGGGCCTAGAGGCTGATGCCGCTGAAATCGGCGACCGTATGCATGTCTTTGTCGCCGCGCCCCGACAAGTTCACGAGTATGATCTTGTCCTTGGGCAGCGTGGGCGCCAGCTTCACGGCGTACGCAATGGCATGCGCCGATTCCAGCGCCGGCATGATGCCTTCGGTGCGGCAGCAGTCGTGGAAGGCGGCCAGCGCCTCGTGGTCGTCTATGCACACGTACCGGGCCCGGCCGGCATCCTTCAGCCAGGCATGTTCGGGCCCTACGCCGGGGTAATCCAGGCCGGCCGAAATGGAATGCGTTTCCATGATCTGGCCGTTTTCATCCTGCATGATATAGGTGCGGTTGCCGTGCAGCACGCCGACCTTGCCGGCGTTCAAGGAAGCGGCGTGGCGGCCGGTGCCCAAGCCTTCGCCGGCCGCTTCCACGCCGATCAGCTGGACATCGCTGTCGATGTAGGGATAGAAGATGCCCATGGCGTTCGACCCTCCGCCCACCGAAGCAACGATGTAGTCCGGCTGCCGGCCGGCGTCGGCGGGCATCTGCTCCAGGCATTCCTCGCCGATGACGGCCTGGAAATCGCGCACCATCATGGGATAGGGATGGGGCCCCGCCACGGTGCCGATGATNNAGCAGCTTCATGCGATAGACGTTGGACGCCTGGCGGCGCACATCTTCGCTGCCCATGTAGACCACGCACTCCAGGCCGTAGCGGGCCGCCACGGTGGCGGTCGCCACCCCATGCTGGCCAGCGCCGGTCTCGGCGATGATGCGCGGCTTGCCCATGCGGCGCGCAAGCAGAATCTGGCCGATGCAATTGTTGATTTTGTGCGCGCCGGTGTGATTGAGATCTTCGCGCTTGAACCAGATCTGTGCGCCGCCCAATTGCTCGGACCAGCGCCGCGCATGGTAGACCGGACTGGGGCGGCCGACGAAATGGCGCAGCTCGTAGGCGTATTCTTCCAGAAAGCCGGGATCCGAGCGGTATTTGTCGTAAGCGGCGCGCAGCTCGTCCAGGGCATGCACCAGCGTTTCCGCAATGAAGGAACCGCCGAACTGGCCGAAATGCCCTTTCGTATCGGGCAGAGCATAGGATTTCAAGGCATTACTCTCTGGTTATGCAAGACTATCGCAAACGGCTCCGGGGGCGGCGCGTTCGCAGCTAAGGGCGCATTTTAACCCACTGCCCGGGCGCGAGGCCCGGCCCATCTGCGCGGCCGGCCTTCACAGCCGGCTGGCGGAGACGCCGGGCACCTCGTTCAAAGCAGCCAGCGCCCGGCTGATCTGCTCCCCGTTCCTGACCTCCACGGTGAATACCATGTGGGCCAGCGAACGGCGGCTGTGCGTGTTCACGCTGACCACATTCAAGCGCAGCTTGGCGAATGTCTCGGACAGATCGCGCAGCAGATTGGCGCGTTCCTGGGCGCGTATGCTGATATCCACGGGATACAGGGTTTCGCCCGTATCTCCCCAGTCCACATCGATGAGCCGCTCGGGCTGGCGCGCCGCCAACTGGGCGTATGAAGCGCAATCGCGCCTGTGTATGGACACTCCCCGGCCGCGCGTCACGAAGCCGACGATGTCGTCGGGCGGCGCCGGGCGGCAGCAGCGCGCCAACTGGGTAAGCAGGGAATCGACGCCCACCACCAGCACGCCGCTCTTGCCGGTCGTGGCGACACTGGCCACACCGCTGCCATGGATGCGGGCCTCGAGGCCGGCGCCGCCCGGCTCGGCGGCTTCCGCGCGCGGCTTCCCGCCCGCAAGCAGATAATCGATCTGCCGGAGGCTGAATTCTTCTTTGGCGACCGCCACGTATAAATCGTCGGCGCGGGCGAAATCCAGCTGCTGGGCGAGCTGCTCGAGATTGACGGCCGTCTTGCCCAGGCGCTGCAGCTCTTTTTCCACCATGGCCTGGCCTTGGGCTATGCGCTGCTGCAGCTCCACCGCGTTGAACCAGGCCCGCACCTTGGCGCGCGAACGCGGGCTGGCCAGAAAGCCCAGCTGCGGATTGAGCCAGTCGCGCGACGGCCCGCCCGATTTGGCGGCGATGATTTCGACGGTCTGGCCGGTGGACAGTTGCGTGAGCAGCGGCACCATCTGCCCATCGACGCGCGCCCCCCTGCAACGGTGCCCCAGATCCGTATGCAGGTAGTAGGCGAAATCGATGGGCGTCGAGCCCGCGGGCAATTCTATGACGCGCGCCTGAGGCGTCATGACGTAAATGCGTTCGGCGGACCCGCCGGCCGACGCCTTGCTTGCATCCGATGGCGGCTCGGCGCCATCCCCCCCGGGCGCCGGCGGCGCGGCGCCGCCGTCTTTTTCCCAGGCCAGCAATTGGCGCATCCAGGCGATTTTTTGATCATAGCCGCCGGCGGCGGCCACTTGCCCGCCGCGCGCGCCGGCCTCCTTGTACCGCCAGTGCGCCGCCATGCCGTATTCGGCGAACTGGTGCATTTCGCGCGTGCGTATCTGTATCTCGAAGCAGCGCCCCGCGCTGTCGGCCACCACGGTGTGCAAAGAACGGTATCCGTTGGGCTTGGGCCTGGATATATAGTCGTCGAATTCGTCGGCCACCGGCGTCCACATGGAATGCGCCAGGGCCAGCACCGCATAGCAGGCGCGCTCGTCCTCGACGATGACGCGCAGGGCGCGCAGGTCGTAGAGCCGGGCGAAGTCCAGATGCTTGTTGCGCATCTTGTTCCAGATGCTGTAGATATGCTTGGGCCGGCCCGAAACCTCCGCCGGAATGCGGGCATCGCGCAGCGCGTTTTGCAACTGCGCCACCGCGGCGTCGATGAAAGCTTCGCGCTCGACGCGCTTTTCTTCAAGCTGCCTGGCGATGCCCTTGTAGATATCCGGCTCGAGAAAACGGAACGCCAGATCTTCCATTTCCCATTTGACCTGCCATATGCCCAGGCGGTTCGCCAGGGGCGTGTACAGCTCCATGGTTTCCAGGGCGAAACTGCGGGGACAGGGCTTGCGGGAACTTGCGTACCAGCGCAGCGACTGCAGGCGCGACGCCAGGCGCATGACGACGATGCGCAAATCCGCCGCCATGGCGAGCAGCATCTTGCGCTGCATTTCCTTCTGATCCGTGCCCGCGGCCGCGCTGTCGCGCGCCTGGGCCGCCATATGTCCCAGGCGCAGCAGCGCGCGCGTGCCTTGCACCAGGGAAACGACGGCGGGGCCGAAATCCTTGCGCATGGCGTCCTGCCCCGGGTCCCTGGAGCCATCCGCCGGCAGAACGGCAAGCAAAGCGCTGGCGCGGGTGTCGGCGTCGGTGCCGAGTTCGGCCAGCGTGCGCGCGACCGCCGCGCAATGCTGATCCAGCGGCTCGCCGGTGCTCGCCTGCAGGCCGCTCAGCGGCTCGCGCACCCATTGCACCGCCTTGGCCAGCAAGCCGCGCCCCGCATCGTCCAGCCCCCGGCCCGCCTCGGCGAACCATGGGGCGTCGAAAGGAGGAGCATCGCTTTCCGGTAAAGTAGGCATCGGGGTCATGGTTGACAGCAGCGTTGACGGCAGCGCTGGCAAAAAAGTTATGCAGGCGACTCTATACTAACGTGTACCGGGCCGACAGGACATATAAGCTCATGACTCCCGCAGAAATAAAGACCTTGCTCATCGTCTGGCATTCGCGCACCGGCGCCGCCCGGCAGATGGCGCAAGCGGCGGCCAACGGCGCCCGCGACATTGCCGCGCAGCTGCAGGCCGAGGACGCATTGAATATAGTCGTCAAGGAAGCCGCGCAGGCCGAAAGCGGCGATTTGCTCGGCGCCGACGCCTATGCATTTTGCGCGCCCGAAAACCTCGCGGCGCTCAGCGGCGCCATGAAGGAATTCTTCGACCGCAACTACTATGGCGTGCTGGATCGGCTGAATGGCAGGCCTTATGTGATCATGGTCAGCGCGGGCTCGGACGGCAGCGCCGCCGTCAGGCAAATGGAAAGAATCTGCACCGGCTGGCGCCTTGCGCCGGCCGCGGCGCCCCTGATCGTCAATACCGCCGCCCAGACGGCCGAGGCCATACTCGCCCCCAAGCGCATCACGGACGCCGACAAAAGCGCCTGCGCGACCCTCGGCGGCACGCTGGCCGCCCTGCTCCTTTAAGCGCTCCGGGCCGGCGCCTGGAGCCTATGCCTCAAAGACTGAGCCTCAAAGCCTGTGTATCGCGCCTACGCTCCGAGCTCGTGCCTCAAGAACCCGCTTGGAGCCTGCGTTCCAGGCCCGCTATCGACACACGCCGGCTACGGCAGAGCCGCCGTCACCACGATTTCCACCTTGTAATCCGGATTGGCCAGCCGCGCCTCGATCGTGGCGCGCGGGGGCGCGTTGCCGGGCGCCACCCAGGCGTCCCAGGCCTTGTTCATGCCGTCGAACTCTTTCATGTTGGCGATGAATATCTGCGCCATCAGGATGCGGGACTTGTCCGTGCCCGCCGTCGCCAGAAGCTTGTCTATGGTTGCCAGCACCTGCGCCGTCTGGCCTTGTATATCCAGCTTGGGATCGTCCGGCACTTGCCCTGCGAGGTAGGCGACGCCATTGAAGATCGCCATGTCAGACAAGCGCTTTTCCACATTTACCCGTTCGACTTCTTTCATGCAAAATCCTCCAAGACAATAGGAACAACACAGGTGATTCCAGCCGCCCGCAATGGCGCGCAACATGCCGCGCGGCTCCGTAAAAGGCGTGGGCCGGCGCGCCCCGCATTCGCCGGAGCCGCGCAAAAAAGAGTGACTTTAGCAAATTTTGGACCTTTCCCGCAGCCGGGTGCGCCCCGACGGTCATGCGGGAGCAGCCATCACGTGGGCGCATCGGTCGGGCGGCGCGACAGCCGCGCGGGGCTACGCAGGCGTGGCATCACACGCGGCGCGGCGCTCACGTGGACGCGCCGCACGCGCACAGCCGCCGCACGAGCGCGGCATTCACGCGGAGAGCGGCCATCTTACGCGGGCGGCAATTGGAACACCTGACGCAGGTAGGCGAGATAGGCGGGATCGTCGCACATGGTTTTTTCCGGGGCGTCCGACACCTTCGCGACCGGCTGCCCATTGCAGCGCACCATCTTCATGACGATCTGCAAGGGCTCGTGCCCCAGGTCGTTGGTCAAGTTGGTGCCTATGCCGAAGGAGATCTTGCAGCGGCCCGCGAAGTGCTTGGCCAGCTCGATGGCGCGCGGTATGGTCAGCGCGTCGGAAAACACCAGCGTTTTGGTGCGCGGGTCCGTGCGGTTTGCGGCGTAGTGCGCCAGCAGCCTTTCCCCCCATACGAAGGGGTCGCCCGAATCGTGGCGGGCGCCGTCGAAAAGCTTGCAGAAATACATGTCGAAATCGCGCAGGAAGGCGTCCATGCCATAGACGTCCGACAGGGCGATGCCCAGATCGCCCCGGTATTCCTTGGCCCAGACTTCCAGCGCGAACACCTGCGAATCGCGCAGGCGCGGCCCCAGCGCCTGGCAGGCCTGCAGATATTCATGCCCCATGGTGCCCAGCGGCGTCACGCCATGCTTCATGGCCAGCTTGACGTTGCTGGTGCCGGCGAAATGCACGCCCATCTGGGCTTTCATCGTCCTGACCACTTCCTGATGCCACACCTTGGAAAAGCGCCGGCGGGTGCCGTATTCGGCGACGCGGAAATCGGCCAGGTCGGGATCGTCGGTGACCAGCTGCATCTTCTTCTGCAAGCGCTGGCGCCCCTCTTCCCATGCCGGCTCTATGCAGACGTTGCGGAAATACACCTCGTTGACGATGGCCAGCACGGGAATTTCGAACAATATGGTGTGCAGCCAAGGCCCTTTCACTGTAATGTCGATCTCGCCCGGCGTGGCGGCCCTGGACACCCGTATGCATTTCTCGGGCATGTGGAACAGGCCCAGGAAATCGACGAAATCGCTTTTGATGAAACGCAGGCTGCGCAGGTACTGCAGCTCTTCCTCGGCAAAACGCAGCCGGCACAAGTGATGGATTTCCTCGCGGATTTCGTCCAGATAAGGAGCCAGATCCACATTGGGCGTGCGGCATTTATAGCGGTATTCGACCTGCGCTGCGGGAAAGTGATGCAGAACCACCTGCATCATGGTGAATTTATAGAGGTCGGTATCGAGTAACGAGGTGATTATCATCGCGAACAGGGCAGAGTTTCGCCTACCATAGCACAAGGCTGAAGCGCCATGTTACATGAGCCCGCTTTGCCCCCGGTCAATACATTGTTTCCGGCCCAGGCTATATACGCTTTTGGCTTGGGGTCAATTCGGGCTTACCTGAGTTTAGCGGGTAAAATCACGCTCATCTGTTGCTGGAGCCTTGAAATGACACATGTGGTCACCGAAAACTGTATCAAATGCAAATTCACCGACTGTGTCGACGTCTGTCCGGTGGATTGCTTCCGCGAAGGCCCGAACTTCCTGGTGATCGANNACGCCATCTTCGCCGAGGAAGACGTACCCCAGGACCAGCTTCACTTCATCGCCCTGAACGCGGAACTTTCGCCTGAATTCGGCATGATCAACCGTTCCAAGAAGCCCTTGCCCGAAGCCGACGACTGGAACGGCGTTGCGGATAAACTGAAGTACCTGGAACGCTGACATCCCCCTTCCCATGGCCGCGCGCAGCCTGCGCCGGCCGCCTGCGGCCTTGACGGCCACTGTTGCTTCCCTCCAACGCACCAGCCCCTTTTACCGCCTTACGCGGGAATGATATTTGCTCCTTTCGTATGAAACTGCTGGCATTGCCCGCCATTTTGTGATTAGCATATAACCCAAGGCAGACAATCTACGTCTTGTTACGTTAGCCCGGCAGGCGCGCAAGCTCACAGCGGTTTTCCGTTGCGGCGGCGTCCAGAATAAAAAACAGTATCAACGAAAGGCTTTGCCCATGCTGTACGATTTGCACGAACTTCAGCGTTCATTTCTGACCCCGCTTGCCGCTTTCACGGATACGGGCTCGCAGATTTTCTCGCACCCTTACAGTCCCCTCGCCTATACGCCGGTGTCCCGGCAGATAGCCGCCACCTACGAGCTCGTCCATCGCCTAGGCAAGGACTATGAAAAGCCGGCATGGGGCCTGACCGAGACGCGGATAGCCGGGCGGCGGGCCGGCGTCACGGAACAGTCCGTGCTGCGAAAGCCATTCTGCAACCTCATCCATTTCAAGCGGGAGTTCGGTTCGTCGTCGCAGGGCGACCCGCGGGTGCTGCTGGTCGCCCCGCTGTCGGGCCATCACGCCACGCTGTTGCGCGATACCGTGCGCACCCTGCTGCCCGCCCACGAAGTCTATGTAACCGACTGGCTGGACGCCCGCATGGTCCCCATGTCGGCCGGGCCCTTCCACCTGAATGATTACGTCCGCTACATCCAGGACTTCATGCGCCTGCTCGGGCCCGATCTGCATGTGATCTCGGTGTGCCAGCCGACGGTTCCGGTGCTGGCCGCCATCTCGCTGACGGCGGCTGACGGCGAGCCCTGTCTTCCGCGCAGCATGACCATGATGGGCGGGCCCATCGACACGCGCGAATCCCCCACACAGGTCAACCGCCTGGCCACCACCAAGCCGTATTCCTGGTTCGAAAACAACCTGATCCACCGCGTGCCGGTACGCTATCCCGGCGCGGGCAGGCAGGTTTATCCGGGCTTCCTGCAGCATGCCGGGTTCATGGCCATGAATCCCGATCGCCACTTGCGTTCGCATTACGATTTCTACCTGGATCTGCTGAAGGGCGACAACGGCGACGCGGAAGCGCATCGCCGGTTCTACGACGAGTACAACGCCGTACTGGACATGCCCGCCGAGTTCTACCTGGATACCATCAAGGTCGTCTTCCAGGACCACCTGCTGCCGCGTGGCAAATGGCGGATCGACGGCCAGAAGGTGGACCCTTCGGCCATCGCACGGGTCGCGCTGCTGACGGTGGAAGGCGAACTGGACGATATCTCGGGCCAGGGCCAGACGCGCGCGGCGCATGCCCTGTGCACGGGCATTGCGAAGCAGCACAAGCAACACTACACAGCGCCCGACTGCGGCCATTACGGCATTTTCTCGGGCCGCCGCTGGCGCGAAACGATATATCCTAAAATAGCTGAATTCATACGGGAAGCCGAGCGCTGAGCTGCGTTAGGCGGAAGGGCGCTAGGCCGGGCCGCGCCAGGCCGGCTTCCCCGAAACCGCCGCATTCGTTTTGCATCCGGGCCGGCGACGGCCCCTCGTTTTTTATGTCGTCCTCTTCGCTCATCGACCGCATCGACGCGCTCCTGCCTCAGACCCAATGCACTCAATGCGGTTACGATGGCTGCCGCCCCTACGCAGAGGCGATCGCGCTGGAGGGCGAGTCCATCAATCGCTGCCCTCCGGGCGGGGACGAAGGCATACGCAAGCTGGCCGCGCTGCTGGGGGTTCCCGAGCTGCCGCTGGACGAGGACTGCGGCCCGCCCCAGCCTCCCCGTGTGGCGGTCATCGACGAACAGCATTGCATAGGCTGCACCCTATGCATACAAGCCTGTCCCGTGGATGCCATCGTGGGCGCGAATAAGCTGATGCACACCGTCATCCCCGAACTTTGCACGGGCTGCGACCTGTGCGTCCCGCCCTGCCCCGTCGACTGCATCAGCATGGCGCCGGTGCAGCGCGAATGGACGCCGGATCTGGCCGATGCCGCACGCCAGCGCCATCAGCGCCGGCAGAGCCGACTGGCGGCCCACCACGGCGAGACCTCGGCGCTGGCCGCCAGAACCCTGGCCAACAAAGCCCCTGTCGCCACGGCCGCGCGCAGCGAACCCGACGCGCGCAGGCTGGCCATCGAGGCGGCGCTGGCCCGGGCACGGGCGCGCCGCGAAGAGCGTACCGCCAAACACCATGAACGCTGAAAAAAGAGCTGAAATATTCCGCCGCCTTCAGGCCGCCAACCCCGCACCCACCACCGAGCTCGAATACGCCACGGATTTCCAGCTGCTCATCGCCGTGATTCTATCGGCGCAAGCCACCGACAAATCCGTCAACCTGGCGACACGCCGGTTCTTTCCCGAGCATGGCACGCCCGAAGGGCTGCTGGCCCTGGGGGAAGAGGGCCTGAGCCGCTACATCAAGACCATAGGGCTGTACAAAACCAAAGCCAGGAATGTCATACAGACTTGCCGCATGCTGCTGGAATTGCACGGCGGCAAGGTTCCCGACGACCGCGCGGCGCTGGAGGCGCTGCCCGGCGTCGGCCGCAAGACCGCCAACGTNNTCGCGGTCGACACGCATATCTTCCGCGTCGCGAACCGCACCCGCCTGGCTCCGGGCAAGACCGTGCTCGAGGTGGAGCGGAAGCTGGAAAAAGTCATACCACGGCAATACCTGGTGGACGCGCATCACTGGCTCATTTTGCATGGCCGCTACATCTGCGTCGCGCGCAAGCCGAAATGCCCGCAATGCGGCATTGCCGATCTATGCGAATACAAAGACAAAACGCTCTAGGGTTAACCAGACCTATGTAAAACCCGCATGGAGTTTTGACCGGCTCGATCTCATACTTGATCCCGTCCCGAAACACTAGACGTCATCGAGCCGCATGAGCGAATACATTCTGGAAACCAAGAATCTAAGCAAAGAATTCAGGGGCTTTGTCGCGGTCAACGACGTCAACCTAAAGGTCGAACGGGGCAGCATCCACGCCCTGATCGGGCCCAATGGCGCCGGCAAGACCACCTGCTTCAACCTGCTTACCAAATTCCTTACGCCCACCTCGGGTCATATTTATTTTTCGGGCCAGGAAATCACCCGTGAAAAGCCCGCGCAGATCGCGCGGCGCGGCATCATCCGGTCCTTCCAGATCTCGGCGGTGTTTCCCCAGCTTACGGTGCTTGAAAACGTGCGCATCGGGCTGCAGCGCAGCACCGGCGTCTCGTACCACTTCTGGCGCAGCGGCCGCATCCTGCATCGCCTCGACGACGCCGCGCGCGCCCTGCTGCAGGAAGTCGACCTGGCCGATTTCGCCGATGAATACACGGTCAACCTGCCCTACGGCCGCAAGCGCGCGCTGGAAATCGCCACCACGCTGGCCATGGAACCCGAACTGATGCTGCTGGACGAGCCCACGCAAGGCATGGGCCACGAAGACGTCAGCCGCGTCACGCAATTGATCAAGAACGTCAGCAAAGGCAGAACCATACTTATGGTCGAACACAACATGAAGGTGGTATCGCAAATCGCCGACAAAATCACCGTGCTGGCGCGCGGGTCGGTGCTTGCCGAAGGCAGCTACCAGGAGGTTTCGCACAACGCCGCCGTCATGCAGGCCTACATGGGCACGACCACGGGCGAACTCGAAGGAGCACACTAATGACCACCCCCGCTCTGGAAATTTCCAACCTGCATGCCTGGTATGGCGAATCCCATGTACTGCACGGCGTCAACCTGAACGTCCGCAAGGGCGAAGTCGTCACCCTGCTGGGGCGCAACGGCTCGGGGCGCACCACCACGCTGCGCGCCATCCTGGGCCTGACCGGCTCGCGCAAGGGCTCCATACGCATCCAGGGCACCGAATCCATACACCTGCCCACCTACCGCATCGCGCATCTGGGCATAGGCTATTGCCCCGAGGAACGCGGCATCTTCGCAGGCCTGTCCTGCGAAGAAAACCTGCTGCTGCCGCCCGTCGTGGGCGATACGCTGGGCGGGGGCATGTCGCTGGCCGAAATCTACGACATGTTCCCCAACCTGGAAGAGCGCAAGCACTCGCCAGGCACGCGGCTGTCGGGCGGCGAACAGCAGATGCTGGCCGTGGCGCGCATACTGCGCACGGGCGCCAACCTGCTGCTGCTGGACGAAATCTCGGAAGGCCTGGCTCCGGTCATCGTACAGGCGCTCGCCCGCATGATCACGGCCCTGAAGGCCAAGGACTACACCATTGTCATGGTTGAACAGAATTTCCATTTCGCGGCGCCGCTCGCCGACCGCTTCTACGTGATGGAACACGGCCAGATCGTCGAAGAATTCACCTCCGACGAACTCTCATCCAAACAGGATACCCTCAACACGCTGCTTGGTGTGTAAAGCACATCGTCCGACCGGCGCTCCCGGCACAACAACAAGGAGTCTCACCTTATGAAATTGCGCACCCTATCCGCCGCCTTTGCCTTGGCTGGCCTGACCTTCGCGGCGCCGGGCCAGGCCGCGGGCATTTCCGACGACGTCATTCGCATTGGCTTCATCACCGATATGTCCAGCGTCTATTCCGACATCGATGGCGCCGCGGGCGGGGACGCCATACGCATGGCCATTGCGGATGCCGGCGGGCAAGTCAACGGCAAGAAGGTCGAGCTCATGGTCGCCGACCACCAGAACAAGGCGGACATCGCATCGGCGCGGGCGCGCGAATGGTTCGACGAGCAAAAGATCGACCTGCTGATAGGCGGAACCAATTCGGCCACCTCGCTGGCCATGGCGGCGGTAGCCGAAGAAAAGAAAAAACCCTTCATCGCCATCGGAGCGGGGTCGTCCAACCTCACCAACTCGCAGTGCTCCCCCTATACCATCCACTATGCCTACGACACCGTCGCGCTGGCGCGCGGCACGGGCAGCGCCGTGGTGAAGGACGGGGGCAAATCCTGGTTCTTCCTGACCGCCGACTACGCTTTCGGCCACTCGCTGGAACGCGACACGGCCAAGGTGGTCGAAGGCGCCGGCGGCAAGGTGGTGGGCGCCGTGCGCGTGCCGCTGGCGACCTCCGACTTCTCGTCCTTCCTGCTCCAGGCGCAGTCGTCCGGCGCCAAAGTGCTGGGTCTGGCCAATGCCGGCGGCGACTTCATCAACTCGGTCAAGGCCGCCAAGGAATTCGGCGTCACGCAAACCATGCGCCTGGTCGGCCTGCTGGTGTTCATCAACGACGTGCACGCCCTGGGACTGGACGCCACGCAAGGCCTGTCCCTGACCGCGGCCTGGTACTGGGATCAGGACGACGCTTCGCGCAAATGGGCGGAACGTTTCTTCGAACAGCACAAGCGCATGCCGTCCTTCCTACAGGCGGGCGACTATTCCGCGGCGGACTTCTACCTGAAAGCCGTCAAAGCCACCGGCACGGATGACGCCGACACGGTCATGAAATGGATGAAATCGAACAAGGTCGACAACTTCTTCGCCCCCGGCGCGCAGGTGCGTGAAGACGGCCGCCTGCTCAACAACCTGTATCTCATGCAGGTCAAGAAGCCTTCTGAATCCAAGCGCCCCTGGGACTACTACAAAGTGGTCACCAAGCTTCCCGGCGAAGAGGTCTATACCTCGCTGGCCGAGTCCACCTGCAAGCTCGTGAAGAAATAGCCATCCACCCCGGAGGCTCCCGCCGCGATCCGCCGGGAGCCTCCTGTTTCATGCCGGGGCCCCATATCGGGGCCGCATCGAGCTTCGCCACGGACTTCTTATCGTTATGACCGCACTATTTGGCATACCCATACAAGCCCTGCTCGGGCAACTGCTGCTGGGCCTGGTGAATGGCTCTTTCTATGCAGTGCTGTCCCTGGGGCTGGCCGTCATATTCGGATTGCTGAACATCATCAACTTCGCCCACGGCGCGCTGTACATGCTGGGGGCCTTCATCGCCTGGATAGGCCTGCAATACTTCGGCCTGAACTACTGGATCATGCTGCTGCTCGCGCCCTTGTGCGTAGGCCTGTTCGGCATCGTCATCGAGCGCCTGCTGATCCGGCACCTGTACAAGCTGGACCACCTCTACGGCCTGCTGCTCACCTTCGGCATCACCCTGCTGATCGAGGGGCTGTTCCGCAGCATGTATGGCGTATCCGGCCAGCCCTATGCCACGCCGGCAGCCCTGCAAGGCGGCGTGAATCTTGGCTTCATGTATTTGCCCATCTACCGGGCCTGGGTGGTCGTCGCCTCGATCGTCGTCTGCCTGATCACCTGGTTCGTCATCGAAAAAACCCGGCTGGGCGCGCTTCTGCGCGCCGGCACGGAAAACCCCAAGCTGGTGGAGGCCTTCGGCGTCAACGTGCCGCTGGTGGTCACCCTGACTTACGGCTTCGGCGTGGCGCTGGCGGGCTTTGCCGGCGTGCTGGCCGCCCCCATCATGCAAGTCTCGCCGCTCATGGGCTCCAACCTGATCATCGTCGTCTTCGCGGTCGTCGTGATAGGCGGCATGGGCTCCATCATGGGCTCCATCGTTACAGGCCTGGGGCTGGGCGTCATAGAAGGGCTGACCAAAGTCTTCTGGCCGGAAGCCTCCAACACCGTGGTCTTCATCATCATGGNNTCATCGTTCTGCTGCTGCGCCCCGCCGGCCTTTTCGGGAAAGAAAAATGAGTCGTCAATTCATAGGCTATCTTCTCTTCGCGATTTTTCTCGCCCTGCTGCCGGCCCTGGGCGCCTATCCCATCTTTGTCATGAAGGTGATGTGCTATGCGCNNGCTACACGGGCCTGCTGTCCTTCGGGCATGCGGCCTTCCTGGGCGGCGCCGCCTATGCCACGGGGCATTCGCTGGCGGTGTGGGGCTTTTCCACATTGGGCGGCCTGCTGTTCGGCACGGCGGTGGCCGCCCTGATGGGCCTGGTCATGGGCGGCCTGGCCATACGCCGCAGCGGCATCTATTTCGCCATGANNTGCAGGCGCCCTTCACCCATGGCGAAGACGGCCTGCAAGGCATACCGCGGGGCAGCCTGTTCGGCCTGGACCTGTCGCGCGACATCAACCTGTATTACGTCGTGCTGGCGATTTTCATCATCGGCTATTTCATATGCTGGCGCACGATCAATTCCCCTTTCGGCCAGGTGCTCAAGG
>DJWC01000150.1:15258-50941 GCA_002441445.1 Pusillimonas sp. UBA6240
TGGAAAACAAGGTCGGCGAATTCGGGCGCACCTTGAGCCAGCTGACCGGCGTGCAGTGGTTCCAGGTCCTGGGCGAATCCGTCACGATCGTCATCGGCCTGATCTTCATCATCTGCGTCATGGCGTTCAGGCGCGGCATCGTCGGGGAAATCGGCTACCGTCTGCGGGGCCGCAAAGCTTAAGAAACCAAGCCTTTTCGGCGCGTGCTGGGTGGTTTGTGGCGTTGCTTTGNNTTTGTTCTTCTGGCGCGTGCCGGGTGGCGGGGGCCGGGCTTGCTCCTCGTGGCTGGCCCGGCGCCCCGCGCGCCGAGCCCGCGTCGCCTTGTTCGTCCGGCCGTTCGGCCTCCCTTCACAATCGGCTCGCTTCCGCCCCGCACGTCGCGGCGTCCTGCCCCCGCCACCCGTCCCGCTGCACCGGTTTGTGTTTGGGGCGCCGCCGGGACGGTTTGGGTGCTTGGCCTTTTTCTGAGTTTGTTGGTGCGGCTGGAAGAGGTCTTGCGCCGTCCCCGCCTCGCGCGCCTGCCGCGCGGGCCGGGACATTCGAGGTAGGCAAATGTAGGCCGCTGGTAAGGCGGTTGAACATGTTTCACAAGCTTGCACAGCCCTAGTCCCGGTTCTACGTTCCAGTTCTACATTCTAGTTCCAGCTCGAGTTCCAAGTCCTAGCTCCAGCTTCCAATGCCATTGCCTTTCGCATTCCACGTTCCAATGCCAGTGCCTTTCGCATTCCACGGATAATCAAGCACTAACTCTGTTGTCAAGGCGTAGCCGATGGGCAGGGGTTGGGCGACGTTTGAGCAAGCCGCAGCAGGTGCTTTGCGGCGGGGGCGTAAGAGGGCGCTCCTGTTTGAACCCGAAATTAGCCCACAGGCGGCTAATTTCGGGTGAGTTGGCGCCCGACCCCGACGCAAAGCGCCTGCAAGGGAACCCCGAAGGGGCGCAGCGACAGGAGCCCGGCCCCTGCCCATCGGCTGCGCCGTTAAGAAACCTAAAGACCACGCGCTTGCAAGCGATAAAGCGCGCAAACAACATGAACCGAAAATGCGCTAGCGCTGTACTTATTATTAATCCCGCGCCGCGCTTCATTACCCCCCCACCACGCTTCATTGATCCGCCGCCATGTTTCTTCCGGCATTCCCCAGGCCCAGGTAGCTTTCGATCACGCGCGGGTTGCCGGCGAGTTCCTTGGCCTCGCCTTCCAGCACCACTTCGCCGGTCTCCAGCACATAGCCGTAATCGGCCACTTGCAGGGCGGCGCGGGCGTTTTGTTCGACCAGCAGGATGGCGACGCCCGTGCTGCGCAGGCGCGCAATGATCTGGAAGATTTCGCGCACGATGAGCGGGGCCAGCCCCAGGCTGGGTTCATCCAGCATCAGCAGTTGCGGCTGGGCCATCAAGGCCCGGCCGACGGCCAGCATCTGCCGCTCGCCGCCCGACAGGGTGCCTGCCTGCTGCGCCTTGCGTTCGCGCAGCCGCGGGAAAAGATCATAGACTTCCTCGATCGTTTCACGCCAGCCATGCTTGCCGCTGCGGTATAGCCTGAAACCGCCCAGTAGAAGATTGTCTTCCACGGACATGCTGCCGAACAGCTCGCGCTTTTCGGGCACCAGGGATATGCCGTCGGAAACGCGGCGCTCCACCTGCCACGAGCCTATCTCCGAGCCCAGGTATCGCACGGAGCCCGAGCAGCTGCCGGTCGCCGGCAAAGAACCCATGATGGAATTGAGCAGGGTCGATTTGCCCGCGCCGTTGCCGCCTATGACGGTGACGATGCTGCCGCGCGTGACGGCGATGTTGGCCCCGGACACGGCGGTGACCTTGCCGTAGCGCGCGGACAGATCCGTGACCTGCAGGACGGGATGCCTGGATTTGGTGGTGCTCATGCGCCGACTCCCTGAACGGACGGCTGGGCGGCGGCCCGCCCCGGGCCGCCCGCGGCGCCGGGTTCCAGGTCGTCGTCCACGCCGCCCAAATAGGCTTCCAGCACGGCGGGATTGCGCTGGATGTCCGCGGGCGCGCCTTCGGCCAGCTTGGTGCCGAAGTCCATCACCACCAGATGATCGGTCAGACTCATCACGAAATCCATATCGTGTTCCACCAGCAGGATGCTCATGCCTTCCTGCCGGAGCTGGCCCAGCACTTTGGCGAGCTCCTGCTTTTCCTTGTAGCGCAGGCCGGCCGCGGGCTCGTCCAGCAGCAGCAATACCGGATCCGCCGCCAGGGCGCGCGCAATTTCGAGAATGCGCTGCTGGCCCAGCGCCAGATTGCCCGCCTGCTCGTACAGATAGTCGCCCAGGCCTACGCGCTGCAATTGCTTTGCGGCCTCGTGCAGCAGTTCGGCCTCGTCGCGCCGCTCTATGTGCAGGGCCGCCGCCAATACCCCGACTTTGCTGCGCAAATGCGCGCCCAACGCGACATTTTCCAGCACCGTCATGGTGGGCAGCAGCTGCACGTGCTGGAATGTGCGCCCCACCCCCAGGCGGGCGATTTCCCGCGACGGCAGGACATCCAGCCTTTCGCCCAGGAAGCGCACAGAACCGCGGGTCAGCGGCAATACGCCGGTGATCAGATTGAAGGTCGTGCTCTTGCCCGCGCCATTGGGGCCGATGAGCCCCATGATCTCGCCTGCCTTGAGGCTGAAACTGATGTCGTTGACGGCGACCAGGCCGCCGAACTCCTTGCGGATGGCGTCGACCTCGAGCACCAGCGTGCCCTTTTCGGGGCGGGCGCGCTGCGGCAGCGCCGGCGCCCGAGGAGGCGGAGCCATGCGGCGCCGGTCCGACTTGCCGGTCATGGCGGACCACCATGTCGACAGAATGGGCCAGACGCCGTCGCGCGCATACTGCAGCACCAGTATCATCAATATGCCGAAGACGATCAATTCGAAGTTGCCGCTGGTATCCAGGATCTTGGGCAGAACGTTCTGCAGCTGGTCTTTCAGGGTCAGGATCAGCCCCGAACCGATGACCGCGCCCCATACGCTGCCCGCGCCGCCCACCACCGCCATGAACAGGTATTCGATGCCGTAGTTCAAGCCGAAGGGGCTGGGGCTGACGGCGCGCTGCATATGCGCGTACAGCCAGCCGGAAACGCAGGCCAGCAGCGCCGCATACACGAAGATGATGACCTTGTAGCCGGCCATGTCGATGCCGAAGGACTCGGCCATGCCGCCGCCGCTCTTGAGCGCCCGGATCGCCCGCCCCGGGCGCGAATCCAGCAGATTGCGGGTGGCCCACATGGACAGCAGCACGAAGGTCCAGATCAGATAATAAATATGCCGCCCTTTGCCCAGCGACACGCCGAAGAACTCGATGGGGACGATGCTCGCGATGCCGTCGTACTGGCCGAGAAACTCCAGGTTGCCGAAGAGGTAATACAGCGACAGGCACCAGGCTATCGTGCCCAGCGGCAGATAATGGCCGGACAGCCGCAGCGTGATCGCCCCCAGGACATAGGCGACGGCGAAAGTGATCAGCAAGCCCATCAGCAAAGCCGCCCACGGCGACCATGCCTGGGCCGTCGTCAGCCATGCCGTCGCATAGGCGCCCAGCCCCACGAAGGCGGCCTGGCCGAACGAGGTCAGGCCGCCGATGCCCGTGAGCACCACCAGCCCCAGCACCACGAGGCTGGCCAGCCCGATGTAATTGAGATGGGTGATCCAGAACTCCGGCGTGGCCGGCAGCAAGGGCAGCGCGGCAAGGATCAGGACGGCGGCTGCGAGCAATAGGCGATTCATGCGTTTATTCCTCGTCCTCGATGTGGCGGGCCCCGAAAGAGCGCCACAGCAACACCGGAATGATCAGCGTAAACACAATGACCTCTTTGTAGGCGCTGGCCCAGAAGGACGAGAAGGCTTCGAGTATGCCGACGAACAACGCCCCGCCGGCCGCCACCGGATAGCTGACCAGGCCGCCGAAGATGGCGGCCACAAAGCCCTTGAGCCCGATGATGAAGCCGGTATCGTAATAGACCGTGGTCACGGGCGCGATCAGCATGCCGGACAGCGCGCCTATGGCGGCCGCCAGCGTGAAGGTCAGGCTGCCGGACATGCTGGTGCTGATGCCCACCAGGCGCGCGCCGCGCCGGTTGACCGCCGTGGCCCGCAAGGCGCGCCCATACAGCGTCTTGCCGAAAAACACCCATAGGGCCAGAATCAGCACCGCGCAAGTGCCCAGTACGAAGAAGGTCTGGGCGGACCAGCTTACCGGCCCCATCTGCACATCGCCCTCCATGAAGGGCGGCGTGCGCCAGCCCTCGGCCCCGAAAAAAACCAGCGCCAGGCCCGTCAGGGCGAAATGCACGGCCACTGAAATAATGAGCAGCACCAGCACGCTGGCCTCGGCCACCGGCTGGTAGACGATGCGATACAGCATCGGGCCCAGCGGCACGACCAGCGCCAGCGAGAACAGGACATTGATCCACAAGGGCGTGTCCTTGGCGACGATGTAAGGCGTCAGCAGATACAGCCCCACGGGCAGCAGCACTGCCAGGGCCGCCGTCTTGCCCATGCCGCTCCAGTCGCGGCCGCGCACGGCCGCGATGAGCTCCAGGGCGAACACCAGCGCCCCGACGATGAGCAGCAGGTTGACCGTGCCCGGAACGCGGCCATTGTCCATGAATGCCAGGGTCAGGGCGCCGAAGGCCACGAATTCGCCCTGCGGGATGAATATGACGCGCGTGACGACGAAGACCAATACCAGCGCCAGGCCCAGCAAGGCATAGATGGCGCCGTTCATCACGCCATCCTGCAGCAGGATCAATACGATAGTCGAATCCATTCCGGATACACCATGAAATCGGGGCGCAAGAAACGCCTTGCGCCCCTACAACAACACAACGTCAGAGCTCGCACATGCCGGCCCTGGCGAATGATACAGCCGGCAGGCGCCAGTTTACAGGTCGTAGTTTACAGGTCGGGCTGGTAAGTCCATTTGCCGTCGACCACTTTCACCATGACGCGCGCGCGGGTGTCGAAGCCGGCATGGTCTTTCGGGCCCATGGTGAACACGCCCTGGGATGCGGGAAGATCCTTGATCTGCTCGATGGCGTCGCGCAGCGCCTTGCGGAACTCGGCCGTGCCCGGCTTGCCGCCGGATTTCAGCGCCGAAGGAATGGCGGTGGAAATCAGCAAGCCGGCGTCCCACATATGGCCGCCGAAAGTATTGATCGTGCCTTCGCCGTATTTGGCTTCATACTTGGCCTTGTATTCCAGCGCGCTCTTTTTGACCGCATTGCTGTCGGGCAATTGATCGGCCACCAGCAGCGGGCCCGCCGGCAGGATCATGTCGTTGCAGTCCTTGCCGCAAACGCGCAATACATCGTTGTTGGCCGCGCCGTGGGTCTGGTACATGATGCCTTTGTAGCCGCGGCTTTTCAGTTCGCGCTGCGGCAAGGCCACCGGCGTCCCCGAGCCGGCCACCAATATGCCGTCCGGCTTGGCGGCGATCAGCTTGAGCACTTGCCCGGTCACGCTGGTGTCGGTGCGGCCGTAGCGCTCCGTGGCCACCACTTTGATGCCTTTTTCTTTCGCCGCCGCCGTCATGACGTTCAGCCAGCCTTCGCCATAGGCGTCGGAATAGCCGATGAAGCCCAGCGTCTTGACGCCCTGCTTGGCCATTGCGTCGGCCAGCGCGCCGGCCATCAGTTGGTCGTTCTGCGGCGTCTTGAATACCCACTCGCGCGCGCCTTCCACGGGCTCGACGATGGAGGCGTTGGCCGCCACGCTGATCATCGGCGTCTTGGTTTCGCCTGCGACATCCACCATGGCCAGCGAACCGGGGGAGGCCGAGGTGCCGACCACGACATCGACTTTGTCTTCGGTGACCAGCTTGCGCATATTCTTGACCGCCACCGTGGGGTCCGTGCCATCGTCCAGGACGATGTATTCGATTTTCTGGCCCGCCACTTCGGTGGGCAGCAGGGACACGGTATTGCGTTCCGGAATGCCCAGCGAGGCCGCGGGCCCGGTGCTGGAGATCGTGATGCCGACCTTGATCTGGGCGTTGGCGGCCATCGGCAGGGCGAGCGCCAGGGCGCCTGCAAGAATCGAAAGCCGGATTGAGCTATTGATATTCATTTTTTCTCCGTGAATAAGCGCGATGCCGCCTGCGGGCGGCGATTGTTGCGGATGGCATGGGAATTTGACGCAAGCAAGGCTTTAGCGGTCATGGGCGGGTGACGCAAAATTATCGATAAAAAGAGATACAAAGTCTTTTAGGGGATTCCCTGCATAGGCGCCCCGGAAAAAAGTACGATTCCGGGGAACCTGTGGCCGGTTCGAAAGTCGATTAACATAGGCGGTAGTACGCAATCTGCCACAAACAGGTGAACTTGTGAACAAGATTCAGAAAACCGACGCTCAATGGCGCGCCGAATTATCGCCCGAAGAATACTTCGTCGCGCGCCAGAAAGGCACTGAACGCCCTTTCACGGGGCGCTATTGGGATACCCGCGCAGCCGGCATCTATCGATGCGTGGGCTGCGGCACGCCTCTTTTCGCCTCCGATACGAAATTCGACGCGGGCTGCGNNACCAGCCATGGCATGGTGCGCACCGAAGTGTTGTGCAATGTCTGCGACTCGCACCTCGGCCATGTATTCCCCGATGGTCCTCCGCCCACGGGCCTGCGTTATTGCATCAACTCCCTGTCGCTCAAATTCGAGCCCGCTAAATGAAGAAATTCCTGTTCGATCTCTTCCCGCTCATTCTCTTTTTCGTCGCCTTCAAGTTTTCGGACATCTTCACCGCGACGGCCGTGGCCATTGTCGCCGGCATCGCGCAGTTCGTCTGGCTGAAAGCCACGGGCAAAGCCATTGAAGCCACGCATTGGATCAATCTGTCCGTCATCGTGGTGTTCGGCGGGGCGACGCTGCTGTTCCACAACGACGCCTTCATCAAATGGAAGCCCACCGTCCTGTATTGGATCTTTGCCGCCATACTGCTCGGCGGCAAACTGCTCTTCGGCCGCAACCTGATGCAAAAGCTCATGGGCGCCAAAGTCGCCATGCCCGCCCCCATCTGGGACAAGCTCAACTATAGCTGGGTCGCGTTCTTCGCCGCGTCCGGGGCCTTGAACCTGTATGTGGCGTTTTCCGGCTACTTCACCGAGGCTCAATGGGTCAACTTCAAAGTGTTCGGCCTCATGGCCCTGCTGCTGGTGTTCGTCATTTTGCAATCCCTGTGGCTGGGCAAGCACATGAAGGAAGAAGCCGAACATCCTGGTCTGGCCGAGCCTGGCCTGGCCCGGCCTGGCTTGACCGGCCCGCGCGAACCCAAAGAGGGCGCCTGATGTCCGCCGACCGCCAACGACTGCTGGAAGAGCGGCTGCGCGTCCTCGCTCCCACGCATCTGCGCATCGTCGACGAATCGCACCTGCATGCCGGGCACGCCGGCAGCCGGGACGGCGCCAGCCACTTCCGCGTATACATATGGACGGAACAATTCCAGGGCCTCAACACCCTGGCGCGCCACAGGCTTGTGTATGATCGCGTCCACGATTTAATGCCTTATCCCATACATGCCCTGGCCATTGTGGCCAAGGCGGAAAGTTGAACCAAAGGAAATACCACTACATGAAACGACTCGCTCTGATCGCCGCGGCTTGCGTTATCGCCGTACCCGCCTATGCACAAACGGTAGCCACCGTGAATGGCAAGGCTCTTACCAAGGACAAGCTGGACCAGTTCGTCTCGCTGCTGGTCGCCCAGGGCGCCCAGGACACGCCCGAGCTGCGCGAGCAAGTCAAGCAGGAAATGGTCAACCGCATGGTGGCCGTGCAGGCCGCTGAAAAGGCCGGCCTGGACAAACAGGACGCCGTCAAGCAAGAACTGGAACTGGCCCGCCAAGGCATCCTGGTCCGCGCACTGATGGCCGACCACCTGAAGAAAAATCCCGTCACGGACGCAAAAATCCAGGCTGAATACGACCGCATCAAGAAAGAGCAGTCTGGCAAGCAGGAATACAAGCTGCGCCACATCCTGGTCAAGGACCAGAAAGCCGCGGAAGATCTGACGGCCTCCATCAAGGCCAAGAAGGTCACTTTCGAAGCCGCGGCGAAAAAAGATTCGCTGGATCCGGGCAGCGGCAAGAACGGCGGCGAACTGGGCTGGGGCCCCGCGTCCAACTATGTGCCCGAGTTCGCCCAGGCCGTGCAGAACCTGAAAAAAGGCCAGATGACCGACAAGCCCGTGCAAACCCAGTTCGGCTGGCACATCATTCAGGTCGAAGACACCCGCGCCGCCCAGTTCCCCGAGCTGAAAGACGTCAAGCCGCAAATCGAGGAAATGCTGCGCCAGCAGCAACTGGCCGACTTCCAGCAAGACTTGATGAAGAAAGCCACCATCAAGTAAAAAAGCCGGGTGGCGGGAGCAGGAGTTGGGAATCGCTCCGTAGGCGCCCATCAACTACTGCCGGAGGCATGCCCGGGCGAGCCCGGTCACGGCGGTTTCGCAAGCGCCGGGCCGGGGCCTGGAATCAGGGATGCAAGGGCGCGGCTGTTTGAGCGGCGCGCTTGGCGGACCACCGGTCCGCCGCCGCGAGTTCCGCGACCGCCCTGATTCCTGGTTCCGGCCCGGGAAGTGTGCGCCGACAGGCGCGCACCGCGCGGCGCTAGCCGTAACCGGGCCCGCCCGGGCAGGCCGGCTCAATAGCGCAGAATGCCGCTATCCGAAATCTTACGCCGTGCATCTGCTTCAGCGATCGAACGCGCCCTTGCGCGGCAGACGAAGAAAACGGCAGGCTCATCCCATCCCCAGCAAAGCCTTCAGCCCATCTTCATCCAGCACCGTCACGCCTAGTTCCTTCGCCTTGTCCAGCTTGCTGCCCGCCTCTTCCCCGGCCACCACATAGGCCGTCTTTTTCGACACCGAGCCGCTAACCTTCCCGCCCGCCGCGAGAATGTGCCGCGTCGCTTCGTCGCGCGTCCAGTTCGGCATGGTCCCGGTCAACACCAGCGTCTTGCCCGACAAACGCGCCGACGCCGCCGACGGAAGCTCCTCGGCTTGCGGCTGCACGCCCGCATTCTGCAGCGCCGCGATCACCTCCCGATTATGCGGCTCGCCGAAAAAGCGCAGGATCGAAGCCGCCACCACCGGCCCCACATCTTTCACCTGCAGCAGAGCTTCCTCATCGGCCGCCATCACGGCCTCCAGCGAACCGAAATGCCGCGCCAGATCCCGCGCGGTCGTTTCGCCCACATGCCGCGCGCCCAGCGCATACAGCAAACGCCCCAGCGGCGGCTTGCGCGCCCGGTCCAGCGCCGCCACCAGATTCTCCGCCGACTTGCGCCCCATCCTCTCGTACGCGGCCAATTCCTCCACCCGCAAAGTGAAAAGATCCGCCAGCGACTTCACCCTGCCGCTGTCGACCAGTTGATCGACCAGCTTTTCCCCCAGCCCCTCGATATCCAGCGCCTTGCGGCCCGCCGCGTGGGTGAGGCTCTGCTTGCGCTGCGCCGGACAGAACAAACCGCCCGTGCAGCGCGATATCGCCTCGTCCTCCGGGCGCTCGATCGCGGACCCGCAAATCGGACACTGCTGCGGCATGACGAACACGGCCGCATCCGCCGGACGCAGCTCGACCAGCGGCCCGACCACCTCCGGAATGACATCCCCCGCGCGCCGCACCACCACGGTGTCGCCTATGCGCACATCCTTGCGGCGGATTTCATCCTCGTTGTGCAAGGTGGCGTTCGTCACCGTCACGCCGCCCACGAACACCGGCTTCAGCCGCGCGACCGGGGTTATCGCGCCGGTGCGCCCCACCTGCACATCGATGCTCAGCAAGGTCGTGGTCTCTTCCTGGGCCGGAAACTTGTGCGCCAGCGCATAACGCGGCGCGCGGGCCACATAGCCCAAAACTTCCTGGGCGGCCAGCGAATTCACCTTGTACACCACCCCATCGATGTCGAAAGGCAGTTGCGAACGCGTGGCGCCCGTATGCTCATAGAAGCCCAGCAAGCCTTCGGCCCCTTGCACCACCGCCCTGGCGCGATTCACCGGCAGGCCCAGCCGCTCGAACCAGTCCAGCATGCCGGCGTGGGTCGAACGCGGCATATCCGCGTCGCCGGCCTCCTGCCGGAACAGCTCCGTCTGCCCATCATGGACGATGCGTATCTCGCCCCAGCCATAAGCGAAGAAACGCAGCGGCCGCTGCGCCGTGATACGCGGATCGAGCTGGCGCAGGCTGCCCGCCGCGGCATTGCGGGGATTGACGAATATTTTCTCGCCGCGCCGCTGCTGCGCCTGGTTCAGCGCCTCGAAATCGCGACGATTCATCAAGACTTCCCCGCGCACCTCCAGCACCTGCGGATAATCGCCCTTGAGCCTCAGAGGCACCGAGCGCAAGGTGCGGATATTGCTGGTGATGTCTTCGCCCGTCTGGCCATCGCCACGGGTGGCCGCCTGCACCAGGCGCCCCTCTTCATAGCGCAGGCTGACGGCCAGCCCGTCGAATTTCAGCTCGGCCACATATTCCACCGCGCCGGACCCCGCCATGCCCGCATCGCGCAAGGTATCGGACACCCTTTTGTCGAAGGCACGCACGTCTTCGGGATCGAAGGCATTGCCCAGCGAGCGCATCGGTACGGCATGCCGTACGCTGGCGAAGGCCGCCAGCGGCTGGGCGCCCACGCGCTGCGTGGGCGATTCCGGCGTGATCAGGTCGGGGTGCTGCGCCTCGAGGGCCTGCAGCTCCTGCATCAGGCGATCGTATTCCGCGTCCGATATGGTGGGCGCATCCAGCACATAATAGCGGTGGTTATGCTCGGCGATCTGTTCCCGCAGGGATTCCAGTTTCTTCGCAATCGCGCCCTGCCCCAGCGGCTTATCGCTCACGAAAAGATCCTTACCGTACGATCGGCGCCCGCCTCGAAGCCCACCTGGCCCAGCTTCGCATACAAATCGGTAAGCTGCTTGTCTATGGCCTGGTCGGAGCCGTCCGAAACAGGCCTGCCCTGATCATCCAGCAGCTCCGCGCCCAGGCGGCCCGCCAGGTCCCGGCCCACACTGGCCATGCGGCTGAAGGCCTGCTCATCGGCGGGACTGTTGGGCAGGTCCAGCAGCAAGTCGACGCGGTCGACGCCGGCGGACTGGACGTCCTGAATAGGCGCGCCGTCGAACAAGGCGGTGAAGCGCGGCATCCCGGTGTCGGACATCCACGCCAGCTGCCGGCCATAGGGCAGGAAACCCGCGTCCTTCAATGCGCGGGCGACATCGGCCACGGGCATGGTGCCGGGCAGCCGCAAGGTCAGGCCCACCAGGGCATCCAGGCTGGCGCAGAGCTCGTCGAGCTGCCTGGCGCGCTGCATGACATCGTCCTGCTCGGGGGCCTCGATCGCGCCGTCGAAACGTTCAGCCAGGCTTTGCGCCACCGTCCATAGCTGCGACCATTCGATATCGGTCAGCGGACCGCTGCGGTTGGCCAGCAAGACGGCGAGCTGCATCGACACATAGCTTTCATCCGGCCGCAATCGCGACCTGTGCCCGCCCCCTTCGCGCTCGGCGAAGATGCGCACCGGCTTGCTGCCCACTTTGTGCAAGGTATGCAAGGCTTGCTGCAGGGATGCGGTGGGCACCGGCTGGGCGAAGCTGATGTCTATCACCACCTCGGTGGTGGGATCGACCTCGGCGGCATCGTCGGCGGCCGAGTCGGCGGCCGGCTCGCGCGGCCCGAAACCGGGCTCGCGGCGCACCGGGCCCTGCTGGTAGGTCCCCATCAGCGGATCGTGCTCCCCTTCCGGGAAGTGCTCCTGCATTTTCTGCCGCACCCTCCTGTCCTGCCACCAATTGAAGACGAGCACGATCAGGATCAGCGCCACGCCAAGGAGGATCAAACCGATTTGCAAGTCGCTCATTATCTGCCTCGCCGCATCACCAAATATTCATGTGGACACATTATCAAGCCTCGGCCAGTTGCAGGGCGGAATCGATATCGACGGCCACGATGCGCGACACGCCCTGTTCCTGCATGGTAACGCCAACCAATTGCTTGGCCATCTGCATCGCAATTTTATTGTGGGAAATGAACAGGAATTGCGTTTGCTGGCTCATGCTGCGCACTAGATTCGCATACCGTTCGGTATTGGCATCGTCCAGCGGGGCGTCCACCTCGTCCAGCAGGCAGAATGGCGCGGGATTCAGCTTGAACAAGGCAAACACCAGCGCCGTCGCGGTCAGGGCCTTCTCGCCGCCCGACAGCAAATGTATCGTGCTGTTGCGCTTGCCCGGCGGCTGAGCCATGACCTGCACGCCGGCATCGAGGATCTCGTCGCCGGTGATGATGAGTTTGGCCTCGCCGCCGCCGAACAGCCGCGGGAACAGCTCGCCGAAATGCGCATTGACCGTGTCGAAGGTTTCCTGCAGCAGCTCGCGCGTTTCGCGATCTATCTTGCGTATCGCGTCTTCCAGGGTGTCTATGGCCGAAGTCAGGTCGCTGTGCTGGGCGTCCAGGAACCCCTTGCGTTCGCGCGCCGCATTGAGCTCGTCCAGCGCCGCCAGGTTGACGGGGCCCAGGGCATCCACCGCGCGGGATATTCTTTGCACCTCGGACTGCAGCCAGTTGGGCCTGCGCCATTCCTCGGGCCTATCCTGCAACATGCGCCGCAGCGCTTCGCGGTCGACTTCGTGAGCGTCCAGCTGCTCCGCGAACTGCTCCACCGCAAGGCGCGCGGCCTGCTCCTGCAGTTGCAGCTCCATGATGCGCGCGCGGCGCGGCTCGAGGGAGCGCTCCAGCCTTACGCGCTCTTCGTCGGCCTCGCGCAGGGACGCCGCCAGATTGTCCAGCTCTATGCGCGCCAGATTCAAGGCCTCTTCGCGTTCGGCGCGCAGCTCCAGCGCGTCCTGCAGGCCGGCCTGGGACGCCGAAGCATCCAGTTCGAACAGCTCGCCCTGCAAGCCTTCCAATTCCGCCCTCGCGCGCTGCGCCTGCTCGGCGGCCAGCTGCAGATTGCGACGCAGATCGGCGACGCGGGTATGCAGCGCGCGTTCGGCGTATTCGGATTCGTGCACGGCGCGTTCCAGATCCCGCAAGTGCTGCCTGGCGCGCTCGGCCTGCTCCTGAAGGCCTTCGCCGGATATTTCCGCCTCGGAGAACTGCATCTGCTGCTCGCCCAACTGGATATCCAGCGCCTCGAAGCGCGCTTCGGCCTCTTCCTTGCCGGCCAGCAATTCTTCGGTCTGCAGCCTGATTTCCGCCAGTTCTTCATGGATGCGGGCGGCCCTGTCACCCGACTGCTCGGCCTGCTGCTTGAGCCTGGAATATTCGAGCTCGACATCGTGCAGGCGGCGCGTGATTTCGCCTACGCGCTGGCGCGCCGGCGCCAGGGACTGCGACACCTGCTGCCAGGCGTTCTCGGCCTGGGACACCGCCGCCAGGGCCTGATCGGCCATCAATTGCCGCGCTTTCAAGTCGCGCCTCAGGTTCTCGATTTCCTGCTGCCGGGCCAGCAGGCCCGCCTGCTCGGAATCCGGCGCATAGAAGCGGACGCTATGCCTGTCGACCAGGTGGCCTTCCTTGAGCACGTACAGTCCGCCGGGCGGCAGTTCGGCCCGCTGCGCCAGCGCCTTGGCGATATCCGTGCAGACATAGACATCGCGCAGCCAGTCGTTGAGCAATGTGCGCAAATCGGGATCGGTGAGGCGCAGCATGCCGGCCAAAGGGGTCAGCCCCGCGGCCGCCTCCGGCGCGGGCGCCGCCGCCGGTAGCTGATAAAAGGCCAGCCGCGCGGGCGGCGCATCGCCGCTGAATGCCCGCGCATGCTCGAGCTGGCGCAATTCCAGCCCCGCCATGCGCTCGCGCAACACGGATTCCAGCGCGGTTTCCCAGCCCGATTCGATATGCAGTTTCTGCCACAAACGCCCCAGGCCGGTCAGCTCATGATGGGCCAGCCAGGGTTCCAGCGCGCCCTGTTTCTGCACATCTTCCTGCAGCTTGGCGAGCGCCGCCAGGCGCGCCTCCAGGCGCGCCACGGCCTGCGCTTCCGCCTGCGCGGCGTTGTGCGCCTCGCGGCGGCGCTCGTCCAATTCCGGCAGGCGGTCTTCGAGTTCCAGCAATTGGGCTTGCGATTCCTGCAACTGTTCCTGCATGGCCGCGCTGTCGCCCGCCAGCCGCTCGAGGCTGGCGGGATCCGGCGTGTTCAGGCTGCGCAATTCCTGCTCCAGACGTTCCTGGCGCAATTCCAGCGCCTGCAGCTGGCGGTCCGAGTCCCGCTGCGTCTGGGCGGCCAGGGCCAGTTCCTGCTCCAGCCTGGCCAGCCCGCTGCGCATGGTCTCACGCGATGCCGCGGCCGCCCGGACCTGGGTTTCGATGTCCGGCAGCGCGGCTTGCGCCTGCTCGGCCAATGCGCGCGCCTCTTCGGTGCGCGCGGCGGCCGCTTCGATATCGGCTTCGGCCAGAGTGATCTGCTCGGTGCAATGCGCCTGCTGATCGTCCCATTCCTGCAACTGCGCCTGCAATTGGCTGCGGCGCGATTGCAGCCGGTTGCGCGAATCGACCACATGGCGGATTTCCGCTTCCAGCCTGCTGACCTGCGCGCCGGCTTCGTACAGCAGGCCTTGGGCCGCGTGCACGGCGTCGCTGGCCGCGTAGTGCGCCTGGCGGCGCGACTCCAGCGCCGATTCGCCCGCGCGCAGGCCGGCGATGGCTTCCTCGAGTTCGGTCTGGGCCTTTTCTATGGCCAGGAACTTGGCCTGGCGCTCTTCCTTGGCGCTGCTTTCCTTCAGCAGCCACAAGGCATGCTGCTTCTGTTCGCCTTCTTCCTGCAGAGCCCTGTAGCGCTGGGCCACTTCGGCCTGGGTTTCCAGCTTTTCCAATTGGCTGTTCAGCTCGCGCAGGATATCTTCGACCCGCGTCAGGTTTTCGCGGGTATCGCTCAAGCGGTTCTCGGTCTCGCGCCGCCTTTCTTTGTAGCGCGAGACGCCGGCGGCTTCCTCCAGGAATACCCGCAGTTCTTCGGGCCGAGCCTCGATCAGCCGGTTGATCATGCCCTGCCCGATGATGGCGTAGCCGCGCGCGCCCAGGCCGGTGCCCAGGAAAATGTCGTGGATGTCGCGGCGGCGCACTTGCTGGTTATTGATCAGGTAGCTGCTGGTGCCGTCGCGCGTCAGCACGCGCCTGACCGCGATCTCGGAATAAGCGCTCCATTGGCCGGCCGCCCTGCCCTCGGAATTGTCGAAAACCAGCTCCACCGACGCGCGCGCCGCCGGCTTCCGGTTGCCCGAGCCATTGAAAATGACGTCCTGCATGGACTCGCCCCGCAGTTCCGACGCCTTGGTTTCCCCCAACACCCAGCGCACCGCATCGATGATGTTGGATTTGCCGCAGCCATTGGGGCCGACCACGCCGACCAGCTGGCTGGGCGTGGGAATGACCGTCGGCTCGACAAATGATTTGAAACCGGCTAGTTTTATCTGGGTCAGGCGCACAGTAAGCGAAAAATCCGAAAGTGGCGGGTTATACGGTCAAAGCCTGGGGCATGGGCAAGGAAAATATCATCGATCGCATCGAGTCATGGCGGCTCAGTATGATAACGCACGGCATGGCGGCCGCCACGCCGGCGGTTAAAACTCCATTATTATCTTGCGTGGCCGCCGCCGGCGGGCGCTATACTCGTTAACATTTTTTTGCTATTGGTATGGCCCCTGTTTAACCACCATCGGGATATCCATTGAAAAAAGGTTTCTATCTGGTCATGATAGCCCAGGCGCTTTCGTCTGTGGCCGACAATGCTTTGCTGATTGCGGCCATTGCGCTCATCGCCGATCTGCAAGGGCCCGACTGGATGGCGCCGATGATGAAATGGTGGTTCGCCCTGGCCTACGTGGTGCTGGCGGCCTTCGTCGGCGCCTTCGCCGACTCCTTTCCCAAAGGCCGGGTGATGTTCATCACCAATGCCATCAAGGTCTGCGGCTGTCTGCTGATGTTCAGCTATCAGAGCTTCGGCCTGTCCACCTACGATCAATTAGTGCTGGTGTTCTGCGCCTACACCCTGGTCGGCATAGGCGCGGCGGCCTATTCCCCCGCCAAGTACGGCATCGTCACGGAAATGCTGCCCCCGGAAATGCTCGTAAAAGGCAATAGCTGGATCGAAGGCCTGACGGTCTTGTCCATCATTGCAGGCACGGTGCTGGGCGGCCTGCTCATCCACCCCGCCGTATCCGCGGCCATCCTGTCGCATGGCTGGGCCGGCCCCTACGTCCATACGCGCGCGGAAGCGGCCATACTCATCATCGCCATCGTCTATTTCCTGGCCGCCGCCACCAATTTGCTGATTCCCCGCACCAATGTGCGCTATCCCAGGCAGCAAACGAACCCGGTCAAGCTGACGCGCGCCTTCGCCGGCTATGTCAAGGTGCTGTGGCACGACAAGCTCGGGCAGATTTCGCTGGCGGTCACCACGCTGTTCTGGGGGGCGGGAGCCACCCTGCAATTCATTGTCATCGAATGGGGCGCGCAGCACCTGGGCTACCGGCTCGATCAGGCTTCCGTGCTGATGGGCGTGGCGGCCGTGGGCACCGTGGTCGGTTCCATCGTCGCCGGCCGCGTGCCGCTGAAGCGGGCGCTGTCGGTCCTGCCCGTCGGCGTGGTCATGGGCTTCGCCGTGATGCTGATGCCCATCGTCAGCGCGACCTGGGAAGTCTATGCCGTACTGCTGCTGATAGGCGGCCTGTCGGGCTTCTTCGTGGTGCCCATGAACGCCCTGCTGCAGCACCGCGGGCACGTCCTGCTGTCGGCGGGGCACTCCATCGCGGTCCAGAACTTCAACGAGCAGTTGAACATCCTGCTGATGCTGGCGGTCTACAGCCTGATGCTCTGGCTGAATCTGCGCATCAACGTGATCATCGTCATCTTCGGCCTGCTGGTGGCGGGCCTGATGCTCGCGGTCATACACTGGAACCGCCTGAACCACCGGGCCAACCCGGGTCTGGAAAACACCATAGGCCAGCACGGCCACGGCCAGGCGCTGCGGCATTAGCCGCGCGGAGATCCATCCGCGCTTCGCGCCAGGTTCAGGTCTTCCCACGCTTGCGCTTTGTATTGCGGGCGCAGCAATAGCGTAGCGGGATGGTAGGTGGCCACCAGCGGAATGTCCTCGCCTGTTCCGCTGCGTACATGGTGAATGCGGCCGCGCAGGGCGTCCAGATCGTCGCCGCTGTTCAGCAGCGAGCGCGCCGCCAGGGTGCCCAGCGTCAGGATGCGCCGCGGCCGCAGCATGGCGATCTGCCGCTGCAAATAAGGCAGGCAGGCGGCTATTTCATCGTCCGACGGCGGGCGGTTGCCCAGTGGACGGCATTTCATCAGGTTGGTGAAGAAGACCGGCGCCTGCGCGTCCACGCCGGCCGCGGCCAGCATGGAGGCCAGCAAAACCCCCGCCTTGCCCTGGAAAGGCAGGCCCGCGCGGTCGTCGTAATCCCCCGGCGCCTCGCCGATCACCATCCATTCGGGCGCTTCGCTGGCGCCGTCGCCGAACACCGCCTGGCTGCGCCCGATATGCAGCCCGCAGGCCTGGCAGGCGGCGATATGCGCGCGCAGGCCTTCCCAGTCCGCGGGCACCGGCAACGAGCCCGCGGCAACCGCCTTGCCCGGCGCGGGGACATGGCCTGCCGTAGCTGAGCCGGCCTTGGCGGGGGCGCCGCCGGTCGTATGGGTACGCGGCCCCGCTGCGATGGCGGCGGGCGGTGCGATGGCCGCAGGCGCGGCCATGGCGGCGGAGACCGCGGTGGCGGCTGCCGCCGGCGCGGCGGGAGCCGCGGCTTCCTTGCCAGGCGTGGCGGCGTCGGCCGCCCCGTCCTGAATAGATGCCGGGGCTTCTTGCGCATAGCGTGCCAGCATGCGCTTATCCAGCCCGATCTCCTGCAGCCAGGCCGACTGCAGCGGACTCAGCCGCGGGGGTATCATGCGCGAGCCTCCACACCTGTTTCCAGGGTCTTGCGCAGCACACAGGCGTCTTCGCGCAGGCCGCGGCCCGCGGGATAGTAATCCTTGCGCATGCTCAGCAGCTCGAAGCCGTGGCGCTTGTAGAAACGCAGGGCGTTCCGGTTCGATGGCCGCACCTCGAGGATGATATCCGTCAACCCGCGCGATCGCGCTTCTTCTTCGCAGCGCTGCAGCAGCAAAGCGCCCGTTCCGCGTTTCTGCTGGGCGGGCTCGACCCCTATGACCAGCACATGGGCGACATCGGGCGCGAACATGGCCATGCAGAAGCCCACTGTGCGACCGGCGCGCCTGGCCACCCAGGCGCCATAGCCCGCCTGCAGCCCGTCGGCGAAATTCTGCCGCGTCCAGGGGAAAGACTGGACCGAATGCTCGATATCGGCCACGTCGTCCAGGTGTTCGTGCCGCATCGCCTCCAAAGAGACCGGCAGATCGGGGGCGCGAGGGTTGCCGCCGGCGCCGCCCTGGCGCTCGAGCGTGGTGTAGGCGACCTTGTCCCGGACGTACAGGGGCGCCGCCTGTTCCGGTGGCACGCCCGCGCCCGCCTGCCAGGCGCGCCACGCGAGCAGCGCTATCGTTTCCGCATCGGGCCGCAAAGGCGCACCCAGCGCGAGCCAGGGCCGGTCCGCCGCGAGCCGCGACAGTTCCGGATAAGCATCCAGCGCGTCGCCCGCCAGTATCATGGACGGATGGCCGGCCCGGCCATCCGACAGGCCGCGGGCCTGCGCCAGCCAGTCCGCGACATGATGCGCATTCAGCAGGATGGCGGCCTGCTCCCGGACCCAGCCGGTTTCCCCGGCGGACCCTTCCCGCACAGGCCCTTCCGCCACGGGACCCTCCCGCGCGGGCCGATAGGCGGCCAAATAGACTTCGCCCATCCGCGCATCCTGAACGATGACATGCAAGGCCGGCGACGGGCCATCCGCCGTCCGGACCCTTTCCGCGACGGCCAGCAGGGATTCCACCGGAATCACGGGCGCATCCAGCGCCAGCGCCATGCCTTGCGCCACGCCGCAAGCCACGCGCAAGCCCGTGAAGCCCCCGGGACCCTGCCCGAAAGCCACGGCCGCGAGGTCGCCGCCTTCTATGCCCGCCCGCGCCAGCAATTCGTCCACCATGGGCAGCAGCCTTTCGGCGTGCTCGGCGGTCGCGTCATGCCGCAGCGCGTGCACCGTCACAGCCTGGCCGGCGGCGGACAACAGGGCCACCCCGCACACGCTGGAAGAGGTTTCGAGGGCAAGAATATAACGGGTCATGGAAGCAAGAAGTCGTGGAAGGCCATTTTAACCGGCTTGCGCCTTGGCAGCCGCATGCCGCCCCCCTCCCAATGGCGAGCCTTGGGCCCGGCGCCCGCCCGCGGGAAGCGCATGTGCCGGGTATCCGCCGGAACCTGCGCCCCCGGCATTCGGCCGGCAGACGCGGCAGGGGCCCGTGCTTAAAATAGTGTCGCGGTGCGCCGGCACGAGCTAGAATATACAGTAACGGCCGCGCGGCACAGAAACATAGAAATAAAAAAGCTTACTCGACACAGGAGACCACCAGCCGGTTTGCAGCAGGGTGTCGCGCGCCTCTTGCCAGGCCCGCGCGCGCCGGTCGCCGACGCGCCCCGGCGCGGTTTTGCGGTTGGCCGCAGCCAGCTTGATGTAAACGGATTTTCTACTAGATACTTAATATGTAATATCTTACTACCGGGTCTGTACTGCCTAACTCCACCCTGTTACATTTTCCCCATGAACACTCAAAACCAAACCCTATCTCGCAAAATTCTCGTCGTTGACGATGATCCGCGTTTACGCGATTTATTGCGCCGCTACCTGTCGGAACAAGGTTTTAACGTATTCGTCGCCGAAGACGCCAAGGAAATGGGCAAGCTGTGGCAGCGTGAGCACTTCGACCTGCTGGTGCTGGACCTCATGCTTCCCGGGGAAGACGGGCTGTCCATCTGCCGGCGGCTGCGCGGCGGGCACGACAACACGCCCATCATCATTCTTACGGCCAAGGCCGAAGAAATCGACCGCATCGTCGGGCTCGAAATGGGTGCGGACGACTATCTGTCCAAACCTTTCAATCCCAGGGAACTGCTGGCGCGGGTCAATGCCATCCTGCGCCGCCGGGGCACCGAAGAACACCCCGGCGCACCCAGCCAGGAAAACGAATCCATCGAATTCGGTCCCTATGTGCTGAATCTGTCCACCCGCACGCTGACGCGCAATAACGAACAAGTCCCCATCACCACGGGCGAATTCTCGGTGCTCAAAGTGTTTGCGCGCCATCCAAAAATTCCGCTGTCGCGCGACAAGCTCATGGAATTGGCGCGCGGGCGCGAATACGAAGCCTTCGACCGCAGCCTGGACGTGCAGATTTCGCGCCTGCGCAAATTGGTGGAACCCAACCCGTCCAAACCGGTTTTCATCCAGACGGTCTGGGGCTTGGGCTATGTTTTCGTACCGGACGGCGGCCACTGATCTTACGCCGGCATAGTATCGCCGCGCCGCCATGTCGTCCTCTACGAAGCAAAGAAGCAAAAACCAGTCGCGTTTTCGCCTAGGCCTATTCAGCCGCTCCTTCCTGCTGCTGGCAGGCTTGATGCTGGTCAGCCTGGGCGCGTGGCTGCAGGTTTTTTTCAGCATGGAAGAAGGCCCGCGCGCCACCCAGATGGCGCAACGGGTGACCACCGCCGTCAGCATCACCCGCTCGGCGCTGGTCTATGCTCCCACCAGCGTGCGGCCCGCGCTGCTGCTGGATCTGGCCACCAAAGAAAGCCTCAGGGTGCAGCCGCGCGAACCCACCGACACGCTGGAGCCGCTGCCCAACTCCAATTACTGGAACCATGTCGCGGCCGAAATCAAGGACCGCCTCGGTCCCGATACTCACGTCATGTGGTCCGTCAACCAGACGCCGGGCGTCTGGGTCAGCTTCGAAATCAACGACGATCAGTACTGGCTGGTCTTCGATCGCGAACAACTGGGCTTGACAGCCGGCGCCGAATGGTTCGGCTGGGGCGCGACCGCTCTGCTGCTGGCGCTGATCGGGGCGGCGGTAAGCGTGCGTTTCGTCAATCGGCCCCTGGCCCAGCTGGCCAAGGTGGCCCAGCAACTTGCGCGCGGCGAAACCCCTTCGCCTCTGCCGGAAAAAGGGCCGGCCGAGATCCGCGACATGAATATCGCGTTCAACCGGATGGCGCGCGACATACGCCAGACCGAAGCCGACCGTGAAATCATGCTGGCCGGGATTTCCCACGACCTGCGCACGCCTCTGGCCCGCATGCGGCTGGAAATAGAAATGAGCGACGTCAGCGAAGAAGCGCGCCAGGCCATAGACGAGGATCTGGGCCAGATCGACCACAGTATCGGCCAGTTGATGGAATACGCGCGCCCGGCCGGCGCGGTGCCGGAACAAGGCATAGACATTTCAGCCGCGCTGCGCGAGCTCTTCGAACGCGAGCGTTCGCACACCGAATCCCTGGGCGGCACGCTGACCGCCGACATCGAGCCCAACCTGTACGCCAAGATCAGCGCGCACGACCTCAAGCGCATCGTCAGCAATCTCATTGAGAATGCCCGGCGCTATGGCCGCAGCCCCGCGGACGGCCGCGCGCGCATACAGTTGTCGGCCCGGCAGCAAGGCAACCTGCTCGCCATCGAAGTCAAGGACCATGGCACGGGAATTGCCACCACGGATATCCAGCGACTGCTGCGCCCTTTTTCACGCGGCGAATCCGCGCGTACGGGGGTCAGCGGCGCAGGGCTGGGGCTGGCCATCGTCGAGCGGCTGCTGGGGCAAGTGGGCGGTCAGCTCGAACTGATATCCAACCCTTCCGGCGGTTTGATTGCGCGTATAGAAATCCCCAAAGTACGTATTAGGAATTACCAATTAGACACGCAGAGCCAATAGCGTAGAATTTTCAATGGCAGCGTGCCGAGACGCGATGCATCCGATGCGGTGCATCTGTTTTATATCCATGATCCTCATATCACCGATTCCAGGAGCTGCAATGAAAACAGTAGGCGATAAACTCGAGCCCTTCAAGGTCACAGGCGTCAAGCCCGGCTTCAACCAGCACGAAGAAAACGGCGTTTCGGCTTTCGAAGAAATCACCGAAAGCTCATTCCCGGGCAAATGGAAAGTCATCTACTTCTATCCCAAGGACTTCACCTTCGTATGCCCCACCGAAATCGTGGGTTTCAACAATCTGGCCCAGGATTTCGAGGACCGCGACGCGGTATTGATGGCGGGATCGGTGGACAACGAATTCGTCAAGCTGGCCTGGCGGCGGGAACACCCGGACCTGAGCAAGCTGGGGCATTACCAGTTCGGCGACACCACCGGCGCGCTGGTGGACCAACTGGGGATACGCGACAAGTCCGAAGGCGTGGCGCTGCGCGCAACCTTCATCGTCGACCCGGACAACGTCATTCAGCATGTATCGGTCAATAATCTGAATGTCGGCCGCAACCCGGAGGAAGTCCTGCGCATACTCGACGCCCTGCAGACCGACGAACTCTGCCCTTGCAACCGGGCGCTGGGCGGCGACACGCTGTAAGGCTGCGCCATGGAATTTCTTTCCTCGATCAAGGCGCTGATGCCGGACTGGGCCAAGGACATACGCCTCAACCTGGACGGCGTCATCGCGCGCTCATCGCTCAAGCCCGAAGACGCCGTGGGCGCGGCGCTTGCGGCAGCCTATGCCGCCGGCAGCGCCACGCTGGTGGAGGCTTTCAAAAGCGGCCTGCCGGAAGGGGACGCCACCGGCGCGCTGACCGCGGCGGCGCTGATGGGCATGAACAATACCTATTACCCCTATACCGAGATGGCGGGCGACGATCAACTGAAGACGCTGCCGGCCCAGCTGCGCATGAACGCCTATGCCACGCACGGGGGCATAGACAAGAAACGCTTCGAATTGTTCGCGCTATCCGCGTCCATCGTCGGCAAATGCCATTTCTGCGTGCGCTCCCATTATCAGAACCTGAAGCAGGCGGGCTTCACTTCGGAGCAACTGCGCGACGTGGGCCGCGTCGCTTCGGTGGTCAACGCGGCGGCCCAAGCGCTGGCCATCACCGGGAAGTAAGCGCCCGGCGGCTGCAAGCAGGCCGGCTGCCGGCGGGAGGCGCAGGCGGCCGGCGGGAAAAGCCCTGGTCGGCGGAAAAGCTGGCTATTGGCGCGAGAAGCCGGCCCATCGGCGGAAAATGATCCGGCCCTTCAGCGAAGCCGGTCGCCGCCGGCCGCCAGCAAGGCCACGACCGTCGCGGCGATGCCTTCCTTGCGGCCCAGGTAGCCCAGGCCTTCGTTGGTCTTGGCCTTGATGTTCACCTGCGGCGCTGCAATGCCCAGGTCGGCCGCGATGTTCGCGGCCATTCGCGCCGCATGCGGGCCTATCTTGGGCGCTTGCGCATGCACCGTCGCATCCACATTGACCACCATCCAGCCGGCCGCGGCCACTTTCTGCATGGCCGCGCGCAACAGGACGCGGCTGTCCGCCCCTTGGTATTGCGGGTCGGTATCGGGGAAATGGCGACCGATATCGCCCAGCCCGGCCGCTCCCAGCAGCGCATCCGTCACGGCATGCAAGAGCACATCCGCATCCGAATGGCCTTGCAGGCCATGAGTATGGGGAATCGGCACCCCGCCGATGATCAGCGGCCGGCCTTGGACCAATGCGTGTACGTCGTAGCCCTGCCCGACACGTATATCAAAGTTCATCTCCACTCCAAAGATCAAGTAACGCACTCCAGCCTACAGGACCGGGCTTGCACCTAGGCCGGTGGTCACAACCATTTTTCCATCAATTCGAAATCGTCCGGCCAAGTCACCTTGAAATTGCGCGCGGAGCCCCGCACCAGCAGCGGCCGCCCGCCCAGAACCTCGATGGCGGACGCTTCGTCGGTGATTTCATGGCCGGCGTCGATGGCGGCCCGCAAGGCGTCCAGCAAAGTCTGCGCGGGAAACATCTGCGGCGTTTGCGCCAGCCACAGCCCATCGCGCGCCACCGACGCCGCGGCAAAGGGCTGTTCGCCAGCGCCCGCCCGCTTTACCGTGTCCGCCACCGGCAGGGCCAGCAGGCCGCCGTTGCGCGCCGCCAGACAGCCATCGATCAAGCGCCCCAGTGCGTCGGCCGGCAAGCCGGGCCGCGCGGCGTCGTGCACCAGCACCCAGTCCGCCGCATCCAGCGCCGCATCCCGCAAGGCGGCCAGCACGGTTTCCGCGCGGGTCGGGCCGCCGCAGTATCGCCACACGGTACGCGGCAAGCCTTCCAGGGCCTGCCGCGCCCAGGAGTCGTCCGGCGCCACCGCCACCCTGACTTGAGCGACCCGCTGATCGGCCAGCAAGGCCTGTACGGCCCAGCGCAGCATGGCCCGGCCCTTCAAGAGACGATATTGCTTGGGAACCGGCCGGTCCGGCCGCGCATCGGCCCCGTCCGCCAGCGCCGCGGCCGCCAGTGCATCGCCCCCCAACGCCCCGTCCGCCGGCCTCTTACTCTCCTGCATTCCTCCTGCGGGCGCTCCGCCTTCCAGCGCTCCGCCTTCCGGCATCGCAGCCGACTCGTCGTCGCGGCAAGGAACGCCCGCCGCGCGCGCGCCGATCCCCGCGGCCGGCACGATGGCGACGATTCTGGGCGCTTCAGGCGCGGACGCATCGTTGCCGGCGCCCGCACATGCGATTGATTTCTGTTGCATAGGAAAGGCATTTTATAATGACGGCCTACATGGCCACAGACACCCTCTCTTTTTTCGAACTTCCTTCCACCCCATCGGTGCTCGCCGCGCTCAAGCCCGGGACAAGGCATGCCCAGCCGCTGCCGCCCGGATCGGGCGACGCCTGGCTGCTGGCGGACCTCGCCAAGGCTGCCAGCCAGCCGCTGGTCGTGCTCTGCGCCGACCCCTTGACGGCGCAGCGCCTCGCCGATGAAATCCTGCTGTTCGGGCCGGATCTGCGAGTACGCCAGCTGCCCGACTGGGAAACATTGCCCTATGACAGCTTCTCGCCTCACCAGGACTTGATTTCCCAGCGGCTGCGCACCTTGCACGCGCTGCTGCAGCACAATGTGGACATTCTGACGGTGCCCGTGACCACCGCCATGTACCGCCTCGCGCCGCCGGAATTCATGGCGGCCTACACCTTTTCATTCAAGCAGGGCGACAGGCTGGACCAGGAGGCGCTGCGCAGCCAGCTGACCCTGGCCAACTACACCCACGTCACGCAAGTCACCGCTCCGGGCGAATTCTGCATACGCGGCGGCCTGATCGACCTTTTCCCCATGGGTTCGGTGCTGCCTTACCGGCTGGATCTGTTCGACGATGAAATCGAATCCATACGCTGTTTCGACATCGACACGCAGCGCAGCCTGTATCCGGTCAAGGAAGTCCAGCTTTTGCCGGGCCGCGAATTCCCCCTGGACGAAGCCGCCCGCAATCGCTTCCGCGCCCGTTTCCGCGAGCTGTTCGAAGGCGACCCGTCGCGCGCCCTGCCCTACAAGGATATCGGCAACGGCATCGCCTTCGCCGGCGTGGAATATTATCTGCCGCTGTTCTTTTCACAGACGGCGACGCTTTTCGACTACCTTGCGCCGCAATCCCTGATCGTCACCCTGGGCGATATCAGCCAGCCCATGCAGGGCTTCGCCCACGATACCCGCAGCCGCTACCAGTTCCTGAAAAGCGACCGCGAGCGGCCCATCCTCGCGCCCGAGCATCTGTTCCTCGGCGAAGAAGACATATTCACCCGCTTGAAATCGTTCGCGCGCCTGGCGCTGACGGCGGGCGAGCCTCATCCCGACTTCCATGCCGTCCCCAATGTGGCGGTCGCCCGCCGCGCGGAAGATCCAGTCGCCGGCTTGCGGGCGCTGATCGGCGGCGGCCGGCGGCGCATCGCCTTGTGCGCGGATTCCGCGGGGCGGCGCGAGACCCTGTTGCAGATGCTGGCCGAATTCGGCATAGCGCCCGACAACGGCAGTGAAACCCTGCAGGACTTCCTGGCCTCCGGGCAGCGCTTCGCCCTGGTGGTCGCGCCGCTGGCGGCGGGCTTCGGACTCGAAGCGCAAGCCCTGACGCTGCTGACCGAAAACGATTTGTATCCTTCCCAGGCGCGCCCCTCGCGGCGCGGCCGGCGCAGCCAGGAGCACGGCAGCGACGTGGAAGCCATGGTGCGCGACCTGTCGGAACTGCGCCAAGGAGACCCCGTGGTCCATGCCCAGCACGGCATAGGCCGCTACCTCGGCCTGTGCGAGATGGACATGGGCGACGGCCCGATGGAGTTCCTGCATCTGGAATATGCCAACGGCAGCACCTTGTACGTACCCGTGGCCCAGTTGCACGTAATCGCCCGCTACAGCGGCGCCGACCCCGAACAGGCGCCGCTGCACCAACTGGGCTCGGGCCAGTGGGACAAGGCGCGCCGCAAGGCGGCCAGGCAGGCGCGCGACACCGCGGCCGAATTGCTGGCCTTGTACGCGCAGCGCGCGGCGCGCGAAGGTTATCGCTTCAAATTGCCGGTCAGCGACTACCAGGCCTTCGCCGAAGGCTTCGGTTTCGAGGAAACCCCCGATCAGGCCGCCGCCATTGAAGCGGTGATCGCCGATATGACCTCCGGCCGGCCCATGGATAGATTGGTCTGCGGCGACGTGGGCTTCGGCAAGACCGAGGTCGCCTTGCGGGCCGCTTTCCTGGCGGTGATGAACGGCAAGCAGGTGGCGCTGCTCTGCCCCACCACCCTGCTTGCCGAACAGCATGCGCAGACGTTTTCCGACCGCTACGCCGACTGGCCGGTCAAAGTGGCGGAACTGTCGCGCTTCCGCTCGGCCAAAGAAGTCAACGCAGTCATAGAAGGGCTGAACGAAGGCCGCGTCGACATCGTCATCGGCACCCACAAACTGCTTTCCAAAGAGGTCAAATTCAAGCGCCTGGGCCTGGTCATCATCGATGAAGAACACCGTTTCGGCGTGCGCCAGAAGGAAAGCCTGAAAAAGCTGCGCGCCGAGGTCGATGTGCTGACCCTGACCGCGACGCCCATTCCCCGCACCCTGGGCATGTCGCTGGAAGGCATACGCGACTTCTCCGTCATCGCCACCGCGCCGCAAAAGCGCCTGGCCATCAAGACCTTCGTGCGGCGCGAAGACGGCAGCACCATACGCGAGGCCCTGCTGCGCGAGCTCAAGCGCGGCGGCCAGGTCTACTTCCTGCACAACGAAGTGGAAACCATTCACAATCGGCGCGCGCGGCTGGAAGAACTGGTGCCCGAAGCGCGCATCGCCGTAGCCCATGGCCAGATGCCGGAACGCGAGCTGGAAGACGTCATGAAAGGCTTCTACCAGCAGCGCTACAACGTACTGCTGTGCACCACCATCATCGAAACCGGCATCGATGTCCCCACGGCCAATACCATCGTCATCCATCGCGCCGACAAGCTGGGCCTGGCGCAGCTGCATCAGCTGCGGGGGCGGGTCGGGCGCTCGCACCACCAGGCCTATGCCTATTTGCTGACGCCGGGCGAAGACGCCATCACCTCCAATGCCAAGAAGCGCCTGGAAGCCATACAGGCCATGGAGGAACTGGGCGCCGGCTTCTTTCTGGCCATGCACGACCTGGAAATCCGCGGCACCGGCGAAGTGCTGGGCGAGTCGCAATCGGGCAATATCCAGGAAATCGGCTTTTCGATGTATTCCGACATGCTCAACGCCGCCGTGCGCGCGCTGAAATCGGGCGAGGAGCCGGACCTGGACGCCCCCTTCGCCGCGCTGTGCGAGGTCAATCTGCACGCCTCGGCCTTGTTGCCGGCCGACTACTGCCCCGATGTGCACGCCCGCCTGCGCCTCTACAAGAAGCTGTCGCACGCCAGGCATGAAGACGATCTCATCCTGATACAGGAAGAACTCATCGACCGCTACGGCAAGCTGCCGGAAGCGGCGCAGACGCTGCTCGCCACCCACCGACTGCGCCTGCACGCCGAGCCGCTGGGCGTGGTGAAGATAGACGCCAGTGAAACCCAGGCCATCATCCAGTTTTCCGCAAAACCCGCTATCGAACCGCTGCGCATCATCGAGCTCGTGCAGCAGGACCGGCAGGTGCGCCTGCAAGGCCCGGACAAACTGAAGATGGTGTTCGGCGGTTCGGTGGACGCGGCGGGGCGCGTACTGAAGCTGCGCGGCTTGCTGCAGCGCTTGCGCGCCTAACGCAAGAGCCTTCGCCCGCCCCCGGGCGGCGAAACCGACTGTTGGATGCGGGCGACAGTCTGGCGTTTGTCGGCGATCCAAAATGCTTGCTTGCCCATGAGGAAAGCGGCGATTTCTTCCTTGTCTCCCACTAGCGCGAGTTCGTGGCCGTTTCCGCCATGTTGAATGCGGTTGCGCGCCCATTCGGCGATGTTTCGCCTCTTGGACACCGCCTCGGGCGCCCTCTTTTCACCGCTTTTTCGGGCTATTTCGCCTAACGTCCCAGCATCGCCTCGGCATCCATCCTTGCCGTTATTTTCAGCCAAAATTCAGAAAAATCAGAATAACATTGATTCTCATTAAGATTTCTATAAATACTTGGAGAAGCCTCTTGCCATCGCACGCCCCTTCGCTTACCCTGCTGGGCCCTCTTGCGCTCGCCCTTGCGGCCCCCGGCGCTTTCCTGCCCGCCGACTCACATGCCCAGAGCGCCGCACAGCCAGCCACACTCAGCCCCGTCAAGGTGCAAGGCGAGCGAGGCGAAAATTACAAGGTCAATGAAGCCTCGCAGGCCAAGTTCACCGCCCCGCTGATCGATACGCCGCAATCGGTGCAAGTCATTCCCCAGGCCATCATCCAGGACACCAACGCGACCTCGCTGGAAGATGTGCTGCGCAATGCGCCCGGCATCACCTTCGGCGCCGGCGAAGGCGGCCAGCCCCTGGCCGACCGGCCTTTCATCCGCGGCTCCTCCTCGGCCAGCAATATTTATGTGGACGGCATCCGCGACGCGGGCGGCCAGACCCGCGAGATCTTCAACCTGGAAAGCGTGGAAATCATACGCGGGGCCGATTCAACCGTGGGCGGGCGCGGCACGGGAGGCGGCAGCATCAATCTCACCAGCAAGCACGCCCATCTGGGCAATGCCGCCAGCGGCACCTTGGGCGTGGGCACGGACCGCTACCTGCGCGCCACGGCGGACGGCAACTGGCAGCTTGCCGACCATGCGGCTTTCCGGCTGAACGTCCTGGGCGCCCGGGGCGACGTGGCCGGCCGCAGCGACGTCGACTACAAGAATTTCGGCATCGCCCCCACCATTTCCTTCGGCCTGGGCACGCCCACGCGGGCCTCGATCAGCTACTACCATTATCAGACCGACGGCATGCCGGATTACGGCGTACCGCTAACCCGCAACACGACCATCGAGACCGATACGGGCATTCTGGACGTGGACCGGGACACCTTCTACGGCCTGTATGACCGGGATTTCCGCAAGACCCGCGCCGATATCGCCACCATAGAGCTCGAACACGACATTACCAGCCGCATGACGCTGCGCAATGCCACCCGCTATGGCGAAACCATCAATGATTACGTGGTCACCAACCCGGGCGACGGAAGCCGCAGGTTCGACCCCGTCAGCGGCCAGTGGTGGCTGCAGCGCGGCACCAAGTCGCGCTGGCAGAAAAGCACCATGCTGGCCAACGTCACCGAGCTGTCCGGGAAGCTCGACACGGGCAGCCTGCAACACAGCTACAACCTCGGGGTGGAATTATCCCGCGAGACCACAAAAAACGCCGGCTACACAGTGGACACCACCGCCGGCAGGGGCTGCCCCGCGGTCTTCGGCGCCAACCAGCTGGATTGCACGCCGCTCTACTCGCCCAACCCCAGCGACCCCTGGTCCGGCTCGGTCACGCGCGGCCCGCTCAATCTGGACGCCAAATCCACCACCCAGGCGGCCTATCTGTTCGACAGCATCAAATTGTCCGAGCAATTCCTGGTCAATGCGGGCGTGCGCTACGATCGCTACCGCATCTCGGGCCTGGCCACCTCGGGACGAGGCGCCACCACCATGACGCCGGGCGACGGCTCATGGAATATGTTCAATTATCAGGTCGGCCTGGTCTACAAGCCGGCGACTAACGGCAGCATCTACCTGAGCTATGCCACGGCGTCCACGCCCCCGTCGATGTCCGGCGGCGACCAGGAAAGCCTGTCGCCCACCCTGGATGAGCTCAAGCCCGAGAAGAGCCGTACTGTGGAGCTGGGCACGAAATGGAACGTCCTGGACGAGCGGCTCGGCCTGACCGCCGCCATCTTCGAGACCGAGAGGCGCGATGCGCAGATAGAAGTCGAGCCCGGCATCTTCGCCCAGGCCGGCAAAACCCGGGTGCGAGGCCTGGAACTGGGCATTTCCGGCCAGATCACGCCGAAGTGGGGAGTCTACGGCGGCTACACCTATATGGACAGCAAGCTGGTCCAAGGCGCCTATAGCAATGTCAATGAAGGCGACCCGCTGGCCAACACGCCCAAGCACAGCTTCAGCCTGTGGTCCACTTACAAGGTTCTGCCTCCCCTCACCGTGGGCGCCGGCGCCTACTACGTGGGCAAGACCTTCGGCGGCAACCAGGGCGGCGCGGGCGGCGGCGCCAGCGGCGTCTACATGCCGGCCTACTGGCGCTTCGACGCCATGGCCGCCTACCAGGTCAACAAATCGCTCACCCTCCAGTTGAACGCCCTGAACCTTACCGACAAGGACTACTACATACGCACGAACGGCGTGCACCACGCCGACTTCGGACCGGGTCGCCAGATCATTCTGAGCGCCAGCCTGAAGTATTGATCCGGCCCGCTGATGAAGGCGAGGCCCGGCGGGCCCCGCCCCTGCTCGCCGCCGGGCGGGGCGTCGTCAGTGGCTCAGCCGGAACCAGTTCAGGATCGCATCCAGCGGGCTGACATTCAAGGCGTAATTCGCCTGCTTGCGCACCACCGGCTTGGCCCGGTAGGCGACCGAGAATTGCGCCAGACTCAGCATTTTCAGGTCATTGGCGCCGTCGCCCACGGCGATGATCTGCTCGGGACCCGCCCCCAGTTCGGCGGCGAGCTCCCGCAGGCGCGCAGCCTTGCCCTGGGCGTCGACGATGTCCCCGAGCACGCGGCCCGTCAGCACCCCGTCCTTGATTTCCAGCACATTGGAATGGCAGGCGTCCAGGTTCAGCCGTTCCTGCAGCCGGCCGGTGAAAAAGGTGAAGCCGCCCGATACCAGCAAGGTCTTCAGGCCGTGCTGCCTGACCGTGGCGATCAAGCGCTCGGCCCCGGGATTGAGGCGTAGGCGTTCGGTATAGACCTGTTCCAGAGCCGTCGCGGGAACCCCTTCGAGCAAGGCCACCCGGCGCCTGAGGCTTTCCGCGAAATCGGCGATTTCGCCGCGCATGGCGGCTTCGGTGATTGCCGCGACCTCCGCCTTGCGGCCCGCCATGTCCGCAATCTCATCGATGCATTCGATATTGACGAGGGTGGAATCCATGTCCATGGCCAATATGCGGCAATCGCGCAGGCGTGCGATCCGGTCGAAGAAAGCGTAATCCAGGCCCGCCTGCTCGCAGCAGGCCTCGACCTCGGCGCGCGCGTCCGCGTCCACGCCCAGCAGGCGCACGGCGGTCGGGCCCAATTCCTGTACGCCTTCGGCGCTGGCTATGGCTGCGATCTTCTCGATATAGGGGGCGGGCAGGTCCGGAGCCTGCAGAATCAGATGTGTCATGTATGGGTGGTTCAAAGAGTGGCAGGCCGCATTTTACCCTCAGGCGGCGCCCGGGGCTTGTTTACGAGCCCGGCCCTGAAGCGTCGTGACGAGCGTGGTTACCCTCGGGCATGATTGCATCGGAACCGCAATGGTATTCTTTTCTTTTTTTCCGCCTTCCGCATGGCCTTCCCCGCTCTCTCGCCCCTTCCGTCCTTTGCTTCAGGCCTGCGCCGCCGCTTGCAAGGCCTCCTGATTTTACTCGTCCTCGCCGCCGGCCTGGCCTTGGCGGCCGGCTTCCCGGCCCCGGTCCAGGCCCAGAACAAGAACAGCGTCGCCGATATCGACAAGACCCTGGACAAGGCCCGCCAGCAAATCGACACCCTGCACAAAAGACTGGAAGCCGCCCGCGAACACCCCATAGAGGATGCGGATCTCGCCCAATTGCGGAACGCGGCGCTGGATACCCAGGAAGAAGCGCAGGCGGCCGTGGCGGCGCTGGAGCCCCAGATAGCCGGCGTGCAGGCCAGGGTGACGGAGCTCGGGGCGCCGGCCGAAGGCGTGCCGGAAGCGCCCGATGTCGCGCGGCAGCGCGCCGAACTGGGTAAAAACGCCGCGACGCTGGATGCGCAACTGAAGCTGGCCCGCCTGATTGCGGTCGAGGCGGGACAAGCCGCGGAACAATTGCTGAAGCTGCGCCGCGCACAATTCCAGGCCGAACTGGGCGTGCGCACGGATTCGATATTGTCCGGCGCGCTCTGGACCGAGCTGCACACTCAAACGCCGCGCGACCTGCGCAAGGCGCGCCCCTACTACGAAGAGATCGTCGGGGCGCTGCATGCCGCCGGTCCGGAGCTGCAGATCGCGGTGCTGGCGGCGATAGCACTGTTGCTATGGCTGCGCGCCATGGCCGGACGCCTGCTGCTGAAGCTGACCACGGCGCGCGTGGCGCCGGGGCGGCTGCGGCGTTCGCTCTACGCGCTGCTGCAGGCCGTGCTGGGCGCGGCGACGCCCGGCCTGATCGCCCTGATGCTGAGGCTGGCCCTGAGCTGGGGCGCGCCGCTTTCCGCGGAGGTGAACAGCCTGCTGGGGCAGTTCGTGGCCGCCGCCAGCTTCAGCGGCTTCGTCGCCGGCCTGGGCTCGGCCCTGCTGTCTCCCGCGCGCCCCACCTGGCGCTTGCCCGCCCTGCCGGACAAGATCGCGTCCGCCCTGCGATGGCTGCCTCATGCTTTGGGCCTGGCCATGTTCCTGGGCTGGCTCGCCCAGAAGCTGACAGCCATGGTGAACGCCAGCCTGGCCGCCACGGTGGCCCAAAACGCGCTGGCGTCGCTGGCGCTGTCGGCCATACTGGCCGCCGCCCTGCTGCAGGCGGCGCGGGCGCGCCGCGCCGCGGCGGCGGACAAGGCCCCGGCGGCGCCCCTGGGCTATGTGATTGTCCGGAACGTTTTGTGGTTCGCGCTGGCCGCCAGCCTCGCCTGCTTATTGGCGGGCTATATCGCATTGGGCAGCTTCATCGTCAGGCAGGCCGCATGGGCCATCATCCTGCTGGCATCGGTCTACCTGCTGGACGGGCTGATCAGCGACGCCTGCCAAAGCCTGCTGGCCTCGATCAGGCGCCGGGCGGACGACGACGCCTATGCCAAGCCGATGACGCGGCTGCGCAGCCAGGCGACGGTCCTGCTGTCGGGCCTGGCCCGCATAGCCGTCTTCCTGTCAGCCTTGATTCTGCTCGCAGCCCCCTTCGGCGATGGGCCCGACGCCTGGCTGCGGCGCCTGGATTACCTGCACAAAGGCATCACCATAGGACAGGTCCATATCCGCCCGGTAGCGGCGCTGGTGGCGCTGGCTGTGCTGGCCATCGGCTTCGGCATCGTCAAACTGGTGCAGTCCTGGCTGACCGCGCAATACCTGCCCACCACCAGCCTGGATCCCGGCATGCGGCTATCGGCCGCCACCCTCTTCGGCTATGCCGGCTATGTGCTGGTGGCCGCGCTGTCGCTGTCCGCGATCGGGCTAAGCCTGGAACGCGTCGCCTGGATCGCCAGCGCGCTGTCGGTAGGCATAGGCTTCGGCCTGCAGGCGGTGGTCCAGAACTTCGTTTCGGGGCTGATACTGTTGGCGGAACGCCCCGTGAAGGTGGGCGACTGGGTATCTTTGAGCGGCGTGGAGGGCGACATACGCCGCATCAATGTACGGGCTACGGAAATCCAGATGGGCGACCGTTCCACCGTCATCGTGCCCAACTCCGAATTCATCACCAAGATCGTGCGCAACGTAACGATGGCCAGTCCGCTCGGACGCATCCAGATCAAACTGGTTCTGCCCTTCGATACCGACCCGGAGCAAGTGCGCAGCGTGATAATGGCGGCCTTCCACGAGCATGAAGAGGTCCTGGACGAACCCTTGCCCGACGTCATGCTGGACAATGTGGACGTCACCACCGGCCTGGTGTTCAACGCCACGGCTTATGTCGGTTCGCCGCGCGTCGTCTCCAGGGTGCGCAGCGCCCTGCTGTACACGATACTCGGCCAGTTCAGGGCCGCCAGGCTACCGCGGTTCAGTCCGCCGGCGGCGCCGCCCGCCGTTTCCGGTGCCGCAGCAGATAGCGGTACACAAAGCCCGGATAAGCCAGCACCAGGAACAGGCTCAGCGTGACGGCATAGAATTCCCAGGTCTGGCGGAACATATTGCCCATATTGGCTTCGAAGGCGAGGCCCAGCGTCCCGACCAGGCCATAGAAGGCCAGGGCTTCCAGCAGCCTGGTCAAGAAGGATTTCTGTACGGGATGGCCGCGGTTGAGCCAGCCCGGCGCCGCAAGCAGCGCCGCCACCACGGCCATCGCCAGGGCGAGCTTGCCCATGAACCAGCCCAGCGACGCGGGGTCGGACGCCACGAAGAAGGCCTGGCCGATCAGCACAAAAGCAAGGTAGGCCGCCAGGCCCAGCAGGCCGAGGAACAGCAGGCTGACCAGCCATTTCAGCCAGGCCGGCCTGCCGGTCCGGGGGGACTGGGTCCAGGGCAGCAGCAGGAAGGGCCTTTCGGACACAAAGGGAAGATTGGCGGTCAGCAAAGACAAGCCTATCAATACCCAGACCACGAAGGACTGGCTCATCCCGTCAGAACTTCAAGGAATTTTCGATCACTCGCACGCACAGCGCCATCAGGCCGCCGGGCAGGACGCCCAGTACGATGATGAGCAAGCCATTCACCGACATCAGGCCCTGGGTGATGACGCCGTTCTGGATGGGCGCCGACTCGCCCTCGGGCTCGTCGAAATAGGCCATCTTGACCACGCGCAGATAATAGAAGGCGCCTATCAGCGAGAACATCACCGCCACCACCGCGATGGCCACATGGCCCGCGCCGACCAGCGCCTGCAGCACGGCGAGCTTGGCATAGAAACCGGCCATGGGCGGCACCCCGGTCAGGGAGAACATCGCCAGCAGCAGCAGCCCGGCCATGAATGGATTGCGCCGGTTCAAGCCCTTCAGATCGGCGATCTGCTCGCATTCGAAGCCCTGGCGGCTGAGCAGCAGGATCAGGCCGAAGGTCACCAGCGTGGTCAGCACGTAGATGATCACATAGAACAGCGCCGAGCCGTAAGCCGAGCCCGCGACCGCCTGGCCCTGGGTCACGCCCGACAGCAGGCCCAGGAATACAAAGCCCATGTGCGAGATGGTCGAATAGGCCAGCATGCGCTTGAAGTTGGTCTGTGCGATGGCGGCCAGGTTGCCGATGGCGAGCGACAGCACGGCCATCACCAGCAGCATGGGCTGCCAGTCTATGGCGATGCCGTGCAGGCCTTCGACCAGCAGGCGCAGGGTCATGGCGAAAGCGGCGAGCTTGGGAGCCGCGGCCACGATCAGCGTCACCGAGGTCGGCGCGCCCTGGTAGACGTCCGGCGTCCANNCGTCCGGCGTCCACATGTGGAAGGGAGCCGCGGCCAGCTTGAATGCCAGGCCCGACACGATGAACACGACGCCGAACACCAGCGGCAGGCGCTCGGCGTTGCCGCTGCCTATGACTTGCGCGATCAGGCGCAGATCGAGCTGGCCGGTGGCCCCGTAGATCATGGACATGCCGTACA
>DJWC01000118.1 GCA_002441445.1 Pusillimonas sp. UBA6240
CGTGGTCCTGGTGCATGACGACGGGAATATGGGGGTAGGATTCGACCGCGGCCTGGATCAGGTATTTCAGGAAGCCTTCGCCGGCGTACTTGCGGGCTCCGGCCGATGCCTGCATGATGACCGGGCTGTCGGTTTCATCGGCTGCTTCCATGATGGCTTGAACTTGTTCAAGATTGTTGACGTTGAATGCCGGGATGCCATAGCCGTTTTCGGCGGCATGGTCGAGCAACTGGCGCATGGAAACAAGGGCCATGAATAGACTCCTGAACTGATAATTGGAATAGGGTGTATCCAGCCATTTTACCCGAACGCGCGACCCCTTTACGGCCGGCCGAGTATCCAGAGGATACAGCGCGAGCCAGGCCGGCCCCCAGCCCGGAAGCCGCGCCCGGCAAGGCTGAAAAGCGCCGCGACGGCCCGGCTGATTCCGGCCAACGCAGGCTGGCCGCGATCAGTCCCCGCTGGGCCGTATGGCCGACTTGGGCCGGAAGGCCTTGATGACCTCTTCCCGCGTTTCGATGTAGGGCCCGCCTATCAAGTCTATGCAATAAGGCACGGCCGCGAAGATGCCCGGCACGGCGGCTTGCCCGTCGCCGCCCTTCAGGCCTTCCAGCGTCTCTTTGATGGCCTTGGGCTGCCCCGGCAAGTTGATGATGAGGGCGGCATGGTCGGCGGTTTCGCGTATGACGGCCACTTGCCGGGAAAGAATGGCGGTGGGGACGAATTTCAGGCTGATCTGGCGCATCTGCTCGCCGAAACCCGGCATCTCGCGCGTGGCCACCGCCAGCGTGGCTTCCGGCGTCACGTCGCGCCGGGCCGGACCCGTGCCGCCCGTGGTCAAGACTAGGTCGCAGCCCAGGGTGTCGACCAGGTCGGTCAGCGCGGCCGAAATGCGGGACGGCTCGTCGGGGACCAAGCGGGTGGCGAACTGCGGCGGCCGCAGCAAGGCGGCTTCCAGCCATTCCCGCAGGGCCGGTATGCCCTGGTCCTGATAGACCCCCGCGGAAGCCCGGTCGGAAACCGATACCAGGCCCACCAGAAGTTCGTCCGGGTGCGTGCGCACCAGCGCTTGTTGCTGCGTCGTCATGATGCCGATTCCAAATACTAATACTAATGTTTTATGGCGATGGTCTTGACGATGGTGAAGCCATACAAGGCTTCAAAGCCTTTTTCGCGTCCGTAGCCCGATTGCCCCGTGCCGCCGAAAGGCAGTTCCACGCCGCCGCCCGCGCCGTAATTGTTGATGAAAACCTGGCCCGAACGCAGCTTGCGCGCCATGCGGAACTGCCGGCCGCCATCCTGCGTCCAGACCCCCGCCACCAGGCCGAAAGCCGTGCTGTTGGCAATGCGTAGCGCGTCCGCCTCGGTGTCGAAGGGAATGGCCGCCAGCACCGGCCCGAAAATTTCCTCCTGGGCCAGCTTATGGGTGGGCGGCACATCGCCGAGCAATACCGGGGGTTGATAAAAGCCGCCTTTGGGGGCGTTGGCGTCCAATACGCCTTGCGCCGCCACGGAAACGCCCGTGCCATCGGCCTCGCTCAAGTAGCCGCGCACCCGCTCGAGCTGCCTGGCGCTGATCAAGGGCCCGCAATCGGGAGCGTCGCCGGCCGGACCGGTGCGCGTGGCCTTGAAAAGTTCCGACAGGCGCCCCAGCACGTCGGCGTAGATGGCGCGCTGCACCAGCAGCCGGCTGCCCGCCGAGCAGGTTTGGCCCGCGTTCTGGATGATGGCGTTCAATACCACGGGCAAGGCCGCGTCGATGTCGGCGTCGGAAAACAGGATTTGCGGGGATTTGCCGCCGAGTTCCAGCGTAACCGGGGCGAAATGCGCGGCGGCCGCCGTGGCCACCTGCTTGCCGGTCTGCGGCGAACCGGTGAAGGAAACATGATCGATGCCCGGATGCGCCGACAGGGCCGCGCCGGCTTCCGCGCCCAGGCCGGTGCAGATATTCAGCGCCCCCGCCGGCAGGCCGGCTTCCATGGCGATTTCCGCCACCTTCAAGAGGGAAAGACAGGCGTCTTCCGCGGGCTTGACCACGCAAGCATTGCCCGCCGCCAGGGCCGCAGCCACGCTGCGGCCGAAAATCTGCAAGGGATAATTCCAGGGCACGATATGGCCGGTGACGCCATGAGGCTCGCGTAGGGTCATGACCGTGTAATTGGCCGGATATGGGATGGTCTGGCCATGCAGTTTGTCGACCGCGCCGCCATAGAACTCGAAATACCGGGCCACCGCCGCGGCATCCGCCCGCGCCTGCTTCAGCGGCTTGCCCGTATCGCGCGATTCGATGCGCGCCAATTCATCTTGCTGGGCGAGCAAGGCCGAGCTCAGGCGCAGCAGCAGGCGGCTGCGCTGCGCCGGCGGCATCGCGCCCCATGCGCCTTCGTAGGCCGCGCGCGCCGCATGGACCGCCGCATCGATGTCGGCGGCTCCCGAACGGGCGATCTCCGCAAAAAGCTGGCCGTCGGACGGGTCGACCACGGGCAGGGACTGGCCCGACAGCGCACTGACCCATTTATTGCCGATAAAGTTCTTGTATATCATGTCGTATGCCTCGAGGTGGCCAGCCAGCAACCGGTGCGCGTCCCCGGCCGCCCGGGGGGCGGCCGGGGGGACTGTTATTCTACGATGTAGCATAGCATCTGGAAGCCTCCCTCATGCACCTCCATTCCTCATTCATACTCGTCGTCGGCGGCGATCTGGGCCGGCGCAGCGGCATGCTGCTGCAAGAGCAGGGATGCAAGGTGCTGGGCCTGCGCCGCCGCCCTCCCGCGGAAGGGCCGCAAGGCCTGCGCTGGATCGCAGCCTCTGTAACGGACAGCGCGGCGCTGCGGGCGCTGCCCTCGGACATCAGCCATGTGCTCTATGCGCCGGCGCCCGGCGAACGCAGCGAAGCCGCGTATCGAGCCGTGTTCATCGACGGGCCGGCCAGGCTGCTGGACAATCTGGACGCGGCGGCCCTGCGGCGCTTTCTGTTCGTATCGTCCAGCGCCGTATACGGGCCTTCCACGGACTGGGTGGACGAAGACACGCCGCCGCGGCCCGCGACGGCCGGGGGCCGGATACTGCTGGACGCTGAACACAGGCTGCGCGAGCGCCTGCCGGGGCGGTCCGTGGCCTTTCGCCTGTCGGGCCTGTACGGTCCGGGGCGCGACAAGTTGATGCGGCGCTTGCGGCTCGGCCAGGCGGCCGTGCCCGCATCGGGAACCCACTGGGTCAACCGCTTCCATATCGAGGACGCCGCGCGCGCCTGCGCGCATCTGCTGCTGCTCCCCGACGCCCTGCCGTGCTACCTGGGCACGGACGGCAAGCCCTACCCCATGGCCCGGCTCTACGATGCCTTGGCGGCCATGCAAGGGGCGCCTGCGCCTACCCGTGATCCGGACGGCAAACCGGAAGCGGGCAAGCGCCTGTCGCCATCGCGCCTGCTCGCGAGCGGCTACCGGATAAAATGGCCGGACGCCATGGAAGGCTATCGGGCGCTATCGAGCGCGCGCTGCTGCAGCACCGCCACGGCCGGCAAAGTCTTGCCCTCCAGGAATTCCAGGAAAGCGCCGCCGCCGGTGGAAATGTAGCCGACCTTGTCCTCTATGCCGTATTTGGCGATAGCCGCCAGGGTGTCGCCGCCGCCCGCGATCGAGAAGGCGCTGGAATCGGCGATGGCCTGCGACACCACTTTCGTGCCATGGGCGAAAGCATCGAACTCGAACACGCCCACGGGGCCGTTCCAGACGATGGTGCCCGCCTTCTTGAGGATACCGGCCAGCGTCTGGGCGGTATCGGGGCCGATGTCCAGGATCTGGTCATCGTCCTGCACTTGATCGGACGGCTTGACGCTGGCCGGCGCGTCGGCGCTGAACTGCTTGGCGCAGACCACGTCGGTGGGGATAGGCACTTCCGCGCCGCGCTGCTTCATCAGCTCGATGACCGCGCGCGCCTGGTCCGCCTGGTCGGGCTCGGCCAAAGACTTGCCTATGGGCAAGCCCGCCGCCAGCATGAAGGTATTGGCGATGCCGCCGCCCACGACCAGTTGATCGACTTTTTCGGCCAGGGCCCGCAGGATCGACAGCTTGGTGGACACTTTGGAGCCCCCCACGATGGCTACCAGCGGGCGCTGCGGGTTCTGCAGCGCCCGTCCCAGGGCCTGCAGTTCGGCTTCCAGCAAGGGGCCGGCGCAGGCCACCGGCGCAAACCGGGCCATGCCGTGGGTGGTCGCCTCGGCGCGGTGGGCCGTGCCGAAAGCATCGTTCACATAGACGTCGCAAAGCGCCGCCATTTTGCGCGACAGCCCTTCGTCGTCCTTTTTCTCGCCCACATTGCAGCGGCAGTTTTCCAGCAGCACCACCTGCCCCGGGCCGACCTGCACGCCGTCGACCCAGTCGGCCGCCAGCGGCACCGGCATGCCCAGCAGTTCGGAGAGGCGCTGCGCAATCGGCGCCAGCGTGTCGGCCGGCGCCACCGCGCCTTCGACCGGACGCCCCAGGTGCGAGGTGACCATGACGGCCGCGCCCGCGTCCAGCGCCATGCGTATGGCCGGCACCGAGGCGCGTATGCGGGTGTCTTCAGTGATTTTGCCGTCTTTCAGCGGCACGTTCAGATCGGAGCGGATGAAAACGCGCTTGCCCGCAAGCGCGCCTGATTTCGCCAGGGAGGAAAGAGTCAGGACAGTAGACATGATGATGGGCGCCATGCGCGAGGAATAGGCCGTGGTACAGGCAGTGGACAAACGGCGGTGGACGGACATGGAAAGGGCGGGTTGCCCCGCCCTCCCGGTGAAGAAAGACCGCTTACTTGGCCGTCATCAGCGCGACGGTGGTGTCCAGCATGCGATTGGAGAAACCCCATTCGTTGTCATACCAGGAAGACACCTTGACCAGCGAACCCGACACCTTGGTCAGGCTGGCATCGACCGTGCTGGAGGCCGGGTCGTGGTTGTAGTCCACCGACACCAGGGGTTCTTCGCTGTAGTTCAAAATGCCCTTCAAGGGGCCGGATTCCGAGGCGGCCTTCAGGATGCCGTTGACTTCCTCCACGGTGGTCTGGCGGGCGGCCACGAAAGACAGGTCGACGATGGACACGTTGATGGTGGGCACGCGGATGGCGTAGCCGTCCAGCTTGCCGTTGAGCTCGGGCATGACCAGGCCGACCGCCGAGGCGGCGCCGGTCTTGGTGGGGATCATGCTGTGCGTGGCCGAACGGGCGCGGCGCAGGTCTTCGTGATAGACGTCGGTCAGGACCTGGTCGTTGGTATAGGCATGGATGGTCGTCATCAGGCCGTTCAGCAGGCCCAGTTTTTCATGCAGCGGCTGGACCAGCGGCGCCAGGCAGTTGG
>DJWC01000015.1:0-261 GCA_002441445.1 Pusillimonas sp. UBA6240
CGCGTATGGCTTCCTGCTCGGCGGCCTCGCGCAGGCGCCCGATCAATTCGGATTCGAAAGCCGTCAGCAGCTTCACGCGCCAAGTCCAGCGGCAGACTTCCGCCAGCCAGCGCCCGCGCGCGGGGGCATCCAGAGCGAAGTCCGCGCCGATGTCCAGCAAGGAGGCGATGCGAGCCACGCAGGGGTGGGGCGTCTGTGCTTCGAGTTCGGCGTCCAGGCCCAGCCGGATGTCCAGCATGCCTTGCTGGCGGCCGCGCAGCA
>DJWC01000015.1:372-500 GCA_002441445.1 Pusillimonas sp. UBA6240
GCGGGCGCCGTCCAGCGCCGCCTTGCCGTCTTTTATCCCCGCCTCGGCGTTCAGATAGCCTTCGGCCAGGACGGCGGGATCGCACTCGGCGTCGGCCAGTATGGCGTCGGCCAGCGGCTCCAGGCCGG
>DJWC01000015.1:518-8741 GCA_002441445.1 Pusillimonas sp. UBA6240
CTCGAGCCGCTGCTTGGTGTCGGCCGCCAGGATTTCCGCCTGCAGTTCGGGGTTGAGCTTGCCTTGCTGGGCAATGGAATCCAGTATGGCCAGGCGGCGCGTCTCGAGTTCGCGCACATAAAGCAGGCGCACTTCCAGATTGCGCAGCACGGTATCGTCCAGCCCGCCCGTGACTTCCTTGCGGTAGCGGGCGATGAAGGGCACCGTGGCGCCTTCGTCCAGCAAGCCCACCGCGGCGGCGGCCTGCGCCGGGCGGATATTCAGTTCGGCGGCCAGGAGGGCGACGATGCGGGCCGGGTCCGCGCCATGCGCAAGAGGTTCGGATGTTGCTCGGGCAGAGGTATCAGTCATTCGTCCGTCTTTCAGAAACTTAAATACACGCGGCGCATTTTGCCACAATGGCCCCCAAGGCGAAAAAATAGGCGAGTATCATTCCCCCATGCGGGCGGCGCGAGCGCATACTTTACCTTTTTTGCTTTGCGGCCTACGCTGGGCTTATCTCTTATTTACTTTTTGATGCTTTTGCAAGAACTTTCCCGTATTTTCGCGGCTGACGGCCCGCTTGCCGGCGCGGTGCCCGATTACCGGCCGCGCCAGGCGCAGCTCGAGCTGGCCGAGGCCATCGAAGAGGCCTTGCAGAACCATTCCACGCTCATCGCCGAGGCCGGCACCGGCACTGGCAAGACCTGGGCTTATCTGGTGCCCGCCTTCCTGGGCGGCGGCAAAGTGCTGGTATCCACTGGCACCCGCACTTTGCAGGACCAGCTTTTCCGCCGCGACCTGCCCCGCCTGCGGCAAGCGCTGGGCCTGCCCATACAGGTGGCTTTGCTCAAGGGGCGCGGCAACTATGTGTGCCATTATCACCTGGGCCGTCTGTCCGGCGACGACCGGGCGCTGAAGTCGCGCGCCGAGATCGGGCAGTTGCGCGATATCCAGGTTTTCGCGCAGCAATCCAAAAGCGGCGACCGCGCCGACCTCGCCACGGTGCCCGAAGACGCCGATATCTGGAACCGGGTTACGTCCACCCGCGAAAACTGCCTGGGCCAGGAATGCCCGCATGTGAAGGACTGTTTTGTCCTGAAAGCCCGGCGCCAGGCCCAGGATGCCGACCTCGTGGTCGTCAATCATGCCTTGTTCATGGCGGATCTGGCTTTGCGCGAAGAGGGCATCACCGACCTGCTTCCCACCGTGGAGCTGGTGATTTTCGATGAAGCGCATCAATTGCCGGATATTGCCACCCGTTTTCTGGGAACCAGCGTGTCTTCGCACCAGTTGCTGGACCTGGCGCGCGCGGCGGAAGCGGCGGGCCTGGCGCATGCGCGCGAAGCCACCAACTGGAGCGAAGCCGGCAAGCGCATAGAACATGCCGCCCGCCAACTGCGGCTGGCCGCAGCGCCGATAGAAAAATTGCCCGGCCGCAAGGCGACTTTCCAAAGCATACCGGACGCCCAGGCCTTCGACGAGGCGCTTGCGGCATTGCTGGATGTGCTGGACAAGAGCTCGCAATTGCTGGCCGTGGTCAGCGACAAGCACCCTGATCTGGCGGCGGTGGCCAAGACTTGCCTGGACTTGCGCGCCCGCCTGTTTCAATGGAGTCAGCCGGACCGCCAGGGGCGCAATGCCCTGCGTCCGGCGCCGGGCGGCGGCGCGGGCGTTCCGGCGGATGCCGACGGCGGCGCATGGGCGGATGAAGGGCCGGAGCAAGAAAGCGCCGCGGTGCGCTGGGTGGAGCACAGCCAGCATCATATGCGGCTGCACAGCGCTCCCCTGTCGGTGGCGCAGATATTTTCCCGCTACCGCGGCAAGGACCAGGCCTGGGTGCTGACGTCCGCCACCTTGTCGGTGCACGGCGACTTCGGCCATTTCCAGCGCCAGCTCGGCTTGTGGGACGCCGCTACGCTGCGCTGGGAATCGCCTTTCGACTACGCTGCGCAGGGGGTGCTGTATGTGCCCAAGTCCTTGCCGCTGCCCAGCGACCAGGGTTTCAACGAGCGCTTCGTCCAGGCGCTGCTGCCGCTGATACGTGCGTCCACGGGCGGTGTGCTGGTATTGTGCACGACCTTGCGCGCAGTGGAAAACATCGCCCAGAGGCTGGAGGAATGCTTCGAGGACGAGGACCTAGACCGCATGCTGCTGCGCCAGGGGGAAAGCTCGCGGCGCGCTCTGCTGGAACGGTTTCGCGCCGGGCGCAATGCGGTCCTGGTGGGCAGCGCCAGCTTCTGGGAAGGCATCGACGTGCCGGGCGAAGCGCTGACGCTCGTGGCCATAGACAAGCTGCCTTTTGCGCCGCCCGACGATCCGGTGCTCGAAGCCCGGTTGAATCTATGCCGCAGCCAGGGCGGCAACCCCTTCATGGAATACCAGTTGCCCGAAGCCGCCATTGCGCTCAAACAGGGCGCCGGCCGCCTGATCCGTAGCGAAAGCGACTGGGGAGTGCTGATGGTGGGCGACCGCCGCATGGTCGAAAAACCTTACGGCAAGCTGCTGTGGCGCGGCCTGCCGCCTTTTGCGCGTACTCGCGAGCTTGAACAGGTGCTGGCCTTCATGCACGACAAACAGGCCCGCGAAGAGGGCCTGGGGGAGGACAGCGGCGTGGCGGTCGGGGCCGGTTAGCCCGCGCTTGCGGGCGCAGGCCTGGATCGCCGCGACCTTGCGCGCGGCGGCTTATGGATGCGGAGCCGGCCTCAGAACCAGTTGACCGGGTTCCAGTAGCTGCCGCGCCGCGCGTTCAGGCCTTCCGTGTAGTATTTGCTGTTGGGGAAGTTCTGGTCCAGCACGCGCTTGGTGTCGTCGCGCAACTGCGGCAGGTTCAGCTTGTCGTAGGACAAATACATGATGTACAGCGCTTTTTCGGCGACCGGCACGCCCTGGAAATCGGTGATGACGGTTTGCGCGCGGTTGATCGCCGCCACATAGGCGCCGCGCTCGTAATAATACTGAGCGACATGGGCTTCGTTTTCGGCGATGGTGCTGACCAGCCAAGTGACCCGCTTCTTGGCGTCCGCCGTGTAGCGGCTGTCGGGATAGCGCTTGATGAGCTCATTGAAGGACTCGTACGATTCGCGCAGCCCCTTGGGGTCGCGCTCGCTGGGGTCCTGGCGGGTGAACTTGGTGAAGGACGCGCTGGGGGGCGTGAAGGTGATCAAGCCCTTCAGGTAAAGCATGTAGTCCGTGCCGGCGTGGTTGGGGTACTGCTGCTGGAAGCGGTCGATCGCGGCCAGCGCCTGTTCCGGTTCTTCGTCTTTCCAGTTGACATAGGCCTGGTCGATCAGCGCCTGTTGGGCATAGCCGCCGAACGGGTAGCGGGCCTCGATCGCTTCCAGGCGGGTGCGGGCATCCTTCCAGTTGCCCGCGCTGATTTCGGTGCGGGCGTCCTGGTAGAGGCGTTCGGCGCTCCAGCCTGCAGTCTTGTCCTGCTCGCCCTTGATGGTGCCGCAGCCCGCCACCAGCGCGGCGACGGCCAAAGCGAGCCCTGCGTTGCGCAAGCGGCGGGAAAGGCGGGGAAATTTGAAGTCCTTGCGAGTCACAAAAGCGTCCTTGGTGTTAGCATTGCTCGCTGATTATATGATTTGTCGCCATGCCTGACACAGATATTGACAAAGAAAGTTATTCTTTGCCGGCGCCGCTGGAATTCGAGCTGCCTTTGTCGGCTTTGCCTGAGCGCCTGGATAAAGTCCTGGCGAAGCTGATTCCGGAGCATTCCCGCAGCCGGCTGCAGGGCTGGATAGAAGCCGGGCACGTGCTCCTGAACGGGCAGCCCGCCCGTGTGAAGCAAATGGCCAATCCGGGCGACCGCCTGCTGGTGTACGAGCAGCAGCCGCCCGAGCAGCAGGCTTTCACGCCCGAAGATGTGGGTTTCGAGGTCCTGGGCGAGAGCGCCGACTGGATCGTCGTGAACAAGCCGGCGGGCCTGGTGACGCATCCGGGCGCGGGCAATTGGGGCGGCACGCTGCTCAATGGCCTGCTGTTCCGCTATCCCGAACTGGGCCAGGTCGCCCGCGCCGGCATCGTGCACAGGCTGGACAAGGACACTTCCGGCCTGCTCGTCGTGGCGCGCCACGAAAAAGCGCAGACCCATCTGATACGCCAATTGCAGGCGCGCAGCGTCAGCCGCGAATACATCGCGCTGGTGCATGGAAAGCTGGCCGCCGCGGGCACGGTCAGGCTGGATATAGGCCGCGATCCCCGGGTGCCGGTGCGCATGGCGGTGGAACACCCCATCGCCCCCAAGCCCGCGGTGACGCACTACGCCCCGCTGCGCACGGGCCGCGCCGGCGATGCGCTCGTCACCGAAGTCGTATGCAGGCTCGAAACAGGCCGCACGCATCAAATACGCGTGCACATGATGAGCTTGCGCCATCCTCTCGTAGCGGACGTCTTGTATGGCGGCAGGCCGGTGGGCGGCGCCCGGCGTCAGTTGCTGCATGCGCGCGCGTTGAGTTTCGATGATTTTTCCAGCGGCGCCAGGGTGTCGTTTCAAGCTCCGCTCGCGCAGGATTTTCAACAGGTACTGGACCATATCGCGTGGATCGAATGAACTTTGCAAACGCTCCGCATACCATTACAGGCGCTCCGTGGGATGGCGTGAATTATTTCTGCACCACCCGCCGGGGCGGCGCCAGCGCGGGGCCCTGGAGCTCATTCAATCTGGGCCTGCATACAGGCGACGACCGCGATCATGTCATGGCCAACCGCGCGGCCTTGCGCGCCATGCTGCCCGCCGAACCGGTCTGGCTGGACCAGGTGCACGGCGCCGAAGTCTGCGATGCGGATATCGCGCGGGGCGCGGCCGGCGTCCCGCGCGCCGATGCGGCCGTTACCTGCGCGCCGGGCCGGGTCCTGGCCATCATGACGGCCGACTGTCTTCCCGTGGTGCTGGCCGGCATGGACGGGCGGGCGCTCGGCATGGCGCATGCGGGCTGGCGCGGCCTGGCGGCGGGGGTGCTGGAAAACACTCTGGAAGCGCTGCGGCGGCGCGCCGCGCCCGGCACGGCCTGGCGCGCCTGGATAGGTCCGGCCATCAGCCAGCCGCATTTCGAGGTCGGCGAAGATGTGTTCTCGGCGTTCGTCGACCAGGATGCCGAGGCCGCGCAATGCTTTACGCCACGGGGCAGGCCGGGGAAGTGGCTGGCGGACTTGCCCGCCCTGGCGTGCCGCCGCTTGCAGCGGGCGGGCGTGGCCCGGGTGGAGCTGTCCGGCGAATGCAGCTACGCGCAGGCCGACAAATATTATTCCTATCGGCGCGCTTCCCCGACGGGACGCATGGCCACCCTGGCCTGGCTGCGATGAGCCGCGGCATACGCCATTCTCCCGAAAGCGGCATGTAGACGGGCTCTAGCGACTTACCCTGATTGACACGGTATTGATTGACCTCCAAGATTGGACCAGGATATGGATACATTTAAGGTGCCTGTAAAGTGAGAATTCCGTCGTCATCAGGATGGCCTGTGCCGGCAGGCGTCGCACCGGACAAGCTCGCGGAAATCCAGGCGGAATTCTCCAGCGAATGGCTGAAGATCGCCGGGCTCGCGCGCCAAGGCATGTTGCAGCCGCCATCCGACAGGCGCTTCAGCGCGCCGGCCTGGGCGCAAGACCCTGCTTCCCTCATGGCCGCGCATACCTATCTGCTAGCGGCCAGGGCCATGCATCAAATGGTGGATGCCGCGCAACTGGACGAGGCGGCGCGCAACCGGCTGCGGTTTTCCGTGATGCAATGGGTGGAAGCCGCGGCGCCGTCCAATTTCGTCGCCACCAATCCTGAAGTCCTGCGCACCATCCTGGATACGCAAGGCAGGTCCCTGTCCGAGGGCATGCGCAATCTGTTCCGCGACATGCAGCAAGGCCGGCTGACGCAAACCGATGAAAGCCGATTCGAACTCGGCCGCAACGTGGCCATCACGCCGGGCGCGGTGGTATATCAAAACCCGTTGATGCAGGTCATCCAGTATGCGCCGCTGACCGCCAAGGTGCACAAAACGCCTTTGCTCATCGTCCCGCCTTGCATCAACAAGTTCTACATACTCGATCTGCAGCCCGACAATTCCTTCGTCAGGCATGCCGTCGAACAGGGCTTTACCGTCTTCCTGATTTCATGGCGCAACCCCCAGCCGACGGACGCCGACGGCGTCGACGCCGCCACCTGGGGCGACTATCTGCAACAAGGCGTCCTGAAGGCCATCGAGGTCGCGTCCGACATCAGCCGGCAGCCGCGGATCAACGCGCTGGGCTTTTGCGTCGGCGGCACCCTGCTGGCGGCCGCGCTGGCCCTTGCACATGCGCAGGGGCGCCAGCCGGTGGGCGCGCTGACCTTGCTGACCACGCTGCTGGACTTCAAGGAAACCGGCGTGCTGGACGTCTTCGTCGACGAATTCCATGCAAGCGCGCGCGAATATCAGCTTGGCCGGGGCGGCCTGATGTCGGCGCGCGAACTGGGCACCACGTTTTCCTTCCTGCGGCCCAGCGAACTGGTCTGGAACTACGTGGTCAGCAACTACATGAAGGGCGAGGCCCCGCCCGCCTTCGACCTGCTGTTCTGGAATGCCGACGGCACGAACCTGCCCGGCCCATTCTTCGCCTGGTACTTCCGCAATACCTACCTGGAAAACAATCTGAAGGAGCCGGGCCGCGTCAGGGTGGACGGGCATGGGCTGGATCTCGGCTCATTGACGATGCCCGCCTATATCTACGGTTCGCGCGAAGACCACATCGTGCCCTGGCCGTCCGCTTACGCATCCACCGGCCTGGTGCGCGGCCCTGTGCGTTTCGTGCTGGGTGCGTCGGGGCACATCGCCGGGGTCATCAACCCGCCTGCCAAGCGCCGGCGCAGCTACTGGGCGCACGATGCCGATGCCGCCGCGCGGGCCCCCATGCCCGCCGATCCGGACGGCTGGCTGGAAGCCGCGGCCCGCCACGAGGGCAGCTGGTGGCCCGACTGGGTCCAATGGCTGGCCGGCCATTCCGGGCCGCTGGTCCGGGCGCGTTCCAAGCTGGGCGACGCCAGGCATCCTCCCCTGGAAGACGCGCCGGGCAGCTACGTGAAGGTTCGCGCAACCTGACATACATCGACAAAGGTGAAAAGGCATCCGCATGAGCAGACGACTAGTCGACCATCGAAGTGTGAAGCGCTGATAAGTTATAAACCCGGGGCGATGCTCCAGCTCAATGGGTGGGCTGCAGTCATACGGGCCGGAAGTTCAAGGAGAATCATATGAGCGGCAAACTGGCTTACGTAACGGGGGGCATGGGCGGCATAGGCACTTCCATATGCCAGCGTCTGGCGAAAGAAGGCTTTACCGTCGTGGCGGGCTGCGGCCCCAGCCGCAATTATGCGCAATGGCTGGAAGAGCAATCGGCGCTGGGCTATACCTTCCACGCTTCGGTGGGCAATGTCGCCGACTGGGATTCCACGGTCAAGGCCTTCGAGCAAGTGCGCGAGTTGTACGGCACTGTCGATGTGCTGGTGAACAATGCGGGCATTACGCGCGACGGCATGTTCCGCAAGATGAGCCAGGAAGATTGGCGCGCCGTCATCGACACCAATCTCAACAGCCTTTTCAATGTCACCAAGCAGGTCATCGAAGGCATGGTGGACAAGCAATGGGGGCGCATCATCAACATCAGTTCCGTAAACGGCCAGAAGGGCCAGTTCGGGCAAACCAACTATTCCACGGCCAAGGCGGGGATACATGGCTTCACCATGGCCCTGGCCCAGGAAGTGGCCAGCAAGGGGGTCACGGTCAACACCATCTCTCCGGGTTATATTGGCACCGACATGGTGCGCGCCATCCGTCCCGATGTGCTCGAAAAAATCGTCGCCACCATCCCCGTGAAGCGGCTGGGCACGCCGGATGAAATCGGGTCGATGGTGGCATGGCTGGCATCGGACGAATCGGGCTTCGCCACGGGGGCCGACTTTTCGCTGAACGGCGGGCTGCACATGGGGTAGCGGCTATGGCCGGGGCGGGGCGGCGCCGCGCCCGCCCTTCACTTTTTCCGCTACATCATGTATTTGGTTTCACTTATGACGCAAGCTCAATCCAGTTCACCGCGCCTGATCAAAAAATACCCGAACAGGCGTTTATACGATACGCAAACCAGCACCTACATCACATTGGCGGACGTAAAGAAGCTGGTGCTCGATAGCGGGGCTTTCCAGGTCGTCGACGCCAAAACCGGCGAGGACATCACGCGCAGCATATTGCTGCAGATCATCCTCGAAGAAGA
>DJWC01000154.1:0-24424 GCA_002441445.1 Pusillimonas sp. UBA6240
GCGTTTTCCTGGAACATGAGGGTGCGTTCTGGGTTCGGCCCCTGGATCGGAGCGCCGTCGGCGAGTATCGCCCCCTGGCTGGGTTTTTCGAGCCCGGCGGCGATGTGCAGCAAGGTGGATTTCCCGCAGCCGGAAGGTCCCACCAAGGCGACGAGCTCGCCGTCGTCTATCTCGCGGCTGAAGTCCTGGATGACGCGCAGGCCGGAGAATTCCTTCTGTATATTCTGGAAAGACAGCTTCATAGTAAAGTGATCACCGATTTGGTTATATCGAAACTTTACTGAGTGCGCTAATACCCCACAAGAATTTTTATTGTCTTTGTATATGAATTGAGGAAATATAGAGTTGGATCGCCCCCCGCGCCGGCCTCAAGGCTGCGGGGGGTCTCGCAATCTATTTTTTCACAGGCGGTACGAAAGGCGTCGGCCTGTCCATGCCGTGGTATTCCGGGTTGGGCATCATGTCGGTGCCGATGGCCATGCGATTGGACATATTGAAGAAGGCCACGGTGTCGGCCAGGTCGAAGATGTCCTCGGCGCTGAAACCCAGGTCGCGCAAGGCCTGGCGGTCTTCTTCGACCACCTGTTCCGGCGTCTTGGTCAGCTTCCAGGCAAAATCCAGCATGCCCCGCTGCCGCGCATCCAAGGGGGCGACGCGGTAGTTCATGACCATCATCTCGCCCAATTGCGGATCGCCCGACAGGGCCCGCACCGCCTGCCCGTGCGCCACCAGGCAGTAGTAGCAATGGTTGGCGCTGGACACCACTACCGCCACCATCTCGCGCTCCAGTTTGCTGAGCCCCGACGGCGCCAGCATGAGCTCGTTGTACATGGCCATGAAGTTGCGCAGTTTATTGGGCCGCAGGCTATAGGCCGCCAGGACGTTGGGCACGAAGCCCAGTTTGTCCACGCACTTCTGGAATACCTCTTGCAAGTCCGCATCCAGACTGTCCGCCGCGGGCGCCCCCGTGGCTGCTATGTGGTTCGGCTGAGGCATGCCTGGTCTCCTTGTCATTCCATTATTGCCATCGATGGATATTGCTAGGATAACGGCTCCAGGCGAACGATGCCAGCATAGGCACGCCGTGCGCGCCCAGGTGGCGCGCGAGCAAGCGCCGCATGGCCGCGTAAAGCATCGCCCAGCATCGCGGCCTCAGCCGCGCCGAGCCGCCTCTATCGCAGCAACGTCGATCTTTCTCATATCCATCATGGCGTCGAACGCGCGCTTGGCGGCCGCTCGGTCAGGGCCGGTGACCGCGTCCATCAAGACGCGCGGCGTGATCTGCCATGACACGCCCCATTTATCCTTGCACCAGCCGCAGGCGCTTTCCTCGCCGCCGTTCTCGACGATCGCGTTCCACAAACGATCCGTCTCGGCCTGATCATCCGTTGCAACCTGGAACGAGAACGCCTCGTTGTGCTTGAAGGCCGGCCCGCCGTTCAGGCCGAGGCACGGAATGCCCATTACCTTGAACTCCACCATCAAGACATCGTCCTCCTTGCCGGACGGAAAGTCGCCGGGCGCGCGATGGACCGCCACCACCGCGCTGTCGGGAAAGGTCGCGGCATAGAAAGTTGCGGCTTCCAAAGCGGCGCCGTCATACCAAAGACAAACTGTGTTCTTGCTCATCATCCCGGTTCTCCTGAATTGGAACGGATATATGCGTCTATGATGGCTGCAGTTGGCAGCCCTCGCGAGCGGCATCCTCAAGGAAGTCGGTGACCGAATCGCGGCTGGGGGCGATGCCCTTCAATTGAAGAACCGCGCCCGCATTGCCCCTATGATACGTTCCATGCATGCAGACGTGCAGGATGATTTCACCGCGCCGCATACGCGCAGGCTTGCCGCTGGTGAAGACGAAATCGATTGCCTGCTCGAAATCGTCGTCCGCCAGGCTATCCACGTAAGACACATACCAGTCATCGACCTCTTTGGCACTGCTCGCCAGCTCCTGCAAGCCGGGTATTTTTTCAGACTTCGGCGCCTGAAATGAATGAGGCACGCCCTGCAGATGGGCCTGGAATATTTTATCGACCGCATGCATATGGTCGAAGATGCGCAGCATGATCGCGGCCTCTTGCTCGGACAAGCGGGCAAAGTTCCGGCTGACAGCGTCATAGAGGCCGCGATCGGCCCATTGCTTGACGGCAACAAGCTGAGAATAAGACTGATAACTCATAAGCAATTTCCTTTCAAGCCAAGATGCACTTTGATTAACCTGGCCTCTCCTTTTCCTTCCGCTCAGCCCCTATAATATGAGCGATTACTCGCATTTGCATACTCGCATTTGGACTCCAGGAAATGGCCCGGAAACCGCTCACGAAACCAAGAAAACAAGCGGCTCAAGAGCGATCGCGCATGACCGTGGACGCCTTGGTCGAAGCAACCGCTCGCATTTTGGTCGAGGACGGTTTCGACAAAGCCAGCACCAACCGCATCGCCGAAAAAGCGGGCGTGAGCATTGGATCGCTATACCAATACTTTCCCGGCAAAGAAGCGCTCGTCGCCGCGGTCATAGAGCGCCACGGCAAAGAGCTTATGCAAGTCGTGCGCGCCACGATGGCGGAGGTCGCCGCGCTACCGATGGAACAGGCGGTGCGCAAACTCGTCACCGCCGCCATCGAAGCCCACCGCATCGACCCCAAGCTGCACCGCGTGCTCGCGGAACAGCTTCCGCATACCGGCAGGCTTGCGGACACGGAAATCTTCAATCAAGAAACCTATGCCTTGTTCCAGGCTTTTCTCGAATCCCACTCCAGCGAATTCCGCCCAGTCGATCCGGAACTCGCGGCATTCGTCTGCGTCACCTCGATAGAGGCCCTGACACACACAGCCGTCCTGCACCATTCCGCAAGACTCTCCGACGCAGCCTTCGAAGCGCTCACCGACGAAGCCACTCGGCTCATCGTCCGCTACCTGCGGTAGCTGCGGCGCCATCGCCGGTTGCAAGCGTACGTCGAGCGACGAAACAGAAAAGAAGAAATATCAGGTAGGAAACTCACCGCGGCCTGAAGCGCACGCACCAGGCTGCCCGATGGCCTGCATGCTTCCTTCGCAGAACGCGAAGGGGCGTTTCCCTAAAAACAATTCTGTTGTCAATGTCGAAGTCTTATATTGATATTGTTATAAAGCTGGCGAGACAATAATCATGAGGGAATCTCAGCGCTGTGATGATTTTGAGCTGGACGCGGCTTCTGCTCAACAATGCGAAGCACAGCATGATCCAAATTTCGAGGACGGCGTAGTGGTGCATGAGGCGGCCGTCATGCGAGCTCGCGATGGCACGCGGCTCGTCATGGATATTTATTTTCCCGCCCATCAAGGAATTAAGGCTGCCGGCCGTTTTCCTGTTCTGCTGGAGCGCACTCCATACAACCGGAAGTTGCCTCGATTTGTGGGGTTTGGCCGCGCTGCAGCGCAGCGCGGCTATGTGTTCATCGTGCAGGATGTCCGGGGCAGGTTTGATTCAAGCGGGCATTTCCATATGATGACGAACATCCCGACCGAGGGAGACGACGGTTGGGATACGGTGGAATGGATCAAGCAGCAGGACTGGTACGACGGACGCCTGGGCACGGTAGGCGGCTCCTTCAGCGCCGCTAATCAGCAAGCTCTCGCCCTGCTCAAGCCTTATGGATTGCGCGCACAGGTCCTGCGTGATGGCGGCAACAATTACTATCAACGCATGTTTCGGTACCACGGCGCCTACAACCTCGGCGTAACGCTCGCATGGGCGTTGGATCACGGAAGCCAGGGGCACGAAGCGATGGCCGACCCGAGCATTGCGGAAGCGTTGAAAGAAATGGGGCGTTCGCTGGACAAATGGTTGGGCAGCAAGCCATTACGGCGCGGTCAAACCCCGCTGAGCCTGGCTCCAGCATACGAAGACGTTTTCTTTTCCATGATGGAGAAGACTGATGATGAACCCTATTGGCATAATCCCACAGTAAGGCTGGAGGGGCGCTGGGATGAATATCCAAAAGACGTAGCGATTTTGCTGATATCGGGTTGGTTTGCTCATCATGCCAATGCCAACCTGGAAAAATTGAACGAGCTGGGAAAACGCAGCCAGCGCTCGGTCCAGTTATTGATGGGGCCATGGGTGCACCACCCCGGCATGGGGGAAATCACCGTTGCGGGAGAAGCGGAATTCGGCATCGAAGCCGCCCGGTTCGGACCGGTAACGAAGCTATGGCTGGACTGGCTTGACCGGCAAATGGGGCCTAGTCCTGTGGCCGATGCGCGGGAGGAAACAGCATTGCGCTATTTCCTCATGGGTACGGGAGACGGCCATCGCACCGAGCAAGGCCGGATTTTTCACGGGGGAGAATGGCACTCGTCCAAGGTATGGCCCCCAACCCATGTCAAGCCGGTAGCCTGGTATCTGCAACCGGACAAAGGACTGACAACGCGCCTTCCGTCAGAAACGAATGCATATAGCACCTATGAATTCGATCCGGAACACCCCTTTCCCACTATAGGAGCCACTAGCCAGCAGTCGGAGAACTATCCAGCCTTCATTCTGCCTGGCCCGCACGACCAGGTATGTCGGCCGGATTTTTTCGCATGTCGCGGGCAAAGCGGCCCATTGTCAGAGCGGACCGATGTACTGGTCTTCCAGACGGCGGCGCTTGATCAGCCGATCGAAGTCACGGGTCCATTGTCGGTTCGGCTATGGGTTTCGTCCTCCGCGGCGGATACCGACTTTACCGCTCGACTTATAGACGTCTATCCGCCCTCCGATCAATGGCCTGAAGGCTACGCCTTGCTGCTATCGGAGGGCATTCTGCGCATGCGTTACCGCGACAGGCAAGCCAAAGGCGAACTCATCGAGCCGGGAAAAATCTACGAGATCGAAATTGAAATCAATCCAACAAGCAACCTGTTCAAAACAGGACACCGTATTCGTCTGGATATTTCCAGCTCGAGCTTTCCTGGCTATGACATCAACCCCAATACGGGCGAGCCATTAGGCCGCCATACACATACCGTGCCAGCGACGCAGGCCATATTTCACGATCACGCACGACCCTCGCAGATTGTACTTTTCCAGTCGATCCACCAATAAAATCCAAGCCGGGAGTATAGAGACATGACGATTTCCACATCGCGCCGCCGCCTTTTACAGATGTTTGCGATATCGGCCGTTTACGGAACGAAGGCCGCAGCATCCGAAACCTTTCCCGCCAGGCCAATCAAGCTTGTCGTCCCATTGCCCGCGGGCGGAACAGCGGACGCGGTTGCACGGCGCCTTGCAGACGGCATGGCCAAATACCTGAAGCAATCCGTGGTCGTTGAAAATCGCAGCGGAGGAGGTAGTGCGATCGGCGCGGCCGCCGTGGCGCGGGCCGATGCCGATGGCTACACTGTATTGGTGGGCTCTGGAACAACTCAATCCGTCCTGCCGGCAGTAATGAAATCACTGCCTTACGATCCCCAACGGGACCTTGCCCCGATTTTACTTATTGCATCGAGCGCCTACGTGTTCGTCACGCGTGCGAATTTCCCTGCTAAAACATTTAAAGAATTTCTTTCCTACGCCCGCGACCATCGCGGCGCTGTCTCGTTCGGATCCTTTGGAACGGGGAGCGCAAGCCATCTGGGTCTGCTATTGCTTCAATTGAAGACGCAGACCGAATTCCTGCATGTGCCCTACCGCGGGGGCGCGCCTGTACTACAGGCCTTGCTCGCCGGGGAAATAGACTCTGCGCTGCTGACAGGCGACCAGGCGGAATATATTAATTCGGGAAAAGTGCAAGGGCTCGCTATATTAGGCCCTCGCCGGCTCGGGCCCTTGCCAGACGTACCAACTGCTGAAGAAGTTGGGGTGCCCGGATGGTCTGTACCAGTATGGAACGGGCTGCTCGTGCCGACGGGAACCCCCAAGGATCGTCGCGACAAGCTGCTGCTTGCGGCACGCGATTCTTTGGCCCAGCCGGAGATGGTCAAATTCCTACAGACGATCGGATATGAGTCAGTCGAAGAAAATAATCCACAAGCATTGCAGCAATATTTAGCAGAAGAAAGAAAAAAAATCGACGCTATTGTGGCCGACTCAGGATTGCCTCGACAATAATTCCATCTCGCCTCAATGTATAGGCGGCGCGCGGCTTTACCGCAAGCGAGGGGCCCATGACGGATGGCCGTAAGCAGCGTATCGGGCCCGGCGCGACTATACATGCCACCCGAACCCGGTACAATCCAGGACATATAGGAGACACTGCCATGCCTACGGATTTTCCTGGTTTTTCGGGGCCCAGCGCCAGTACCGAGGCGCCGCTGGAGATGCTGGCGGCCTGTCATGTCCGCATCGAGCGCCAGTGTTCGACCTTGAAGCGGCTGGCGGAATATCTGCCGGATCACGGCAGCGATATGCAGGCGCGCCAGGCGGCGCGCAGCATCATGCGCTATTTCGATACTTCGGCCATCCAGCATCATGCCGACGAGGAAGAAGACCTGTTTCCTTCCCTGATCGAGTCGATGGCCGGGTCGGACGCGGTTTGCATACATGAAATTATCGGCGGGCTCAGCGCCGACCATCGCGAGCTCGAATCGAAGTGGCGCGCATTGCGCGATGTGCTGGCCCGCATAGAACGCGGCGAACCGGCCGCGCTGGCGGACGAGGATGTCGATGCCTTTACCGGCCTGTATCAGCGGCACATCCAGCGCGAGGAAGACGAACTGCTGCCCATGGCGGCGCGCCTACTGGACGACGCCGATATCCGGCGCATCGGCGTGGCCATGCGCCGGCGGCGCGGCATCGGCGACGATATGCTTTGAAGCTGCTGGTACGGGTCACCGACCCTGCCTGCGGCTTACCCTCCTGGCGTCGCTCTCCCGCCTTCCAACCGTCATTCTTGAAGCGGACGGCATTTGCTGTAGACAGCATTGCTGTTTCTTCCTGCGATCCATACCCCGCTTCCGGTTCAGCCTGGAAACCTGTGCATAGCATATCCCTTACCGCCACAAGCCAAAACAGGATCGCCTGAGACAAGGCTGCCTGAGCGCCCGCTCCGACATGCAGGTAAATCACCCTGCTCCGCCGGATTTATCCTCTTTTTTGGACTCTCCATCAGAGGTCAAGCGCACGCTCATGGAGTAATTGAATGAATCTGCGGGATGCCGGGTGTGCGAGACTTCCAGCAATTGCCTGCTGCGGCTATAGTAGCGGCGCGTAATCAGTAATACCGGGGCTTTCGTGGAAATGCCCAGCCATTTCGCCGCCTTGGCATCGGCGCCCACTGCCGCTATGGTCTGCTGGACTTCGGCGATGGATTCGCCCCGCTGCTCTTCTATCATTCTGTATATTGGCATGCGTTCGGGATCGTTCCGGCTTAACAGCATGCCGTAGACATAAGGAATATAGATTTCCGAATAAGCGACCAGCACCCCATCATCGCGCGAATAGCGCAAGGTGGCAATGCGCCACCACTTCTCGCCGACCGAGCAGCCCAACCAGTCGGCCAGCATGCGGTCTATAGTGATCTCCTCTTTTTCTACCACCCTGGTACGAGTCTCGACGGTATAGCGCTGCAAGTCACTGACCGATTCGAACGACTGTGTGTAGCGCTGCTGCACGGTGTTGGCCCTGACAATACTGCCCATCCCGCGCTGTGTGCTGATTAGCCCGGCCTCCTGCAGACGCCCTAATACCGAGCGCACGGTGTTGCGACTGACGCCGAAACCCGCCGTCAGCTCATTTTCGGACGGCAGCTTGTCGCCCACCCGATACTTGCCCGACTGGATATCGTTGATGAGCGCCCTGAAAACATGGTCTATCTTGCTATTCCCGACAGGCATAACAAATGTGGGCATGTCTGTACCTTTGCAAAATATTCAATCGTATGTGCCGCTGCCCGACAGTCACGATCAGCCACCCACAGCATGGCCCGCCTGGGGGCGGGCCGGATCAGCGCAGCAGGTACATGGCCAGATCCGGAAACACCCACAAGGCGATCAGCGCGAACAGCAGGACGAGCAAAGACGGCACTGCGGCCCGGGTAACCGTCTCCAGCGATTCGTGCGGCAGTATAGACTTGATCGCGAACAAATTCATGCCGACGGGCGGCGTGATGACGGACATTTCCATATTGATCACCATGAATATCCCGAACCAGATCGGGTCTATGCCTATGACCTCAGCGATCGGGAAGAACACCGGCACGGTGATGAGTATGATGGAAATGACTTCCAGGAAGCACCCCATCACCAGCCATATCAGCGCGAACATCAGCATGACCGCCCATTGCGGCAATTGAGCCGCATGGGTGGCATCGGCAAGCATTTGCGGCAGGCCGATCAGCGTCAGGGCTGAGCCGAAGACCAGCGCCCCGAGGACGATGGTCAGCAGCATGGCGTTGCTCTTGAGCGAGTCGGCCAGCACTCCGGGCAGTTCGCGCAAGGTTATCGTGCGCCTGACCACGACGGTAAGCAGTACAGCATAGACGACGCCTATGGCGGCCGCTTCCGTTGGCGTGTAGATCCCGGCATAAATGCCGCCCAGTATCACCACAGGCAGCAGCAGGTCGGGCACGGAATGCATGGTGACGCGCAGCGCCTTCTTCAGGTTGAAAGGTTCGCCCGTCGCCTTTGGCGCCTTCCACCTGGCCCATACGGCCAGCATGATGGCAATCAGGAAACCCGGCAGGAAACCGGCGATGAATACCTCGCTGGGCGAGACTTCGGTAAGCGACGCGTAGATGATCAAGGGAATGCTGGGCGGAATCAGTATGCCCAGTGAGCCGCCTACAGCAGTCAAGCCATAGGTCAAACGCTTGCTGTAGCCGCGGCTCTCCATCTCGGGAATGGCGATCTTGCCTATGGTCAGGACCGAAGCCATGCTGGATCCAACAATGGCGGCGAAAAAGGTGAAGGCAAAAACGGCTGACATGCCGGTGCCGCCCCGCAGCCTTCCCAGCCAGGCGTTGGACGTGTCGAACAGCTGCTGGCCCACCTTTCCGCGATACAGGATCTCTCCCATCAGGATAAACAGCGGAATGGCGATCAGCACGACGTCGGAAAACGACTTGCTGATCGTCAGCGGTATTTGGATGAGGAAAGAAGGACCGACGGTAAGTATGGACGCCACGCCAGCCAGGCCCAGCGCAAAACCGACCGGTACGCCTATAAGTAGGAAAATCACGAGTCCCGCGATCAGTACGCCTATGGTAGTGAATTCCATGCCTCACCCCTGCGTGCGATCATGGCGGGTCCGTTCGATGGGGTCGACCAGGGCCCCCGCCGCGCTGATCAGAAGCAGCAGCCCTCCCAGCGGAATCAGGGCGTGCGGCAGCCATAGCGGCACTGCCAGCAAGGTCGCGGATACTTGCGACTGCTGCCATGAGTGCGCTGTAAGCTTCCAGCCCAGCCAGGCTATGCAGGCCGCAAGCAAAGCAATAAGCACCAGCGAAACCCGGTACAGGACGCCGCGCGCACGCGGCGGCAGCCGGTCGACAAGCAGGGTGGAGCGGATGTGTTCATTCTGCGAAGTCAGCAGGCCCATGGGCAGGAAGACCAGCAGTTGCAGCAGATAGATGGAAATCTCTGTGGCCCAGATGGTCGGAGCGTTGAACACGTATCGCGCCGCAACATCGTAGAAGACGATGAGCGGCAACACCCCCAGCGCTGCCACGCCGAGCCCAACCACGCACTTGTTGGCGCACTGCGTCGCCCTGGCGATTATCCCCACGCCTGTCTCCCCGTGCCTACTGGACGCCCACGCTCTTGTTGGCGGCATCCACGATCTCCATCAGCTTGCTGCCCTGCGGGCCTGCCTTCTCGCGATAGGCTTCATAGAGTCCCCTGGAAGCGTCCACCCATTGCTGACGCTGCTCGGGGTTCAGTTCCGACAGGCTGACGCCTTTCTCTTTCAAACGCTCCTTTGCGATCCGGTCATCGTCTTTGGCGCGTTCGCGGGCGGTGCGCTGCGCGATGTCCGATGCCTGGGCAACCGCCTTGCGCGTATCTTCGGGCAGTCCATTCCACCACTTCAAATTGCATGTAGCCATGAAAGACAGATAGTTGATGCCCAGCGTGGTGCCATATTTGGCCACTTCATAGAGCTTGCGCGAATACACCGAGGTCGGGCCGGTAATGAAGCCGTCTATGGTGCCGCGCTGCACGGCCTGGAACATTTCCTGCGAGCTGAGACTCACAGGAGAGCCGCCGAGATCGCGTATCAGCATGCTGGTGTCCACACCGAAAGCACGCATCCGCAGCCCCTTCATGTCGGCCGGCAGGTTGATGGGCTTGCTGGCATAGAAGTCGACCGTACCGTACTGGACCCAACCCAGCATATGCATACCGAACTTTCCAAATTGCTCATCGAAGGTTTTCTTGAAAACCGGGTTATCTTCGGTCTTCCACAATGCCTCCCAGGAGTTGTAAAGGAAAGGCAGTCCCCAGATGCGCAAGGCTTCCGTTCCGGGTCCGTTCATGAAGCCGATATTCATCTGGCCTATTTCGACAGCGCCGGTGCTGACTGCATCAGGCAGTTGCGTGTCGTTGTAGAGCTGGCCGTTGGGGAAGGTGCGCGGCTTCAGATGCAAAGCGGTCGAGGCGGTCAGCTTGTCTATCTCGCGGGCCAGCGTTTCGAAATAAAGGCCTGTGGCGTGATCCTTGGGAAGGTTATAGGCGATCCGTATGACGGCGGTGTCGGCCGCCTGTACGGGCATCGCCGCAACCCACAGAAATGCGCCGGCCAGGCTGGCCGCCAGCAATGAACGCCGCTGCATGGTCTTTTTCATGATTAGTCTCCGTTGTGTGTTTATAAGCTTCAAGAGTGCGGACGCAATTCATCCAGCCACTGCTGGACACTGGCCTGGGCGTCCATCGCCAGCCCTTTCCGGAACAGCTCGTCCACCGTCGCTGCACCCAATTCCGGCAGGCCGCGCGCCAGACAATCGCGCCACTTTTCCAGCAGATCCCTGTCGGTCAACGGGTCTTGCGCCGATCCCGGCATGGCGTGGACCGTGGCGCTGTAGCGACCGCCCTGACCATAATCCAGGGTGACAGTGACCGGCGCGCTGCCCACGTCGCCTCCTTGCGCCGGCGCCTGCGAACTCTCCCGCAGGGACACGACACCCAGCGCGGCCTGCACAGCCGGACGCAAGACCGTCTCGTCCCTGAAGCTGGCCAGGTCCATGCGCCCGTCCAGCAAAGAGCCCACCACGGCGTAAGGACCGCTGAATTTGGCGTGCAGGCCGTTTTTCGGATGAGGATGCATAAGGGGAGCGGAAGCGCCGCCGCACATGTCTATGGTGGCAGCCCGCAAGCCTTCCAGCGCAAGGCCATGCTCGCGCTTAAGCGTCAGGGTGGCCTGTATGATCTTGTGCATCATGTAGCAGCAAGGGTAGCGCTTCTGCTCGAAACCTGGTGCCTCGATGGCGAATGGCCTGCCCAGCACCAGGCCGTCCGGCCATGTATCGCAATCGCCTCCCGAGAATGCCCGCAGCCAGCCGTCCGCTTCCAGCGGCTCGGCTGCGCCCTGCACGCCCGCCGCGGCGAAACGGGCGGCGCGCAGGCCGCTGGAGGCCGCCAGCCCGACATGCAAAGACTTCACCATACTTCCGAAGTTCTTGCGTACGCCCGCCGACATGCTCGCCGCAATGGCCAGGGCATGGGCTGTTCGCCGGCTGTCCAGGCCCAGCATATGGCAGCAGGCCGCCGCTGCCCCCAGCGTGCCCAGCGTCGCCGTCGCATGAAATCCAAGCGCGTAATGACGAAAGCCCATGGCTTGCCCGCTGCGTATCAAGACCTCCGTACCCACGACATAGGCATCCAGCAATGCCCTGCCGCTGGCGCCGGTTTCTTCCAGCAATGGCCACAAAGCCGTCAAGACTGGCACACTGGGATGGCAGACGGCCAGCATGCTGACGTCGTCATAATCCAGGATGTGTGAAGACATGCCGGTGACCAGGCAGGCATCGTCTTCCCGGTAGCGCCGCGGACTCCAGGGCATGGCCACGGTACGCATCCCATCCGCGGGGCATAAGGCATCTTCCAGAGCGCGCACGGAGGGGTCGCAATAGCCTGCCACCGAAACCGCCAGCGTATCCAGCAGGCACCGCGCCGCCCTGCTGCGTACGTCCGCCGATATCAGGTCCGCTTTCCGGGTAGAGATGAAATCCGCAAGCTGCTGGGTGATGGACAAGGCACGGCTCCTAGGAGTTGGTCCAGTTTGCGGGCCGCTTTTCGTTGAAGGCGGCCACGCCCTCCAGGCGATCCGACGATGAAACGAGCACGTTGTAAGCGGCGATATCCATGGCATAACCCGTATGGAAATCGACTTCGCCGCCACGCGTGGCCGCGAGCTTGACGTAGCGGATCGACATGGGCGCGGCAAGCAGGATGCGCCGCGCGATGGCCAGCGCCGCCTCCACCGCGCCGCCGGCCGGCGCAACTTCATTGACCACTCCCCAATCATGCGCCTGCCGCGCGTCGAAACGGTCACCGGTGAACAGATATTGTTTGGCTATCCGCATGCCTGCCGCGCGCACCAGGTTCTGTATGCCGCCACCGCCCGGCATGATGCCGCGCTTGACCTCGGCCAGGGAAAACCGGGCCGTCTCGGACGCGATGATGAAATCGCACATCAAGGCGAGCTCCAGGCCACCGCCATGCGCGTGCCCCTCGACCGCTGCAATGACGGGCAAGGGAAAATCTTTGACGGCCAGGAAAGCTTCCTCGATCAAATCGTGCTGGCGCCGCCAAGTGTCATCGCTCATGCCATTGCGCTCTTTGAGATCGCCACCCGCGCTGAAGGCCTTCAGGCCGCTTCCGGCAAGGACCACGCAGCGCAAGCTTTCCCGGGCCCGCAGGTCGCGGAAAGCGTTTCGCATATCCAGGAACATCTGCGTGTTCATGGCATTCATTACCTCCGGGCGATTCAGGCGTAATACGGCGATGCCGGGCCCGTCTGCCACCTCTTCGATAAGCAGTGTCTCGTAACTCATGTCAATAGGATCGGGGCATGCCAAGTATGTGCTGAGCCACCTGGGCCAGCACCAGATTGTTCGATATGGGCGCGGTGCGGAATAGCCGCGTCTCCTTCCATTTGCGCTCGATGTGGTATTCCGAGGCTACGCCATAGCCGCCGAAGGTGGTCATCGCCGCCTCGGCCGCTTCCCATGCCGCCTCGGAAGCCAGGTATTTGCTCATAGTTGCTTCATGTCCGCAAGGTTGGCTCGCATCGTACAGCGACGCCGCGCGATTGCGCATCAATTCCGCCGCCTCTACATTCATGTGGGCGCGGGAAATAGGGAACTGGATGCCTTGATTGGCCCCTATCGGACGGTCGAATACGACCCGCTCGCCTGCATAAGCGGCCGCCTTGCGGACGAACCATTTGCCATCGCCCAGTGATTCGCTGGCCACAAGCAGGCGCTCGGCATTCAGGGAATCCAGCAGATAATGAAAGCCCTTCCCTTCCTCGCCTATGCGGTCTTCGTCGCTGACTTCCAGATTGTCGATGAAGACCTGGTTGGTGTGGTGATTCAGCATGGTGCGAATGGGACTGGACTTCAGTGCAGCGCCGGCCTTTTTTATGTCCACGAGGAACAGGCTCAGTCCATCGGTTTTCTTTTTGACTTCTTCGTAAGGCGTGGTGCGCGCGATCAACAGATAGTAATGAGACTGCAGATAGCGCGACGTCCAGATCTTCTGCCCATTGATGACATAGCCCCCATCGACCTTGCGCGCAAAGGTCTTGATGCGCAGAGTGTTTGAACCGGCATCCGGCTCGGTCACGCCGAAAGCCTGCAACCGCAAATCGCCCCTGGCCAGCCCGGGCAGCAGACGCTGCTTCTGGGCCTCGCTGCCATGCCGCAGAATGGAACCCATGGTGTACATCTGTGCGTGGCAGGCTGCGGCATTGCCGCCCGAGCGGTTGATCTCTTCGAGAATGAGGCAGGCATCGAGCAGCGCCAGGCCTGCACCGCCGTAGCTCTCCGGAATCAAGGCGGACAGCCATCCCGCATCGGTCATGGCCTGTACGAACTCTTCCGGATAAGCTTCAGTTTCTTCGCACCGGCGCCAGTAATCCTCGCCGAACCTGGCGCACAAGCCGGCCACGGCGGCCTTTATTTCATGCTGTGTAGCGGAATAGTCAAAGTTCATATCGATCCAGGCATCGGGTAAAACGTAAAGGCTGCGCGGCGGCGGGGACTCATGCGACTACCCCTGCTTGCCGCAGGTTCCGCCGCTCCTGGACATCCAGGCCCAGGCGGTCGAGTATGGCGTCGGTGTGTTCGCCCAACAAAGGCGGCGGCTGCAGGGCTCCCGCCCGTTCGCCGTTGACCCGCAAAGGCAGCGGTACCGTTTTCAAACCCGGCACGCCGGGCATGGACAGGTCCGCTACCATCCCCAGCGCCGCCACCTGCTCATGATTGATCGCCTGCTCCACTGTGTTCAATTCGCTGCAGGGGGCGCCTACGGCCCTCAAGGCGGCGACGATATCCGCCGAAGTCGTCTTCATGGTGCGCGCCTCGATCTCGGTCTGCAGGGCCGCGCGGTTGACGACCCGGTCGGAGTTGGCCGCGAACCTGGGGTCGGCAACCAGTGCAGGGCAACCCAGCGCGTCGCAAACCTTGACAAACAGCCGGTCGTTGCCCGCAGCGATAAATACATAGCCGTCACTGGAACGGAATAACTGATAAGGCGCCGCCATGCTCATTGCCGAACCGAGCTTGCGCGGCGACCGTCCCGAAGCCAGGTAGCCGGCGATGAAGATCGTCATCCAGGACATGCCGGTTTCCAGCAGACTGGCGTTGACACGCAAACCGCGCCCCGTCTGCAGGCGGGAAATATAGGCGGCGAGAATGCCCAGCGCAGCCCACATGCCGGTTCCCATGTCGATCAGGGACACGCTGACACGCACCGGATCGTCTCCTTCGTTGCCGGTCACGCTCATAATGCCGGTGAAAGCCTGCATCAGGGGATCGTAACCAGGCAGCTGCGCCAAAGGTCCGATTTCGCCGAAAGCGCTGATGGCGCAATAGATGAGCCTGGGGTTGGCCTCGCAGAGCGCGTCGGGGCCCAGGCCCCGGTTTTCAGCGCTGCCCGGCTTCATGGAATGCACCAGTACATCCGCTTCCGCTGCGAGCCTGCCCACAATGTCCGCCCCTTCCGGCTTCGACAGATCGACGCACAGGCTTTGCTTGTTGCGATTCAGGGCCATGAAGGTGGACGAGTGGCCGCAGATGTCGGGCGGCGTCCACAGCCGCGTGTCGTCGCCGCCGCCGGGCCGCTCCACCTTGATCACCTCTGCGCCGAAGTCCCCCAAGATTTGCGTGCAGAAAGGCCCGGCCACGTTCTGCGTGAGATCCAGGACGCGTACGCCCCTGAGCAGATTATCCAGCATACGGCCTCGATGCCAGGCCGTCGCCGTATGGGCGCGGCGGTATGGATGACTGTATATGTTGCGGCCGATGCGCTGGCGGAAGATAAAGTGAACACGGTGCTGCACGCTGGTACACGCTGCCTGTCTCCCTGGATGAATCCAGAATCGTTACATGAGGACTTATATGCTTGTACCTACAAGTTTGTTGGCAAATGTACTGACTGTCAAGCTATTTCCATTTCGCTAAAGCGTTGTCTGCTCTTATAAGGGCATAACATTCAATCCATCGCCAAAGACCTTGCGCGCAATGTCGGCCAGGTGGGGATGGTGGCTGAAGAAGATCACCTGGGTTTGTTCCGAAAGCTGGGCCAGAGCCCGCAAACCCGCCTCGGCGCGCTCGTCGTCGTAGTTGATGAACAAGTCGTCGGCGATGAAAGGCAGGGCCGGCGCTTGCTGCAGATGCAGCTCCAGCGCGGCCAGGCGCAAAGCCAGATAAAGCTGGTCGCGCGTGCCGTCGCTCATGCCCGGGATGCCGACCACGCTGCGGTCGGGACGCTGCCCTTCCAGCACCATGGGCTCCTTGTCGAAATCGACCCGCAACCGCTCGAACGAGCCCAGCGTCAATTGCGAAAATAATGTGCTGGCACGGCTCAGCATGGGGCCTTGCTTTTCTTCGCGATAACGGTCTATGGACCATTTCAGAAGCCGGGCTGCGGTCATGACCTTGATGTACCGTTCCGCCGCGTCCGCCATGCCGGCCAGGGCTTCCTGGCGCCGCGCCTCCGCCTGCGCGGCATCATCCGACCCGGCGATACCGTCCAGCGCGCGGCGCGCCTGGTCCAGCTCGACGGCCAGCGCGCTCTGCCGCTCCGCATCTTGCTCTATGCCATCCTGCACCTCGGCCAGCTCCGCTGCCAGCAGCGCCGGATCCACGCTTTCGACTTCGGCCTGCAACTGCTCCCGCGACAAGCCATCGCCGTCCTGCGCCAGCCGGGACAGCGCCGCCTGCGCTCTTTGCGCAAGCTGGCGGTGCCGGTCCGATCGCGCGATGCTTGCGGCCAACGCGGCGATGCTGTCGACCCCAGCCTGCTCCATCAAGGGGCGCAGGCTGGCATCGGCCTCGCGCAGCGCCTGCTCCGCCGCCTTGCACTTCGCAATTTCTTCGGACCACGCATGGGCAAGGCTGTCGGCCCGCGTCCGCGCAGCGCGCGCCGCTGCCAGGCGCCCCGCCAGGCGCTGGACGGCTTGCAAGGCAGCGGCTGCGTTGCCAGGCGCCTCTTCTTGCGCCATTCCGGCGTCTTGAGCCAATTGCCGGGCCCGGACGGTGAACGCCTGCAATTCGGCGCGCATGACATCGATATATTCAGATTGAATCCGCCGGATTTCCTCCAGGGTGCCGGACAGCTCCTTCATCAGCGACAAAGCGCCCTCGGCTGCCGCGGCCGCCATGTCCTCCGGAAGCTGCACCCGCCTCAAGGCCTGCGCCCAATCGCGGCGCCATGCATCCAGATCGGCCTGCGCGGCATCGATGGCCTGCTCGGCGGCCTCCAGCATGGGCCGGGACGCCGCGGCCTGGGCCAGCCAGGCGTCGCGCTTGGCCTTGGCTGCGTCGACATCGCGGATATACGCTTCCGCATGGGCAATGAGCAGCGCCAGGCCGCCTTCGGTGCGCGCGCCCGCCGGCAGGGCCCCGGGCAAGGCTTGCGCCAAGGCATGGGCCAGCGCCGACTGTTTATGCTGCAAAGCCTGCTGCTCGCTCAAGGCGCCATCCAGCGCGGCCGACGCGCTCAGCGCCCGATCCTTGCGCAGCAGCCAATCGGGCAAATGCTCCAAAGGCATACCGCGCAAGCCCAATTCTTCGCTGGCGGCCTGCCACCGCTCCTCGCAGGATTGCAGCGCCTGCACGGCCGCCTCATGGGCGCGCCGCGCCTCGTCCAGTTCGAGACGCGCGTGCTCCAGGCGCTGTTGCAGGCTTTGCAGTTCCGCGGCTTCCCGCGCTGTGCCGTGACGCGCATCGGCCAACTCGTCCGCTTTTTGCATGGCGTATTCGAAGTCCGGCGCGGCTTCCGCCAGCGCGCGCCGGCCGGCCTTGATATCCAGCCATGTCTGCCGGCGCTGCGCGCGCGCCGCCAGGACTTCATCCTGCATGACGGGACGATGCAGATGTTGATAATGGCGCAGGTCCAGTTCGGCCTTGCGGACCGCGGACATGGCTGCATCGCGCCGCCTGGCCTGCGTATTCAGCTCGAATTGCAGGCCTTGCCGCTCCGTCAGCCAAGCCGATACCGTGGAAGCCTGCGGCCATGCCGTGGCGCGCAGCGCTTGCGGCGGACACGTCCACTTGCCGAGTTCGGCCAGGGCTTGGTCCTGCTCCGAACGCGCCTGCGCCACCGTGGCCGCCGCGCGGGCCGCGGCCTCATCCGGGTCCCCGAATGCCTGGGCCTGCGCCAGCGCCAAGCGCAAGGCCGGGCCGGCGTCCGGTTCCGGCACGGCCCGCAAGCGCGCGGCCAGCGCCTGCGCCTCGGCCTGCCGGCTCGCGGCGGCTGTCCGCGCATTGTCCAGCGCCTGCGCCCGCATGCCATGGTCGCGCAGCAATTGCTCCACGTGCTTGCGCGCCGGCAATCCGGGCAAGCGGGCCTGCGCGGACTGGACCAATGCCGCGTCCAGCGCACGGCCGGGTTCATCGGCCCAGCCCAGTTCATTCATCGCCGCACGCGCCTGCTGCCAGAGCAGCGCGGCCTGGCCCAGCCTGCGCTCGATATTGGCCTCGTGCGCGGCGTACTGGTGACGCTGGCCGTCGAGTGTTTCTATGGCGTCCGCCAAGCCCAGGATCGCCGCATCGACATCGATGCCATCCAATTGCGACTTCAGGCGCAGCGCTTCTTGCTGGTGCAGGGCCAGACGCTGTTGCGCCATGGCCCTTGCCAGTTCCGCCTCGGCCAGTGTATCGGCCGCGGCGGCCGGCAAGGCCACGACCGGCCCCAGCTCTTGCAATGCGCCCTCGATATCGCGCAGTTCGGCAATCAGCGGGCCGGTCCTGCGCAGGCGTTCCAGGCGGCTGCGCACGCGCTGCCGTTCACGCTGTTGCGCGCGCAAGGCCTGCATGCGTTCCTCCAGCGCCTGGACCTCGTCCCTGGCCTGGGTCCATTCCCGGGTACGCACCGTGGCCGCCTTCAGCGCTTCGGCCGCCTCTTCCATCCGCGCGCGCTCGATGTAGTAAACACGCCTGGAAGAGCGGGCGGGCGCCCACAAGCCATCGGCCTCTTTCTCCAGCGCTTCGCGCACCCGGCCCAGACCGGCCACGCCGGCCGCCGACTGGAACAATATCCTGCCCACATCGTTCTGAGCGCTCAGTATGCTGTTGCCGCCTTCCACCAGCCGCGGGTGATCCAGGCTGAACATATGGTCGAAGAAACCCCTGCCCGCTCCGGCCAGAAAGGCATCCAGCGCCGTGTCGGGCAGCGGCTCTTCGGCGAGGTTGCGCAAGGTATTCTTGTTGCCTTTGAAACGCAGGAAGTCCAGGCGCGTGCCGTCATGGTCGACGGACGCCCCCAGCCGCAGTTCGGCCTTGGCGTGCACGAAATCCAGCGGAGTGCGTGCAGGAAAGCCGAAAAGCAGGTCGCTGATGGCGCTGCGCAAGGTCGACTTGCCCGCTTCGTTCGGGCCTATGATCAGATGGAAATCTCGCAACGCACGGGGGAAGGCCAGGCTCTTGTCCGTGAACTTGCCATAGCGCAGAAGGTCCAGCCGATTCAGGCGCATCCCTTGCGCTCCTCGTCGGCCAGTTGCGCCACCAGGGCGGGGCCGACTTCACGCAGCAGCGCCGACAAATCACCGTCGCGGATGTCCTTGAACCAAGGCACGCTGGACTGCAGTTCCTGCGGCGCCCTGGATACCAGGCTCAATAATTCAGCGCGCAGGGACTCCGTGAATTCATGGTCGGTTGCCGCGGCTTGCAGTAAAAGCTGAAGGTCGGCCAGCGCATCGGAGCGCTCCCGCAGCGCATCCAGCGCCGCGGGAGCGCGCGTGTTCAGCCTGACCTTTTCCAGCCAGAGGCGTTCCGGCCCCAGCGCCGCGATCTGGGCCAGCACTTCGGCCCGAAGCTGCGCCTCTTGACCGAACAGCTCGCCATGCAGCGGCGTCGCGCCGGTCAGCGCCACGCGCACGGCCTGCGGAACCTCTGTTTCGCCATCCAGCAGCAAGTCCTCCAGCGCACGGCCCACGGCGCGGGCCGCATCGGCGAGAGACAGGCAGGCGGACACATCCACCTCGACCAGCCGCCATCTCAGCACATCGACGAAGACGCGCTCCACTTCGATGTTGCCCAGATCGTCGCAGTTGACCAGCACGGCGCCGCGCGGGCCCGTTTCACGTATGTTCCGGCCCTGCAGATTGCCTGGAAAGACGACGACAGAATCGCCGCGCCACAGGCCGTATTCGTGCACATGGCCCAAGGCCCAGTACTGATAGCCGCTGGCATGCAATTGATCCAGGGAGCACGGCGCGTAACGCGCATGCGCGGCATTGCCTTCCAGGGCGGTATGCAGCACCCCGATGTTGAACATGCCGGGCAAGGGGGCCGGGTAGGCGGCGGCCAGATTCTCGGTGGTCGCCGCTATCTTGAAGCTGCGGCCGTGCAGGGCCAGCCTGAGATCCTCCCGCACAAAGGTGCTGGGCTTGCGGGAATCGAAGACGAAGACATTGTCCGGCAGCAGCAGCTTGCGCGTCATCTCGCTTTCGGCATCGTGGTTGCCATGCAGCAGATAGACGGGGATGCCGGCGCGCTTCAGGCGGCCCATTTCCTTGACGAAATAAAGCCCGGTATTGTGGTCCTTCCAATTGCCATCGTACAGATCGCCCGCAATCACCATGAAGTCCACGGCCATGTCGATCGCCAGGCTGATCAGGCGGGTGAAGGCCTCGCGCGTGGCGGCGCGCAACATGCCGGCCGGGGCATCCGCGTAGGCGCCCAGGCCCACCATGGGGCTATCCAAATGTATGTCGGCGGCATGGATGAATTTCAATGGCTTGCTTTCCCTTCAAGGAACGGCGCGCGGACTGTGCAATTACGGCGGCACGCGGCATGGGCATGGCCCATCTGCATTGTACCGGCCGGCGCGAAGAAGTCGGACACCCGGTCATACCCGGGTAACATGGCGCGCCCATAATCGCGGCGTCTCGCCCGTGCCCGCACGGCCGGCGGGAATGCAACGATGCATATGGGGCTGCCGCGCGACATGAATTCCTTCTTTACTCTGAAAAAAAGCTTCATCCTGTTCCTGGCCTTGCTAGCCCTGCTATCGCTGATGGTACTGAGCGCCCTGCAGAATCTGGCATTGAGCACCGAAAGGCTGAAAGCGGCTGAACAGCATCGCTACGAGGCCACCAAGCTGGCCACCGAGTATAAAAGCCTGGCCGAAGCGCTGATGCGCAATGTGATGGCATTCGTCGCCAGCGAGCAGCCCGAATTCCACGAGCGCTACCAGCAACTGACCGACATACTGCACGGACGCGCAGGCCATGCCCAGGGCCTGCGGCAAGCCCTGATCGAGCGCTTCAGGCTCGCGGCTTTCACCCCGGCGGAAATGGAAAAGCTGGAAGCCGCCCACGCGCAAATCGCCGAACGCGGCAAAACTGAAATAGAGGCCATCAGCACCGCCAGCGGCCAGTTCGACGATGGCCAGGGCGGCATCAAGGTGGCCCTGCCCAATGCTTTGATGGCCAAAGTCATGATTTTCGGCCAGCAATATGCCGAGGTCTCGGCGGCCATCGAGCGCAGCATAGATGAGTTCGACGCCATGCAGGCGGCGCGCCTGCAGCGGGAAGCAGACGAGGCCGCAAGCGACAGTCGGCAGGCATACCGTATTGCCGCCACCGCCATCGCCGCCCTGCTGCTTTGCAGCGCAGGGGCGCTATGGCGTTTATACCGTTCCATCAAGCGGCCGCTGGATCAGGGGGTGGACCTGGCCGAGCGCTTGGCGGCGGGCGAACTGAATGCCCGGGTCGCCGTGGGCCGCCGCGACGAACTGGGCAAGCTGCTGGACGCGCTCAATGGCATTGGAGACGGCTTGCGGCTGGCCGTCGGCCAGGTAAGGAACCGCGCCGCGCAGATCGCCGCAGCCTCGCACCGGATATCGTCCGCCAATGTCGACTTATTGCAAAGAACCAACGAGCAGGCCGCCAATCTGCAGCAAACCGCCGCGGCCATGGAGCAATTGGCCGCAACCGTAAACAATAATGCCGATAACGCCGAGCAATCGAAGCAATTGGTCTGCAAAGCAAGCTCCAGCGCCATGCAAGGCAGCCAGACTGTGCAGAACGCTGCGCAGACCATGCAGGACATACGCAGGGACACGCGCAAAATCGCCGACATTACCGGACTGATCAATACGATCGCCTTTCAGACGAATATCCTCGCCCTGAATGCCGCCGTCGAAGCGGCGCGCGCCGGCGAGCATGGCAAGGGGTTCGCCGTGGTCGCATCGGAAGTACGCGGCCTGGCCCTGCGCTCCGCCGACGCGGCCAAGAATATCGACACCTTGATCAACCAGGCGGTCAGGCAGCTGGATTGCGGCGCCGATCTCGTGGAAAGCACGGGCCGCGCCATGAAGGATATCGCCCAGTCCGTGCAGCAGGTGCAAGACATCATGGCCGACATTGCGGATGCTTCAGGCGAGCAGGCCAGCGGCATCCATCAAGTGAGCCGGGCCGTCGGGCACTTGGACCTCATCACTCAGCAAAACCTCGCCATGGCGCAGGAGGCGGCCGGCGCCACGCGGCAACAGCAGCTACAGGCGGACAGCCTGATGGCCGCGCTGGCGCACTTCGTGCTGGAAAGCGCGGCCTCAGGCCCAGCGCCGCAACAGCCGGGCGAGCTGCAGGACCAGGCCGCTGAAGACCAGCAGCCAGGCCGCCAGCGCCAGGTAGTAGAAAACTGTCGGCACAGGGCTCAGGAAGCTGAATTCCATGGCGATGTCCATCTGCTGGGTGCTGACCGAATACATGCCCAGGGGGAATACCGCGCCCCAATACAGGGGGTCATAGCTTAGCGGGAAGCGTTTATATACATAGCGCCATACGTTCAGCAGGATCAGCATGGGTATCCACCAGGTTCCGGCCGCCCAGTAGAAGACGGTAAAGCCCTTCAGGAAGGGCAGCAGCGATTGCAGATAAGGCGCATCCCCGGCATTCATGATGAGCAGCGAACCGGCCAGCGTCGATATCGCCATGGCGCCCATATTGATCCAGTACGGGGGCGTCAGGTCGTCGGGCGAAAAGCGGAAAAACGTATAGCGGTAGAAGATCAGCGACATCAGCCATATATACAGCATGCCTCCCCACAGCCACATGGACAGGGACAGGAAATTCAGCTCCAGCCGGTAAGGTTGCTGGCTGGCGGCGGCCAGCAGCGCGCTGGACACGGCAATGGATTGCGTCGCCACGACCGCCAGCAGCCAGCCGCCATTGATGCCGCGGTTCAGAGGCGGTTTGTCGGCCTTGACAGTGAGCACGGCGAAAATGTCGTAGATCAAGGTGACCCACAGAAACAGGGCCAGCATCCACAGCAGCTGGCCGGCATGGGTATTGCCGTCCAGCAGCATGTACTGGCCTCCCAGTATGGCGCTGGCTGCGATCGCCGTGAAGAAGCCCGGGCCCCTCAGGTGATCGGCCATGTCGCCGAAAAACGCCTGCGGATGACGCAGCGCCCGCAACACGCTAAGCGCCCATACCGCCGCGAACAAGACGTTGTTCAGATAGAACAGCACCCTGGCCACGGCTTCATGGCCCAGGTTGTGGGCCGCAATGGAAACGATTCCGGTGGCCATGACCACGCCGAAATTGGCGGGCGACATGGACGCGAGCCCTTTGGCCATGGCGGCGGGCGCGCCGGACCCGGCGGTTTGTTCGTCGTCGGTAGTGGTTGTCGGCATGAGAGGGAGAAGAACCGTTGCGATTAGACGCATTCTAATCGCCTGCGCTGACGCGGGGCTGTCTCTCGGGCTATCTCCTTGGTCCACATGGCTTCCGCCCCGGCCGGGTGGCCCTGCTCAAATGACCCTGCCTCGATATCCCCACCAGATGCCCTGGCCCGGCGGCGCTGGCCGAACGCCGCCCAAGCCGGACATCCGTACGCCGGGCGCCCCTATGCCGGGCGCCCCTACTCCGGGCGACCTCGCCCAACTCTTCCAGTCTGGCGGCGCCGGCCCGCCATGCGGGCTCGGGATGCGGCGCCGACTACGCGCTAAAATAAAGGGTTAGCCAAGACGAAACCATACCGCCCGCGGAATCCGCCGCGGGCCTACTCAGGAATATCATGGAAGCCGAACGCCAAAATTTACTTGCCGCCCGCCTGGAAGACTACGCGGAGCGCCAGGCAGCCCTTCGGAGGTATCTTTGACTACGATGCCAAAGCCGAACGCCTGCACGTCGTAAACGCCGAGCTGGAAAGCCCCGACGTCTGGAACGACCCCAAGCACGCGCAGGATCTGGGCCGCGAGAAAAAAAACCTGGAAAGCGTCGTCCATACCTTGACGGACATCGCCAAAGGCCTGGCGGACGCGCAGGAACTCTTCGAACTGGCCGCCGCCGATAACGACGACGCCACCCTGGCGGCGATCGAACATGACACCGACGCGCTGGGCGAGCGCCTGGAAGATCTGGAATTCCGGCGCATGTTCTCCAACCCCGCCGACCCGCTCAATTGCTTCATGGACATCCAGGCCGGCGCCGGCGGCACAGAAGCCCAGGACTGGGCCTCCATGCTGCTGCGCCAGTATCTGCGCTATTGCGAACGCAAGAACTTCAAGACGGAAGTACTGGAAGAATCCCACGGCGAAGTCGCCGGCATAAAGTCCGCCACCATCAAGATAGAAGGCGAATACGCATTCGGCTTCCTGCGCACGGAAACCGGCGTCCACCGCCTGGTGCGCAAGAGCCCTTTCGACTCGGCCAATGGACGCCATACTTCATTCGCCAGCGTGTTCGTCTACCCCGAAGTCGACGATTCCTTTGAAATCGAAATCAATCCCGCCGACCTGCGGGTGGACACCTATCGCGCCAGCGGCGCGGGCGGGCAGCACATCAACA
>DJWC01000154.1:24558-25662 GCA_002441445.1 Pusillimonas sp. UBA6240
GCATCAAGGACTTGCGCACCAACGTGGAAATTTCCAATACCCAGAAAGTGCTGGACGGCGATCTGGACCCCTTCATTCAGGCCAGCCTGAAGCAAGGGGTCTGAGCCATGGCGCCAAGCACTGTCGCCGTCCTGACCGGCGCTTCCCGCGGCCTGGGGCAAGCCCTGGCGCTAGGCTTGCTGCAGGCGGGCACGCGCCTGGTGACGGTATCCCGCAACCACGACGACACCCTGGCCGCGCGCGCAATGGAAGCCGGCGTTTCCTTGCAGCAGGTGCAAAGCGATCTGGCCAATCCGGCGGCGGCCGAACGCGTGGCCAGCCAGATCGTCGCGGGCCTGCCCAAAGACGCGCAGCGCTACCTGCTCATCAATAACGCCGGCACCGTGGATCCCATCAAGCAGGCCTGCGATCTAAGCAACGCGGGCTCCATCGCGGCGGCCTTCAGCTTGAATGTGACGAGCGTGATCCTGCTGACCGCCGCTTTCCTGCAGGCCGTCAAGCCTTTGCAAGCCGATTGCCGCATCCTGAACATTTCATCCGGAGCCGGCCGCAGACCGATGCCGGGCTGGGGCGTATATTGCGCCACCAAGGCGGCGTTGGACCGCTATACCGAAGTCCTGCATGCTGAACAGCACGGCGTGCGCATCGTCGCCCTGGCGCCGGGCGTCATCGACACCGGCATGCAGGAAAAAATACGCGGCAGCGCGGCTAACGACTTCCCCCATGTCGAGCGCTTCAGCCACATGCATGACAGCGGCCAGTTGTCTTCACCCGCCGATACGGCGGCCCGCATCCTGCGCTACATCGAGCGCGACGATTTCGGCACGATCGTGCTGGACGACATCCGAAACTACGCTTAAACCAACCCACAACCATAATGAATCAAGCAACGCCACCCCAAGCCCCCACCGATGAGAATCACCTGATTGCCGAACGCCGGGGCAAGCTGGCCAAACTGCGCGCCGAGGGCGCGGCCTATCCCAATGACTTCCAGCCTGACAGCCTGGCCGCCAAGCTGCATGCCGCCTACGATGAGCTCGATAAAGAGGCGCTGTCCGAAATAGGCAAACAGGTGAAAGTGGCGGGCCGCATGATGCTCAAGCG
>DJWC01000135.1:0-15662 GCA_002441445.1 Pusillimonas sp. UBA6240
TGGAACTTGCGGATCTTGTCCTCGCGCTCCACCACCATCGCCAGCGTCGGCGTCTGCACGCGGCCCACCGTGGTGAGGTGGAAGCCGCCGGTCTTGGAGTTGAACGCGGTCATCGCCCGTGTGCCGTTGATGCCGATCAGCCAGTCGCTCTCGGCGCGGCACACCGCCGCCGAGCGCAGGCCTTCGACCTCCTGCGCCGAACGCAGCTGCGCAAAGCCGTCGCGGATCGCGCCTGCGGTCATCGACTGCAGCCACAGCCGCGATACCGGCTTGTCGGTCTTCGCATGCTGCACGATGAAGCTGAAGATCAGCTCGCCTTCGCGCCCCGCGTCGCAGGCGTTGATGATGGCGCCCACATCCTTGCGCTTGAGCAGTTTGACCAGCAGCTTGAGCCGCTCGGCCGAGCGCTTGTCGGTGGGGCCGAGTTCGAACCGGGGAGGGATCACCGGCAGGTGGGCGAAGCTCCATTTTCCGCGCACGGGATCGTTCGGGGCCACCAGGCTGAGCAGGTGGCCTATGCTGGAGGCGAGCACATACTGCTCGCTTTCGAAATAGTCGCCTTCCCGGGTGAAGCCACCCAGGGCGCGGGAAATGTCCAGGGCTACCGACGGTTTCTCGGCAATAATGAGCGTTTTAGTCATGAGTTTCCAGTAACTGCGTTTCAGCAGCAATAGCGCGGATAATACGAGGTGAGAAACGCACTATGCAAGTCGAGGGCCATAAACATCACGCTGCTCCAGGGGCGTATTGGCCGATTTTCCTGTGGAGATCGGCCTTGGCGCTGGCTTGTCTGCTGCTGGCGAGCGCCGGCGTCTGCTGGGTCGCCGCAAACTGGAGCCATGCCAGCGCGCAGCAGAAACTGGCCGGCGCGCAGGCGGTGCTGGGCGCCCTGGTGCTGGTAGCCGCCGGCCTGGCATGGGCCGGCAAGGGCGGGCGCAACCCGAATTGGTCCGCGCCCGGGTTGCTGATGGCCTTGGCGGCCATGGCGACGGGCGCTTTGCTGGCGCTGCAGGGGCAAATCTACCACACGGGCGCGGACGACTGGCAGCTTTTCATGCTGTGGATGGCTTTGCTGCTGCCCTGGCTGCTGGTGTTCCCCACCCTGTTTCTAGGGCTGGCCGCGGCGGTGTTGCTGAATCTCGGCACGATATTGTATCTGGATGCGGCAGGCGGCCCGCCATGGTGGCCGGCCTTTGCATCCGGCGGCGTGGGCGCCGCCTGCGCGATGGTCGCGCTGAACAGCGTACTGCTCGTCCTGTGGGAGCGCTGCCAGGCTATTCTGGGTGACCTCTGGCGGGTGGGGCCGCGCAGCTTGGCCGCCGCCGTCGCGGGATGGCTGATCGCCGCCGTATTCGGCAGCCTGGACGCGTCCACGGGGCCTTGGGGCCCGGTGGCGGCCGGCCTGGGCGCTTGCGCACTGCTCGGGCTGGCCTACAGCCGCTGGCGGCGCGATCTGGCCATGGTCAGCCTCGCCGCTCTGGCGGGTTTTTTCCTGGTGGGCGCGGCGCTGATTCATCAATCGGATTCCGAAATCGAATTATTGGGAGCTATCGCCGTCCTACTGGCATTCAGCGCATTGTTGACGCGCTGGCTGCTAAGATTGTGGCGCGCCGGCGCAGCCGACGCTGTGGCGAACCGACCAGACCCGGGCGGCCACGAGCCCTGGCCTTTCAGCCTGTTTCGCTTGGCCGTTCTGGCGTTCATCGCCTGCCTGCTGGTGTTTTTTTTGCTTACCGTCCTGGATCTGGACATCGAGGACTTGTGGCTGGCCGGGATCATCGCCTGCGCCGTGGGCGCACTGGTGCACAGGGCCGCTGGCGCCGCGGTGCTGCGCGATACGGGCCTGACCCTGGTCGCGGCGGGCTTCTTCATGGCGGTCGCCGGTTTCGGCTCCCTGGACGGCGCGCCAGCGACCGTGAAAGTGGCGGCGATATTGGGCTTGGGCCTGGTCCTGTATGTCGTGGTGGCCAATCCCGTCCTGCGTTTTCTGCTCGCCATCTTGTCCCTGGCATCCGCCACGGTCATTACCTGGCCTGCCGGCTGGGAAGAGTCCCTATTCGCCGCCTCGCAGCCCGCGCATGCGTGGGCGTATCTGCCCGCCTACCTGCGCTTGTGGTGGCTGTCCGCGGCGGCGGTGCTGGCCTGGGCGGTGGGCAGCCGCCGGCGGGACGCCGTTTTCTGGCTGCCGCTGGCCTGGGCCTTGGCCGGCCTGGCGCAATCGTTGGCCTGGCTCGCGCCTGCGCCCACTGTGTACGGCCTGGGGGCGGTATGGGCGCAGGCGCCGGAACTGATCGTCATTTGGCTGGCCTGCGCGCTGCTGCCTGTGCTGGCGCTGGGCGCCACGCTATGGCGCGCCGCGGATCTGCCTGCCGGCTTGCGTTGGGGAGCGCCGGCCGCGCTGGCGGTCGCCAGCGCCGGCTGGATGGGGATGCCGGGTATTGCTCTGGCGCTGCTTTGGGTGATATTGGGGCGCGCGCTGGGCAGGAAGTCTTTGCTGGTATTCGGTGTGCTCGTCCTGTTGGCCTACCTGGCCCGATTCTATTACCAGATGGATGCCTCGCTGCTGCATAAATCCCTATTGCTGGGTCTTACCGGCGCCTGGCTGGCGCTGTGCGCAGGAGCTATGCGCGCGCTCATTGCCGGCCAGCGGCGATCGAGCGACGACCCATCCGCCGCCCGCGAGCCGCCCGGAGCGGCGCCGCGCAAGGCCGCCTCGTCCAGGCCATGGCTGCGGCCCGCTGGCCTGCTGGCCGGCCTTGCGCTGGTCCTCGCCATCGTCAATACGGGCATCCGCCAGCACGAGCGTCTGTTGGCGGCGGGGCGGGTGGTGGTCCTGTCCCTGGCGCCGGCCGATCCGCGCTCGCTCATGCAGGGCGACTATATGGCGCTGCGTTTCAGCGTGGCCCAGCGATTGCAGCAGGCTTTGCGCCAGGCCCCGGCGGACGTCGCCCAGGCTGTCCGGGCGGCGCGCGGGGGCTATATGCTGTTGCAGCCGGATGAAAACGGCGTGCATCGGCTGCTGGCCATCGGTGCGCAGCGCGGGCGCTGGTGGACGGACACCGGGCGCCCCTGGCAAGCCGAGCCGGCCGAAGGACCTGCAACAGTCATATTGGCCTTCAGCTTGCGCCGCGGGGAGCCGCAGGTCGTCACGGACGCCTGGTTCTTCCCGGAAGGGCAGGCCGCGCGTTACGAGGCGGCGCGCTACGGTGAAATCAGGGTGAACGAGGAAGGCCGAGGCGTGCTGGCCCGTCTGCTCGACGTAGACCTTCAGCCCTTGCCGTAATGGCGGGTCGGCGACACGCGGGACGGCTGGGCGCAAATCAGGCGAGGGCCGGTGACCGTAACAGCCAGGCAACGGCGGTCGTCCGATGATCGAGCGACCGCCGGGCTATAGTCGGGCGATATACAGCTAGACGATGCCGAAGCGGCGCGCCCACTGTTCCTGCGCGATTTGCCAGAATGCGGGAACGTCCGCAACGGCCAGGGCCTCGAAGCCCAGCGCCTGCCAGGCCTTGTTCAGCGTGGACAAAGGCTGGGTCAAATCCATGGCCGCCGCATGGTTCTGCTTGGACAGTTTGCGGCCGTTTTCGTCGCACAGCAAGGGCACGTGCATGGTGCGCGGGTAGGGAATGCCCAGCGCGCGGGCCAGCACCCGCTGCCTGGGCGTGGAATCCAGCAGGTCGGAACCGCGAACGATATCCGTAATGCGCTGGTCCCCATCGTCCACGACCACCACCATCTGGTAAGCCCACAGGCCATCCGCGCGCTTGATGATGAAATCGCCGGTCACCGCCGCCACATCCTGCCGCTGGGGGCCGTGCCACCTGTCGTGGAAGTGCTCGATGCCTCGCGGGACCCTGAGCCTCCAGGCGCGCGCCTGCCGGCCCGGAGGCAGGCCCTGGCTGCAGGTGCCCGGGTAGCGTCCATCGGGCGGGAGTTCCTGCCGCGTGCAGGCGCAGCCATAGGCCAGGCCGCGCTCCTTCAGGCTGTTGAAGGCCTGCCGATAAAGATGCGATCGCCGCGACTGCCAGACCGGCTCTTCGTCCCATTGCATGCCCAAGGCGCGCAGTTGCCGCATGATGATGCGGTCCGCCCCCGGGACGACGCGCGGCCCGTCGATGTCTTCGATGCGCAGCAGCCAGGCGCCCCGGTGCGCCCGCGCGTCCAGGAAGCTGGCCATGGCGGCGATCAGCGAACCGTTGTGCAGGGGGCCGCTGGGGCTGGGGGCGAACCGGCCCCGATAGTTTCCGGGAGAATACGGGCGGCCTGATTGTTGCGGCGCCATGCGGCCGGCCCTGCTCAGTGCGATAAGCGCGAGCGGTCGTCGGCCAGGAGCTCTTCGAATACCAGGTGATCCACTTCGGCTTCCTGGCTCCAGAGGACCATCAGGGCGATGATCTTGATCTTGCCAAGCGAAATGGGCGATTCGCCGGTGGCTTCGGCGCGTTCAATGAGGATTTCGCGCAATACGGTGGGCAATACCCCGGAATTTTCCAGGAAGGTGATGAAGCCTATGGCTTCGCTGCCCAATGTCTGGTATTCGTGGTCGGTGAATATGCGCCGGCTGTCGCCTTGCGGGTTCTGGGCCAATTGGCCGCATTGTTCGGTGGTTTGCGCCAAGCCATGCAGCCACCCCAAGGCTTCGTCGATGTCTTCGTGCTCGAAGCCCACCGCGGCCAGCTTGTGCGCCAGAACATCCGCTTCCGGACAGGCTTGCGGTGTATAGTAGGTTTCGAACAAATAAACCAATATATCGAACATAGGGAATTCCGGTTGCCGGTTTAGGAAAGTCAGCCGATGGAAAGCTTAACCGAAAAGTTATTCTGGACTTTACGCTGATTTATCCGCCCCGGCAACTTGGGCGTGTTGCTGCAAACATACGTTTGTTGCCGCTGCGCTTGCCCGTTCGAGGGCCGGGGTTTCACCCATTTCGGGAGGGTTGCATGCAACAGCTAAAGCGGTTGCCGGCCATGGCTGGCGCGGATCTCGACGCACCGGCCTTGACGCCGGCCGCAAGGCGCGGGGATGCTCTGGATGCCGTGGATACGCCCAGCCTGGTGCTGGATCTGGATGCATTTGAAGACAATTTACGCACAATGCAGGTGCTGGCCGAAAGGCATGGCGTGGCCTTGCGGCCGCACGCCAAGGCGCATCGCTGCCCCGAAATCGCCCTGCGGCAAATCGCCCTGGGCGCGGTGGGCGTCTGCTGCCAGAAGGTGTCCGAGGTTCTGCCCTTCCTGGCCGCGGGCGTGCGCGACGTGCACATCAGCAACGAAGTGGTGGGAGCTCCGAAGCTTGCCCTGCTCGCCCAATTGGCGGCGCAGGCGCGCATCACGGTATGCGTGGACCATGTCCAGGCCTTACAGAGCCTGTCGGCCGCCATGGCCGGGGCTGGCGCCAAGATAGGGGTGCTGGTGGATGTGGACATCGGGCAAAAGCGCTGCGGCGTGCAGACGCCCGACGACGCCGTCGCCCTGGCCCGGCAAGCCCAGCGATTGCCGGGCGTCGATTTCGTGGGGATACAGGCGTACCACGGCGGCCTGCAGCACAAGCGCTCGCTGGATCAGCGGCGCAAGGCTTGCGAAAAAGCGGCGCGGCTGGTCCGGACTTACCTGGATGCGCTGGATCGGGCCGGCATAGCCTGCCCGGTGGTGACCGGCGGGGGGACCGGATCGGCGGCATTCGACGTGGCCAGCCAGGTGTACACAGAAATTCAATGCGGCACATATGCCTTCATGGATTCCGACTACGGCAATATAGATTGGGGCGAAGCCCTGGCGTTCCGCCACAGCCTGTTCCTGCTGGGCACGGTAATGAGCACGCCCACGGCCGATCGCGCCATTGTCGACCTGGGCCTGAAGTCCACCACCGCCGAAAGCGGCATGCCGTGGGTGGTGGACCAGGAGGGGGTGCGCTGCGTGGCGGTGCATGATGAACACAGCACACTGGCCGTCGACGACCCGCAGCGGCGGCCCTTGCTGGGCGACAAGCTGCGGCTGATCCCGTCGCATTGCGATCCCACCTTCAATCTGCATGACGAGGTGGTGGTCTTCCGGGCGGGCAAGGTGGAGGCGGTCTGGCCCATCAGTGCGCGGGGAATGAGCAGGTGATATTTCAATTTTCCTGGCGGTATTAGAAAAATTTTCTATATATCACCCGTTTTACTGGTAAATTTAGAGCGTATTTCCGCGGACTGAAAAGTAGAATATTCAGCACTTCGATTGTTTCGCTTTGCTGGGATTTCTACTGCCATGTCTAAAAAACTACACGCGTGCACGGAACTGCTTCATGGCGGGCGCGACCCCGCCCGTCACTGCGGGATGGTCAACGTGCCGATTTATCGCGGCTCCACGGTATTGGCCAATACGCTGGAAGAGTGGGAATCGCGCAAGCAGCCGGACAACCCCTACGCATCGTATGGCCGTTTCGGAACGCCCACCACCCATGCCCTGGAAGAATTGGTGGCCGACATGGAGGGCGGCCACCGGTCGCTGGTGTTTCCGTCGGGGCTCGCTGCCTGCACGCATGCCATGTTTTCGGTGCTGCGCAGCGGCGACCATATCCTGCTGCCCGACAGTGTCTACGGCCCGACGCGCGCATTCGCGCAGCACACCCTGGCGCGCTTCAATATTGCCGCGGAATTCTATGCGCCGCATGCGGGCGCGGGCATCGGCGCTCAATTGCGTCCCAACACCCGCCTGGTGTACGTCGAGGCGCCCGGCTCCGGCACCTTCGAGATGCAGGATATTCCGGCCATAGCCGCACAGGCGCATCAGGCCGGCGCTTACGTGATGATGGATAACACCTGGGCCACGCCGCTGTATTTCAAACCGTTCCAGCACGGCGTCGATATCTCGGTACAGGCCGCCACCAAGTATCTGATCGGGCATTCGGATGCGCTGTTGGGCGTCGCGACGGCCAACGAGGACGCTTGGCCTTTGCTGCGCAAGGGCGCTCATGATTTCGGGCAGACCATAGGGCCCGATGACATATTCCTGGCATTGCGCGGCATCCGCACGCTGCCGCTGCGGCTGCGCCAGCATTGGGATACGGGTGTCAAACTGGCGCGCATGCTGTCCCGCCATCCGCTGGTGGCGCGTGTGATGCATCCCGCCTTGCCCGAGGATCCGGGCCATGCGCTCTGGAAGCGCGATTTCCTCGGAGCCAGCGGCCTGTTCGCGATCGAACTGCGGCCCATGCCCGCTGCGGCGTTCACCCGCTTCATCGATCAGTTGCGCCTGTTCGGTATTGGATTATCATGGGGCGGCTACGAAAGCCTGGTGTTGCCGATGGACGCCCCGAAACGCAGCGTCTCGCCCTATCCCGTGCAGGGAAGAATGGTGCGCATCCATGCGGGTCTGGAAGACAGCGACGATTTGATTGCAGACTTGCGGCAGGCGCTGCAGGCCGCTACGGACTGCCTGGCCGTGCCCGGCCCGGAAATGGCCGTGCATGCCTGAACGCCGCAAGCCCTGGGCGCCGGCCCGCCATGCAAGCGCCTGGGGAATACGAAATACGGCTTGGCCGCGCAGCACAGCAAGACAAGCCTTGCTCTTTTCACTGATCAAAAATCAGTCATTAAAAAATAACTCATTAATCAATACTTAATAGCGGCCTGGCTGATATGCTGCGCCTGTGCGCGAGCTTGGTGCTCGGCAACTTTTTGGAGGAAGCAATGGATTTACAAATCGCCGGCAAGCACGCGCTCGTCTGCGGCGCCAGCCGGGGAATGGGCAAAAGCTGCGCCCAACTTCTGGCCAAGGAAGGCGTCGACCTGACCCTCGTGGCCCGCAGGGAAGACGCTCTTGCCGAGACGGCGCGGGATTTGCGCAACGCCTACGGCATAGAAGTCAATATCCTGGGCAGCGATCTGTCCAAGCCGGAAGGCCGCAGCAAGGTCCTGGCGCATTGCGGCAATCCGGACATCCTCATCCATAACGGCGGCTGGCCCGACACCGATGGCGATTATCGCGCGTGGACGCGAGAAGACTGGCTGAATGCGATCGACGCCATGTTCCTGGCGCCGGTCGAGCTCATTACCGGCGTGGTGGGCGGCATGGTCGAGCGCAAATTCGGCCGTATCGTCGCCATTACCTCGCGGTTCGTCAAAGAACCCAAACTCGGCCTGTCCCTGTCCGTCAGCCCGCGCCTGGGCTTGTCCGGCTTCATGACGGCCCTGGCGCGCGAGGTGGCGCCTCATAATGTCACGCTCAACACCGCATTGCCCGGTATCATCGCTACTGAAACACAATACCAGCATGGCCGCGACCTGGCTGAACAGTCCGGCAAGACTTTTGAGGAGGTCTGGAAGGAACGCGCTTCGACGAATTCCGCGGGCCGCTTCGGGGAACCCGATGAGTTCGCCTCGCTGTGCGTGTATCTTTGTTCCAAGCCCGCCGGATTTCTGACGGGCCAGCACATTTTGTGCGACGGCGGCGGTTATCCCGGCGTCTTTTGATTCGATTGCCCCGGGCACCTGTCGCTGACGGCCGGGTACCTCTCATCCAACGTAGCGTCATAGACACTCAGAGGACATCTTCATGAAAACGACATTATTGAAAATAGCCGCAGTATTCCTGGGCGCTACCGCCATCGCCCATGCCCAGTACCCCGACAAGCCGATCAGGATCGTCGCGCCTTTCGCCGCGGGCGGTTCGGTCGACATCGTGGCCCGCATGGTGAGCGATCCGCTGGCCAAGGCTCTGGGCACGCCCGTCGTCGTCGAAAACAAGCCGGGCGCATCGGGCATGATCGGCACCCAGCAGGTCGCCAGCGCGAAACCCGACGGCTACACTTTGCTGGCCAATTCATCGATACATGTGATCGTTCCCAGCCTGTATCCCAAGATCGGCTACGATGCGCTCAACGATTTGCAGCCCGTCAGCCAGATCACCGTCGTGCCGCTGGTGCTGGTTGCGTCCCCGTCCGCGCCTTTCGCCAACTTGAAGGACATGGTCGCCTGGGGCAAGAAGCAGTCCGCGGGCATGAGCTATGCGTCGGCGGGCAACGGATCGACGCCGCACCTGGCGGGCGAGATGCTGGGCGAAGCCACCGGCGTTTCGGTGGTGCACGTGCCGTACAAGGGCAGCGGCGCCGCCATGGTCGATGTGATGGGCGGCCAAGTGCCGGTCATGTTCGATGCGCTTACCGCGGTCATGAGCCATATCCAGAGCGGCAAGCTGAAGGCCCTGGCCATCGCCGCGCCCAAGCGCATTCCCGCCCTGCCTGACGTTCCCACGTTCGCGGAACTGGGCTACCCGCAGTTCGATCTGAGCACCTGGCACGGCATCTGGGCCCCCAAGGATACGCCCAAAGAGATCGTCAACAAGCTGTCCAGCGAACTCGCGCGCATCACCCACGAGCCCGATGTGACCAAGCGCATCGAGACCCTGGGCGGCCAGCCCGTCGGCAATACGCCTGAAGAGTTCGACGCCTTTGCGCGTTCCGAATACAAGAAATGGGGCGACATGATCAAGCGCTTCAACGTTGTGATCGAATAATCCCGAGGCGGCCTTCACTATGGATGTCATTGTCCTGGGCGCCGGCATCATCGGCGTCACCACCGCCTGGTATCTGAGGCAGAACGGGCATAACGTACGTGTTCTGGAGCGGCGCGAGCAGGCCGGGCTGGAAACCAGCTTTGCCAACGCGGGCCAGGTATCCGCCCATCTTGCGGATCCCTGGGCCAATCCCACCACGCTGCGCTCCGTGTTCACGTGGCTGTTTCGCGACGACACGCCGCTGGTGTTCCGGCCCAGGGCGGACATCCATCAATGGTCCTGGCTGTTCAAGTTCCTGCGCGAATGCCCCGCCAGCCGGTACAACCGCAACCTCGTGCACCTGGCCAACCTGGGGGTGTACAGCCGCACGGCGCTGCAGGCTTTGCGCGCGCAGACCGGCATCGAGTACGACGAGCGGCAGCGGGGCATCCTGCTGTTCTTCACCGAGGAAGATAAATTGCGGGGCGCGGCGGCGGCCGCCAAGCGCCTTGCGGCATCCGGATTGCGCCGCGAGGTGCTGGATGCCGACCAATGCCTGGAGATCGAGCCCTCTTTGCAGTCAGTGCGCGATGCCTTGAAAGGCGGCATCTATTCCCGCTATGACGAAACAGGCGACGCATTCAAGTTTACGCAGCGCCTGGCTGCGCTGGCGCGGGACGCGGGGGTGCGGTTCGATTACGGCAATGACATACGCCGCGTGGATGTGGGCGGCGGCGCCATACGGGCCATCGATGTGCAAAAGGCCGACGGGCGGACGGAGCGCTACACGGCGGACCAATACGTGCTGTGCCTGGGGCCTGCATCCGCCCGGATGGCGCGGAAGATAGGCGTCGATCTGGACATCTACCCGGTCAAGGGGTACAGCGTGACGATGCCGGTGCGCGAGGGCGCGCTGGCGGTGAGCATGGGCCTGACCGACGCGGCGCAGAAGATGGCGTTCTCGCGCCTGGGCGACCGCGTGCGCGCCACGGCTATCGCCGAAATCGCCGGCTATGATCGCTCGATCGACCAGAAGCGCTGCCGGCAGATCGTCGCCAACGCCCAGCGCCTGTTTCCCGATGCGCTCGATACCGGCCGGGCCGAATACTGGGCCGGCTTGCGCCCAATGACGCCCAGCAACCTGCCCATCATCGGGCGCAATGGCCGCTATCGCAATCTGCTGATCAATACAGGGCACGGAACCATAGGCTGGACGCAGTCTTGCGGCTCGGCCCGCGCCATCGCCGACATCCTCGAGGGCCGCCGGCCCGATTGCGACTACCCTTTCATCGGCGAAATGCGCTGATGCCATCCATGGAGAGCAGTATGAACAAACGTGAACGAGTCTTGGCCGCCGTCAAAGGCCAGCCCGTTGACCGCGTCCCTTTCAGCATGTGGCTGCACGATTTCACGCGCGAGCACTCGGCGCAGGCGCTGAGCGAGGAAACCCTGCGCTTGTACCGGACTTACGGCTGGGATTTTCTCAAGCCGCAATCGCGTCCCTATTGCTTCAATGAGCTCTGGGGGCAGGAGTTCGCGCGCTCGACCGATCCGGGCCAGTTTCCCGTCGTAACCCGTTATGGCGTCGAGCGCGCGGAAGACATCGCCGATCTGCCCGCGGTCGACGCCAGCGTGGGCGCCTTGGCCGAGCAGCTCGAGTCCTACCAGCAAGTGCGCGCGGCGGTCGGGCCGGATGTCCCCATCGTGGCGACGATCTTCTCGCCATTGATGGTGGCGGGCTTCATGGCCGACAACGGCCCGGCTGAAATGCGGCGCCTGATGCGCGAGGCGCCGGACAAGCTGGAGCGCGGCTTGCTGACCATCGCCGACGCCCTGGCCCAGCATGCCCGCCGCTGTATCGAAGGCGGCATGGACGGGATCTTCTATGCGACCACCGCGGCGACGCATGCGCAGATGACCCCGGCGCAATTCGAACGCTTCCAGCAGCCCTTCGACCTGCAGGTGCTGGAGGCCGCGGCGGGCGCGCCGTTCAACATCATGCATATGTGCGGGGACGGTATTCTGGCGGATCAGTTCGTGCAGTATCCGGTGGATGTCTTCAGTTGGGCGACGACGCCCGGCAACCCTTCCTTGATGGAAATGCACAACAAAACCGGCCGGGCCGTGCTGGGCGGCTTGCCCGGCAAGCCCGCCTTCGGCAACATGAGCGCGGCCGAGATCCAGGCGCATGCGCGCCGCTCGCTGGATGAAATGGGCGGACGCTACCATTTGCTCGGGCCCGACTGCTCGGTGAATCCCGGTGTGCGCCACGAACTGCTGGCGGCCGTCAACGAGGTGGACCTGACGGTACGCGCGCGCTAGCGTGCCGCGGGCCGCTTTTCAGCGGCCGGCCTGGCGCACGATGTCGTCGGCGCACACATAGCCCCAGCTCATGAACGGCCCGAGCGTCGTTCCGGCGCCGACGCCGCGCGTGCCGATAGGGTTCGCCATGGAGGCGCCGGCGCAATACAGCCCCTCGATCACACTGCCGTCCGCGCGCAGTGCGCGGCCCCGTTCGTCGGTGCGCGGGCCGCCCTTGGTGCTCATGATCGAGCGCTCGAATCGGATCGCGATGAAAGGCGGCTGGACGATGGGCGCGAGCCCGCCGCTCTTGCGCTTGTCGGCCGCCTGTTGCGCCCGCGTGCTGCCGCGGCCGAAATCGCTGTCGACGCCGGTGGCGCAGAGCGCGTTGTAGCGGGCGATGGTCGCCGCCAGCGCAGCGGGGTCCACGCCTATGCGCGTCGCCAGTTCCTCGATCGTCGCGGCTTTGGTCATCCAGCCCGGCGCCAGCCTGGCCTGCAGCCGCACTAGCGGCATTTTCGGCAGATAGCGCGCATCGGTCACCACATAGGCGGGCAGATGCCGCGCCTCGCCGGAGGCCGGGTCCCGGCTGTCGATCACCTCGCCGATATTGGGAATGAGTTCGTCGGTGAACCGGCGGCCGTGCCTATCGATCAGGATGGAATTGGCTTCCCCGTGATAGGGGACCGGCATGCCGTGCACAGCGGCGTGGTACCGCCTCGGGATGGCCGGAGTGAAGGTCGCCTGGTCCATGCGGAAAAGTTCCGCGCCGGCCTGCGCCGCCATGAGGTGGCCGTCGCCCGTCAGGGATCGCGGCCCGCCCAAAAAGCCCACCGGCCCTGGCAGGTATTCCGCCATCATGCCGGGGTTCCATTCGAACCCCCCGGTTGCAATCAGCACGCCATGCCGTGCGCGGGGTTCGTAGCGGCGGCCGCGCCATTCGATCCGCGCGCCGGTGACGCGGCCGCCGTCCAGCAGCAGCTCCATGCCCCTCGCTTCGCGCACGATCCGGCAGCCCGCATCGACGCAGCCGCGCACCAGTCCCGTCATCAGCGCCACGCCCTTGCCCGCGGTAAGCGTGAGCATCCGCCCCGTGAGCCGCGGCAGCAGCCGGAGGGTGGTCGAGACGGGCTTGTGATAGAGATCGGTTTCCAGCACCTCATGGTAGGTGAATGGCTCCGGCAGGGTGGAGCCCCGGATGCTGAAGGCATAGCGCCCGGCCGCAAGACGGCTGAGCGGCATGGGAGACAGCATGCGGCCTTGCGGCCGCGACCCCGGCACCGCCGGAAACGGGTCGGGTTCCCGCGTCAGGCGGAAGCGCAAAGGCGTGCGCGCTTCGATGAGTTCGAGCATGGGCGGCCCCGCTTCCAGCATCGCTCGCCAGGATGGCGTTTCGTCCCAGCCCTGCGGCGTGGCGCCCGCAATATAGCGCAGCGCATCGTCCAGATTGTCCTCGAGGCCGGCGCGGCGGGCCAGGTGATTGGCCGGCACCCAGATGCCGCCCGCGGACATGGCGCTGGTCCCGCCGAGCAAGCGGGCCTTCTCGCAGATCAGAACACTGAGGCCGGCCGTGGCCGCCCGCAAGGCGGCGGTCAATGCCGCGCAGCCCGATCCCAATACGATCAGATCATAGGTCGAGTCGAGAGGTGAAGTATTCGCCATGTTCATGATTATCGCTCGAGGGGCCGGGCGGTGCGCCGTCGCGCGGGCCGTGTCTTATATGGGTGGGCTATGCAGAGCGGCGAGGCAGTCGCCCCGGCCCTCGCCGCCTGGAAGGATTATAAATTTCATTGCTGAGAATAAATCAGCGATTCCAACTACCTTTATAGCGATAATTAGAAAAATAATCGCATATACTGGCTAGCCTGGAAATTATTTTCATAGCACAGCCACAGGGAAGGAAACATGCTCGACCGGATCGACAAACTGATATTGCTGCATCTGCAGCGCGACGCTTCGCTGTCGCTGCAGCAGCTCAGCGAACTCGTGCACCTGTCGCCCACCCCGTGCTGGCGCAGGGTGCAGCGGCTGGAGCAGGACGGCTATATCCAGGCGCGGGTGGCTTTGCTGGCGCCCGACAAGCTGAATGTCGGCGTCACGGTTTTTGTCGCCATCCGGACCGCGCAGCACAATGACCAGTGGATGAAAAAGCTATGCAGCATTGTGGAAGACATCCCCGAAATCGTCGAGTTCTATCGCATGAGCGGGGACACCGATTATTTGATGCGCGTAGTCGTGCCCGACGTCAGCGGCTACGATCGCATCTACAAGCGCCTGGTCAGCAGCCTGGATTTCGCCGGCGTATCGTCCAGCTTCGCCATGGAGCAGATCAAGTACACCACGGCGCTGCCGCTGGACTATGCCTGACGTCATTCGCTCAATGAAATCAGCTCCGCGCCGTCGGTAACCTGGTCGCCCACGGCGAAGAACACTTCCTCCACCGTCCCGTCGTCCGGGGCGGTGATCGTGTGTTCCATCTTCATGGCTTCCATGACCAGCAGCGCATCCCCCGCCTTCACCTGGTCCCCGGCGCGCACCGAGATGGAGATGATCTTGCCGGGCATGGGCGCCGTCAGATTGCCGCCATGCCCGCCCGATTCGTCCTGCGCATGGGCGACCGCGTCGTGCAGCCGCAATACATGCACCCCGCCGCCGGTGAAAACGTGTATCGATTCCTGCCGCAGCACCGCCGTCGCCGTGGCGTCCGCGCCTTTCAGACGGATGCGCAAGGCATACTGGCCCGTCGATCCCGGCTGCGCCTGCGCATCCCACTGGAATGCGTGGCTGGCGGTCTGGTTTATGTACAGCCAGTCGGCGCCATTCCGCTGCACATGCAGTTCATGGCGCACATCGCCATCCAGCAGCGTGAAAGCCTGCTGGTAAGCGCCGGTGATGCGCCAGCCGTCCACCTGCGCCCAAGGGTCCGCGTGCACGGCGTTGCGATGCGGCGTGGAATGCATCAGGCCGCGGCTGGCCAGCAGCGCCGCGATGGCCAGCGCCAGCGTGGAATCCGGCGTAGGCGCGGCGGGCGGAAACAGGCTGTCGTGCCGGCGTTCGATCAGGCCAGTGTCCAGATCGGCATGCGCGAAGGCGTCGTCCAGCATCAGCCGCCGCAGGAAGGCGATATTGGTCTGCACGCCGACGCTGCGGATCTCGCCCAGCGCCTGGACCATGCGCGCGCGCGCCTGTTCGCGGTCGGCGCCGCGCACGATGAGTTTCGCGATCATGGGATCGTAGAACGGCGTGATAGTGTCGCCCGCGCGCACGCCGCCGTCGACCCGGACATCGCCGTTCTGGAATGCGGCATGGGGAGGGAAATTCAGCGTGCCGAGCGTGCCGATGGACGGCAGGAAGCCCTTGTCGGGATTCTCGGCATAGATGCGCGCCTCGATGGCGTGGCCGCTGATGGACAATTCTTCCTGCGTCACCGGCAAGGGTTCGCCGGCCGCCACGCGCAACTGCCACTCCACCAGGTCGTGTCCGGTAATCATTTCGGTGACGGGGTGTTCCACTTGCAGGCGCGTATTCATTTCCATGAAGTAGAAGCGTCCGTCCGGCTCGGCGATGAATTCCACTGTGCCGGCGCCCACATAATTCACCGCCCGCGCCGCGGCCACCGCGGCTGCGCCCATCGCCTGCCGGCGTTCTTCGGTCATGCCGGGCGCGGGGGCTTCTTNNACCGAGCAGTCGCGTTCGAACAGGTATACGCAATGGCCCTGCGTATCCGCGAAGACCTGGATTTCTATGTGTCTCGGCTTTTGCAGATAGCGCTCGATCAGCACCTTGTCGTCGCCGAAGCTGCTGGCCGCTTCGCGCTTGCAGGACGCCAGAGCTTCGGCGAAGCCGGCGGCGGACTCCACGATGCGCATGCCTTTGCCGCCG
>DJWC01000135.1:15741-15862 GCA_002441445.1 Pusillimonas sp. UBA6240
CTTGCTGCCCATGGCGGCGATGGCGCTGCCGGGCGGCCCGACAAAGACGATGCCGGCGTCGGCGCAGGCTTGCGCAAAGGCCTCGTTCTCCGAAAGAAAGCCGTAACCGGGATGGATGGCC
>DJWC01000127.1 GCA_002441445.1 Pusillimonas sp. UBA6240
GCCGATGCCGTGGTCATGCAGGAAGACGGCAACGAAACGGACGGCGGCTTCGAGATCCAGCGTCCTCCGGTTCCGGGCCAGCATATCCGGCGGCGCGGCGAAGACGTGCGCGAAAACGGCCAGCTGCTGGCCAAGGGCGTAGTGCTCGGACCCGCCCAGATCGCCTTGCTGGCCTCGCAGGGCTATGCGGAAGTCTCCGTCTACCCGCGCCTGAAGGTGGGCATACTGACGACGGGCGACGAGCTCGTGCAGCCCGGCCAGCCGCGGCCCGCCGAGCATATCTACAATTCCAACGGCGCCATGATAGCGGCGCTGGCCCGCAATGTGGGCGCCGACGTCGTCCATGTGCTGCATGCGCTGGACACCTCCGAGTCGCTGCACGATGCATTCGGCCGGTTGCTGCAGGACTGCGACCTGGTGCTGACCGTAGGCGGCGTATCGGTGGGCGAAAAGGATTTGGTCAAGCCGGCCATCGAAGAGCTGGGCGGCGCCATGGATTTATGGCGCGTCCGCATGAAGCCCGGCAAACCGGTCGCCCTGGCCAATGCGGGCGGCAAACCCATAGTCTGCCTGCCCGGCAATCCCGTTTCGGCCTTCGCCGTCTTCACTTTGCTGGTCACGCCGCTGATGCGCTCCATGCAGGGGCGCGCCGTGATCATGCCGCCCGTGCAGTATGGCCGCCTGGCTGCACAGCGGCCCTTCCACGATACGCGCGAGGAATTCCTGCGTGTCCGGGCCGAGTACGAAGCGCAGGGCTTGCCGCGCCTGCTGCCTTATCCCCAACAGGGCTCCGGCATCATCAGTTCTTTGCCCTGGGCGACCGGGCTGGCGCGCATCCCGGCCAATACCGCCGCCGAAGACGGGACGGTCGTCGGCTACTACGATTTGCAGTACTGGCTGGCCTGAACCAGATCTTCCGGGGTGTTGACATTGAAGAAGGCCTGATCGCCGCCGCCGAAGACCACGGCGGCGGCTCCGATGCGTTGATGCCACCGCTGCACCTTCCTGTCTCCGCCCAATAGATATTGCCGCAGGCCGCCGGCAAGGCTGGCATGCGCCAGCATGCACAGGGGATGCACCTTGCGCTCATCCCCGGCGCCGCGCGTACAGGCATAGGCGGCCAAGGCGCCGGCGCTCTCGACAGTCTCAGCCAGGCGCGCGCCCAGATCGGCCGGCACGGCGCAGACATCCACGGGCATGACCAGCAGCCAGGGCGTCGCCATGGCGCGCAGCGCGGCTTCGATGCCGGCCAGCGGGCCCAGGTCCGCACCCAGCGCGGGGTCATCGGCAATGACCCGGCCATAGCGCGCATAACGATCCTGGCAGCGATTGGCGCTGACCAGCACCCGCTCCACCTGCGGAGCCAGGAATCGCCAAGCATGGTAGGCCAGGGTATGGCCGTTCAGCAGCAGCAGGCCTTTGTCCACCACGCCTTTGCCGGCAGGGATCCCGGACGGCGCGCCCCGCGCATGCCGCCCATCGTGGACATGGCCTGCATCTGCCGGCACGTCCGCCGCTTGCGCGCGCGCCGGCCCCTGCATGCGGCTGCTGCGGCCGCCGGCCAGTATCAGCCCGGTAAGCGAAGCGCGCTCGATCGCCATCACCCGCCGATATAGCTCATTTCGATTTTCTTTTTCGCGGCAAAGGTTTCGCGGCCCCGCTGCTCGGAGTAATGGTCGCTGCGCCCCGCCCATATGCCGGCCATGCGCGCGCCGATTTCATCGTCGCTGGCGCCTCCCCGCAAGGCCGCGCGCAAATCGTAGCCTTGAGTGGCGAACAGGCAGAGGAACAGCTTGCCCTCCGGCGACAGCCTTGCGCGCGTGCAATCGCCGCAGAAAGGCTGGGAAACGCTGGTGATCAGGCCGATTTCCCCCGCCCCGTCGGCGTAGCGCCAACGCGACGCGACTTCACCCCGATACGCGGCCTCGGCGGGTTCCAGGGGATAATGGGCCCCGATGCGTTCCAGTATCTGCGCGCCGGTCATCACTTCGGCCATGTTCCAGCCATTGGTGCTGCCCACGTCCATGAACTCGATGAAACGCAAAATGTGGCCGGAATGGCGGAAGTGTTCCGCCATGGGCAGGATCTGGCTGTCGTTCAAACCCTTGCGCACCACCATGTTGACCTTCACCGGCGCGAGGCCCGCCTGCGCCGCCGCCTCGATACCCTGCAAGACCGTCCGGACGCTTACCCGGCTGTCGCTCATGCGCTCGAACATGCGGTCGTCCAGGGCGTCCAGGCTGACGGTGACCCGGTTGAGCCCGGCATCCTTCAGGGCCCGCGCCTTCTTCGCCAGAAGGGTGCCGTTGGTGGTGAGGGTGAGCTCCAGCGGCTTGCCCTCGGGCGTACAGAGGCCGGCCAGCATGGCCACCAGTTTTTCTAAGTCTTTGCGCAATAAAGGCTCGCCGCCCGTAAGCCGCAGCTTGCGCACGCCCAGTTTGGCGGCGATGCCGGCGACCCGCGTGATTTCCTCGAAGCTGAGCAGCGCCGCATGCGGCATGAACGGGTGATTGGCATCGAAGATCTCGCGCGGCATGCAATATGTGCAGCGGAAATTGCAGCGATCCGTGACCGAAATGCGCAAGTCCCGCAAGGGCCTGCGGCGGGTATCGAGCACGGGCGCGCTCGTATGGAAAATCACTTTGCTCATGATTGAATCATATACCCCTTGCGCGAATTAAGGAGCATATCGGCGAGCTCGTCGCCGAAGGCTTCCGAAAGTGTCTGGACCTGGCCCAGGCAAGCAGCATCGTAACCCACCAATTGGGAAACATAGGATTGATAGGCGGGGCCGTTCATCAGGTCCAGCAAGCGGCGCATCTGCGGCGCTTCCATGCTGTCGCGGTGGGCCGCAAAGAAGTACCTTTCCTGCACCAGGGGAATGAAAGACAGGCCGCAGCGCCATGCGGCCGTCTCCACGCCCATGCCCACATCGGCCATGCCGCTGCCTATGTGCGCGGCGATCGCCATGTGGGTGAATTCGCTGTTGTCGTAGCCCTGCACCTGCGCCGTGTCGATATTCAGGCGCTTGAGCATGAATTCGACCAGATAGCGGGTGCTGGAGCCGATCTGGCGGTTTACGAAGCGCACGTCGGGCTTGACCAGGTCCGCGATGGAGGCGATGCGCTTGGGGTTTCCGGGCTTGACGAACAGCCCGGTGTTGCGCACGGCCAGGTGGATCAGGATGTGCTTGTCCGGGTCCAGCCATTCCGCATAGTGCTCGAGCAGCGGCCGGGCATATTCGCCCACCGGCACCTGGAATCCGGCCAGGTCGCATTCGCCGCGGTCCAGCGAAGCCAGCGCTTCGATGGCGGTGCGGTAGCGCAATTCCAGCGGCGACATGTCCATGCCGTTGGCCAATTGCAGCAAGCCTTCCACTGCGAACCCGTGGCTGGCGTGCAGACGCAGGCGCTGCTGGCTCTGCGGATACAGGCGCTCGAGCTCTTCCTGCAGTTCCGAGGCCATGCTTTCGAGCGTGGGAGTCAGGCGCGCATCCAGGCGCCGCTTGGCCCAGATCAGGTGCTGGCCGAAATTGGTCAGCTTGGTGCCCTGGCGGCGCGACGTTTCGATCAAGGACGTTTCGAATTCCTGCTCGGCCTTGCGCAAAATGCCCCAGGCGTGCCGGTACGACATGCCGCAAGCCTTGCAGGCGCCGGCGATATGCCCGGTCGCGTCCACGGCGGCCAGCAGGCGCAGCACTTCGCTCAGGGGCACTTCGCCGCCCGCCGCTTTTTCCAGCACCCACTCCGAGCTGAGGCGCGCCTTGAATTTATATGACATGACCATCTTGCGTCGTTCAGCTCCGGCCGGCGGGCCGGGCTCGTGCACCGATTCCCATACGAGCGGCTGCCTTATATGTCCAATTTTTCCTATTGATGGAATGAGTTATAGGCGGTAGATTAACCCAAATTCCCATAAATATATATGTGCAGGCCTGCATATAGAACACGCCCAGGCAAGCCTTACCGCACTCGCAAGGATAGCGTCATGCACACGCCCCCAGACACCACCGGGCCCTGTCCCGCCGACGAAACCATACAGCAGGCCGCCGAGCGCGCGTTGCTGCGCCACCAGGGGCAAAAAGGCAATCTGCTGCCCGTGCTCCATGCCATACAGGACGACCTGGGCCATATACCCGACGACGCCGTGCGCATCGTCGCGCAGGCCTTGCAGCTATCCCGCGCGGAAGTGCACGGCGTCGTCAGCTTCTACGCGCACTTTCGCAGCAAGCCGGCGGGCGCCACCGTGCTGGAAGTCTGCCGCGCCGAGTCCTGTCAAGCCATGGGCGGCGACGCCCTGGCCGAACATGCCAAGCGGCGCCTGGCTTGCGACTTCCACGCCACCACCGCCGACGGCTCCGTCACCCTGGAACCGGTCTATTGCCTGGGCCTGTGCGCGCAATCGCCCGCGGTCATGGTCAATGGCCAGCCCCATGCCCGCATGACGCCGGAAAAGCTGGACCGCCTGCTGCAGTCGCAAGGGGTATAGCCATGGCCAGGATATTCGTGCCCAAAGACACCGCCGCCATTGCGGTAGGCGCCGACGCGGTCGCACAGGCCATCGCCAACGAGGCGCAGGCGCGCGGCGCGGACGTGCAGCTCGTACGCAACGGTTCGCGCGGATTGCTGTGGCTGGAAACGCTGGTGGAAGTCGAAACGCCCGCCGGCCGCATTGCCTACGGGCCGGTGGAAGCGGCCGACGTCCCGGGCCTGTTCGATGCGGGCTGGCTGTCCGGCGCGTCCCACGCGCTGTGCCACGGTCCCACTGAAGACATTCCCTATCTGAAAAACCAGGAACGGCTCACCTTCGCCCGGGTCGGCGTCATCGATCCCTTGTCGCTGGACGACTATGCCATGCACGGCGGCTTCCAGGGCCTGCGCAAAGCGCTTTCCATGGAACCCTCCGCCATCGTCGACGAAGTCGTCGAATCCGGCCTGCGCGGCCGCGGCGGCGCCGCCTTCCCGACCGGCATCAAATGGAAAACCGTGCTGTCCACGGGCGATGTGCAGAAATACATCGTATGCAATGCGGACGAAGGCGACTCAGGCACTTTTTCCGACCGCATGCTGATGGAGGGCGACCCCTATGCCCTGATCGAAGGCATGGCGATCGCCGGCCTGGCGGTGGGCGCAAATTATGGGTATATCTATGTCCGGTCGGAATATCCCTTTGCCATCGCCGCCCTGGAAGCCGCCATCGGCCTTGCGCGCCGGGCCGGCTGGCTGGGCGCCGACATCCAGGGCAGCGGCCGCGGCTTCGACCTGGAAGTGCGCCGCGCCGCCGGCGCATACATCTGCGGGGAAGAAACCTCTTTGCTGGAAAGCCTGGAAGGCAAGCGCGCCCTGGTCCGCGCCAAGCCGCCGCTGCCGGCCATCCAGGGCCTGTTCGGCCGGCCCACCGTCATCAACAACGTAATCTCGCTGGCCAGCGTCCCCATCATCCTGTCCAAGGGCGCGGCCTACTACCGGGACTATGGCATGGGCCGTTCGCGCGGCACCCTGCCCTTCCAATTGGCCGGCAACCTCAAACACGGCGGGCTGGTGGAAAAGGCCTTCGGGCTGAGCTTGCGCGAACTGCTTTACGATTTCGGCGGCGGCAGCGCCAGCGGCCGGCCGCTGCGCGCGGTGCAGGTCGGCGGGCCGCTGGGCGCCTACCTGCCGGAATCGCAATGGGATGTCCCCCTGGACTATGAAGCCTATATCGGCATTTCGGCCATGCTCGGCCACGGCGGGCTCGTCGCCTTCGATGACACGGTCGACATGGCCAAAATGGCAAGCTATGCCATGGAATTCTGCGCCATCGAATCCTGTGGCAAATGCACGCCCTGCCGGATAGGCGCGGTACGCGGCGTCGAGGTCATAGAAAAGATACGCCGCAACCAGGCGCGCGAGCAGCAAGTGGAACTGCTGCGCGACCTTTGCGATACCATGCTGTCCGGCTCGCTGTGCGCGCTGGGCGGCATGACGCCCTACCCTGTGCTGTCCGCGCTGGATCACTTCCCGGAAGACTTCGGTCTGGAGTCCGCCAACGCTGGACAAAACGCCGCCGCCAACGCGCCCATCGCCTAAGGAAGATCATCATGCTGGAAACCATCATCAAGCGCGAACGAGATTTCGGCACGCCCCCGTCGGACAGCACCGAACTGGTCCGCGTCACCATAGACGGCACGGAAATCGACGTCCCCGCCGGTAGCTCCGTCATGCGCGCCGCCGCGGAAGCCGGCATCAACATCCCCAAGCTGTGCGCCACGGACAGCCTCGAAGCTTTCGGCTCCTGCCGGCTGTGCCTGGTGCAGATCGAAGGCCGGCGCGGCTATCCCGCTTCCTGCACCACGCCCGTGGAAGCCGGCATGGTGGTCTGGACGGAAACCCCCAAGCTGCATGAATTGCGCCGCAACGTCATGGAGCTTTATATCTCGGACCACCCGCTGGACTGCCTGACCTGCCCGGCCAATGGCGATTGCGAGCTGCAGGACATGGCCGGCGTGGTCGGCCTGCGCAATGTGCGCTATGGCTTCGACGGCGCCAACCATCTCGCCGATCAGACGGACGACTCCAATCCTTATTTTTCCTATGATCCTTCCAAATGCATCGTCTGCAGCCGCTGCGTGCGCGCCTGCGACGAAGTGCAGGGCACTTTCGCGCTGACCATCACCGGGCGCGGCTTCGATTCGCGCATCACCGCCGGCCAGAACGACAGCTTCCTGGAAAGCGACTGCGTATCCTGCGGCGCCTGCGTGCAGGCCTGTCCGACCTCCACCCTGATGGAAAAAACCGTCATCGAGCAGGGCCAGGCCGAACATTCGGTGATTACCACCTGCGCCTATTGCGGCGTGGGCTGCGCCTTCAAGGCCGAAATGAAAGGCCAGCAGGTGGTGCGCATGGTGCCCTGGAAGGACGGCAAGGCCAACCGCGGCCACTCCTGCGTGAAGGGCCGCTTCGCCTGGGGCTATGCCACCCACGAAGACCGCATCCTGAAGCCCATGATACGCGGCGATATTTCAGAACCCTGGCGCGAAGTGAGCTGGGAAGAAGCCATTGCCTATGCCGCGTCCGAGATCAAGCGCATACAGGCCAAGTATGGCCGCGACTCGGTGGGCGGCATCACCTCGTCGCGCTGCACCAACGAGGAAACCTATCTGGTGCAGAAGCTCGTACGTGCCGCCTTCGGCACCAATAATGTCGATACCTGCGCCCGAGTCTGCCATTCGCCCACCGGCTACGGCCTGAAAACCACGCTGGGCGAGTCGGCCGGCACGCAGACCTTCGATTCCGTCATGCATACGGACGTGGTCATCGTCATGGGCGCCAACCCCAGCGCCGCCCATCCCGTGTTCGCCTCGCGCCTGAAACGCCGCCTGCGCCAGGGCGCCAAGCTCATCGTCATCGACCCGCGCCAGATTGAACTCGTCGAGTCGCCGCACATCAAGGCGGATTACCATCTGCCCGTCAGGCCCGGCACCAACACCGCGCTATTGACCGCCATGGCGCATGTCATCGCCACCGAAGGGCTGATCGATGAAGCCTTCGTCGCCGAACGCTGCGAAACCGCCGCCTTCGAGCAATGGCGCGACTTCGTTTCCCGACCGGAAAATTCCCCCGAAGCCACCGAAAGCGAAACCGGCGTGCCCGCCGGGCAGGTGCGCGGCGCGGCGCGTCTGTTCGCCACGCAAGGCAATGGCTCCATCTATTATGGCCTGGGAGTGACCGAGCACAGCCAGGGCTCCACCACGGTCATGGCCATCGCCAACCTGGCCATGGCCACCGGCAACCTGGGGCGCGAAGGCGTGGGCGTGAACCCGCTGCGCGGCCAGAACAATGTGCAGGGCTCCTGCGACATGGGGTCCTTCCCGCACGAATTGCCCGGCTACCGCCACATTTCCGACGACACGGTGCGCACCCAGTTCGAGCAGGCCTGGGGGGTAGAGCTGCAGCCCGAGCCCGGCCTGCGCATTCCGAATATGTTCGACGCCGCCCTCAGCGGTTCCTTCAAGGGCCTGTACTGCCAGGGCGAGGACATCGTGCAGTCGGATCCCAACACGCAGCATGTGGCCAAAGCGCTGATGTCCATGGAATGCATCATCGTGCAGGACATCTTCCTCAACGAAACCGCCAAGTACGCCCACGTCTTCCTGCCGGGGTCGTCCTTCCTGGAAAAAGATGGCACTTTCACCAACGCCGAGCGCCGCATATCCAGGGTGCGTCAGGTCATGGCCCCCCTGGCCGGCAAGGCCGATTGGCAAGCGACCTGCGACCTGTCCAATGCCCTGGGCTACCCCATGCACTACCGGCACCCCAGCGAGATCATGGACGAAATCGCCCGCCTGACGCCAACCTTCGCCGGCGTGTCCTTCAAGAAAATCGACGAGCTGGGCGGCAGCGTGCAGTGGCCCTGCAATGAACGGGCGCCCGACGGCACGCCCATCATGCACGTGGACGAATTCGTACGCGGCAAAGGCCGGTTCATGATCACCCAATACGTGCCCAGCGACGAACGCAGCACCCGCAAGTACCCGCTGCTGCTGACGACCGGCCGCATTCTTTCGCAGTACAACGTCGGCGCCCAGACGCGGCGCACGCCGAATCTGCTCTGGCACGACGAGGATCTGCTGGAAATCCATCCGCAAGACGCCGAGGACCGCGGTATACGCCAGGGCGATATGGTCGCGCTGCAAAGCCGCTCGGGCGAAACCGTGCTGCGCGCCGATGTCACCGAAAGAGTGCAGCCGGGCGTGGTGTACACCACTTTCCACTTCCCGGAATCGGGCGCCAATGTGGTGACCACCGACGCCACGGACTGGGCCACCGACTGCCCGGAATACAAGGTGACGGCGGTGCAGGCCCGGCGGGTCACCGAGCCCTCGCCATGGCAGGCCAAGTGGTCGCGCTTCAGCGATATGCAGCTTTCTTTGCTGGCGGCGCGCGAACGCGGTGACGCCGGCCTGGCAGCCAAGCCCGCGGGCCAGACGGATCCGGGCTCTCGGAAAGCCGCTCCCGTGCCGGTGGAGGCCTCATCACAATCCGTGCCTGTGCCGGCGGAGGCTGGCGCAGCCGGCATCGGCGCAGCCGGCATAGCCGCCGTGGCGGCCACCGCAAGTGCGGCGACAGACGTCGGCCGAGAGGGCTCCCCCGCCGAATGCCCGGCGCCTGTGTTGAACGCCCAGGACTGAAGGCCGGATCATGAACTTCCCCGGCCGTGCGCCCGCGCCGTCAGCGCCTCTCGCAGATGCTGAAACCGATTTGCCGGCCCAGCGCAGCGGGCCGGCAAGCCTGCGGAGCTATACCTCGCACCCGGTATGGCGCGCCAACGCGCAGCAGGCGGGCAACGCCGGCGCCGGCCGCGCGGATCGCGGCTCCGGCGACGGCGACCACGCCTATGCCGGAACCACCGATGCTGACGGCGCCTACGCCGGCTGCGCCGAAACAGATCTGATTGCCAGCGAGATACCGGTGGCGCTGGAATTCAACGGCATCAGCCACGCCACGCTGCTTGCCACGCCTTGCGACCTGGAAGACCTGGCTTATGGTTTTTCCTATACGGAAGGCATCATCCGGTCGGCGCGCGACATCTACGGCATGGATGTCATGGAAAAGCCGTCCGGCATCGTGGTGCAGGTGGAAATCGCCAGCGCCCGCCTGCATGAGCTCAAACTGCGACGGCGCAACCTGGCGGGGCGCAGCGGCTGCGGCCTGTGCGGGCTGGAAAGCCTGGACGAGGTGCGGCGCAAGCTGCCCGCCCTGCCCGCCCCGCCCGAACGTTTTTCACCCGCCGCGATTACCCGGGCGGCCGGAGAGCTGCTGTCCAGGCAGGCTTTGCACCAGGCCACCGGCGCTACGCATGCTGCCGGATGGGCGGACAAGGAAGGCGCCATCCAGCACGTGCGCGAGGATGTGGGCCGGCATAATGCGCTGGACAAATTGATCGGACACATGCTGCGCAATGCCGTGCCGCCGCAAGGCGGCCTGGCGATGATTTCCAGCCGCGCGAGCTTCGAAATGGTGCAAAAGACCGCCGCAGCCGGCATCAGCGCGCTGGTGGCGGTATCCGCCCCCACGAGCTATGCACTGCAGATCGCGCATGAGCTGAATGTGATGCTGGCCTGCTTTGCCCGCGACCGCAACTTCACGGTGTACAGTCACCCCGAATATCTAGGGCCTGCCGACAGGCCCTAGACACCCCCCGGAGCCCGCTTTGAACAATATCGAGCATCTTATCCGCCTGGCCAACCGCATAGGCGCATTCTTCGAGGCCATGCCCGACCGCGCCGAAGGCATGGAGGGCATAGCCAATCACATACAGAAATTCTGGGAGCCGCGCATGCGCGCCGCGTTGCTGGATTTCTTGGCGACCAATGCCGACGGCCGCCTGGGCGATACCGCGCTGAGCGATATCGCGCTGCAGGCCATTACCCAGAACAAAGACCGCCTGACCCCCCGGAAAGCGCGGGCCTAGCGCTTGTCAAAGAGGTTTCAATCAGAAGTTTCCTTGACGCGATACACCAGCACCGCCGTCTTGGCCAGGCTGAGCACCTTGATGGTGACGCTGCCCAGCAGCAGGCGCGACAGGCCGCTGCGGCCGTGGCTGCCGATGAAGATCAGGTCGCAGCCTTCTTCTTCGGCGGCCTGCACCAGGCCGTCGGCCACGTTGAAGTTGGACACCGCCCTGCCCTTGGCCTTGACGCCGGCCGTCTCGGCGCGGTCGAGCACGGCCTTCAGGTATTTCTGGGCCTGTTCCTGCGCAGTCTTGTCGTAGTCTTCGTCCGTAATGGCGTAGGCGGCGGCCATGCCGTCGAAGCCGACCGTGGCGGCGAAAGGCTGCGTAACGTACAAGGCGACGATTTCAGCGCCTATTTCCCGAGCAAAACACACGCCTTTGTTGGCGGCCTGCGCCGACAATGCCGAACCGTCGGTTGGAATGAGTATTTTCTTGAACATGGTGTTAGCCCTGTTGGTGTTAGCCCTGTTGGTTTGGGAGATGGCACCAGCTTACCTGTGATTTAACGGAAAATATAGCTAGTACATACACTGGTACTTGACGCGGATCAAAGCGACGAGGCGGCCTTGAACAAATTGGCGCAGCGCGTGCCCGTGCGGCAATAGGCCAATATGGGCGCGGGCAATTCGTCCAGCAACTGCGCAAAGCGGACCACGTCTTCCTGGGTCATGGCGCCGCTGATCACGGGCTGGTATTCAACGGCCAGGCCGGCCGCGCGCGCCGCCGCCATGACCTCTTGCGAGCCTGGCTGATCGGGGCCGCCTTCCAGGTCGGGCCGATTGATGATGACGCTTTTGAAGCCGGCGTCGGCGACGGCCTGCATATCGTCCGCCGAAAGCTGCGGCGCCACGGAAAACGTATCGGTCAGGGAATGGATGGGGACAGACATTTGAAGCTCCTGCAATCTATACTGGAAACTGTAATCACTCAGGAAAATAGTATGGCCTGCCATCGTGGCGCGCAAGTCCCCGCCGATTTCCCCCATCCTTCCAGTTCCGCCGATTCAGCAGAGCTCATCGATCCCGCCGATCAAGCGACGGACGCCACGGCCGGCCGCGGCCGGGTCCTGGTCCGGGATGCCACGCCGCAAGACATGGCCGCCGTCCAGCGCATCTATGCCCATCATGTCCTTCATGGCACGGCCACTTTCGAAGAACAGCCGCCCACCGTGGAAGACATGCTGGCGCGCCGCCGGCATATGGTCGAGCTGGGCATGCCTTATCTGGTGGCGGAAGCCGACGCGGAGGTGGTGGGCTATTGCTACGCCGCGCCCTACCGCCCGCGCATCGCCTACCGCTACACCCTGGAGGATTCGATCTACCTCGCGCAGGGCCGGGCGGGCAAAGGCCTGGGCAAGGCGCTGCTGGCAGAATTGCTGGCCCGCTGCGAGCGCGGCCCCTGGCGTCAAATGATCGCAGTCATCGGCGGGAACGAAAACCAGGCTTCGATCAATCTGCACCGCGGCATGGGGTTCACCCACGTCGGCACGCAGCCGGCCACAGGCTTCAAATTCGGCCGGTGGATAGATGTGGTCTTCATGCAAAGAGCCCTGGGCTCCGGCGGCAGCGCCCCGCCATCGGATTTGCCGTGAACCGGTAAATGCCTGGACGCCGGTGCGAAGCGTCCAGGCCTGTCGACCGAAGCGGCTCCGCCGCGATACAGGACATCTTTGGCGCGCTGGCGTGGCTTCGCCGTAAGCCATGAAGCCCGCAGCGAGACCCGCGGTCAAGGCGCCAATTGCAGCCCGAAGCGTTCCAGCCACCCTTGCATGGCGGCGCTGCTGAGCACCTGGAATTCCGCGAGCCGCTGCGGACCCAGGCCATCGCCCGGCGACTCGGCCGCGGCGGGATGGCACATGATGGCGTCGCCGTCCCGCGCGCGCGACAGCCATTGGCGCAGCAGCACAGCATAGGCCTTTTGCCCGCCCCTGAAATCATAGACACCCAAAAAACCGCGGTTCAATGGCCAGCCCGCCTGGCGCGCCAGGCGGGTGAAACGGGCGGCGCCCAGCGCTTCTATCGTATATGCCTTGAAGCGCAATGCGGCCGGCAAACCCGACAGGTCGCCGCGGCGGGTACTGCGCAGCCAGGGGCGCCGGTCGCCATAGCGGCGGCCGATCTCGTCCAGCAGAGCCGTGCGTATCTGGGGAAACTGGTGGACGTGCTGATGGCCGTCGATAAAGTCGGGCGGCCCGCCTATGGCGTCTTCGAACAAATCGAGCTGCCGGGCGATTTGCGCCGCCACTTGCGGCCGGCGCAGGCGGCGCGCCCAGGCATGCAGGATGAGGGAGCCCACGGGCAGGTACAGGCCGGGCCGCCCCATGGCTTCGGTGAAGTTCAAATGCAGGCCTATTTGCAGGCCGGAGGCGCGCAGCGCATCCGCGCCGGCGATGAAGTCGGGCCCTTCGACCAGGCAGCTGCTGGCATTCAAACGCCCCAGCTCGGCCAGATGTAAGATGCCGTCGTTGATGGCGGCGTTCATGCCAAAATCGTCAGCGCAAACAACAATACGTTTTTTTTTGACTTCGGCCACGCGGCCCCCCGGAAACGACAACGATGCGGAAACTGGTAAAGCAACTGGCCTGGTTCATCACGGTGGGCTGCGCCGCCGCGGCCACCCACTGGATCGTGGTCGTCGCGGCCGTATCGGCCTTGGGCATGGCCCCATTGATCGCCAACGTGGCGGGCTGGCTGGTGGCCTTCGGCGTATCGTTCGCAGGGCACTACCAACTGACCTTCAGGCATCACCACGCGCCGCTCGCCCGGGCGGCGCGCAGGTTTTTCGCCGTATCGGCGCTGGGCTTCGGCGTGAATGAGCTGGCCTATGCCTGGCTGCTGAACGCCACCGCCCTGCCCTATGACGTGCTGCTGGCCTTGATCCTTATCGCCATAGCGGGCATGACTTTTATTTTAGGGCGCCTTTGGGCGTTCCGGCGCAAAAGCTGAGCTCTTCATCCGGCTGGATATGCCACGCCCGCAGCCGCCCGTCGGTCAGCTTGGCCTCCATCCCTTGCAGGAAACCGTAGTGATCGTGGCTTTCTTCATCGCCCAGCAGCCATAAGCCGGTGTGCCGGGGCGCGCACAAGCGCGAGATAAGCTGGTCCACATCGATAAGCAGGCGCGCGCCCGCCGCCTGGTCGAATTGGATCGCATCGTAAAGCTCACGCCGCCAATTGTCGGTCTTGGGCAGTTCGGGATCGTTCCAGTTCGATACCACCGCCGCGGGTCTGCCCGCATGCAGGTAGAAATCCAGGTCGTAACGGAAGCGTTCCAGCATGACGATATCTTCGCCGTGCGTGTAGATATGCTGCATTTTCTTCGCCAGGTGCTTGGTGCCCGGCTGAGGCCAGACTGTCATGACGATGACCGCCAGGATGCAGATGCCCAGCGAAACATACAAAGACCGGATGAAAGTCCGGGCGGCCCGCGAACCGCCCGACCCCTCCATCCGCAAAGCGTAGCCTTCGGCGATGAAATACGCCAGCGGCGCGAGGGCGGGCAGAATATAGCCCACCAGTTTGGAGTTCGGTATGGAAAAGAACACCAGCACCACCGCCAGCCAGGCGAACATCAGGCCGCGCACCGCCCGGCCTTGCGGCTGGCGCCAGTAAGCCTTGCGGCAGGCGCGCCAGATCTGCAATGACCAGGGCAAGGTCAGGCCCAGCAGCACCGGCACATAGAACCAGAACGGCCGCGCGTTGTTGAAGCCCTTTTCCAGGTAGCGGTAGAAATGCTGGTAGAGGATGTAGTAGTCGAAGAAACCCGGATAGCGCTGCTGCATCGCGATCATCCATGGCAGCGACAGGGCCAGGCACAGGATGATGCCCGGCAGCCAGATCATGCGCAGCATGGTGTCGAAGCGGCGGCGCCCCAAAAGCCAGAAAAACAGCACGCCGCCCGGCAGCACGATGCCTATCAGCCCTTTGGCCATGAAGCCCGCCGCCGCCAGCGCATAGGCCAGCGCGAACATGGCGCGATAGCGCCGGCCCGCTTCGTAGCGCAGCGCCGCGGCGGCGCCCACGCATACCGTGGCGGTGATGATGCCGCCCACCGTCATGTCCAGATTCGCGTAATGAGAAGCGCCGAACAATAGCGGGCATGACAGCAGGATCAAAGCGGCCAGTATGGCGATCCTTTGACCGGCATGGGCCCTTATGAACCAGAAGGCCATGCCGACCGTCAGGCTGGCCCCCAGGACCGACGCCATGCGCGCCGCCCATTCGTTGACGCCGAACAGGTCCAGCGATAAGGCCGTGATCCAGTAGAACAGCGGAGGCTTGTGAAAAAACGGCAGGCCGTCCAGCATGGGCACCGCATAGTCCCCGGAACTGAGCATGCCCCAGGCGACCCCCACATACCTGCCTTCATCGGGCAGCAGCAGCGGATAAAGCCAGGTGGTGGCGGAAAACCATAAAAAAGCGCACATGCCCACCGCCCAAGCGGATTGCACATTGAGCAATTTGGCAAATTTTTGTAATAGCGGGGGTGGATTTGAACCTGTCCCCCAGGCATAGCCTGGCAGTGCGCCTTGTTGGTTTTGCATAGAAAGAAACCCGAAGCCGGAAATTGGTCAACGTTGATGAACAACGCCCGCTGCCGCGCCGGCCAGGGGCAGTATGCCTGCTTTTAGCCCTCGCGCCCGCCCTGTCTTTGGCCCGTGCCCGCCATGCCCTGGCCATGCCTGCGCCGCACCAGGTAAACCGGCCGATTTTTTACTTCGCCGAAAATGCGCGAGATATATTCGCCAAGGACCCCGACGGATATCAATTGCACGCCGGCAAAGAACAGCACCACGGTGATGAGCGTGGCCCATCCGCGCACCGGATCCCCATACAGAAAATGAGTAATCACGATGAACAGCCCATAAGCGAAGGAAAGCAGCGAAAGGCAGACGCCCAGCACGCTCAGCACTCTTAAAGGCCAGGTGGTGAAGGCCGTGATACCGTCCACGGCGAAGCGGAACAGCTTGAAGGGCTTGAATGTGGACTTGCCATGCAGGCGTTCGGGCGGCGAATACAAAATGGGCTCGGACTTGAATCCCACCCAGGCGAACAAGCCCTTCATGAAACGATTGCGTTCGGGCAGCATCAGCAGCGCATCGACCACCGCGCGGTCCATCAAGCGGAAATCGCCGGCGTTCTCCGGCACTTTCAAGCCGCTGGTCGTGCGCATCAGGCGATAGAACAGGCGAGTGCCCCAGCGCTTGAATGCGGACTCGTCTTTGCGCGACGCACGCACCGCATAGACCATTTCCACGCCTTCCCGCCAGCGGGCGAACATTTTCGGGATGAGCGCCGGAGGGTGCTGCAAGTCCGCATCCATGCAGACCACCGCTTGCCCGCCCGCCACATCGAGCCCCGCGGTCAGGGCGGCTTCTTTGCCGAAGTTGCGGGAAAGCTGCAGATAGACGATGCCGGGATATTTTTCCGTCCAGGCCGTCATGGCTTCGGCCGTACCATCGGTGCTGCCATCGTCGACCACTATGATTTCGTATGTCGAGACAAGGGGCTTCAGCACGGCAATGAGCGCCGGCAGCAAAACATCCAGATTGGCCTTTTCGTTAAAGCTTGGGATGATGCAACTGAGCGTGGCTTGCGATAAGCTGGGAGTGGGCATGTCTGGTGGACGACCGCCGCGAAGGATCAAGGGGCGAGCGGACGAGGGACTTGTACAATACGTGACAATTTCAAATATTAGCTTAAAAAATCATGGCCGTCAGTCCCTCTCAGGGTTTCGCCGCCGCAGCTGTCTTATTTTAGCCCCTCTTGGCGGAGCCGAATGCCGGCGGGGCCAAATGCCGGCGGAGCCGGCCGGACGCTGGCCGGACCGTACTCCGCGGGCGCATTCCAAGGCGCGGCGCCCTGCGCCGGCAGGTGAACGCCATTGACGGCCACGGCTGTTTTCTATAAGATTACTTTTTAATATATCTTTAAATTCAGGGCCCCATGTCTCGCGACGATCTTTGCACCGAAGAAGAAATCACCACACTGGTTCATGGCTTTTATGATCGGGTCCGCGCGGACGCCATGCTGGGGCCGGTTTTCGATGCCCATATCGATGATTGGGACAGGCATCTGGCCATTATGGTCCGTTTCTGGTCTTCTTTGCTATTGGGTTCGGGCACATACAGCGGCACGCCCATGCCCAAGCATGTGGCCCTGCCCGGTTTGAACGCACAGATGTTCCAGCAATGGCTGGCCCTGTTTCACGACACCACCCAAGAGCTGCCCAATCGGCCTTTCGCCGAGCGCGCCGAGGAATTCGCCCAGCGCATTGCCCGCAGTCTCTGGTTCGGCTACCAAATGAACCACGAGCCGAACCGCATGCCGACGGAGATTCTTCATGGCTGAGCTATTGCAAATTCAGGAAGCGCGTGAAAAACCGGCCGACAGTCCCAATATGCGCGACTTCCTCAGCCTGGGGTTTCGCCCCTTGTACATCGCCGGCTGCGGCTGGGCGCTGATTTCGCTGTTGATCTGGATCTTCATCCCCCAACTGATCGGCCATCCCCTGTCGGCGGTGGCCTGGCACGCCCATGAAATGCTGTGGGGCTTCATCGCCACCATCGCCGTCGCCTTTCTGCTTACGGCCAGCGCCACCTGGACCGGCTTCAATCCCCTGAAGGGCTATGGCCTGGCCGGCATTTGCGTGCTGTGGATCATTGCGCGGGCCGGCTACCTGGTCGGGGGAGAAACAGGATTCCATATCGCCTGCGCCAGCGAGGCGGCATTCTTCGCCATCAGCGCCGTCTGCCTGATGCGCGTCATGATCAAGGGCCGCAGCCGCCGCAATTACGGCGTCCCGCTGCTCGTCCTGGGCCTGGGCGTCGCCAACGTGCTGTATCTTCGGGCGGCGCTGGCCGGCGACTATCTATTGCTGATGCAGCGTTTCGACCTGGGCCTGGTGTGCATGGCGGTGATCGCCCTGCTGATCGCCCGCCGTGTCATCCCGTTTTTCGCCATGCGCATGGTGCCCGGCCTGGAAATTCCCATGCAGACCCGCAATGGCCAAGTCCAATTGACGATCAGCGTGCTCGCCATCGCCGCCGGCGTGGCCGGCCTGCCCGTCGTCATGGCGGTGGGCCTGGCCGCGGCCGGCATCCTGAGCCTGTGGCAGCTCGCCCTTTGGAAGCCCGCGGCCGTATTGCACAAGCCCATGCTCTGGATACTGTACCTGGGCTACGGCGCCATGGGGGTAGGCCTGCTCTTCGCGGCCTGGCATGCCAGCGGGCTGGCCAGCGGCGTGCTGTCGCGCGCCGCCGTGCATGTGCATATCATCGGCATGGGCGGCTTTGCCATATTGATCATCGGCATGGTCACGCGCACGGCGCTCGGCCACCTGGGCCGCCCCCTGGCGCTGGACGGCAGCATGCTGCTCAGCTATTACCTGATGGTGGCGGCGGTCGTCCTGCGCCTGGCCGCCTTGTGGCCCAGCGCCGCCACCGCCACGCTGCTGCAGGCGGCCGCCCTGTGCTGGATCGGCTGCCTGGCGCTGTATCTATGGCGCTTCGTCCCCATGCTGATACGGCCCCGCTATACGCCGCCGGCGGCGCCCGCCGCACCCCGGGCCGCCGCCGCGCAGACGCAGAAATAGGCGGGCCCATGAATACGGGTTCTGTCTCCATAGCCCGCCGCGCGGAGGCCGACGCATGCGCCTGACCGCCATGACCGACTATGCGATGCGCCTGCTGATGTATGTGGGCTCGCACCCGGACCGCCTGTGCACCATTGCGGAAATCGCCCAGGCCTACGGGATTTCCCAGCCGCATCTGATGAAAATCACGCACCGGCTCGCGCAGCAAGGCTGGCTGGAAACCGTGCGCGGCAAGAATGGCGGCATGCGCCTGGCCCGCGCGCCGCGGGACATCAATCTCGGGGCTGTCGTGCGCGATACGGAAAACGACCTGGCGCTGGTCGAATGCTTCACGCCCGGCAACACTTGCACGCTGGGCGGGCGCTGCGGCCTGGCGGGCATCATCCATGGGGCGCTGCAGCAGTTCATGGCGCATCTCGACCGCTATACGCTGGCGGACATCCTGCCCCCGGCCGATGGGGAGGCCTGCGCCGAACTGCGCTTCGTGGATCCCGCCATCGCCCTGGCCTCGCAAGACACCGAGTGATAATTCCGTCGGCGGAAAACCAGCACGTCTATCGTCGACGTCAGCCCAAAACCATCGCCGTGGTTGTGGGCGCGTTGCCGGTCCGGAATTCCCGGATGCGGCAAGCCGTGGCGCCAGCGCCGGGCCTCAGTCCGTAAAACGTTGCAGCAGCGCCATCAGTTGCGGCCGCACCGCGCGCAGCTCTTCCAGATGCACCGTGGCCAGCATCGCCAGTTTCTTTTCCGCCAAAGGCGTCAGCGCGATGCGCACGCGCCGCCTGTCCGTCGGGTCGCGAAAGCGCTGGACCAGGCCCATGCGCACCAGACGGTTGATGAGTTCCACCGCGCTGTGATGCCGCAGCAGCATCTGTTCGGCGATGTCCCCCACGCTGGGCGCGGCTTTATAGCTGAGCGCCTTGATGGCCAGCAAGGCCTGGTGCTGCTGCGGCATCAGGCCGGCCTCGCCGACGGCGCTTGCGCTGAAAGCGGCAAAACGCCTCAAGGCCATGCGGAATGTGGCCAGGGCTTCGTAGTCGGCCTGGGTGGGGCTGCCGTCCCGGCTCTTGGCAGGATTGTTGTACGAAGTCATGGCCGGCGCCCCGTATCAGCCCTTCATGCCAGATCGCAGCGTATGGTGACCGGATGCGAGCGCAACACCGACATCACCGTATCGTCCACCGTGCCTTCGACGTCCGAGATCACATAGCCGACCTGGCCGCGCGTCTGCAACTGCTGGCTGACGATGTTCAAGCCGTGTTCCGCCATCAGGTTGCTGAGCGTGCCCATGGCGCCGGGCAAGTTGCGGTGCACGTGCAGGATGCGCGCTTCGCCGGTTTTTTCGACATAAGGGATTTCCGGGAAATTGACCGCCCCCTTGGTCGTGCCGCTCTGCACGAAGCGCAGCAGCTTCTCCGCCACTTCGCGGCCTATGTTTTCCTGGGATTCCTGCGTGCTGCCGCCTATATGGGGCGTAAGAATGACATTACGCATGCCCCGCAGCGGGCTTGCCAATGGTTCGTCCACGCTTTTGGGCTCGACGGGGAAGACATCCAGTGCGGCGCCGGACAAATGGCCCGATTTCAAGGCCGCATGCAAGGCGTCGATATCGACCACGGTCCCGCGCGATGCATTGATCAATATGGAGCCCGGTTTCATGGCGGCTATCGCCGCGGCGTCCATGATGTTGTGCGTGGCTTTGCCGCCGGGCACGTGCAAGGTGACGACGTCGGCCTGCGCCAGCATCTTCTTCAGCGAGGGCACGGCGCGCGCGTTGCCCAGCGGCAGCTTGGCCTCGATGTCGTGAAAAATGACCCGCATTCCCGCGGCTTCGGCCAGCGTACCCACTTGCGAACCGATATTCCCATAACCGATGACGCCCAATGTCTTGCCGCGCGCCTCGAACGCGCCTTCGGCCGTCTTGTCCCAATGGCCCTGATGCACCCGGTCGTTCTTTTCCGGTATGCGGCGCAGCAGCAGAATGGCTTCGCCCAGCACCATTTCGGCCACGGAACGGGTGTTCGAAAACGGCGCATTGAAAACGGGTACGCCGCGCAGCATGGCGGCATCCAGATCCACCTGGTTGGTGCCTATGCAGAAGCAGCCGACGGCGCGCAGTTGCGGCGCGCTGCCGAGCAGGGCGGCGTCGAGATGGGTGCGCGAACGGATGCCTACGAGTTCCGCGCCGCGTAGCGCCTCTCGCAGGGCGTCGGGCGCAAGCGACGATGCATAGGTGACGACGTCATTCAGGCCGGCAGCCAGAAATACTTCTTTGGCGCTGGGGTGTATGTTTTCAAAAAGGACGATGCGAGTCATTAAATAGGTCCTGCCAAGCGAAAAGAAAAACGATCATTGTGTACTATTTTAGTTCTAAATGACGGCGTGTCCCTTTGGCAGTCCGGGGATTTGGCCAGCGCCGACCCAAACGCAAAGGGCCCGCGCTGGCGGGCCCCCGGCATAAGCGGCAGGAAGCGGGGCCGGCGCGGCTGGCCTAAAAGCCCACCGCCTGGCCGTCGCGGCGGCCATCGCTGGCGGCGACATAGCCGCGCTCCGGGTCGTCTTCCGACATCCTCCAAATGAATTGGCCGGCGCCGAAATCCATATAGGGATCATAGACGGACGCCAGCTTGTGGCCCAGGTTTTTCAGGCCGGCCACCGTATCGGGGTTCATGCTGGATTCGAGGTCCACGCTGAAGTCGCGGTTGACTTTCCAGCGCGGCGCGCAGCAGGCCGCCTGCGGCTGCTGGTCGTAATCGATCATGCGAATGACCGTCTGCAAATGCCCTTGCGGCTGCATGTCGCCGCCCATCACGCCGAAGCTCATCACAGGCTTGCCGTTGCGGCTCAGGAAGCCCGGAATGATGGTGTGGAAAGGCCTTTTGCCCCCTTCGACCACATTGGGCGATGCGGGATCCATGGAAAAGCCGACGCCGCGGTTCTGCAGGCTGATGCCGGTGCCCGGCACCACCACCCCTGAGCCGAAGCCCATGTAGTTGGACTGTATGAAGGAAACCATCATGCCGCTCTCGTCCGCGGCGGACAAATAAATAGTGCCGCCGGCATGGGGCCTGCCGGCCTCGTGATGCACGGCGCGATCCGGCGTGATCAGCCTGGCGCGGCTGTCCAGGTAATTGTCGTCCAGCATCTCCATGGGCGTGACCGTCATGCTGCGCGGATCGGACACATAGCGGTAAAGATCGGCGAAGGCGAGCTTCATGGCTTCTATCTGTATGTGTTGCGACTGCACGGAATCCACCGGCATGTTGCGCAGATCGAAACGCTCGGCGATGCCCAGGGCGATGAGCGCGGCGATGCCCTGCCCATTGGGCGGTATCTCGTGCAGGGTGTAGCCATGGTAGTCGCGCGAAATGGGCTGCACCCATTCGGGCCGGTAGGCGCGCAGATCGTCCGCCGTCATCGCGCCGCCGCACTGCTTGCTGAAAGCGGCGATCTTCCCGGCCAGCTCGCCTTCATAGAAGTCGCGCCCGCGGCTTTCCGCAATGCGCCGCAGGGTATGAGCGGCCGCCGGCAGGCGGAAGTGCTCGCCGATTTCCGGCGCCCGGCCTTCCGGCATGAAGGCTTCAGCGTAGCCGGGCTGGTCCTTCAGATCCGCGGCGGCCTTGGCCCATTTGCCGGCGACCACGGGCGGGACGGCGTAGCCGCGCTCGGCGATTTCGATGGCGGGCTCCATCAGGGTATCGAAGGGCAGTTTGCCGAATTTTTCATGCAAGGCCGCCCAGCCGGCCACCACGCCCGGCACGGTGACGGCATCCCAGCCCCGTATCGGACGCCGGGCCAGGCCATTGGAGTCCGTGCCGTATTTGCCCTTGAAATAATCCACGCTCCAGGCGGCCGGCGCCACGCCGGATGAATTCAGGCCGTGCAGCTTCTTGCCGTCCCACAATATGGCGAAACAGTCTCCGCCCAGCCCGCAGGACACCGGTTCGACGATGGTGATGGCCGCCGCGGCGGCGATGGCCGCATCCACGGCATTGCCACCCTTGAGCAGCATGCGCAGCCCCGCCTGCGCCGCCAGGGGATGCGATGTGGACACGACATTCCGCGCGAACAGGGGAATCCGTACGGAGGTATAGGGGTTGGCCCAGTTGAAGTTTTTCATGGTTGCATAAAAGGGATTGAAAAAGCGCTACATGGCGCACCGGCAGGGCGCCAAGGCGGCCCGCCGACACATGGAATTCTGAAACGGCGGCGATGCCGCGGCGCCGGCCGCCCTGCTGCGCCGGCGCAGCAGAGCCCGCCAATGCCAAAAGGGCCTAAACTACTATTAAAGCATCATTAAATCAATTTACTTTTCTAAACCTCTAACAAGTTTTTATTATGAGCTCCATCCGTTTCATGCGCACTTTCGTGGCCATCGCTCGGCTGGGCTCGTTTTCCGAAGCGGCGGAATACGTGGGCCTGACGCAGGCCGCGGTCAGCCTGCAGATGCGGGCGCTGGAACAGGAGCTCGATCGCGAGCTCTTCGACCGGCACGGCAGGCTGGCGCAACTGAACGCGGCGGGGCAGGAAGCCCTGCCGGAAATCAAGAAGCTGCTGGAGCTCTACGACCGCATACGCCTGCCCAAACCCGTCCCCGGCCACTTTACCGGCCAATTGACGGTGGGCGCCATCGTATCCAGCATGAGCGTCCTGGCCAAGATCGTGACGCAGCTCAAGAACGAGCACAAAGGGCTGGGCATACGCCTGGTATCGGGCAAATCCAACGAACTGACGCATAAAGTGGCCAACGGCGACATCGATGCCGCCTTGGTGGTGGGCACGGCGCGGCGGCCGGCGGGCACCAAATGGACTCTGCTCTACCGTGAACCGCTGCGCATCATCGCCTCGCCCAAAGCCGCGGGCAAGGACACGCGCAGCCTGCTGCTCGGCAACCCCTTCCTGCGCTTCGACCGCAGCCAGCACACCGGCAGGCAGATCGACCAGGTGCTGCAGAAAATGGGCGTCGCGCCCGAAGACTTCCTGGAGCTCAACGCCATCGAACAACTGATCAGCCTGGTGCGCCAGGATGTCGGCGTGACCTTGCTGCCGCTGCTGCATTCGCTGACGCCGGACCAGACGGGCGATTTGCGCATACTGCCGCTGCCGGAAGAATTGGGTGCGCCCACCCGCGATATCGGGATGATCGTGCGGCGCGACAGCATGCAGCATGACATCACGGCGGCCATCTACGATCGCTGCGTGCTCGCGCTCGAGGGTAGAATGGCGTAAGCGCACGCCGCAACGGCATGCGGTCCGCGCCCAAGAATAAGGGAGATGATGTTGTCCGCCAAACCTGGTAGTTCATGGTATTTCGGATGGAATATCGTCGCAAGCGCCACATTGTTGACCTTGCTTACCGTGGGCCTGCGCATGAGCATAGGCCCGTTTTTCCTGCCCATTGCCGAAGACCTGGGCTTCAGCCGCAGCCTGCTGGCGGGGATAATCGCCATCGGCATGCTGTTCTACGGCATCGGCATGCCGCTGGCGGGCTATCTGGTGGCGGTGCGCGGCACGCGCTCCGTGCTGTTGTGGGGCGCGGCGCTGATCGTCTTGTCCATCGGCGGCGCCGTGACGGCGCGCGACCCCATCGCTTTCATGCTGGCCTTTGGCGTGGGCCTGTCGCTCGGGCTGGCCTTCATCAGCCCGGTCTCATTGACGCCCGTCATCAGCCGCTGGTTCACATTGCGGCGCGGCATGGCCCTGTTTTTCCTGTCCACGGGCTCGATGGCGGGCATCGCCATCCTGACGCCGGCGCTCAGCTACCTGATAGAACGCTACAGCTGGCAGGCCACGCTTCTTTCCATCGGCGCCGTGCTGGTGCTGGCCACGGTGCCCATCGCCCTGTTCATCGTGCGTGACGAAGCGCCGGCCGAAACCGATACGCTGCTCGGCGCGCCCGCCGCGCGGCCCAGGATAAGGCGCATCATCGCCGCGCCGGCCAACATGAGCGTGAGCGCGGCGGTGAACAGCCGGCCATTCTGGAAAGTGGCTTTCGGCCTGTTCGCCTGCGGCTACAGCATGAATCTGCTGGGCGCGCACGGCGTGCCCATGCTGATGGATCATGGCTACGACGCCATGACCAGCTCCCTCGGCATAGGCCTGATCGGCTTTGCCGCCATCTTCAGCACGCTGGTGCTGGGCCGCCTTTCGGACATCATTCCCCGCCGGAATATCCTGGCCTGCATTTATCTGATCCGCGGCCTGGGCTTCTTTGCGCTGCTGATCGTCGGCACGCAATGGGAACTGTATATGGCCGCGACCATAGGGGGGTTCGTCTGGGCGGGCAGCGTCGCCCTGTCGTCCGCCATCCTGGCGGACGTCTATGGGGTACGCCTGGTCGGCATTCTTTACGGGTGGACTTATCTCGGACACCAGATAGGCGGCACCATCAGCTCATGGCTGGGCGGATGGGGTTACGAGACCTTCGGCACCCACTGGATTTCCTTCGGCAGCGCCGGCGCGTTGCTGCTGTGCGCCAGCGCAGTATCGATGAAACTGCCGCTGCCGGCCCTCGTTTCCCCAGCGCCCGTCAGCGCCGAGAAAGCGTCCGCCTGAGTGCGCAAATAAGCCGCCCACCGAGGCGCGGCGGTTCTCCGGCGGGCATCCACAATACCGGCGCCTGGCGGAAACAGGCGAGCCGCCTTCCCGCTATTTTCAAGCGGAACGCGTCTTCGCCCGCGCCGCGCTGTTCTTCTTTTGCAAAGCCTTGACGACGGTGTCGCAGGTGGCGCGCAAATGTTCCAGCAGCTCGCGGACAGCCGTGTCGGCGTCCCGGCGCAGGGCGGCTTCCATGATGCTGCGGTGCTCTTCGTGCACGGACGCTTTATAGTCTTTCAAGCGCGCCAGATTCCGGTAGCGCTCGGCCTGGTCGAATAGATTTTCGGAGATCGAAATAGTGCGCCGGCTGCCGCAAGCGGCGATAAGCGCCGTATGGAAACGCCGGTGGGGATCCATCCAGGCGCGGTTGACCTTGGCGGGGTCGTTGTTTTCATAGCGTGAGATTTCGCCAAGGCGGTAAAAGCTGAGCACCAGTTCGTCCTCCCATTCCCTGCCGCCGCGGGCGATCGAGGCCCGCAAAGCGCCCTCGTACAGCCAGCAGCGGACCTGCGTCAAATCGATGACATCTTCCTGGCTGATATCGCAGACATAAAAACCTCGGCGGTCGTGCTGGGACACCAGCTGTTCCGCCGACAGGCGGTTCAGGGCTTCACGCAGCGGAATGGCGCCGGCATCGTAATGCCGAGCCAGGGCGCTCAGGCGCAGCTTCGAGCCGGGCTCCAGTTCGCCCAGCAAGATATCCGATCTCAGCTTCTGGTAAAGCCGGCTTGCCGCGGTCGCCTGACCGGCGCTTTCCAGCGGGATGGTGGTGGTCGGCTCAAGCATGGATACGCTCAAAACAGATAAAGACGTTGCATGATGGAGGAATGATAAGACCGTGACACTTTAACCCAGGGCCGGTGGCGATGGCGCGGCCCGCCCTGGATACCAAGCGGGATTGCGCAAGCCGCCGCGGAAGTCCACGGCCGGCCGCTGCCGGGAAGGCGTGTCGCGCTCCATTCATTGTTGACCCGCTCAATTTTATATATTAAATTCTATATTGTTAATTTTTATATATAAATTAAGGAGGAGATCATGGAATGGAAAAACCTATTGCGGCTTGGCGCCGCGGCATTGGCATTGGCCGCGCCCTTGGGCGTGAGCGCGGCCGATAAATACCCTGCGCATCCGGTCAAAGTCGTCGTTCCCTTTCCCGCCGGCGGGCAAGGCATAGATTTTGTAGCGCGCACTCTGGCGCAGCGCATGCAGGCCATTTCCGGCCAGGCCGTCGTGGTGGAGAACCGGCCGGGCGGCGGCACGGTCATCGGCACCGGCGCCGTGGCCAAAGCTCCGGCCGATGGCTACACCGTCCTGATGATGGCCAACAGCTTCACCGTCAACCCCAGCCTGCAGTCCAATCTGCCCTACGACTCGGAAAAAGATTTCTCGCCGGTCGCCCTGCTTACGATTACCCCGCACGTGCTGGTCGCCCGGAAAGACCTGGCCGCAAGCAATCTCAAGGAACTGCTGGAATTGGCGAAAAAGAATCCCGGAACCGTCACCTATGCCTCCATAGGCAACGGCACCTCGCCGCACCTGGCGGGCGAAATGCTTAAAAAGCTGGCCAATGTCAACCTCGTTCATGTACCGCATAAAGGCACGCCGCTGGCGCTCACTTCGCTCATGGGCGGCCATGTGGACGTGCTCTTCGGCAACCTGCCGGATGTCCTGCCGTATCTGGAGGACGGCAGGCTGAAGGCGCTGGCCATCTCGGCCCCGAAAAGGCATGCCAGCCTGCCCAATGTGCCCACCATGGAAGAACAGGGTTTTGCGGAATTCGAATCCAACTCATGGTACGGCATGCTGGCTCCGGCCCAGGTGCCCGATGACACCATCCAGCAATTAAACAAGCTCGTGGTCTCCATCCTGCAAGAGCCCGAGGTGCGCGCATCGTTCGATACGCGCGGCCTCGATGTCATCGCCAGCAGACCGGCGGAATTCAAGGACTGGCTGCGTAAGGAAACGGATAAATATGCGCAGGTCATCAAGGAATCCGGCGCGCGCATCGATTAAAACGATCGGGACTTGGCCGGCCTCGAAGCCGGCCGATCGAGCCTGGGCTGTCGACCAGCCCCAGCCTTCAACACGCCGCGTCCGCATGCTGCGGGCGCCGCTCACCACAATCAGGAAGATACATGTACTTTTGCGTATTTGAATGCGAAGGCGGGCCCCATCTGGGCGCGACCTTGTCAGCCGAACGCAGCCACATCGTCGATTTGACGGCGGCGTGGCCGCAGGAGCTCGGCGCCCCGCCTGCGGACGTCGCCGCTCTGGCATGCAAAGGCCCGGCCGGCCTGGATGCGGTCAAGCGCATCCTGGATAGCAATGCGCCCGAAATATCGGCGGCCGGATTGCGCCTGCGCGCCCCCATCCCGCGGCCCGCCAAGAACGTATTCTGCGTAGGCCGCAACTACCGCGGCCATATCATCGAAGGCAATATTGCGCGCGGCGTCGATCCCAATCTGTTTCCCGAGCATATCGAATTCTTCACCAAAGCGCCGACCACCGTCATCGGGCCCGGCGACGCCATTCCCTTGCACGCCGGCGTCACGGCCCAGCTGGACTACGAGGCGGAATTCGGCATCATCATCGGCCAAGGGGGCTGCAACATCGACGCCTCGCAAGCCGGCGCCGCCGTTTTTGGCTACACCATCATCAACGACATCACCGGTCGCGATTTGCAGCGCAGGCATGGCCAATGGTTCAAGGGCAAGACACTGGACGGCTCTTGCCCCATGGGGCCGTGGGTCGTCCACAAGTCCGCATTGACCGATCCCCAGGCCCTGGACATTAAGCTTTGGGTCAATGGGGAATTGCGCCAGAGCGACAACACCTCGTCCATGATCTTCCCGGTCGAGTCCATAGTCGCCCAGCTTTCCGCCGGCTTGACACTGGAGCCGGGCGACATCATCGCCACGGGGACGCCGTCCGGTGTAGGCTATGCCATGAAGCCGCCCCGCTTCCTCAAGGACGGCGACATCATCGCCATCGAAATCGAATCCATAGGCCGGCTTGAAAACACCGTCCGCCATTCATAACCCGCACGCCAAGGAGACTGTTGTGCAAAAGAAAATCATACGCAGCCCGCTCGTTCCCGAAACCGGAGGCCCCTTCAACCTGGCTGTCAGCTACAACGACATGATCTATGTATCCGGGCTGCCGCCGTTCGAAGAGGAATTCTGCGCCGAGCTCAGGGAAGCGCGCCGCCTGGGCAAGCCTCTGCCCAAGATGCCCGACCTGGACATGGACACGCAGGTACACATCGTCATGCGGCACCTCAAAGCGCTGCTCGAAGCCGGCGGCTCGAATATGGACTGCCTGCTGAAAGTCGTGGTCTGGCTCAAGGACCAGAACCAGATGGGCTCGTTCGATAAGATTTATCGCAGCTACTTCAGCAGCGACGAAGCCCTGCCGACGCGCACCCGCATCCAGGCCGGCCGCACGCCCTTCGACTGCGCTCTGGAAATCGACGCGATAGGGTTCATTCCGAAGGCGTCCTGAATCCGGGGCATACAGGCCTACAAGTTTCGCTGCGGCAGCCGGAATGATCGACGAGGCAGGATATCCATGGACTCGCTGATCGCCGCCGCGGCCCGTTCGCTCGCGGCGGGCGATCCTCTTGCCGCGTTGAATCGGGTCGCCTTGCGCAATGACGCGCCCGCGCTCGCGCTTCGCGGCATCGCCATGGCGCAGCTGGGCGAGCTCGTTCGCGCAAGAACGCTGGTGCGCAGCGCGGCCCGGGCCTTCGGCCCGAAAGCGGCGGCGGCGCATGCGAGGTGCATCGTCGCCGAAGCCGAAATCGCGCTGGCGGCGCGCGATCTCAATTGGCCCGCGAAAAAACTGGAGGCGGCGCGCAAGACACTCGAAGCACGAGGCGATATGGTCAACGCGGCGCTGGCCCGCTACATCGAGGCCCGCCGTTTTCTGCTGATAGGGCGCCTGGCCGAAGCCGAACATGTGCTTGCAGGCATCGATCCCGCGCCATTGCCCCCCGCGTTGCAGGCCACCCATGAACTGGCCGCGGCGGGCATTGCTATCCGGCGCCTTCAGGCCAAGGCGGCGCGCACGGCTCTCGCGCGTGCCGGTGGCGCCGCGCGGCGGGCGGGCATCCCGGCGCTTACCGCCGAAATCCAGGGCGTGGCCGACGCCTTGAACGCTCCGGCCGCGCGCCTGATCGAGCGGGGAAAGGAAAGCCTGATCACCCTCGAACAGCTCGAGGCCGTGCAGGCATCGAAAGCGCTCATCATCGACGCCTGCCGTCACGGCGTGCGCAATGCGCACATGGCGGTGTGGCTCGCAAGGCGTCCGGTGCTGTTCATGCTTGCACGGCTGCTGGGCCGGGCCTGGCCCGAAGATGTGCCCCGAGACCGGCTCATCGAGCGGGCGTTCCGCACGCGCCATCCCGATGAATCGCATCGGGCGCGGCTGCGGGTCGAGATCGGCCGCCTGCGCGCGCTGCTTCAGCCTTTGGCCGATATCCTTGCCACCAGGCGAGGATTCGCGCTGGCTCCGGCCGGCGCGGCCGGGGTGCTCGTGCTGGAGCGCCCTTCAGAAGAAAAGCATGCGGCAGTGCTCGCTCTTTTGGCGGATGGCGGGCCGTGGTCCAGCTCGGCCCTGGCTATGGCCCTGGGCGTCGGCCAGCGCACGATGCAGCGGACGCTGGAGGCGCTGGCGGCGGCGGGCAAAGTCCACTCGCTGGGCCACGGGCGCGCCCGGCGCTGGACGACGCCGCCGGTGCCGGATTTCACGACAATCTTGTTACTCCCCGCTGTTTTATCCCGCGATTAGGATAGAGGCATGGCGGCTTTATTTCCATGGCCGTGACATGACTACCTGATGACTATTTGACGAGGATAAAGGCATGAACACATCACCAGCTGAAATCGTGCGCGAATACTCCCCCCTTCCGGAACCCGGCAGCGTGCATGGGGTCACCTATGACGGCCGGCAGGTCTGGTTCGCCACCGGGGACAGACTATGCGCTTTCGACCCCGCCAGCGGGAAAATACTGCGATCCATAGCCATTCCGGCGAACGCGGGAACGGCTTTCGATGGCCGGCATCTATTCCAGATTTCCGACGACCGCATCCAGAAGCTCGATCCGCAAACCGGGCGGGTCGTGGACACGATACCCGCGCCTGAAGGGGCGGGCAATTCAGGGCTCGCATGGGCCGAAGGGAGCTTGTGGATGGGGCGGCACCGCGACCGGACCATCCACCAAATCGACCCGGAGACAGGCGCAATACTGCGCAGCATCAAGGTCGACCGCCATGTCACCGGGGTGACATGGGCTGACGGCGAACTCTGGCACGGCACATGGGAAGACGGCGCCAGCGAGTTGAGGCGCATCGATCCCCGGACGGGGGAAATCCTGGAAGTGCTGGAGATGCCGCCCGGCGCGGGCGTGTCCGGCCTGGAATCCGATGGCGGCGATCAATTCTTTTGCGGCGGGGGCGACAGCGGGAAGCTCAGGGTAGTGCGGCGGCCCGGACGAAGCCGCAAATAATCGCCGCGGCTGCGCGCCTGGAGCCGGCTATCTCGGGCGCGCGGTCTTTCTGGCGCCGCCGCGCCGCTGCGGTTCCCGCTGCGGGCTTTTATCCCTGTCGGCTCCCGCGCCACCAAGCTGTTCCATCCATGCCAGGGCGTCCAGGTAGGACAGGAAATGATGCAGGTAGCCTGGGGCAAGCTCCCGCATCAGCGACATCGAGCGATGCACGAGGCTGTCCGAATTCAGCGGGCCGGCATTCTCGGGCACCTGTTCCCGGGAATGCCGCAACTGGCGCCGGGTGTTGACCTTGAGCCAGGCCTGGCGGAAATAATCGAGCTCCGCAATTTCCGCATAAGCGGCGCGACTCCTGCCATGGCGGGATGCCTGTTCCACGGCCGGCTTCCGGTTGTCTATGTAGGCCAATAGTTCGGCCAAGGGGCTGGCCGCGGCTTGCCCGGCTTCCGCCTGTTTGCCGTCTCCATACGCTTGCGCCGCCGCGCTGGCGGCCCTGCTTTCGTATGACGCCAGCAATTCGGCAAGCCGGGCTTCCAGGATGCGCCGCGCATCGCCGTCATGAACGGCGGCCCGCGCGGCCAGGGCCTCGATCAGGCGAAAGCCGACGGGGTCCAGACGCTGCAGCCCGCGCTCGCGCCAGGCGCCCAGCACCGCCAGGATATCCGCCGCGCCCCCGCTATTCGGAGCGCTGTTCATGGACCTGGGCCGGCTGGACGGACGGCTTGGGGATGGGGACTATTTCGACGCGCCGGTTCCTGGCGCGCCCCGCTTCATCGGCGTTCGATGCAACAGGCCGTTCGGCGCCGAATGCGGCCGCGAAGATCAGGCTGGAGGGAATGCCTTCGTCGATCAAGGCCCGTGTGACCGTCAGCGCCCGCTGGGCCGACAGATCCCAGTTGTCGGCGAAGCGGCGATTATCCTCGCGCACCTGCTGGTCGTCAGTGAAGCCGCTGACCATCAACACCTCGCCGTTGGCGAGTAGGTAATCGGACAGCGGTCCAACCAGCGACTTCAGCACTTCATGGCCTTCGGCTTGCAGCTCGGCGGAGTTCAGCGCGAACAGCACGCTGCCGCTGATCCCGATGCGCCCGTCGACCAGCGTGACCCGCCCCTGCGCGATAGGCCCGCCCAGCGCCTGCTCCAGCGTCTTGCGGCGCTGCGTTTCCTCCTGTCGCTGCTTGATCTCTTCATCCAGCCTGGCCGACAGTTCCAACTGCACGCCCACAACGCCCACCAGCACCAGAACGAAAGCGCCCAGCAGCCCGGACATCAAGTCGCCGAACACCGTCCACGCCGGCGCTGTCGGCTCCAGGCCGGCGTCCAGGTCCTCGTTCATGCGGCTTCGCTGCCCGCGGAGGCGCCTTGGGCGGCCAGTTGCTGCAGCTCTTCCATGATCTGCTTTTGCGACATCATGGAAAGGTCTATGACCTCCCTGGCCTGCGCCACATAATACGCAAGCTGCTCGTCGCTGCGCGCAATCGACTTGTCCAGCGCAGCCTCGATACGCTGCAAGTGTTCCACCAGGGAGGCATTCGATTGCGCGAACAGCTGCACGGCGGCGCCGAATGCTTCGCCCAGGCTGGCCACTTCCAGCGCGCTGCCGGTGACCTGGGCAGCGATGCCGCCAAGCTTGCCGGCTTCGCCCTCCACCTTGTCGGCGACCTGCCGGCCGACCCGCTCCAGGGTATCCGCCGAGCCGGCGACCAGCGCATCGATCGCCAAGCGTTGTTCGGCGCTTGCCCGCTTGGCCGAGTCCATCAGGGTTTCCAATGCTTCCGCCAGCCGCCGGCGCTCTTCAAGCAGCGCTTTATCGCGCAGCAGGCTTTCGGAGAGCTGGCGACGCGCCTCGGCGATAGCGTCCGCCGCCGCTTTCGGCGCTTCCGCCGCCAACTGCATCAACTGCGCGATCTCGGCCACCGTGCTGCGCGCCTGGGCTTGCGCCTCGGACGAGATATCGCGCGCGGATCGGGCCAGCGCATCGCAGATTTCCCGCTGGCGCATCGCTGCGTGGTCGGCGGCCTGCTCCCATTCCTTGCGCAACGCTGCCGTGATCTCGTCCAGCGCACGGGACCACGCCGCAAGCTGCTGTTCGTCCCGCCCGGCCAGTTGCGCCCGCAGTTCGGTATGCGACCGGCCGACGGCATCGACCAGCGCCGCGGCTTGCTGTTCCAATGCCGCCGCGGCGGCCGTCAATGCCTGTTGATTGTCGGCCGCAAGCTTCCGGCCGCTATCCTCCTGCCTGGCCAGCGCGCCGCTCCAGGAATCGGACAAAGTGCTGGACACGCCTTCCAGGCGGGCGGAAACACCATCCAGCAAGGTGGCGGAGCGCTGCTCGTAGGCGGCGGCGAACTTGTCGAGCGTAGCGCGCAAGTCCTGCACCAGCGATGCATGCATTTGCCGCTGTCCGGCCAGCGCCGTGCTCCAGGCATCAGTCAAGCTTTCCGCCGTATGCGTCGCGTGGCTGGACAAGCCGTCCAGCTGCCGCTGCATGGACTGCGTGACCGTATCGTGCAGCGAGGCGGCTTCCTGTGCAAGCCGGGCCATCGTCCCCTCGACGATGGGCTGGATGGCCGTGCCGGCCGCCCGCGCGCCATCGGCGATGCCTTCCCGCAAGGAATGCTCGACGGACGCCGCAAGGCGCGTATATGCCGCCTCGGCCTTGCCATGGAAAGCTTCCTGGCTGCCGGTCAACTGCTTGCCCAAGGCCTGGCTATGCGCCTCCATCGCCGTCATCATGGATTGCAGGCGGTCCGCCACCGCGGGCAAGGCATCGGCCTGCCGCTGCAGCAGCCTTAGCTGCTCGGCGCGCTGATGGGCCAGCGTATGGCTGCGCAAAGTCGTGGCGATCCTGGCATCCAGCAGCCGCGCGAGCCGGATGCGCTCGCGGCGGCACAGTGCGGACAGCAGCCCCAGCATGGCTGAGGTCGCCACGCCGGCGACCGAGGTGCCGAAGGCGAACCCCAGCCCTTTGACCGGCGCGGCGAGCGATGCGCGGATGGCCTGCAGATCGCTTGCGCTTTCCAGCGCCAGCCCCGCGCCCCGCAAGGTAGCCACCATGCCGAGAAAAGTGCCCAGCATGCCCAGCAGCACCAGCAAGCCCGCAAGATACGGCGCCAGGGCCGGCCCCGGCAAACCGACGCGGTCCCCTTCGATGCGCAGGCGCACCGCATTGCGCAAACCCGGATCCAGCCTGGACAGCCATTCCTCCAGATTGTCGGGCGGCTCCGACAGCGCCGCCAGCGCGCGCGCCAGGGTCGAGCTTGCCTGCTGGTAGCGATGGAGTTCCAAAGCGCCGACGAGGTAGGCCGCCACGATCAGCGCCGTGACACCCAGCGCCAAGGGATTGGCATTCACATACCCGGCGCCGACCCAGCTCGCAACGGCCAGGCCTGCAATGAAAACCGCAAAATGAAGAAATCGAGTCATAAGGTTCTGGAAGAACAAGCGCGAAGGGCGGACAGCAGCCCTTCGACGGGTTGTAGCCGGATATCCAGCTCGGCGAGCAATATGCGCCGCATATCCTCGCGGAAAACGGCCAGCCATGCGCCGGGCGCGGCTGCGGCCGTTGACGGGAGGCCACGTTCATCATCGGCCCCGGCGGCGGCTTCCCCTCGCTGCAAGCGTTCGAAGCGCCCTTCCAGCAAGGCCGGCGCTTCCAGCAGCAGGCTTTGCTCCCGCTCGGCCAACGCCTGCTCCATGGCCGCATCCACCATCGCAAGCCCGGCCATGTCGGACGCCGTGGAGGCCAGCATCGCCCGCAAACGGCCGCGCAAGTCTCTGATGCTGTCCTCCATGGACTGCTGAAGCGCGACATAACGCTGCCGGTAAGTCGCGTATTCGACGCTCTGCGCTCCGTCTTCCGGACGCGCGGCCTTGCGGGCGCGCGCCCGCTGCTGTCCGCGCGGCGCGGAAGCGGCGAATCCGCACGCGACAGCGATGGCCTGCTCCAAGTCCGCCCGCACGCGTGCGTATTCGTTCCGCCCATCGTGGGCGAGTTGCGGGTCGGCCGACTGTGATCCGGCCGACCGCGGCGAGGGCATTCGTGGCCCGGCCGTTCGCGACTCGGCCGTTCGTGGCCCGGCCGTTCGTGGCCCGGCCGTTCGTGGCCCGGCCGGTTGCGCCTCGATCGATCGCACATCAGCGGGTACCTTCGGACCAAGATCGGTCGGGTAATGACCGGTCGAGCCAGGATCGCCCGAGCCGCCGTCGCTCGAGCGATGGCCAGCCTGTCCATGATCGATCGGGCTGCGATCAGAAGACGCAGCGCTATTCAGCGCCGCGGACAAGGCAATCGCGTCGGCCCAGCCCAGCCAGCAGCTCAGGCGGCCCGGCAGCGCTTGCGCAGGCGCGGCGACATCGGCCTCGGTCAGGCGAGCAAGCAGTCGTATAAGCGCAGGGCCGCCGGCCCCCGTGCGCCGGGGCAATTCTTGCACCATACCACCAGGGTCAAAAACCTGAGATTTTACACTTGGAGCGGGAAGCGCCCGTTGGCGGCATCAGAAATGGCGATCACACATAAAAAATGCCCTCCAAATGTGAACTGCCCCCTAAAGGTTGGATCGGTGTCCAACTTTTGGAGGGCAGTTCAGACTTGCCGCCCCCGAGGGAGCGCTTTTTGCCGGGGGCGCCGAGCCGGGGGCGCCGAGCCGGGGGCTTGCCGCCCCCCGAAAGCGCAGCAGCCAATTGCGGCGCTCCGCCAAGCCCATGAACAAAAAGCCAACCCAATGAAAAAGGCCAAACCCAATGTTTCAAAGGGTTCGGCCTTAATCGATTTCTGCAGCGGCCTGCCACCAAGGCAAGCCGCCCAGCTATCAAATAACCTGGATCATCGTGGCCTGCGGGCCCTTCTGTCCTTGGTTTGCGACATACGAGACGCGCTGGTTTTCTTCTAGGGACTTGTGTCCCGTACCCTGGATCTCGCTGTAGTGTGCGAAAAGGTCCTTGCCGCCGGATTCAGGCGAGATGAAGCCGAATCCCTTGTCGTTGTTGAACCATTTCACAATGCCGATTTCTGTTTTCAATGTAAGTCCTAATATTTAAAAGGGAAAATTATCCCCACAGCCACTATGGCCTGTTAAGCGCCATTGCGCAATCTCTGTTTCTCTTTAATACATCTTCGCGATCAATCCGGGTGCAGGTGCACGCGATAGTCACCCACATCGATGCAAAGTTGCCCTTCCGCGGCCAATAAATGCCTTCACTGTTCTGCGCCAGCTTTGCTTGCTCCCCCTAATGCGAGCCGCCAGCCTCTACCCGTGAGTGGGTGAGTGGCAGACATGCTGGACATGCCCGCCCGTGCGCCGCGATGGGTATTGCGCCAGCCAAGAATGCTCGCTCCTGAATATTTGCAGGAATCTCTATGAGCCAGAATCTCGTTTCCGACCGGCGCACTGCGTAGAAAACCCTGTCGCCCTATGCTGTGCCTACCGATCATGGCAGGAAAGACGGTATTCAGGTAGCCATGGAGACTGCCCCTCAAGCTACGCTATCGGATTCCGTGAACGAATCCAATGATACGGCCCATTACCAGTAAAATGAATTTAAAATCGATCACTAGGCGTTTTATGTTTGATTTTTCGATCTATTGATTTGCTGTATTGGGCACGATACACTGTATTTAAAATCAATCCAAACAGGTTTTAGGATTGTTTTTACAGACATGAAAATCTCACAATCCTCTATCGCATCTCCAGCCGTCGCACAACAGTCAGTCCAAATCGGCCGATTGTTGGCCCGCCTTCGTCAGGCTCGCCACATCAAGCAAGCCGACGCCGCTCTGCGCGCCGGCCTTTCCCGGAATACGGCATATCGGATCGAGAAAGGCGATCCCGGTCTTGCGTTCGGGCAGCTCCTTCGTTACTTGGACGCCATCTCTCCCGGTGCGACACTCGCGAGCCTCCTGGCGGAGACCGACCCGGCGCTCAAGGCCCTTCAATCGCGCGAAGCAACCCAGCGCGTGCGGGACCTTTCAGCCGCCGAGCTCAAAAGCCTCGACTTCTAACGGCGCCCCCCAATGGCCAAAGACAAACAACTGATGACCTTCGCCTATCTAGGCGAGGGCTGGGCGCCTTGCGGGCAGCTCACCATGACAGAGGAAGGTCCGGCGCTGCTCGCCTCGACTTTTGCCTACGGCACGCGCTATCTCGATCGGCCAGACGCGATCGAAGTCGATCCAGTAAGCCTAGGCATCCATGATGATTCGGTAAAGGGCAAGCGGCTCCTGCCAGTGAACGCACTGACCGGCTTTGGCGGAATTCGCGACGCCGCACCAGACTCATGGGGGCGCCGGGTAATCGAGGCCAAGCTCAAGGTTCCCGCGAACAGCCTGCCGGAATCCCAATACCTGCTCCACGCTGGCAGCGACCGCGTTGGCGCTCTGGACATCCGAACAGGCATCAACGCCCAACCTACGCGCCCAGTAGGCAATGTCCATGCAATCGAATACCTGGCAGAGGCGGCTGAGCGGATCGAAGTGGGGCTTCCAATTCCAGCCAATCTCGAGCTGATCTTCGTTCAGGGCACGGCCTTGGGCGGTGCCCGGCCAAAGGCGTCGGTTCGTGACGCTGCCGGCCATCTGGTCCTGGCGAAATTTCCCAGCAAGACGGACACTTTCGATGTGCCATCGATCGAGGCGGCTTCTTTACGGCTGGCCAAGGACGCTGGGTTGAATGTTCCCGCGGTGGAAACCCGCATGCTGGGCAATCGCCGCATCATGATGATCCGCCGATTCGACCGCTACTGGCTCGACCGAGGCGTGGCGCCGCAGGCAGACACGAACCTATCGCTGGGGCCGGCGGATACCAGGACCGAGCGCCGCATGGCGTTCGTCAGCGGACTGACCTTGGTCGGGTGCGACGAAACTGAATCGCGAACCAAAGCATACTCCGACCTGGCGGCCGCCATACGGCAATACTGCCATCCTTCCGTCATTCGGGCCGACAACGAAGAGCTGTTCAAGCGCATGGTTTTCAATATCCTCGTGACCAATGATGACGACCACCTGCGTAATCATGGGTTCATCTGGGATCCCCGATTGCCTGGCTGGCGCCTGAGCCCGCTTTACGACGTGCTGCCGCGTCCCGCAATCTCCAGCGAACGGCTGCTGCATCTCGAGGTCGGCCCGCAAGGCAGGATCGCCACCATCGACAATGCGCTGGCCGGCTGTCAACGGTTCTCGATCAACCGGGCACATGCGGCCGAACTGATCGCCCAGATTTGGGCTGCCGTGCGCGAGTGGCGGGTATTATTCGAAGGGTACGGCGTAGGGGAACAGGACTGTGACAAGATCACGCCGGCATTCCGTCACCTGGACGACATCAGCACCGCCGATACGCGCCGCCTTATCGCCTGAGGCGATGCACTTACCCATGCTGATGCGCTGAACGCCACGGACATACTCATACCATACCGCCTTACTCGGAAACCAACAAACCGATCAGAACCTCCCGGAATAAAAAATGCCCAGCAATCCATTGAATGCCTGGCCTCGGAAGCTCTAAATAGGGTATTGTCTCGGAGAATACCCACTTAAATCCGCGTAATTGCCCCTATTTTCACGACCGTAGCGCCGACCGCGGGCCTAATGGAGAGGGGCGCTACCAACTGCCCCTCCTTATCGAGGGCACCACCGAGCGATATTAAACTTGAACGTTCCTGGGCCTCAAAAAAAACAGACGTTGGCCCTAGACGTTGATCACACGTTTAAACGTTGAACAAGAAATTCAACACATCCCCGTCTTTCACCACGTATTCCTTGCCTTCAGCACGCATTTTGCCGGCTTCTTTGGCGCCCTGCTCGCCTTTGCAGGCGATGAAGTCTTCGTAGGCGATGGTTTGGGCGCGGATGAAGCCGCGTTCGAAGTCGGTATGGATGACGCCGGCGGCTTTGGGCGCGGTGTCGCCGATGTGGATGGTCCAGGCGCGCACTTCCTTCACGCCGGCGGTGAAAGAGGTCTGCAGGCCGAGCAGCTTGTAGCCAGCGCGGATCAGGCGGTCGAGGCCCGGCTCCTCGAGACCCATGGACTCGAGAAAATCCTTCTTGTCGGCATCGTCAAGGTCGGTGATCTCGGCTTCGATCGCCGCGCACAGGGCGACGACTTCGGCGCCCTCGG
>DJWC01000070.1 GCA_002441445.1 Pusillimonas sp. UBA6240
TCAAGCTGACGGAAAAAGGCCAGGAATTGCTGTCGCACGCCCGGCGCATGCTGGAATTGCGCACCGAGATGCTGCAGGTCGCCACCGCCCGGAACGCGGTGCGCGGCACGCTCAGGCTGGGCACGTCGGAAACCCTGGTGCAGACCTGGCTGCATCGCCTCATCGAAGCGCTGCACCTCCGGTATCCCGCTCTGGTGGTGGAAATCCACGTGGATACCACCCATGTGCTGCGCGGCCAGCTCGCCGCCCACCAGATCGACCTGGCCTTCCTGATGGGCCCCTATAACGAGCCCCGCGAAACCCAGATACACCTGCGCGATTACGAACTGGCCTGGGTGGCCAGCCCTGCCCTGAAGCTGCACGGCCGTCCCGTCAGCATTGCGGAACTCGGTGAATATCCCGTCATCACCTACCCCTCGGTCAGCGCTCCCTACCACGAGGTCAAGGCCCTGCTGCTGGAGGCCGGCATCAAAGCGCCGCGCATATACGGCAGCGCCTCGCTGGCCACCATTGTGCAGATGACCCAGCGCGGCATAGGCCCAAGCGTCATTGCGCCGGCTATCATTACGCAAGAGCTCGCCGAAGGCAAACTCTGCCTGCTGCAGGTGGACAAAGTTCCCCAGGCTCTCAGCTTTTATGCATCATGGGTGGACTCGCCCGACAGCCACACCGCCCGCACGGTCGCGCTGCTGGCCCAGGAAATCGCCGGCGAGCCTGAGCTATAAATATTTCTTATCAGCCCGGATGAGAACTAACGATTGGACAAGAACGCGGCAATAGGCTGAAATTTCATGGCTGCAAAGCTATAGCACCATATCAGGGGTAAAGCTTCCATGGATACGCGCAACGACACCTTTCAAGCACTGGCGGCGGAAGCATCGCGCTGCCGCGCGATGATACGGCGCGGCGAGCATACCGGCCCGACGGCTGGCCTGGCGCCCGGCTGCGTGCAAGCCAACCTGATGATACTGCCGCGCTCGCTGGCCGACGAATTCCTGCTTTTCTGCCAGCGCAATCCCAAGCCCTGCCCCGTGCTGGCGGTCACCGAACCCGGCCGCTACGACGTGCCGCAAATGGGGCGCGACATAGACCTCCGCAACGACGTGCCGCGCTACCGCGTATGGCGCAACGGCGAATTGGCGGCGGAACCGGCCAGCCTGACGGACTTCTGGCGGGACGACCTGGTGTCATTCCTGATCGGCTGCTCTTTTTCCTTCGAAGAAGCGCTGCTGGCCGACGGCATCGACATCCGCCACATCAGCGAAGGCCGCAACGTGCCCATGTACCGCAGCAACATCCCCACCGCCGGCACCGCGCGCCTGCATGGCCCGCTGGTGGTGTCCATGCGCCCCATGCCCGCGGCCGACGCGATCCGGGCCATACAGATCACTTCCCGCTTTCCCGCCGTGCACGGCGCGCCCGTGCACCTGGGCGACCCGGCGCTGATAGGCATACGCGACATCGACCGGCCCGACTACGGCGACCCCGTCACCATACGGCCGGGCGAGCTGCCCGTCTTCTGGGCCTGCGGCGTAACCCCGCAATCCGTCATCGATACCGTCAAGCCGGAATTCAGCATTACGCATGCCCCCGGCCACATGTTGATTACCGATGTAAGCAACATCCGTCTGGCGACGTTGTAGGTTTCAAACGAACAAGCCCTCCGCAACCCGGGCCTGTTTTTTTATCGAGCGGCGCTATCCATGGCGCTGCGCATCGCGGCATGGGTCAGCCCCTGCCGCGCGAGTCCTTCTGAGGAGACTGACATGAAAATCAAAACCCTGGCTTTTTCCATGCTGGCGGCCGGTTCTTTGCTGGCGGGCGCAAGCGCCCTGGCCCAGGAAAAAGTGGACGGCCTGCCCAAGACGCAGTTGCAGGTCGTGGGCGGCCTGAGCAACCTGACCGTCTACCAGAATTTCGAACAGCCCATGTGGACCAAGACCATACCCGAGCTATCCAACGGCCAGGTCACCGCCACCATCAAGGGCTTCAATGAAATGGGCTTGAAGGGCCCGGAAATCCTGCGCCTGATCGGCCAGGGCGTCATACCCATCGGCACGGCCACGCTGGCCTATTTCGCCAGCGACAATCCCATCAACGAGGCCATAGACCTGGCCGGCCTGGCGCCGGACGTCAAGACGGCGCGCGAGATCACCGACGCCTTCGAGCCCGTATACGCGAAGTTCTACGGGAAGAACAACATCAAGGTGCTGGGTTTTTCCACCTACCCCGCGCAGGTTCTGTTCTGCAACGCGAATATATCCGGCCTAGCCGACATCAAAGGCAAGAAGGTGCGCACCAGCAGCCGCACCACGGCTGAGTTCGTGCAGGCCCTGGGCGGCTCCAGCGTGACCCTGCCCTTCGGCGAAGTCGTGCCCGCGCTGCAGAACGGCGTGGTGGATTGCGCCATCACCGGCTCCATGTCGGGCTATTCGGCCAAATGGTACGAGGTCAGCACCCATTTGTACGCATTGCCCATCAACTGGAACCAGCAGATCCACGCGGCCAACCTCGCCTACTGGAACAAGCTCGATCCCAAGGTGCAGGATTTCCTGCAGAAGAACATAGACGTCATGACGAACAAAATCTGGGACGCCGCCGCCAAGGAAACCCAGGAAGGCTATGACTGCAACACCGGCGCCGCCGCCTGCACCCAGCCTGTCAAGGGCAAGATGAAGCTCGTCGAGCCCACCGACTCCGACCGCGCGCTGCTGAAGAAGATCACCGCGGAAACCGTCGTGCCCAAGTGGGCCGCCCGCTGCTCGGTGGAATGCGTCAAGGACTTCAACGAAACCATAGGCAAGAAGCTGGGCATCACGGCCAGCAAGTAGCACCGCCCGGCGTTTCTTGCGGCGGCCCCGTCCAAAACACGGGCCGCCGACCTACTTTATGGTGACCGCCATGAATCATCCCCAAGAGCGCTATGCGCTGCTCAACCGGCTGCTCCATGCCGCCACTTTGCTCTCGCGCCTGGCCATCTGGGTCGCGGGCGGCCTGACCCTGGCGAGCGCGCTATACATCACGCTGGATGTCATTACGCGCAAATTCTTCAATATGGCCCTGGGCGGGTCCGATGAATTATCCGGCTACGCCTTCGCCATCAGCATTTCATGGGCGCTTGCCTTCGCATCGCTGCAGCGCGCCAACATCCGCATCGATGCCCTCTATCAACTGCTGCCGCCGCGCATCTGCGCGATCCTGGACTGGATCGCCCTGGTCGGGCTGGGCGTGTTCATCGCTTATCTGACACGCTATGCCAGTGATGTCGCCCTGCTGTCGTGGGCCAATAATTCGTCGGCCAACACCGCCCTCGCCACGCCCTTATGGATACCACAGTTCCTGTGGGTGGCCGGCCTGATCTGGCTGTGCATCGTCCTGGCCTTGATGCTGCTGCGCTCGTCCGTGGCCCTGGTCACCGGCGATCTGGATACCGTCCGGGCCATCTGCGGCATACGCAGCAGCCAGGAAGAAGCCGCCGAAGAGGCGGAAGCGGGTGAACGCATGGTCAAAGGAGCCACGCCATGATCGCGACCTCTCTGATATTGCTGCTGGTGCTGATCGGCATCAGCATTCCGGTCGGGGCGGCCCTGGGCGTGCTCGGGCTGATTCTGGACCCGCTCTATTCCATGCTGCCGCTCACGCGCGCCATCGGCGAAGTCTCGTGGGCGACCAGCAATGAATTCCTGCTTGTCGCCATTCCGCTCTTCGTCATGCTGGGCGAGATTCTGCTGCGGTCCGGCCTGGCGGAAAAAATGTACAACTCCATGAGCCTGTGGCTATCGTGGCTGCCGGGCGGGCTGATGCATGCCAATATCGGCGCCAGCGCGCTGTTTGCCGCCACATCGGGCTCCAGCGTCGCCACCGCCGCCACGGTCGGCACCGTGGCCCTGCCGCAGATCCAGAAAAAAGGCTATAACGAACCGTTGTTCCTGGGCAGCCTGGCGGCCGGCGGCACGCTGGGCATCCTGATACCGCCTTCCATCAACTTGATCATCTACGGCGTGCTGACCAATACCTCGGTCCCGCGCCTCTACCTGGCCGGCATCATACCCGGGCTGGCCATGGCGGGCCTGTTCATGCTGGCCATTCTCCTGGCCTGCGTAGCGCGGCCCCAATGGGGCGGCCAGAAAATCTCGGCAAGCTGGGGGGAACGCATCGCCAGCCTGGTGCACCTGATCCCGCCCTTGGGGATTTTCCTGCTGGTGGTGGGTTCGATCTACGCCGGCGTGGCCACGCCCACCGAAGCCGCGGCGCTGGGCGTGGCGGGAGCGCTGATCCTGGCCGCGTTCGCGCGCCGCCTGACCTTCGCCATGCTGCGCGAAGTGCTGGAAGGCACGATGAAAGCCACGGCCATGATCATGCTCATCGTCATCGGCGCGGCCTTCCTGAACTTCATCATGTCCGCGACCGGCCTGACTAGCGCCATCACCAACACCATCACCGGGCTGGACGTATCGCCCATGACGATGCTGTTGATCCTGGTGATCTTCTATCTGGTGCTCGGCTGCTTCATGGAAACGCTGTCCATGATGATCACCACCATACCGATCGTGACGCCCATCATGCTGGCGCTGGGCTTCGATCCGGTCTGGCTGGGCATCGTCATCATCATCCTGGTCGAAGCGGCCTTGATCACGCCGCCCGTCGGCTTGAACCTGTTCGTGGTCCAGAGCCTGCGCAAGAGCGGCAGCATGAACGATGTGATGATAGGCAGCCTGCCCTTTGTGGTCATGCTGTTGCTGATGGTGGCCGTGCTGGCGTGGCTGCCTGACTTGGCCCTGTGGCTGCCGCGCGTATTCGGCTAGTCCGCCCCGGCGCCACGCCGCGCGCGCCAGCGCCGACCCGATCGCGGCGCCGGCGGGCGCGCTTCACCGCATATTCTTCTATTTTATAGGGACCATCATGAATCTTTCTTTTCAAGTCGCCAGCGACGGCGCGAGCCGCCGCATAGCCGTGGATATCTCTACCCTTATCGTGGCCGGCTGGGCGGGCCGCGACCTGGAAGCCATCGAACACCACATCGAAGAGCTGGCCGAACTGGGCGTGCCCCGCCCCAGCGCCGTGCCGCTTTATTACCGCATCGCCGCCAACCAGCTCAGCCAGGACGACGTCATACAAGTGGTGGGCGACGCATCTTCCGGCGAAGCGGAAGTCTTCATCTTTTCGCACGCGGGACAGACTCTTGTCAGCCTGGCGTCCGACCACACGGACCGCAAGCTGGAATCGCACAGCGTCGCGCTGTCCAAGCAGTTGTGCGCCAAGCCCGTGGCGCGCGAGGCATGGCTGTATGACGACGTTTCCGGCCACTGGGACGAGCTCGTGCTGCGTTCCTGGATCGAAGAAAACGGCAAGACCGTGCTGTATCAGGAAGGGCCGCTGGCCTCGCTGCGCCACCCCCTGGATCTGGTCCAGGGCCATTTCGGCCAGGCCGCCATGCCGGAGCATGCCGGCATGACTTGCGGCACCGTGGCGGCCATCGGCGGCATCCGGCCCGCGCCCGTATTCTCCATGGAGCTGTTCGACCCGCGCCGCCAACGCGGCATCAAGCATCGCTATACTCTCGAAGTACTGCCCGAAGTGGCCTGAAACCGGATACGAAGGACTCCATGCTGCCCACGATTCTTGAACTGCAAGCATCCCTGCACAGCGGCGACACCAGTTCGCTCGAGCTCACGCAAGCGGCCCTGGCCCGCATCGACGATCCCGACGGCGAAGGAAGCCGCGCTTTTACGCGCGTCTATCATGAACAGGCGCTGGCGTCGGCCCGCGCGGCCGACACGCTGCGGGCCGCCGGCCTGGTTCGCTCGCCGCTGGACGGCCTGCCGGTCTCGGTCAAGGATTTGTTCGATGTCGCCGGCGACGTTACGCTTGCCGGCTCGGCCGTGCTGCGCGATGCGGCGCCCGCGAGCAGCCATGCAAGCATCGTGCAGCGCCTGATCGAAGCCGGCGCCGTCATCGTCGGCAAAACCAATATGACGGAATTCGCCTTCTCGGGGCTGGGCCTGAATCCGCACTACGGCACCCCCAGCAGCCCTTGGGACCGCGCCACGGGGCGCATTCCCGGCGGCTCGTCATCAGGCGCCGGCGTATCGGTGGCCGACGGCATGTCGGTGGCGTCCATCGGCACGGACACCGGCGGCTCGGTGCGCATTCCTTCGGCTTTTTGCGGCCTCACGGGCTTCAAGCCTACGGCCAGGCGCGTACCGACGCAGGGCGCGCTGCCGCTATCGTTCAGCCTGGACTCCATCGGCCCGCTGGCGGCATCCGTACGCTGCTGCGCCATTCTCGACGCCCTGTTGGCCGGGCAGGCCTATCGCGCGCCGCAGGCGCCGCGGTTGTCCGAACTGCGTTTCGCCGTGCCTTCCGCCGTGGTGCTGGATGGCGCCGACGACCACGTGCGCTCCACCTTCGAAGTAAGCCTGGCGCTGATACGCGCCGCCGGCGCGCGCGTCGACACCCTGGCGCTGCCCGAATTCGAAGGCCTGGCTTATATCAATCGCCTGGGCGGCTTCGTATGCGCGGAAGCCTGGGCCTGGCACCGGACATTGCTGGAGCGGCACGCCGACCAGTACGACCCGCGGGTGGCGTCGCGCATCGAGCGCGGCAAAGGCATGTCGGCCGCCGACTATATCGACTTGCTGCAGGGCCGCCGCGCATGGATCGCCTCGGTCGAGGGCCGCATGCGCCATTACGACGCCCTGCTCATGCCCACCGTGCCCATCATCGCGCCGCCCATCGCCGAGCTGCAGGCTTCCGACGAGGCCTATTTCAAGGCCAACGCGCTGATCTTGCGCAACCCCACCATCATCAATTTCCTCGACGGCTGCGCGCTGTCGCTGCCTTGCCATGCCGAAGGCGCGGCGCCCGTCGGCCTGATGGTGGCCGGCCCCGCCATGCGCGACAGCCATATCCTGGACATCGGCGCGGCGCTCGAAGCCGTGCTGTCCGAAGCGCGGCGGGGCTAAGGCGGCTCCCGTTCCCCTCGAAAAGGGCAGCGGGAAACAGGCCTATTCGCCCGCCATCAGGCTCGCCATGGCGGGCCTGGCTGCGCAGAACGCGCCGGCCTTTCCATTCCTGTCAAAAAATAACAACAGACGCGCCCTCCGTTCCCGCGCAATAAATAAGAAAAACGCCTCGCGCCCGGCTCGGTATTGTTTATTTAATAAGAGGGCGATTCCGCTTCGGGCAGGAGCTGGGGGAGAATGTGAACGGTATGCGGGAAGGACAAGTCTTCGCAGGCATGCCCGGCTTCCTCGGCGCTGCGCGTCATCAGCTTGCGGATGACGGCATGGGCGATGAGCAGCGCATAGAATTCCTGGCGCACGAGTTCGGCCTTCTTGCTGCGCAGAATCATGCCGTCGGCGAGCAGAGCCTTCATTTCGCTTATCGCCACCTCGATGGGCAAGCGCCGATGATAAAGAGCGGCCAGTTCGGCGGCGGGCGCCTGTTCGGCTTCGAGCCAACTGGTCACGAGCCGGTGGGCCGGGCCTTCGGCGTTCAAGCGATATTCGATCACGCGCACGGCGATTCCATCGCCGCGCAGCCTGGCCTCCGGGGATTCGTAGATCTTGCTCAGGTAAGAATGGTCGGGCAGCGACTCATGCACAGGAAAGGCATGGCTGTCGCAGGCCCGGAACAATAGCCGCGCGCCATTGGCCTGGGCGTGCCGCCACAGCGGATAGTCGGTGAATCCGTGATCGGCGATGACGATCATTTCGGCGGTCGTCGCCTGCAGCACTTCGCGGGCCAGCGTCTGCGCGCTCGTCCGATAGGGCCCAAGGCGCGCAGCCAGCAGAATATGGGTGCAGCACTCGGCCAAAGCGTAAAAGCGCAACTGTGGCGCGATCACGGCGTCGCGCGCAGTGTCCGGGTCGATGTCCGCATAACCGAAGCAGGCCGCGTTGTCGGCCTCGTTCGGCATTTCCAGCGTGCAGCCGACCAATCCCATGATACGCAGGCCGCGGTACCGGCAGCCCGCCATCGGCGTCGGGCCGGACGGCTGAATCTGCGAACGGTACAAGGCCTCGAGCACGTCCGCGCCCACACGGGCGCGCGCCGAAGAGATGGCGCCCTTGGTGACGGCCGCGTCGGGAATCTGCTCGCCATACATGCGGCGCAATCCCTTGATGACGATGTGCAGCACTTCTTCATAGGCCGTCTGGCGATACAGGCACAGGCAAATGACGTAGTACACCAATACCTCGTGGGGCAGGCCGCGCCGGCGCCGGCTATGCCGGCCGTATCGATCCAGCGCTTCGCGTACCTTGGGAAGAGGACAGGCCTGCGTCAGATTTCCCAGCATCAAGTAATCGGCAAGCCGCGCCTGCGCCCCCGTCCTTGCCTTTGTCGTCACCATTAACCACTACTCCATCAACATGAGATTTACAGAGCGGGCAGAACCTTGTTAATTAAACAATCCGGTTTCTTGTTCCCCTTGTTTTTGCGGATCTAAAAGCGTCTCTATATTAACCAAAACGACTAAAATGCATCATTTTGCTACAAGCCCATAGCACACACCAGAAAGGTCCAGGGGTTTTTATGTCAATCATTATCGAGCGCGATAGTACATCAGGTTCTTTCATAGCCCCGCCCCCCCGAAAAACCGGGGGGTTTTTTACATATCACGGCGTCTGGGCTCCCGGCGTCCGGCTGTTTCGCCGTCTTTCCTTTCCAGCCAAATCCATCATCATCGTGGCGGCCATGGTGCTGCCTTTGCTGACGCTGCTGGGCTGGCAGCTCGTGGCCCGCAACGATGAGGCCGTACAGGCGCGCATCGACGCGACCCGGCAGGTCGTCGAAGTCGCACACCGCATACTGGTGTCCTATCAGGCCCAGGAAGCCGCGGGCGCGCTGAGCCGCGCGCAGGCGCAAGAACAGGCGCTGCGGGAGATCTCCCAGATACGCTATAGCGGCGAAGAATATTTCTGGGTCAACGACATGCATCCGCGCATGGTCATGCACCCGACCAACCCCGCGCTCAATGGGCAGGATCTTTCCGACTACAAGGACCCGCACGGCTTCGCCCTGTTCCATGCCATGGTGGATGTCGCCCGCGAGAACGGCGAAGGCACCGTGAGCTACCAATGGCCCAGGCCGGGCGGCAGCGTGCCGGTGGACAAAGTGTCTTTCGTGAAGTCTTTTGCGCCTTGGGGCTGGATCATCGGCTCCGGCGTCTACGCCGACGATATCCGCGAGGCGGCGATGCAGCGGCTGATATGGAATGGCGGCATAGTGGCCGTGTCGCTGCTGCTGCTCGCGTATCTGTTCCTGTCCTTTTATCGCGTGATGCAGGGGGGACTGCTGGAGACGCGGCGCCACTTGCGCGCCATGAAGGAAGGAGACCTCACCACGACCCCCTCGCCCTGGGGCACGGACGAGCCGGCCGAACTCATGCGGGATCTGGCCAGTATGCAGGTGGCGCTGCGCGAGACGGTGGCCCGCGTGCGCGGCGCCAGCGACAACATTCTTTATTCCACCGAAGAAATCAATCGCGCGACAGTGAATCTCGCCGCCCGTACGCAGGACTCGGCCAGCAATATCCAGCAAACCGCGGCCGCCATGGAGCAGATCCGCTCAACGGTCTACAACACGTCGGAGAATACGATGGAAGGGGCCCAGGTCGTCGACAAGAGCGCCAGGGCGGCGAGCGAAAGCGCGCAGGTGATGCGCGAAATGACGGCCAAGATGGAAGAGATACGCGCCTCGTCGGGCAAGATCAGCGAGATCATCAATATGATCGACTCCATCGCCTTCCAGACCAACATCCTGGCGCTGAACGCCGCCGTCGAGGCGGCGAGAACGGGCGAGCATGGCCGCGGCTTTGCCGTGGTGGCCAGCGAGGTCCGGTCGCTCGCGCGCCATAGCGCCAATGCGGCGAGCGAAATCAAGAAACTGATCACCGAGAGCGTGCGCCAGGTCGAAGCGGGGGCCAGGACGGCGAATCAGGCGGGCGTTGCGATCGAAGAGGTTCTCGCCTCCTCGCAGCGCGCCAATGATTTGCTGGGCGAGATCGCCAACGGGGCTCGCGAACAAAGCGTGGGGGTCGATCAGATCGGCAAGGCGGTGCAGCACCTGGACAGCATGACGCAAGACAATGCCGTCATGGTGCAAGAAACGGTTTCCGCCACCGATGCCATGAAGAATCTCGCCGAGCGCCTGGCCAACGAAGTGGCCCGCTTCCGACTGCCAGAATCCAATCGCGCGCATGGCCGCCGGCGGCAGGCCATCGATATGATCGACCCGGGTTGAAAACGTTCTGACGGCGTACGTCGGTACCTCGAATCGGATCAGGAGGATTCCGGCCCCATGGAAGGAATGCTGCCCCTGCAGAATTACTGCATCGCCATGCAGCCCATCTGCGACGGCGATCTGAAGCACGTGGGCGACGAGCTGCTCTATCGTGAAAGCGCGACGGCCACATTCGCCAATGTGGCCGACGACGAGGCGATGATCGCAACGGCGCGGGTCTATCACATCGCTTTCTACGAGGTCGGCATCGAACAGCTGGTGGGGCGCCGCCGCATGTTCGTCAATGCGCCCCGCGACATGCTGCTCAAGCCGGAGCTCCTGCCGCCGAATCCCGCGCAGCTGGTGGTCGAGGTCCTTGAAAGCGTCGCGGGCGACTCCGAAGTACTGGCATCGCTCAGACGGATTCGCTCTTTGGGTTTCGAGGTGGCGCTGGACGACTTCGTGCTCACCCGCGAGACGGAGCCGTTGCTGGAGGCGGCCAGCATCATCAAGATCGACATGACGCAGCCCGTCGACGAGCAGGCCATCGCCCGGTACCAGATGCAAGGCTTGCGCCTCATGGCCGAGAAGGTCGAGGACATGGCGACTTTCGAGCGGCTGCGCGCCGGCGGATTCGAGCTTTTCCAGGGCTACTTCTATGCGCGGCCCGAAACCCGGAAGGCGATCCCGAATTCGCGCAGCAACAACCACGCCGCGCTGCTGCGCCTGGTATCGGCGCTGTACAGGTGCAATGCGGACTTGAAGGAAATCGAGCGCATTGTCGCCCAGGACGCCTCGCTGACCTTCCTGCTTTTGAAGTATGCCAATTCGGCCCTTTTCCATTATCGCGGCAAGATTGAAACCATCTTCCAGGTACTGCTGGCGCTGGGCTTGACCCAGGTACGCAATATGGCGGTTACGATGCTGATCGCGAACAATGGTCCGGCCAGCAAGCTGCTGCTGTCTCGCGCGCTGACTCGCGCGGACATGTGCGAACGCCTCGCCAAGCCGTCCTCGCTGAGCGCCGAATCGGCGTTTCTCGCCGGCCTGCTTTCCATGATGGGCCCCTTGCTGGGGACGTCGCTTCCGGCGCTCATGGAGGAATTGGCGCTTTCCAGCGAACTCATCGATGCCATCCTGGAGCGCAAAGGCCCGCTGGGTTCGCTGCTCAGGGACGTGGAATCCTTCGAGCGCGCCCAAGTGGAAGGCTGGCCGCACAAGCGCATCGAGATGTTCAACCGCACCTGGATGAGCAGCCAAGTTTGGACGACGAAAATACTTTCGATGGTTGATGAAGTGTGAAAAAGCGGTCGCCGCGCGGGGCGGCGATCAAGACATATATTTTATAAAGGTATCCGGCATCATGCGGTTCAACTTCCGTTTCAACAATCTGGGCCTCACGCGCCGCGTATGGATGGTCATGATCGTCTATGGCATGGCCATGTTGCTTACCATGACTGTTTCGGGCCTGGGGCTGTTCCAGGCCCGGTCCAGCTTGTCCGCGCTGCATGCCGAAAGGATGATGACGGCCGAGCAGGTCAACGGGCTGGTGCGGGAGTTCTACGACAGCCGCCTGAACATCCTGTTGGGTTTCCAGCACAATCCGCAAAGCGAGCTCTACTCCCTGCACGGCCACGACCTCGATGCGCATACCTCCGTCGTAGCCAGGAACGAGGAGGCATGGAAGCGGCACAAGCAGCTTCTGGAAGCTCGCAAGCTCGACGCCCGGGAAATGGAGCTGCTGGCGCAGCTCGACCAGCGCCAGAACGCCTGGCTGGCCAAGGCGCGCGAGGCGGTGAATCGCCTGGAGGCCGCCGACTTCAGTCCTCCTTCCATGCAGGCCTTTCTGGTGGCAGGCCGTACCGAAGGCGACGCCTTGCTGGAATCGCTGCTTGCCCTGCTGCAGTATCAAAGCGTCATGGCGGATCAAGCCATCGCGGCGGCCGAGCAGCGCTTCAAGGAGATAATGACCCTGTTCGGCCTGATCCTGGCGCTCGTCGTCCTTCCCGGCATCATGCTGATGGTCTACACGATGAGGCGGCTCAGCCGCGGCTTCCATCGCGCCGTGCAATCGGCCCAGGCGATCGCCGCCGGCGACCTGACGTACACGGATCACGATGAGGCGGGCGACGAGATCGGCAAGCTGATCAGCCAGATGCGGCAGATGCGGGACAATCTCAATGGCTTGATCGGGCGTATCGTGGCCGGCTCCGATTCCATCGCCCAGGCCGCCGATGCCGTGGCGTCCGGCACGCAGGATCTTTCCTCGCGCACCGAGCAGCAAGCGGCCGCATTGGAGCAGACTTCGGCGGCCACGGAAGAGCTCAACAGCACGGTCCATCGGAATGCCGACAACGCAACAGAAGTCGACCGCATGGCGATCGAGACTTCCCGGATGGCCGAGCGCGGCGGAGTGGTCACCGATAATGCCGTGAAGACCATGATGGCCATACGCCAGGCTTCCGAAAAAATCGGCGACATCGTCAATATCATCGACGGCATCGCCTTCCAGANNGCGCGTGCGGGCGATGCCGGCAAGGGTTTCGCGGTGGTGGCCAGCGAAGTGCGCGCCCTGGCCCAGCGCAGCGCCGGCGCCGCCCATGAAATCAAGCACATCATCCAGGAATCGGTCGACGGCATCCGCACCGGCTCCGAAGAAGTGTCCGCCGCGGGCGAAGCCATGGGGGAAATCGTCGAAAGCTTCCGCCGCATGACGGCGCTGATCGGCGAAATCGCCAACGCGAGCAAGGAACAGGCGATCGGTCTGCAGCAGATCAACGAGGCGATCAACCACATGGATGACGTCACCCAGCGCAATGTCCTGCTGGTCGATAGCACCTTGCGCACTTCGGAACTGCTGCAGAGCCAGGCGGCCAGTTTCCGCTCGCTGGTGGCGACTTTCCGCCTGTCGGAGCATGATGCGGCGCCCCAGCACGAAAGCGCGCCTGCCGGGCGGATCGGGTCCGCGGCCCTGACCCTGGGCTAGCTTTCAGCCCGCAACGCGCGACATGCCCCGGACATGCCGCCGCACGGCTTCAGATCGCCCGGGAAAAGTCGCAGCAATCGGCGGCCATCTGGGCGACGCTGGCATTGAAGGCCGAACCCGCCTCGCGCCGATACATGGCGCAGTACAAGGTGCGCGGCGGCGGTACGCTGGTGCGCAGCACGGCCAGCTTGCGGCTGCGCACCATATCGGCGAAATAGTGGCGCGGCAGGCAGCAAACCCCGAATCCGGCGGCCGCCAGGCCCGCCATGGCGATCAGGCTGTTGATGGTGAACAGATTCTTGCCGGCCACGTACGGGCTGAGCCATTCGTCGTAAATCACATTCAGGCCCGAGCCTTGCGACTGCCTCAATAAAGGCATGTCCGCCAAGTCCTCCGGCGTGTAGATCCTGTTCGCATCGACCTGCTGCGGGCTGCCCATCCAGTCGAATTCCAGCATTCGCATGGGCACGCTTTCCAGCAGCGCATCGGAATACTTGTTGTTGACGAAGGCCAGGTCGATTTCCCCCGCGATCAGTTGGCGCTGCAGCTCGGCGGCCAGGTCGATGCGCGGTTCCAGAGTGATGTTGGGGTATTGGTTGCGCAGCTTGCTGATCAAGCTGGGCAGCCAGGTCATGGCCATGATTTCGGTAATGCCGAAACGCAGGGTGCCCGTCAGGGTATGCTGGCCCGCCAGCCGCCCCAGCAGCCGGTCGCGGTCCTCCAGCATCTTTTCGGCGATCGCATAGATTTCATGGCCCTTGCCCACCAGCGCCGCCTTGTGGCCGCTGCGGTCGAACAGGACGATATTGAACTTGCTTTCCAGTTCCTGGATGCGCTTGGTGATGGCCGACTGCGTGGTGTGCAGCTTTTCCGCGGCAGCCGAAAACGTGCCCAGCTTGACGGCCCAGTACAAGGCTTCGATTTGTTTGAATGTAAGCATAACCCCCAAGCGTCCCCCGGAACGCCGCAAATACCGCGATGCCGCTGTTTATAACCCGTTCCGGCCGCGGCTGCGCCGGCTGCGACTCGACTGACCGCGTTCCGCCCGGCCGTGGCCTGGGCGGCCGCGTCTTAGCCGGCCGCGTCCCGCTATGCCAGCGCCGCCAACCGGCGCCGGCCACGCGGCAGTTGCGCCTTTCACCTTGCATCCTTGCGGGCCGGCTTGCCTTCGGTTCCGCCGGCCCGGCAGTCCAAGGCTCGGGCTTCAATGCTTAATTAATGCCGGATCTCGTTCAGGAATTTCTGTGCGCGGGGGCTTTTCGGGCGGCCGAAGAACTCGTCGGGCGTGCCGGTCTCGATGATGCTGCCGGCGTCCATGAACCAGATGGTATCGGCGACCTCGCGGGCAAACCCCATTTCGTGGGTGACGCACACCATGGTCATGCCCTCTTTGGCCAGCAGCTTCATGACTTGCAGCACCTCGCCCACCATTTCGGGATCCAGCGAGCTGGTGGGCTCGTCGAACAGCATGACGGGGGGATTCATGGCCAGCGCCCGCGCAATGGCCACGCGCTGCTGCTGGCCGCCNNATGGCCACGCGCTGCTGCTGCCCGCCCGAAAGCTGCAGCGGGTAGGCGTCGGCCTTATGGCCCAGCCCGACCCGCTCCAGCAATTCCAGGGCGCGCGCGCGGGCCTGCGCCTTGTTGGCGCGCTTCAACTGCAGCGGCGCCAGCGTCAAGTTCTCCATGACGCTCAAATGAGGAAATAGATTGAACTGCTGGAACACGAAGCCGATGTGGCTGCGCAATTCATCGATCTTGCTGTGCTTCCCATAGACATCCTGGCCGTTCACCTCTATCTTGCCCTGTTCTATGGGTTCGAGCCGGTTGATGGTGCGTATCAGGGTGGATTTGCCCGAGCCCGAAGGACCGCAAACCACCACGACCTCGCCCGCCTTGACGTGGGCGTTGATATCTTTCAAGGCATGGTAATCGCCATACCACTTGTTGACTTGCGAGAAACGGATCATGTCGTTGCCACCCTAACGGCCTGACCGCTGCGCTTGCGCCCTATTGCGCGCTCGGTCAGCGCGACCAGTGCGGTCAGTCCAAGATTCAATACGAAATAAGTCAATGCCAGCAAGGTGAAGACCTCCAGCGGCCTGGTCAACAGCACGCTGTTGATCTGGTTGGCCGCATAAGTCAGTTCCTGTACGCCGATGACGTAGGCCAGCGAAGTTTCCTTCACGGTGGAAATGAACTGGCTCAACATGCTGGGCAGCATATTGAACAAGGCCTGCGGCAGGATGATCTTGCGCATGGTCTGCATATAGTTCAGGCCCAGCGCCCTGCCGGCTTCCTGCTGCCCCTTGGGCAAGGCCTGTATGCCGGCCCGGATGATCTCCGCCAGGTATGCGCTTTCGTAGCAGACCAGCGCCACCACCATGGTGGTCGTGCCGGCGACCGGCCGGCCGATGATCAAGGGCACGAAAAAATAGGCCCAGAAAATGAACATCAGCAAGGGCAGGCCGCGCACCACATACACGACCGCCGAAGCGGGCAGGTAGAAAATACGGTAGGGGCTGACGCGGCCCAAGGCCAGCAGAATCCCGCCCGGGAAGGCCAGCAGCAAGCTGACCGCCGCCAGGCCCAATGTCGCCGCCAGGCCGCCCACGGGCCCATAGGGATACTGCCCGATCAGCAGCAGCAAGGCGTTGTCTTTGAGGATTTCCCACATGGTTCAGCGCCCTCCTGCCACGCGATAGCGTTGCGATAGGCTGGCGCCTCCCCACATCAGCAGAAAGGAGATGCTCAGATAGATGACCGTGACCGCCGCATAGGACTCGAAAGTCAGGAATGTGGCGTTTTCGATTTCCCGGCCCGAGGCGGTCAGCTCCGTGACGCCTATGGCCATCGCCAGGCTGGTGTTCTTGAACAGCAGCAGGGTCTGGTTCAGCAAGGGCGGAATGGCGATGCGCAGCGCCTGCGGCATGATCACCTTGCGCATGGTCTTGAAGAAACTCAGGCCCAGGGCCCGCGAGGCTTCCGCCTGTCCGGAGGGAATCGCACGCACGGCGCTGCGCAGGTCTTCGCAGACATAGGCCGATGTCACCAGCCCGATGGCGACCATGGACAGCAGAAATTCGCTGCCATGGCTGTTCAGCCAGTCGGCGACCGGCGCCGGCAGAAGCTGCGGCACGCCGAAGTACCAGAACAGGATGTGCACCAGCATGGGCACATTGCGGTGAAAGGCGACATACACCGAAATGATGCCGTTGGCCACGCGCGACCCTGTAAGGCGGATCACCGCCAGCAGGATCCCCACGGTGAACGCCAGCAACCAGGCAAGCCCGGTCAGCGCCAGGGTGGTCAGCAACCCCCTGAGCAGCAAGGCCGGGTACTCGCCCTGCGCCAGCGCTCCGAAATCAAAAACGTAATGCATCTAGCTGAGACTCCGGGGTCTGTGGCAGCGGCCTCAGCCGGTGATTTCCGCGACCTTGAAGTCGCGCTTCATCTTGTACTGAGTGTCCATGCCGAACCACTTGTTGAACAGTTGTTCCGCCTGGCCCGAGGCATCCATGTCGGTCAGCACTTTGTTGACATGCTCGCGGAAAGCGGTGTCGCCCTTGCGGATGCCCATGCCCCACGGCTCGAGAAACAAGGCCGGCTCCAGGATCTTGACGGGTACGGGGCTGCTTGCCGCTTGCGACTTGAGCTTGACGGCCACCAGTTCGGAGATCACGAAACCGCTGACCTTGCCTTGCTGCACCGCCAGGAAGGCGCCGCTGGGGTCTTTGAACGTGACGGTCTCGACATTGGGAATGTATTTGCGCGCGCCGGCTTCCGAAGAGGATCCGCGCACCGCGCTGACACGCTTGCCCGCCAGGTCCGCGGGCGACTTGATGTCCTTGTCGGCTTCGCGCGCCAGGACCTTCTGCATGCTAGCGAAATGCTGGTAGGAATAGTCGATCTGCTTGGCGCGTTCCGGCGTCCAGCCCAGGTTGGCGGCGATCAAGTCCACGCGCCCGGCCACGAGTTCGGGAATGCGCGCCTCAACGGCGATGAGCTTCAGTTCCAGGGGCACTTTCAGGCTGTCGGCGATGGCCTGGCACATATCGACCTCATAGCCGACGATCTGGCGGGTCTTGGGGTCCTGGAAGCTGAAAGGCTCCGCGGTGCCCATGGTGCCGCAGATGAATTTCCCGCGCGCCTTGATGTCCTGCAAAGTATCGGCGTGGGCGGGGGCCAGCGCCGTGCCCAGGCTGACTGCGGCAATGATCGCCATAAATGTCTTTTTCATGTCAACTCCTTTGTTGCATCATCAGTGAGATAAAAAATGACGGCGCACCGTCACGGTTGAAGCACCCTTCAGGCCAGCCTGGCGCAAGCCTGGGCGATGCGGGCGCAGCCAATTTCGATCTGCTCCAGCGAAGTCGCAAAGCTAAGGCGCAGGTAGGGGGACAGCCCATACGAGGTCCCGTCCATGACGGCCACTTTGGCGTCGTTCAGCAAATACATGGCCACATCCAGATCGGTTTCGAGCAGCAGGTCTTCAGGCGTTTTCTTGCCCAGCAAGCCTTCCACGCGAGGGTAGACATAGAAAGCGCCCTGCGGCTGTGGGCAGCGTATGCCCGGTATGGCGTTCAAAAGCGCCACGATCCGGTCGCGGCGCGCCCTGAATACGGCCGCCGCATCGGCCACGCAGCGCTGATCGCCATTCAAGGCCTCGGTCGCGGCGGCCTGCGCGATCGCATTGACGCAACTGGTGCTTTGCGAAATCAGCGTAACCATCGCGCGCACCAAGAGGCGCGGCCCGCCGGCATAGCCCACCCGCCAGCCCGTCATCGCATAGGCTTTGGACACGCCGTTGATGGTCAGCGTGCGCGCCGCGATACCGGCATCCAGGTTGGCCATCGACACCGCCGCATCCTCGTAAGACAGGTGCTCGTATATTTCATCGGTCAGCACCCATACATGGGGATGCCGGTTCAAGACCTCGATCAGCGCGCGCAGTTCGGCTTCGGTATAGATGGCCCCCGTGGGATTGCTGGGTGTATTCAGCAACAGCCATTTAGTGCGCGGTGTGATGGCCCGCTCCAGTTCCCGCGGCGTAAGCTTGAATCCGTTGGCTTCCGAGCATTGCACCACAACCGGCGCGCCATCGTTGGCCAGCACCATGTCCGGGTAGGAAACCCAGTACGGCGCAGGGATGATGACTTCGTCGCCTTCCTGGACGGTGGCCGCCAGCGCCGTAAAGATCAATTGCTTGGCTCCGGTGCCCACCACCAGTTGGTCCAGGCCATAGTCCAGGCGGTTTTCCCGCTTGAACTTCTTCTGGACGGCGGCCAGCAATTCCCGGGTGCCCGCGGTGGCGGTATAGCGCGTCTGCCCGCTTTCCATGGCGCGCACGCCCGCCTGGATGATATGGGCCGGAGTGTCCATATCCGGTTCACCGACCGTGAAATCGGTAATGTCATGGCCCTGGGCGCGCAGCTCGTCCACTCTGGCCTTGGCGGCCATGCTGGGCGACGGCTTGATGGCATGCACGCGGCGCGCCAGGAATTCGGTCTGGGCGGGTGCGTTCATGCCAGGCCTCCACGGCGCGATGGGAATACCGAGGGGTCGAGTTCAGCCGGCAAGGTCTGCCGGCCAAAATGAAGTGCAGCCATGACTTTTACCTGAGTCCATTACGAATAAGAATGATGTATGGTGCACATCATGCGTATATTTCCTATTTTCAAAAAGAGAATATTTCTACTAATTCTACGTTCCTTAAAGGAATGAAATTTGCCGGCGAAGCGCCCGGGAACCACGCCTCTTTCTCCGGAAAGGCGCGCCGATACTGGCTTTTCGATGTGCGCAGGGGCGAGTCGCCCCGAGTCGTGACGACAGGACTTTCGTGCGCCCGCACTATTCCTTGAGGGCAGTATTAGGGTAATTCTCTATGCCGCTTTGGAAGGAAAATGAAAGTTCATGCAGCTCGGGCGCTGCAATTGCGGCATGGATGAGCGGAAACGCGCGGCGCGCCCCCTTTTTGCGGCGTGCCGCGGACGCGCAGCGGCAATAGCTTACTCAGTAATCAGAATGGCGCCGGATAGCGCCGGTCGCTGGTGCCGGCCTTCAGGACTTGGCTTGGCACATCGTGACCCAGGACGGCGGGCAATTGCCCGGCAACCGCCAGCAAGGCCTGCAGGTCCACGCCCGTGTCGATGCCCATCTGTTCGAACATGTGGACCAAGTCTTCCGTGCAGGCATTCCCGGTGGCGCCCGGCGCATAGGGGCAGCCCCCCAGGCCGCCCAGCGAAGCGTCGAAGCGCACAATGCCGGCCTCGATGGCGGCCAGGGCATTCGCCAGCGCCATGCCGCGGGTGTTATGGAAGTGCAGGGTGATGTCCAGGCCGGGAAACCTGGCGATCGCCGCGCCGGCGATGCGGGCGACTTGGGCCGGATTGGCCATGCCCGTGGTGTCGCACAGCGTGATGCCGCCCACGCCCAAGGCGGCGTAGCGGTCCATCCAGGCGTAGACATCGTCCTCGGCGATAGGCCCTTCCATCGGGCAGCCGAACACCGTCGACAGCGACACATTGACGGGCGCCTTATGCGCCGCCGCCATGGCGATCACATCGCTGAGCTGCGCAAAGGATTTTTCCCTGGGCATGCGCAAATTGGCCTGGTTATGGGTTTCGCTGACCGACATCACGACGTTCAGTTCATCCAGGGCGCATTCCAGCGCCCGCTCCGCGCCGCGCACATTGGGCACCAGCGCGGTGTAGACCACGCCCGGCGCCCGGTCGATCTGGTGCATCACCGCCTCGGCGTCGGCCAGCGCCGGTATGGCTCGCGGCGAAGTGAAGGAGGTCGCCTCGATCTTGGCCAGGCCGCAGCGGCTGAGCTGATTGATGATGGCGATTTTCTGTTCCGTGGGAATGAAAGTGCTTTCATTCTGGAAGCCGTCGCGCGGTGCGACATCGTTGATATACAGGCGTTCAGGGGTGCGCATGGTCATGGTCCGATCCGGTTTCCTTAAATGATGCCGCGCTCGCGCAAGGCTTTGCGCTGCTCGGCATTTATGCCCAGGGACTCCAGCACGCTGTCGGTGTGTTCGCCCAGCGCGGGCGCCCTGGCGCGCATTTGCCCGGGCGTGTCGCTGAGCTTGGGCACGATGCCCGGCAGATCCAGCTCGCCCCCGCCCGGCATGTCGCAGGGCAGTATCATGTCGCGCGCCCGATAATGCGGGTCGGCCGCGATATCCGCGGCGGTATAGACCCTGCCCGCCGGCACGCGGGCGGTGTTCAGCGTCTCCAGCACCTCATCCAGGCCATGCCGCAGCGTCCATTGCCCTATGGCGGCGTCGATTTCCTCGGCCCGCCGCGCCCGGCCATCGTTATGCGCCAGGTCCGGATCGTCGGCCAGGTCGACGCGGCCTATGGTTTGCATGAGCCGCTTGTATATGCTGTCGCCATTGCCCGCGATCAGGGCATAGCGCCCGTCGCGGCAGGGATAGGCGTTGCTGGGCGCTATGCCTGGCAAGCTGCTGCCGGACGGCTCACGCACGACGCCGAAAGCGCTGTATTCCGGCAGCAGGCTTTCCATCATGTTGAACACGGATTCGTACAACGCCACGTCGATGACCTGGCCCTTGCCGCCCGACTTGCCGCGATGGATGAGCGCCATCAACACGCCGATCACGCCATGCAGGCCCGACAGGGAATCGCCTATGGATATGCCCGCGCGCACCGGCGGGCGGCCGGGTTCGCCGCACAGATACCGCAGCCCGCCCATGGCCTCGCCCACCACCCCGAAGCCGGGGCGGTCGCGGTATGGCCCGGTCTGGCCATAGCCCGAAACCCGCAGCATGATCAGGCCCGGATTGATTTCCTGCAGGGTTTCCCAGCCCAGGCCCCAGCCTTCCAGCGTGCCGGGGCGGAAGTTTTCGATCAGCACGTCGGCTTCGGCGACCAGCTTCTTGATGATGTCCTGGCCTTCGGGCTGGCGCAGGTCCAGCGTCACGGACTGCTTGTTGCGCGACTGCGCATACCACCACACCGACGTATCCTCGTGCAGCAGGCGCCATTTGCGCAAAGGGTCGCCCAGGCGGGGCGGCTCGACCTTGATGACTTGCGCGCCGAAGTCGCCCAGCATTCTGCCCGCGAACGGGCCGGCGATGAGCTGGCCCATTTCTATCACCCGAATTCCTTCCAATGCTTGCTGCATATTCCTCATGTCCCTGTGCTGATTCCGGTTGATCCGGCGGAGCCGGCCTGGCCGGGCCTACCTGGCCGGGCCGACCTGGCCGGGCCGACCTGCGGCCGCCAGCCCGCGGACGGGCGCGGGCCGGCCGTGTCCGAAAAGACGGCCCGCTGCCGGGCCTTTTATCAATGATGCTCAAAACCGCGGATAAAGACAATGCGCGGCTGCTCAAGCAGCGTTCGCCATCGCTCAACCCCCGCCCGCGTCCAGAGATTCATGGTAGAGATAATCATAAAGATGGCGGGCCTCGGGCCGCAACGGCACGCCGCTGCGCGCGCCCACCAGCAGGCTGCGCGTCGACCATTCATCCAGCAGCGGTATGGACCGCAGCCCGACACCCAGCGCCCGGGTCCGCAGCACGCCGCGCGGCATGATGCTGATGCCCAGTCCCGCCGCCACCATATGGCAGATCGCGTCGAAGCTGCTGACCTGGATGCGCAGCTTCAGCACCTGCTGCTCGCGCATGGCGGCCGCGCTTATCCTGCTATGCAGCGAGCTGCCCAGGTTCAGGCCGATGAAATCGTAGGCCGTGATCTGGCGCAGCCACAAAGCCTCTTCGCCGGCCAGCGGGTGGTCTTCGCGCACCAGCACCATCAGCCTGTCCTGGCGGTAGGTGAAGACATCCAGCCCTTGCGTGGGCAGGCTGTCGGCGAATACACCCAGGTCGCTCTGCCCGGTCAGCACCGCATCGATGATTTGCTGGCTGAGTTTTTCCTCCAGTCCTATGCGGATGTCCGGGTGCTTCCGCACGAAGCCGGACAGGCTTTGCGGCAGGAACTGTATGACCGACGAGGCATTGGCCCACATGCGGACATGCCCGCGTATCCCTTGCGCGTAGTCGCCCATCTCGCCCGCCATGCGCTCCAGGCCGTGAATGAGCTGTTCGGCATGGCGGCGCAGCGCCTCGCCGGCCGGCGTCAGCACAAGGCCGCGGGCATGGCGCACGAACAGCGCGCACTCCATCATTTGCTCCAGGTCGCTCAGGCGCTTGCTGGCGGCGGACAGCGTGATCGGTATGCGTTCGGCCGCCGCGGTCAGGCTGCCTTCGTGAGCCGCCGCGAGGAATAAGCGCAAAGAGGTCAGGTCGAAACGGGCTAGATTGATCATGGCGGCAATGTTAGCGTGGACTCGGTTTCCTGTGGGATCACGGGCGGATATGTCCGCTTATCCATTCGTAAAACCGAATCGATCAACATGTAAATGATATTGGATGGTATCGAAAATCCATACCATAATGCGGGAAATACAAGAATGCGGAGGCAAAATTGAAAGATGAGGCCAATATACGCGGGGGATTCGATGGCACGCTGCGCCCGGGCGATAGGCCGGCGCTGCTCATCGTGGATTTCCAGCGCGGGTTCACCGAAATCGGCGTCAGCCCGCTGGCGTCGGATTGCGACACGCAAGTTGCCGCGACCAATACCTTGATCGCCGCCATGCGCGGGCGCGGCCCGGTGATCTTCACCGTGGTCAGCTACGCCGCCAACCTTGGCGATCTGGGCTGCTGGGGCCAGAAATGCAGCGCGCTGTCCACCCTGGTGCGCGGCTCCAAGGCTTGCGAACTCGACCCCAGGCTGGATTATCAGCCCGCAACCGACCTGATACTGCACAAGACCCAGGCCTCGGCCTTTTTCGGGACCGCTTTGGCGGGCATATTGGCGTCCAACCGCTGCGACATGCTGATCGTGGCCGGCGCCACCACCAGCGGCTGCGTGCGAGCCAGTGTCGTGGACGCCATGCAATACGGCTTCCCGCCCTTCGTCGCCAGCGACTGCGTGGCGGACCGCTCCGCGCCGCAGCACGCAAGCAATCTCATCGACATGTCGAGCAAGTACGCCGAAGTCGTCAGCAGCGCATCTTTATTGGCCATGCTGTCGGGCAGCCATCAGTCCGCCCTGTCGACCTGAATTCATTTTTTTGAGCATCGCGCCGTGCCCGCCCCGGGCACGGGCGGGCGTTGTCACACCCTGATCGTATGAAGAACCACTACCCTGGAGGAGCACAATGAAAAAGCAATGGCTGCTTGCCACCGCCGCCCTGGCGCTATGCATGGGCACGGGTGCCGCCGCGAGCGCGGAAAAACCCATAGAACTCACCTTCTCGACCTATCTGCCGCCGGCCTACGAATATGTCTGGAAGCCCATAGAAAGTTTTGTCCAGACAGTGGACAAGGAAAGCAAGGGCCGGGTCAAGATCAAGGTCTTCCATTCCGGCCAATTGTTCGACGGCTATGAAGAACTCGCGGCCCTGTCACGCGGCGACGTCGACATGGTGAACATGACCGGCACTTACCTGAGCGGCACCGTGCCCGCCCTGAATATCTTCACCCTGCCCTTCCTGTTCCAGAACGTCGACCATCTTCGCCGCTCGCTGGATGCCGGCCTGCTGGATCTGGGCATAAAGAAGGAACTCCATGACCAGCACGATACGGTCATCCTCGGCGTCGCGCCCTTCGACCCCTACGAGTTCTATGCGCGCCAAAAGCCGGTGCTGTCGGCCGACGACTTCAAGGGCAAAGTATGGGCAACCACCGGTTCGGTGGACGCGCGCGCCATCCAATTGATGGGCGGATCCCCGACCGGCATGCCTTCGTCCGAGCTCTACCTGGCCTTCGACCGCGGCGTCATCGACGGCACGCCGCGGCCCTTGCTGACCGGCATAGGCCGCAGCCTGTACGAGGTGACCAAACACCTGTCGCTGGCCAACTTCGGCGTGGATACCTCCATTCTTTCCATCAACCGCAAAAAGTGGGAATCCCTGCCGGCCGACGTGCAGGACATTCTCAAGAAAGCGGCGAAGCAGCGCGACAACGAGCAATTCGATCGCGTCGCCGCCTTCGTCAAGGATGCGGTGGCCACCTACGAAAGCAAGGGCGTGAAGGTGCACCGCATCGAGGGCGAGCGGCTGCAAGCCATGCGCGACGCCACCGCGCCGGCGGTCACCGAGTGGGCCAAGCAGATTCCGGAAGGTCAACGCTATCTGGACCTGGTCAACAAGGCCAGGACGCCTTGAGGCCGCTGCTGAAGACTCTTGCCTGAAGCCCTTGCTTCAGGACCGCTATACCGCATGCGCCGGCCTGTCCGGCGCATGCCATCCCAGCATCACCCGCCAGTCCATCGCGGAGCCCACATGCGTTTATTCATACATTTCATCGACCGGCTGGGGCTATGCCTGAACCGCATCGCCGTCTGGATCTCCGAAGTCGCGTTGTTCGTACTTATGGTGATTACTTCCTACGCCGTCATTGCCCGATATGTTTTCAACAGCCCCAGCATTTATGCCGTGGAGGTCAGCACCTATGTACTGCTGATCGTCTCCTGGGCGGCCGTGGGCTGGGTGCACCACATGAACCGCCATGTAAGCATGGAGGCGCTCAACATGCGCTTCACAGGCCTGGCGAAAAAGATTTCCGACGCGGTGTCGGAGCTGACCATATTGATTTTCTGCGCGGTCTTGATCTGGTCCGGCAGCAACGTGGTCATTACCTCCATCGCGCGCAACTACCGCTCGGCCTCGCTGCTGAAATTCCCCCTCTGGATCGCCTACTGCGTGATCCCCATCGGCGGCCTGCTGCTGGGCCTGATCGCCCTGCGGCGCCTGCTGAGCCCCCGCCTGCATCAAACCGACACTCCGCAAAAGGAAGACTGAATTGGATCCCGCAAGCATATTCCTGCTGATACTGGCGCTGTTCGGCGTCCTGCTGCTGGTCGGCGTCCCCATCTTCGCATCGCTGGGCGTATCCAGCATGCTGGGCATGTTCCTGCACGGCGGCGTGAACGCCCTCAATGTCATCCCGTCGATACTGCATCGAGGCCTGTCCAGTTATTCGCTCATCTGCATCCCGCTATTCATATTGATGGGCGAAACCATGGCTCGCACCAGCATAGGCGGCAAGCTCTACAACCTGTTCTACCTCTGGCTGAATCGCATGCCGGGCAGCCTGGCGATCGCCAGCGTAGGCAGCGCGGCGGTATTCGGCGCGATGAGCGGCGTCAGCGTGGCGGGCGCCGCCACCATAGGCCGCGTGGCCATACCCGAGATGCTGAAACGCCGATACAACGCCGGGCTGGCGGGGGGCTCCGTGGCGGCCGCGGGTTCGCTGGCGCTGCTGATACCGCCCAGCATAGGCTTCGTCCTGTACGGCGAAATGGCCGACCAGTCCATCGGCAAGCTGTTCACCGCCGCGATCCTGCCCGGCGTGCTGCTGACCCTGCTGATGATGGCCTACCTGTATGTTCTCATCCATGTACGGCCCTCCATGGCGCCGCGCCTGCAGGATCGGGTCACCTGGGGCCAGCGCCTGCGCGCCCTGGGGGATGTCTGGGCGCCCATACTGTTGATACTGGCGGTGCTGGGCACCATCTACCTGGGCATCGCGACACCCACTGAAGCATCGGGCATAGGCGCGCTGGGCGCCTTCATCGTCGCCGTGCTGTATCGGGAACTGACCTGGACCATGGTGGTGGAGATCTTCCGCGCCACCATCGTCACCACGGGCATGATCCTGCTCATCCTGATTTCCGCCCTGCTGTTCGGGTACATCATGACGCGGCTGATGATCCCGCAAATGCTGATCAGCTGGATCGGGGACATCTCCCAGCCGGCCTGGGTCATCCTGCTGCTGATACTGATCTTCCTGCTGATCATAGGGATGTTCCTGGACATCGTGTCCATCATCCTCATCGCAACGCCCATCCTGCTGCCCGTGATCACGGCGCTGGGATTCAGCCCCATCTGGTTCGGCGTCGTCATGATCATCGCCTGCGAAATGGCGGTCATCACGCCCCCGGTGGGCCTGAATCTGTATGTCATCAAGGGCATCGCCCCGCAGATATCCATCAATGACATCATCTGGGGAGCCCTGCCCTTCGTGCTGGTCGAAGCCCTGGCCATATTGATTCTGGCGATTTTCCCGCAAATCGCCCTGTGGCTGCCGAGCATGATGTGATGAAGCTCAATGCAAGCACCAAACTCCTGCGCGCCAAGCTGCTGGACGGCGACCTGACGCCCGGCACGGAAATCGCGCTGCGCATGGACCAGGCCTTGCTGCAGGACGTGCTGGGAACGCTGGTCATGCTGGAGCTCGAGGCGATGGGCATCGAGCGCGTCCAGACCGAGCCCAGCGTCCAGTACATCGATCACTCGCTCGTGCAGCAAGACAACCTGAATGCGGAGACCCACCTCTTCCTGCGCAGCGCCTGCGAGCGTTTCGGCATCTGGTACAGCGGGCCGGGCAACGGCATCAGCCACCCGGTGCACATGGAGTATTTCGGCGTCCCGGGGCAATCGCTGATCGGCTGCGACAGCCATACCACCGCCGCCGGCTCGCTGGGGATGCTGGCCATAGGCGCCGGCGGCATCGAGGTGGCGCTGGCCATGGCCGGCCAGCCCCTATATATACCGGCGCCGAAGATATTCGGCGTCAGGCTGGAAGGCAGCCTGCCCGACTGGGTATCAGCCAAGGACATCGCCCTGGAAATGCTGCGCCGCCACGGCGTGAGCGGCGGCAAAAACGCCATCCTCGAATATTACGGCCCCGGTCTCGCCTGCCTGTCCGCCATGGACCGCCACGTCCTGGCCAATATGGGCACCGAACTCGGCGCCACCACGACCGTGTTTCCCAGCGACGACGCCACCTTGCGCTTCTTGCGGGCGCGCGGACGCGAGGATGTGTGGCGCCCGCTGCAGCCCGACCCCGGCTGCTCCTACGATATGCATGACACCATAGACCTGGACGCCCTGGAGCCGCTGATCGCCCTGCCGTCCAGCCCCGACAATGTCGTGGCGGTCCGCGAGGTGGCGGGCCAGCCCGTTCACCAGGCCTATATCGGCTCTTCCGGCAACCCCGGCTACCGCGACTTCGCCGTGGTGGCCGCCATGCTGCGCAAGGACACGATCGCGGCCCATGTCTCGCTGGACATCAACCCGTCTTCGCGGCAAGTCCTGCAAACCCTGTCCGACAAGGGCGAGCTGTCGCATCTGATCCGCGCCGGCGCGCGCTTGCATCAGGCCGGCTGCAACGGCTGCATAGGCATGGGGCAGGCGCCCGCGGCCGGCCGCAACAGCCTGCGCACCGTGCCGCGCAACTTTCCCGGCCGCTCGGGGACGCGCGAAGACAGCGTGTTCCTGTGCAGCCCTGAAACCGCGGCCGCCTCCGCCCTGCATGGCCGGATCACCGACCCCCGCAGCCTGGACATCCCTTATCCGCGCATCGAAGAGCCGCTGCGCATCCCGGCCAGCCTGGCCACCTTCAGCCCGCCGCCGCCTTTCGCCGAGGCCCGCCGCAAAACCCTGCTGAAAACCGACAACACGCCCTCCCTGCCCGAACTGCGGGCGCTTCCCGACCGGCTCCATGTACCGATACTGCTGCAATTGGGCGACAACATCTCGACCGACGACATCATTCCGGCTGGAGCGCGCGTCCTGCCCTATTGGAGCAATGTCTACGAAACGGCCAAGTTCGCCTTCGAGCCCATCGATGCCGGCTACTATCGTCGCGCCACCGATCAATTGCCGCGGGGCGGCCACGCCATCATGGCGGGCGCCAACTACGGGCAAGGCTCCAGCCGCGAAAACGCCGCCCTGGTGCCGGCCCTGCTCGGCCTGCGCGCGGTGCTGGCTCAGGGCTTCGCCCGCATCCACTGGCAAAACCTGATCTGCTTCGGCGTATTGCCGCTGACTTTCTCCGATCCGGCGGACAGCGCCGCGCTAAGCCAGGGCGCCATGCTGACCATAGAGCGCCTGCACGAGCAACTGGCCGCGGGCCCGCGGATCATCGCCCGCAGCGACTGCCCCGCCCACCCCGCCATCACGCTGCGCCACGAACTATCGCCGCGCCAAGTGGCCATCCTGAAAGCGGGAGGCATCATCAACCAGCTCCGCCAGGCTTGACGCTTGTGCCGCCGGAACGCTGGGCACGTGCTCCCGCTGCATGATCCAGCGGCTGGCGATCCAGTGGCTGGCAATCCAGTGGCTGGCGATCTAGTGGCCGGCAATCCGGGTGGCCGGCAGCCGGCGACCTCTTGGCCCCGCGCTCCGGCGCTCCGGCGATCCAGTGATCCAGTGATCCAGTGATCCAGCGGCGCAGCCTCTGGACTGCGGACCGCGGTGCTGATACGCTGCGCCGAACATCCATAACCCGCGGCCTTTTCACCCATTCATATAAAGAGCCTTGAACCTACGTCAACTGCGTTATTTCGTGGTGCTGGCCGAAGAGCTCAGCTTCACCCGCGCTGCGGACAGGCTGCACATTTCCCAGCCTCCTCTCAGCCAGCAAATAGCCTTGCTGGAGGACGAGCTGGGGGTGAAGTTGTTCGTGCGCTCCAGCCGCCGGGTGGAGCTCACGGAGCCGGGCCGAGTCTTCCTGAACGACATCCGTGCAACGCTGGATCGCATCAAGAGCGCCACCGTGCGGGTCCGCGCCATAGAACAGGGGCTGGCCGGACGCATAGAGCTGGGGCTTTCCAGCTCCCACTTTCTGGGCCCCTTGCCCCGGCTGATCTTCAGGTATTCGCGTACGCATCCCAAAGTGACCGTGACGCTCAATGAAATGCGGCCCATAGACCAGTTGGATGCGCTGCTGGAACGGCGCATCGATGTCAGCATCTCGCGCGCGCCGGTGGACGACCGCGTGCTATGCAGCTTGCCGCTCTGGAAAGATCCCGCAGTCGTCGCCCTGCCCTTGGGGCACCGCTTGGCCGAACGCGAGGAATTGCGCATTGCCGACCTCAAAAAGGAGCGTTTCGTGCTGCTGCGCCGCGAAGGTTCTCCCTTTGCCAGGAACATCTATCAGTGCTGCGCGGAGGCGGGATTCATGCCCCATATCGCGCAAACCGTGGAAGAAATCCCGGCGCAGCTATACCTAGTGGCGGCCGGGCTGGGCGTGGCCATCGTCCCGCAGTCGGCGAGCGCTCGGCTGAACGACATAGCCTCGCGCAAACTGGCCGACACCATCATGAATTCCGATGTCTACGCCGTCATGCGCCGCGACAACCAAAAGAAAGCGCTGGACGCCTTTCTGGAAGAAGCCCGGCAGTTGACCGGCGACGACTGAGCCTGATTGCACCCTACCAATCAGTCCCGCCGCCGTCTGTGCTGGGAGCGAGGCCGAGCCTATGTACGCGCCATCTGCTATGCTCATGACCTCAAGGGCGATCGCCCCAGGGCCGCCTAGTTTATAGATCAACGCTTGCGGACCGGCCTTCAAATTGGAATAGGCCGTCTACTTTTCCGCCAGCGCCCTGTCCAGGAACTCCAGCCTGTCCTGTCCCCAGTAAGGGACGCCGCGATACTCGTACCACGGGGCGCCGAACACCTGCAGGTCTATGGCTTCCTGCGTATAGCGGTCAAACGCCTGCGCCGTTTCCTCGCTTTGCTGCGCGGCCCACAAGGCATCGGCGTCCAGGCCGGCATCATCGGCAATGCGCCGCAGCGTGGCCGGATCGCCGATATTCAGTTCCTCCGCCCATACGGCGCGCATCAACGCGCCCGCAAGCTTCAATGCCGCTGGAGCGCCGGCCGCCGGGACGCCGGCCGCCGGAGCGCCATCGGCGGCCATGGCGGCCACTATCATCCTCGCCGCGGGCCGATCGTCGACAGGGAAGAACCTGGGATGGATGTTCAGCGGCACACCCAGATATTCCGACCAGCGCTTCAACTCGACCAAACGGTATGCCTGGCGCTGCGGCGCGCGCTGGTTCAGCGGCAGCCCGCCCGATACGGGAAAAACGCGCTCCCCCAACGCCATGGGCCGCGGCAGAATCTCGGCCCCGTGCTTCGCGGCAAGGGCAAGCAGCCGCTCGTGTCCCAGATAAGTCCAGGGCGACCGCGGCGACAAAAAATAGCGAATGGTCTTCATTGAATGCTCCGAGAAAATTCCGGCATGCCGGCCGGAAGGTAAATGAGTGCGATACACAAACACCATGGCGCGGCGCGGGCCGGGGCGCGCCATCGCGCCGGGAAACCCGCTATTTATATCGTTGACAGATACAAATTACCGGCATAAGGTAGCTGGGCAACATCATGATATACGTATATAGGCGCTCCCCGCCCAATGGTCTATGCGCAGCAAGCATCTTCGCCGCCGGCGGGAAATACCACGACACTAAGGAGGTATTAAATGCCGCATAAGCAGATCCCGCCAGACACATATTCGGCTCTTGGCGGCTTTATTCCACCGGACGGCCGCATATTGAAAGAGGAGAACCCGGCCCATGCCCGCAAGCGCGAAGCCAGGCGCGGCTTCCTGCGCAAAGGCGCGGAAGCCCTGACGGGCGTGGCGGCCGCAGGCCTGGCCGGGCGCGCCGCCATGGCGGCCGACGCCGGCGCGGGGCCGCTGCCCGTGCCCGAATCCATGAAACAGCCGGGTGCGCTGACCGGCAGTTCGCTCTATGGCCATCCATCCGAATTCGAAAAAAAGGTCGTGCGCCACCTGCGCCCCACCGATAAGCAGTACTACTCGTCGTCCACCCGCTCGCCCCTGCAGGAACTGGACGGCATCATCACCCCCAACGGCCTGTTCTACGAACGCCACCACAATGGCATACCCTCGATCGATCCCGCCCAGCACAAGCTGATGGTCCATGGCCTGGTGGATACGCCCCTGCTCTTCACCATGGAGGAAATACGCCGCTATCCCTCGCACTCGCAAATCTATTTCCTTGAATGCTCCGGCAATCCGGGGTATACGGTCTACGGGAAGACCGCCGCCGAAGCCAACGGCCTGGTCAGCTGCGCGGAGTGGACGGGCGTCATGCTCAAGACCATCCTGGACGAGGCCGGCCTGCAGGCCGGCGCGAAATGGGTCATCGCCGAAGGCGCGGACGGCGCCGGCATGACGCGCAGCATACCGCTGGAAAAATGCCTGGACGACGCCATGCTGGTTTATAGCCAGAACGGCGAACGCCTGCGCCCCGAACAAGGCTACCCCTTGCGTGTGCTGCTGCCCGGCTACGAAGGCAACATGAACATCAAGTGGGTGCGCCGCCTGCAAGTCACCGATCGCCCGGTGCATTCGCGCGAGGAAACGTCCAAATATACCGACCTGCAGCCGGACGGCAAGGCGCGCGAATTCACTTATGTCATGGAAGCCAAGTCCATCATCACCGCGCCGTCGGGCGGGCAGAAAATGCCCGGCAAGGGTTTCTGCGAAATCAGCGGCATCGCCTGGAGCGGCAAAGGCAAGATCACCCGCGTCGATGTATCCGTGGACGACGGCAAGACCTGGCAGCAAGCCAGCCTGCAAGAGCCCGTGCTGACCAAAGCGCTGACGCGCTTCAGGCTGCCCTGGCGCTGGGACGGCCGGCCCGCCGTGATTCTCAGCCGGGCGACCGACGAAACCGGCTATGTGCAGCCCACGCTGGAAGAACTCACCGCGGTCCGCGGCGTCAACGGCACCTACCACAACAACGCCATGACCGCCTGGCGCATCGCCGAAACCGGGGAGGTGACCAATGCGCGCCTGTAGAAACCAAACCATTCCAGCAGCCGCCCCTTACGCTCCGGGCTGTTGCAGCTCCGGCCATGACAGTGCCGTCGATTGCGGTTCCGCTAATCGCGATCACCTTCGTTGCGTTCCCGTTCATTGCAGTTCCGTCGGCGCCGCCGCCGTCCGTTTCACCCCGGCGCGCGCCGCGGCGGCGGGCCTGGCCCTGGCCGCGCTATTCCTTGCGGCGCCCGGCGCGGCCGCCGAAAAGTACGGCTTCGGCACCCCCGCCACCGAAGCTCAGATCAAGTCATGGGACATCAATGTGTTCGCCGATGGCAGCGGCCTTCCATCCGGCAGCGGCACCGTCATGGCAGGGCGCGACATTTACAACGCCCAGTGCCTGTCTTGTCATGGAGCCAAGGGCGAAGGCGGCATCGGCGACCGGCTGGCCGGCGGCCAGGGCACACTGGCCAGCGCCAAACCCATAAAAACCGTGGGCAGCTACTGGCCGTACGCGCCCACCCTGTTCGACTACATCCGCCGGACCATGCCCATCACCGCCCCGCAAAGCCTCAGCAATGACGAAGTCTACGCGGTAACGGCTTATATCCTGTTCATGAACGGCCTCGTCCAGGAAAACGCCGACATCGATGCCAACAGCCTCGCCCATCTGAAAATGCCCAACCACGACGGCTTCGTGCCCGACCCCAGGCCCGACGTGAAGTAGGCGCACGAGGCGGCGCCCCGCCCATCGGCCTGGTGCGGGCGACGTCTCACGGTCGAAGTGCTGTAAGCGCACTTCGACGCAGTCATGAAACATGTCTAGGCGCCGCTGTAGTTGCGGCCAGTGGTGAGGCCGCCTTCTGGTTCCATCGGCGCCGCCCTCGCGGGACCACACAGCCGCGTGCCTGCGGGATTCGGTCTCCAGCATGATCCACCCGCATGGAAAGGTTACGATTTCTACGCTCGATGCATATTGTTGATCATCTGCGACGGAGCTAAATCATCGCTTTGGCAAATGGGTCTCAAACCCGTCAATATTTGTCATATTGCGTATAAACTGATATAGACTCGTATACAAATAGAAATAATAACTGTTAGATCTACCAGAATGTAGCAACTCCGTTTTATACGTTTTGCCGTATCCGGCAATCGACAATTTTGGGGAGTCTGTATGAGTTCTGTATTAGTGGCCAGCCATTTGCCGGTAGTGCGGCTGGGGCTGCGGACCATTCTCCGGCAAGCGGATATTTCGGCCCAACTGCTTGAAGCCCAGACATTACAAGAAGCCATCTCGCACATCAGCACCGAATTGGAACTGGTCATCGTCGATCCCGACATGCCTGAAATGAATCCCATACATTTCGTGCAGCAGCTGCGCAAGCGCGTGCCGGACCTCCCCATAGTCTTCTTTGGCGGCAAGAATCCCAAGCTGTTCGCCTCGCTGGCCCTGAAACTGGGGCTGGCCGGCTACCTGGGCCAATTGAGCGACGAAGCCACGATCGCCGCGGCCATCCGCACGGTCATGGGGGGCATGCAATGCATACCCAGGCAGCATGCCGAAGGCGAACTGTCCGGGCGCATACAAGCGCTGTCGGAAAAAGAACTTGCCGTGCTCCTGCTGTTGCGCCAGGGTTTGCGCAACAAGGAAATCGCTGAAAAGCTGTACCTCAGTGAAAAAACCATCAGTGCGCATAAGCGCAATATCCTGCACAAGCTGAACATCCGCGCCATCGCCCAGTTCAGCGAAGCGGACGTGCTAGCAAGCAGCGTTCCCGACAACATGGCGGTGTGCTGAAAGCTCGCGCCGTACTAAGGATTTCGGCCTAATCATCCCGGTGGCATGCCCCAACGGACTAGGCCATAAGTGCTAGATCGACATCCGCGATTCTGAAGGAAATCAGGCAAAAGATACGAATTCTCTATTTCTGCGCGCGCCCGCTATTACATGTGGTTAGGGCATGTAAGATGAATTTACCCGACACAACGACGGGGAGACGAAACGCTCCGGATTGATCCCCGCAGCGTATTAGTTCATCAATCATAGTCGTGCATTTTTGGAGAAACCAATGCGTACTTTCATTCAATCCCTTCTTCGCGATGAGCGCGGCGTCAGCGCGCTGGAATACGCCATTCTGGCCGGCATGATCGTGGTGGTCGTGGGCGCCGGGCTTACAACATTCGGAGATACGCTATCCGCCGCCTTCGCCACACTGGGCCAAGCGGTTACGGACGCTGTAAGCTGATCGCAGCCTCTCGCGCCCCCATGTCCGCCCCCAGCATGATGTCCGCCATCACGCCCTCCATACTCGCCGCCCCGGCTTTGCTGGGCGCTGCGTGGATGCTGCTGCTCTTGGCGTACCAGGACCTGTCCTCCCGCCGCTTGCCCAATACCTGGGTCGGCATCTATGCAGCGCTCTTCCTGCTTTATGCATGGGCGAGCGGCATGGGATGGCAGCAACTGGGCGGGCATGTCATCACTGCCATGGCTGCGATGGCGCTGCTGGTAGTCCTCTTCATCCTGAGGGCCATGGGCGGCGGGGACGTCAAGCTGTGGACGGCGCTCATGCTCTGGGCCGGTCCCTCCGGCGCGGGCATGGCGGTGCTGATCGCCTCGTTCTGCGGCCTGCTGCTCGGGTTGCTGGGCTGGGCGATTCAGCGCCTGCTGCGCGCCCGGCTCGGCCAGGTCAGGCCCGGCCCGGTCAGATCGGGCCACGCCAAGCCAAGTTGGAGAGGCATCAGGGTCTTGAGGATGCTCACGGCGGCGCGCGGCGTGCCTTACGGGGTCGGGCTGGCGCTGGCCGGGCTGCACAACCTGCTGTCGGCCAGCCTGTAGACAGGCCGCCACGCGACAAGCGGCCAACGGCAAGCAACACGCAACAAAGCAACAAAGCAACAAGCAGCAAACAAAGGGCGTTAAACAATAAGCAGCAAGCAATAAACAACGAACCAACGAACAACAAACGAAACGTAGCGGCGGCGCGCCACGACCCTGGGGAGGGGAGACAACATGTCCACGACTCTTAAATTCGCCTTGATGGTGCTGGGAGCCGCCGTGCTGGCGCTGGCCGCGCGCGTCCTGTTCGCCAATATGGCGGGGCCGAAGAACCCCGCGGAGGCCTCTGTACAAGTCAGGGTGGCGGCCAACGATTTGCCCACCGGGCTGCTGCTGCGGGCGGAAGACCTGGACTGGAAGCCCTACGATAAATCCAAGGTTCCCGAAGGCGCGCTCGTCAAGAACTCGACCGCGGCCGACAACATGGCCGGCGTGCTGATACGCAAATCCGTACTGGCCGGCGCCGTCATCACCAATCGGGACATCATCCGGCCGGATGCGCCGGGCTTTCTGGCGGCCGTGCTGAAACCCGGCGCCCGCGCGGTATCCGTGCCGGTGGACAATGTATCGGGCAACGCCGGCCTGATACAGCCAGGCGATTACGTCGACATGATATTGGTGCAGGCGGCGCGCAACCGCGACGACCTGGACAGCGAACGCGCCCGCTCGGTCGTCAGCGAAACCGTCGTCGAAAACGTACGCGTCATCGCGGTCGGATCCGTTTTCCAGCATCAGCCCGAAGGCATCGAGGTGCGCAAGAACCCTCAAGCCGCGCGCACGGTGACCATAGAGGTCACGCCGCGCGCGGCGGAAGCCGTTACGGTGGCGGCGCGGCTGGGAACCCTGTCCATGGCTTTGCGCAGCTTCGCCGTCGCCGATCGCAGCGCGCCCAAAGACGATCACACGGAATCCGTGGTGGCTTGGGACAGCAGCTCAAGCAAATCGGCGCCGGTCTGGGCGGGCGATGTATCGCGCGCCATAGGCTGGAACGAGGAACCGCCCGCTGCCCGCGAAGAACCGCGCCAGGTCTTGCCGCGCGAAGTCACCATCATGCGCGGCTCCAAGCGCGACCAGCATGCGCTGGGCGGCGTTCCCGCTCAACACTGATTTGCCCAACAGGCGCCAGCCAGGCCCGCCGCATCCCCAGACAAAAGGACTACACATGATTGCAAGCCTCCCGAAATGGAAAGCGTGTTTGCGCCGCTCCACTTTTGCCGCGGTGCTGGCGGCCGGCATGGTCGCCGCCGGGCACGCCGCCCCCAGCGCCCCTCAGCCTCTGTCCATAGGCGAAGGCCGTCTCATCCGCTTCCAGGGCACGGCCAAGACAGTCTTCGTGGCCGACCCCGAAATCGCCGACGTGCAAGTGCCTTCCGAAGGAGCCGTGCTGGTCATGGGCAAGCGCAGCGGCCAGACCACTCTATACGTGTTGAGCGAAGGCGGGCAGACTCTGGCGCAGCAGCGCGTCGTCGTGCGGCACAATATCCCGGAACTGACCGAGGTGCTGCGCCAGCGCTTTCCCAGCCTGCGCCTGACGCTGGAATCCGCCCCCGGGTCGCTGATGATAGGCGGCACCGTGCCCTCGGGCGAAGACATAGACGCCATCACGCGCACGATCAAATCCTACCTGGGCGAGAAAGAAGAACTCATCAACCGCATCGCCGTCAGCAGCCCCACCCAGGTCTATCTGCGCGTGCGGGTCACGGAAGTATCGCGCGCCGTAACGCAGAAGCTGGGCATCAACTGGTCCGCCATCACATCGCCCGGCAACTTCTTCGCCGGCGTGATCAGCGGCCGGGCCTTCCAGAACATACTAGGCAGTTTCGTCGGCGGCAGCGACAAGATGAACTTCGCGTCGACGGGCGTGTACGGCGCGGCCAGGGAAGGCGGGTATTCCTTTCTTGGCGGCTATGCCAAGGAAGGCCGCTCCATACAGGCCATGATAGACGTGCTGGACCAGGAAGGCATGATCAGCGTGCTGGCCGAACCCAACCTCACGGCGGTGTCCGGCGAAACCGCCAGTTTTCTGGCGGGCGGCGAGTTTCCCATTCCCGTCAAGCAGGACAAGGACAGCATGACGGTCGAATTCAAGCCTTTCGGCGTCGCGCTGGATTTCACGCCCACCGTACTGGCCGATGACCGGATCAGCATCAAGGTCAAGCCCGAAATCAGCGAAATCGACCCCAACAGCAGCATCGTCATGGAAAACCTGGTCATCCCCGGCCTGTCGGTGCGCCGCGTGGAAACCACGGTGGAAATGGCCAGCGGCCAAAGCTTCGCCATCGGCGGCCTGCTGCAAAACAACATCCGCGATGTCGTGTCCCAAATACCCGGGCTGGGCAAGATCCCCATCCTGGGCAAGCTGTTTTCATCGTCCGACTACCAGAACAACAAAAGCGAACTCGTGGTCATCGTCACGCCCTATCTCGTCAAGCCCACTGACAATTCGCAGATGTCCTCGCCGCTGGAAAGCCTGCGCCCCAACACCGACATCGAATACATCCTGCACGACAAGATAGGGCTGGACCCGCTCAAGGGCGATGTGCCGCGCCTGACCGGAACCGCCGGCTTCGTGTATTGATTTCGCATTCCAGCCAGGATCAGACCATGACGCACTCATATAACGCCGATACTTCCCGCCCTTTGCATCGGATCGCAGCCCTCGTCCGCCATGCCCGCTCTGGCCATCGCGCAGCGGCCATCCGCCGCCTCCGCTGCGGCGCCCCGCGCACAGCGGCCGCAGCCATGGCGCTGGCCGCGAGCCTGGCGCTGGGCGCCTGCGCCTTCCCGCGCAAGGATTTTTCCTCGTTGCCCGATGCCAGCGTCATCACGCTGAAGCAGGCGGGGCCGGGCTACGAAGCTGTCGCGCCGGACTGCGATCGCCTGCTGCAGCCTTCGCAATACAACAAGGCCGACGACTTGCGCATGTCCGTGGCTTTCGGCTGCGCCACCTATGGCAACCTGGCCGGCCAGCTTGCCAGGCCGGAGGACTTGCTCGCGCCGCGCACTTACCGCGGCCAATCCGCCGATACGGCGGCCGGAGCCGCCGCGCGCTACCGCGAAAACAAGGTGACGCCGCTGCGCCAGACCATGTCCACCGACGCCGGCGTCAACAAATAACAAGCCGGCGCACAGCCAGAGGCCATCATCATGAATCCGGTCAACCCCTTTGCCAGCAAGCAGAAAGAAGATCCACGCCAGGCGGCCTTCGCCGCCTTCATCGCCGACGACGCCAGCGTGCAGGAATTGCGCCAGTTCGTCAGCAACCTGGGGATTCCCAAGGCCCATGTGGCGCGCGGCGGCGTGGACGCGGCCATCGAACACCTCAGCCGCGCCGAGAAAGCGCCGGAACGGCTGGTCGTGGACGTATCCGGCGTGGCCTTTCCCCTGGCGGCCCTGAGCAAGCTGGCGGAAGCCTGCGATCCTTCGGTGCAAGTCTATGTGCTGGGCGACCAGAACGATGTCGCGCTTTACCGCACGCTGCTGCAGGCCGGCGTGCAGGATTATCTGGTCAAGCCGCTGACGGCGGACGCCCTGCGCCATTGGCTCAGCGCCGCGGACGACGGATCCGTGCGCAGGCTGCGCAGCGGCAAGGTGATCGCCGTGGCCGGCACCCGCGGCGGCGTCGGGGCCACTTCCATCGCCGCCCATTTGGCGCGGTTCCTCACGGAAGGCAAAGGCTTGCGCCGGGTCGCCTATATCGACCTGGACATCCACGGCGGCGCCGGGTCCACCTTGCTGGGCATGGCGGCCAATCAGGCCTTGCCCGAAGTCCTGGACAACATAGACCGCATCGACTCGGCCTTTCTCGACCGCACGCTTACCAGCAAGGACGGCCGCCTGTTCGCCCTGGCAGCCAATCACAGCTATGGCGACATGCTGAGCGACGCGAACGGACGCATCGGCGCGCTGCTGGATATCCTGTCCCGGCATTTCCATTACGTGGTCGCCGATTTGCATGATCCCGGCAGCGTCATGGCGGACGAAGCGTTTTCTCAAGCCGACATCGCCTGCCTGGTGACGGACCGTTCGGTACATTCCGCCAGGGCACTCAGCCGCCTGATCCAGCACGTGGAATCGCGCCCGCGCGCACCCGCGCTTTATGTGGTGGCCAACGCAATCAGGCCCGCAACGCGAGGGCGTGTCGATGCCAAGGAATTCGCCGCGGCGGTGTCGCACCCCATCGCGCTGGATATCCCCTACGACAACCGTTGGCCGGCTCTGGCCGAGGACCTGGGCGAACCCCTGGCGTCCGCCAGCGACCTGGCCAAAGCCATTGCCAAGCTGGGCCGCATCCTGTCGGGCGAAGCCCAGCCGCAGCCGGCCGGCGGCTTCAACGTGGTTAGCTGGTTCCGCAGGAGCGCATGATGTTCGGCCGCAAAAACGAAACGCCTTCCATGCCCCGGCCGGCCGCCAACGCCGAGCCCGGCCGTCTCGAACCGCCGCCCGCGCCCGAGCTCGGCGCCTTGCCCGATAGCGGCGTGGGCTTGCCGGCGCCGGCTTCCGACCGCATCGGCCGCCCGGCGGCCAACGAGGAACAGCTCAAGACCCTGATCCGATCCGAGCATTATGCGGCGGCGCGCCAGTTCGTCTTCGCCACCTTGAATGTCTCCGCCGCGCTGACCCGCAGCCGCGACCAGGTCAGGATGGAAATCGAACGCCTGATCGCCGAGCTGGCGCTGCGGGACCGCCTGCCCATTACACAGCAGGAACAGGCTCAGATGACGGCGGAGATCCTGAACGACATGTTCGGCGTCGGCCCCATCGAACCCTTGCTGCAGGACGAAACCGTCAGCGACATCATGGTGAACGGCCCGGACCAGGTCTATGTCGAGCGGCGCGGCCGGCTGGAACTGACGCCGCTGAAATTCCGCGACAACGCCCACTTGACCAACGTCGCTCAGCGCATCGCCGCCTCGGTGGGGCGGCGCGTGGATGAAAGCAGCCCCATGGTGGACGCCCGCCTGGCCGACGGCAGCCGCGTCAACGTGGTGCTGCCGCCCCTGGCCCTGGACGGCGTGGCCATGTCGATACGGAAATTCTCGCGCCGCGACCTGACCCTGCCGCGCCTGGCCGCGCAAGGCAGCATGTCGCCCGCCATGTCGCGCACACTGCAGATCGCCGCGGCTTGCAGGTTGAACATCATCATCTCGGGAGGCACCGGTTCCGGGAAGACTACGCTGCTCAATGCGCTGTCGCGCTATATCGACGCCACGGAGCGCATCGTCACCATCGAAGACGCCGCCGAACTGCAATTGCAGCAGCCGCATGTCGTGCGCATGGAGACTCGCCCTCCAAATGTGGAGGGGCTCAACGCGGTGTCGCAGGGCGATCTGGTGCGCAACGCGCTGCGCATGCGGCCCGACCGCATCATCCTGGGCGAGACCCGCGGCGCCGAAGCCTTCGACGTGCTGCAGGCCATGAATACCGGCCACGACGGCTCCATGACCACCCTGCACGCCAATACGCCGCGCGACGCCGTCGTCCGGCTGGAAAGCATGGTCATGATGGCCAACGGCAATCTGCCCCTGTATTCCATCAGGCGCCAGATCGCCAGCGCGGTGCATCTGATCGTGCAGGTGGAGCGCATGCGCGATGGGGCGCGCCGCATCACCAGCGTGGTCGAAATCCTCGGCATGGAGGGCGATGTGATCATCACCCAGGACCTGTTCCGCTTCAATTTCGATCCGGCCTCTTATGGCGTGGAAGTCCATGGCTCTTTCGACGCCACCGGCCTGCGCCCGGCTTTCTCCGATCGTGCGCGCTATTATGGCTTTGAAGCGCAGCTTGCCGAGGCGACACGCGTATGAGCACCGCCGATTTCGTGGCCGTCATGGCGTTTCTCGGCATCGTGCTCCTGGGCCTCGCCGCCATGGCCCTGCACAAGGCGCTGCGCCGGCGTCCGGCGGGCAGGATCAAGGCGAGGCTGAGGAGCGCGGCGCAAACCATACGCGACCCCGGCGCACAGCAAGCGGTCGAGGATCTGGGCCGCGCCGAGCGCGAAGCGCGGCGCCGCCAGCGCCGGCAATCCATGGGATCGCTGGGACGCTATATCAGCCGCATCGAGATCGTCAGCGGGCGGCGCGGCATTTATATGATGGCGGCGGCGACGCTGGCGGCGCTGGCCGGGACCGCGATCCTGTGCTGGCTGTATCTGCCCTTGCCGTGGTGGGCCAAGGCGCTGCTGACTGCGGCTGTGCCCGCGGCGGCCGCCGTGGCCATCTACCGCCGCCTGAATGAAAAATTCCGCCTGGCCTTTCTGGAGCAGTTGCCCGATATCCTGGACATGATCATACGCGCCAGCCAGGCCGGGGTGCCGGTCACCCAGTCCATACGCAGCGTCGGCGAAGAATTCGATGCGCCCGCCGGCCCCGAGTTCCGCCGCATAGGCGACAGCCTGTTCCTGGGCAACGATATGTCCACGGTGCTGGAAGAAGCCGAGGCGCGCATTCAATTGCCCGACTTCTCCTTTCTGGCGGTCTGCCTGCTGCTGCAGCGCGAAACCGGCGGTTCGCTCAGCGATACGCTGTCGAACCTGGCGAGCGTGGTGCGCTCGCGCCGCGACCTACGCCTGAAAACCCGCGCTCTGACGGCGGAAGGGCGACTGGCCGGCGCGCTCATTTCCGTCATCCCCATCTTCATCCTGGTCACCATGTCCTTCGTCAACGAGGCCTATGTGTCGGTACTGTTCGACACGCCGACCGGCAACCTCATGCTGATGGCGGCCGCCGCCATGCTGATCGTCGGCTCGCTGGCCATACGCAAGATCGCCAAACTGGAGACTTGAAATGCAACTGACTTCATTGGATGGACTGAGCCTGGCCACCGCCGTGCTGGCCGTCCTGGGAACCGCCCTGTATCTGCACGGACGGGATGGTGTGCGCTCGCGTGTCGCGCGGCGCCTGTCCAATCCCGGCCAGGGCGCCGGCAAAATGAGCGGCAGCGATGCCGGCGTCTCCAGGGCGGCGAGCGGTCCGTTCCAGCGCCTGGGCAGGCTGCTCCAGGCGCTGGGGTCGCGGCTTCCGCTATTCGACGCGGCCCAGCGCAAGGAGATGAACCGCAAGCTGATTTCCGCCGGCTACCGCCAAGTCAATGCCTTGCCGGTGCTCATGGGTATCGGCGCGGGCGCCGCATTGCTGCTGGTCGCAGTCGTGATGGCATTCGTCTGGCCTTCATTCCAGGGGCATATGGCCTTGAAGGCCGGCAGCCTCATTCTGGCGGGCTACATCGGCCTGCTCCTGCCGCGCCTGGTGCTGGACAAGCTGGTGACGCGGCGTCAAAGAGCCATTGAACGCAATTTTCCCGATGCGCTGGACCTGCTGGTGGTCTGCACCAACGCCGGGCTAGGGCTGAACGCTGCCCTGAACCGCGTCGCGCATGAACTGACCTTCCTCGCCCCCGAGCTGTCGGACGAGATCGCACTGACATCCGGCCAGTTGCAGCTGAGCGGCGACACCGCCGAGGTGCTGCATCAATTGGCCGACCGCATCGGCCTGCCTTCGATCCGCAGCCTGGTGTCCACATTGGTGCAGTCCCGCCAGTTCGGCACCCCGATAGGCCAGGCGCTGCGCGTGCTGTCCCGCAGCGAACGCACGGCGCGCCTGATGCGCACCGAAGAGGCCGCCGCCAAGCTGGCCACCAAGATCACCTTGCCCATGATGCTTTTCATACTGCCCACCGTGCTGATCGTCGCGGCCGGGCCTTCGGTACTGCATTTGATGGAAGTATTCGGAAAATAACCACAAAGGGGTATTCCATGAGAATCGTAATCTGCCTGGCCTGCTGCCTGTTCCTTGCCGCCTGCGCCCCCATGAGGGAACAGAAGGTCCAACCGTTGACCTCCGCCCTGGATGAAAACGCCATGCAGGCGGGAGAGCTGCGCATCGCCGCCAGCGCCCTGGCCAGCGGCGACCTGGATGTCGCCGTATCCCTGTACACCCGCATCACCGCCGCCCGTCCCGAGATCATCGGAGGCTGGCTGGGCCTGGGGGACGCCATGTATCTGGCGGGCGACATGACGCAAGCCCGCCGCGCCTATGAGACGGCGCTGGAACGCAGCCCCGGACTGCTGGACGCCCAGTTGGGCCTGGCGCGCATGGACATACGCAGCCGGCGGTTCGCGCAAGCCATCGAGCGCTACCAGGCCATCCTGGAACAGCGGCCCGACCATCCGCTGGCGCTGGCGGGCATGGGCGTGGCCTATGACTTGTCCGGCCGCCACGACACGGCGCAAGCCACCTACCGGCGCGGGCTGGCCAGCCATCCCGACGATCCGGCCCTGCGCAGCAATCTGGGGCTGTCCCTGTCGCTCAGCGGCAAGCCGCGCGAAGGCGTGAACGTGCTGCTGGACGTGATGGGGGTGCCCGCCGCCCTGCCCCAGGGCCGGCAGAATCTGGCCCTGGCTTACGCCATGATGGGGCGCGACGATGCGGCCGAGAGCATACTCATCGGCGACATGCCGCGCGCCAACGTCCAGGACAATCTCGTCTTCTACCGCGAGGTACGGCGGCGCATGGCGGGCGGCGAATCCGCCGAATGAGCGCGTGCAAAGGCCTACATCATGTTCAGGCATACATCACCTATGACACGGCCGCGCGGCCTGGATACGGGCGGCTTGCGGCTCGGCGGCTGGCGTCCCGGCGGCCGGCGTCCCGGCGGTCCATTCAGGAGCACGCGCGGCGCCAGCGCGCTGGAATTCGCGCTGGTCGCCCCCATCGCCATACTGGTGCTGTTCTTTTCTTTGGAGATGGGCATCGTCATGTGGGCCGACTCCAGCCTGGAAGCGGCCGCCACCCGCATCGCCCGCATCGGCCAGCTCGGCGTGCCCGCCGGGCAGACTTGCGAACAAGCCGTGCGCGGCATATTCGAAGAGCGGATGGGAAGCTGGGTGGCGGACACATCGCGCCTGCGCATCGACGTCAAGCTCTACAGCCCGGGCGGCAACAACAGCCTGCCCGATGTCGACGACCCCGACTACGTGCCCGTATGCGACGCCGGCAGCCGCGGAGACATCGTCATCTACCGGCTGGGCTTCGACCGCCCGGGATTCTCCGGCATCATGGCGTGGCTGGGCATACAGCTGCTGCGCTTCCAGCGTACCGTCATCATACAGAACGAACCATGAGCATGCCCGCCCTTCTTCGCCGGCGCCGGTCACGCCGGCTCCAGCGCGGCGCCGCCGCCATCGAGGCCGCCCTCATCCTTCCCGTGGCGATATTCATGGTGTTCGCCTGCCTCGAGGTCTACCAGTACTTCCGGGCCGCGGCGCTGTTGGATCGCATCGCCTTCACGGTCGCCAACGGTGTCGCCATGCAGCGCGAACTGATCAATGGCGGCCAGTGCGACAAGTCCGACGATATCTGCGTCTATGGGACCATGGCGCAAGACCTGTTCCAGCCGCTGGATTATTCCGCGCGCGGCGGGATGATCATCAGCACCTATGCGGCGACCGAGCCCGACGAAAACGGCGACGTCGCCTGGAAGGCCCAGCCCGAATGGCGCGTCACCTTCAAAGGCTCCACATCCAGCCTGCCCGATCCCATATCCAGGCTCGGAGACACCACCGTGTTTCCGCCCGCCAGGACGGGCGACACCCTGGTCATCGCGGAGACCTTCTACGACCACGAGCCTTTCGCCATCAGTTCGCATTTCTGGACCGCGCTGGCAGGCACGACGAATATGTACAGCCGCTTCTTCTTCAGGCCGCGCTTCAACGACCTGCGCACCCTGCTCTGACCATCCGCCACCGGGAGACGATCATGGTACAGCACACTCCGCCGGCCCTTCACGCCACACCGCGAACCGCGCCGCGCAGGCCCTCGTGCATGCTGCGCGACGAACGCGGCTCCGTCACCGCCATGTTCCTGATCAGCTCCGTCGTGGTGCTGGGCGCCTCGTTCGGCGCCATGGACCTGGTCCGCTACAACGTCGTCCAGGGCCGGATGCAGAACGCCCTGGACGGCGCCACGCTGTCGGCCGGACGCAACTTGGCCAATCTTACGCCCACGCCCGGAACCATCGCCGCCGACCAATGGAAGGAGGACGCCTTCCAGTATTTCCGCGCCAATCTTCCCGACGGCTATCTGGGCAGCAACATCCTGCCCGAAGACCTGAAAATCGAATACAGCGAAGAGATCACCGGCGAAGGCAATTACCGGACCGGCCAGTTCATCGAGATGGAAGTCAAAGGCGACCTGCCTCTGCTCAGCACAGGCTTCTTCAATATTTCCTCCTTCGAAGTACAGGCCCGGAACCAGGCGCTGCGGCGCACGCGCAGCGATCTGGAAGTGGTCATGGCGCTGGACAATACTGGATCCATGAGCGGCAGCAAGCTCAGCACCCTAAAGACCGCGGCGAAAAACCTGAGCAGTACGGTGCTGGGCGCCAGCGAGGCCTCCGGCGTGCCCGGGCGCGTCTTCGTCGGCCTGGTGCCCTTCGCCGATACGGTCAATGTCGGCAACAATGCCCAGACGCGGCTCTGGCTGGACTATCCGCCAGCCCAGACCCGTTTCATCAACAGCTTCTGGATGGGCTGCATCGCCGAACCGTCGGCCTGGGGCGGCAACAACCTGCCCGCCGCCGCCCTGACGCCGGCATCGGGCTTCCAGCCGCTGCACCTGACCTTGCGAACCCAGATCACCAACCTGAACCTGGCCAACAGCAACAACAATTACGAGCGCATTGCGCCCGACACTGCGCAAGCGCCCCAGCCGCGCGAATTCAATGCCAACGGCGCCGACTACGACCGCCGTGTCTGGGCGCGGCGCAGCTCCAACACCAGTTTCGAAGTCTTCAATGCGGCCAATCCCGCCAATTGCCGACAATCGCGCCTGGTGCGTTTTCTGAACGACGACCTGGACAGCATCAACGATGCCATCGACGACATGGAAGCGGACGGCAATACCTTGATTCCGACCGGCCTGCTGTGGGCGTGGCGCATGCTGCATCCCGCGTGGCGCGGCGCGCAAGGCTGGGGCGATGCCGCGAAACCGCGCGACCCGGAGCCCCGGACATTGAGCAAAGTCATCGTCCTGCTCACCGATGGCGAAAACCAGCCGCCGTCCACCGTGTCCACCGCAAGCAACAGCGAGCGCCGGGTGGCCTATCGGCTGAACTACGACGCGCAGCGCTGCGCGAATTCCCAGCGTACCAATTGCAACAGCAACCTGTTGGCCCGCAGCTTCACCCAGTCCAGCACCACGCTGGGCGATGTCTCGCAGGCGCCGATGAATTCCTTGAAGATGCGCGATCCCTTCACCACCAACACCGGCAACAGCCAGAACGCCGCCATAGGCTGGGGCAACAACAGCAACATCAGCACCGCGACGGTAAACAATTATCTGTCCGCGCTCTGCGCCAATGTGAAGTCCGACGGCAATGGCATCAAGATCTACACCGTTACCCTGGGCTCCGTGGGCGGGTCGACGGAAACCCTGATGAACCACTGTTCCAGCGGCGCGGGCTATTTCTACAACGCCGCCAATGTCAACGACCTGCCTGAAGTGTTCAGGTCCATCGCCGGCGCGCTGACGGAATTACGCCTGACCAAGTAGCAACAAGGCGACCAGGATGGTGATCAGCCCGAAACCGATCTGCAGGCCTTTTTCCGGTATGGCCGGCGCCAGCCGCCGGCCCGCCAGCATGCCGCCCGCCGCTGCCGCTATGAAGGTCCAGCCTATCGGCGGCACCGCCACCCCCGTGCTCAGCGCGCTGGCCACCGAACTGACCGACACCAGGGCGATGATCATCAGCGACGTTGCCACCACCCCATGCATGCCGACATTGCTGAACTGCCTGAAGGCGGGGACGATCACAAAGCCGCCCCCCACCCCCAGCATGCCCGCGAACAGGCCGGATACTGTTCCCACGCCGGCAAGAATCGACGCGGACGGCCAAGTCCAGCGCAGCTTGCCGGTTTCGGGATTGAGCATGCAAGGCTTGTCGCGCTCCGGCGCCGGGGCATGCTTCGAACCGCGCTTGAGGCCCTGGCTCAGCATACGGGCCGCCACCAGCAACATCACCATGCTGAACAACATCATCAAGAATTCCGGCGCAACCCTATGCGCTATCGCCACACCCAAAGGAGCGGCCGCGGAACCCGCGGCCGCCATCAGCATGCCGGCCTTGTAACGCACCAGGCCTTTGCGCAGGCCATCCAGCGCGCCCAGCATGGCCGCAAAGCCGACCGCCATCAAGGCCACAGGCATGGCCTGGGTCATGCCCAGGCCCAGGCCGAGCACCAACGCCGGCACCGCCAGTATGCCCCCGCCGGCGCCGGTCAAGCCCATCACCAGGCCGATGGATATCCCAAAGAAAATGCTTGCAGCGACCATGTCGCCTCCGTTCCGTGCCGAATATGGGCGCCGGCACACCGTAATTTCCGCGCCTTGTTAAAAGAGGAGAGATGCGGATAATTATATACTCAATACGGTATATGCTTATTATTAATAGTAATTAGACTTGCGCGTGAATGCGCCCAGCGCCACGCCCGCCACGATCAGCACGGCGGATCCTATCAATGGCCAATCCGGCGCTTCGGAAAGCATCAGCCATGAACTGGCAAGCCCGAAAACAGGCACCAGGAGCGACGCCAACGACGTAAAGGATGACGGCAGCGCCTTGTTCACCGTCGTCATCATCCAATACGCGATGGCGATGCCGAACACGCCGCCATACAGCAGCAGCCCCGCCAGGCGGGGGCTGAAGCTCAGTTGCGGCACGCCTTCGAAATAGACGGCAATCGGCAGCAGCAATATGGACGCCAGCAAAGCCTGCCAGAATGTCAGCTCGAACGGCGGCGTCACCCATTTGTGGGCGCGGATATAAATGATGTTCAGCGCCCAGAAAAACGCCGCCAGCAAGACCAGCCCATTGCCGACCAGCGCATTCCGGTCGCTCCATGACAACCCCCAGGGGCCGAACATCGTCAATAGCCCCAGCATGGCAACCGCCGCGCCCGCCACACGCCGCCAGGCCGGCCTTTCCCCCAGCAGCAGCCACGCGCCGGGCAAGACCCAAATCGGCGTCGTATAGGCCAGCACCGCCGAACGGCCCGCCGCCACGAATTGCAGGCCCACGCTGACCAGCGCCGAGAAAACCATCATCTGCAAAATGGCCGTCGACAGGACAACCGGCATATCCGCGCGCTTGGGCAGCACCAGCCGCCCGCTGCCCAGGCACAACACGAACAAAGCCGCCGTCGCCACGATGGACCGCAGGCACACCACCCACAACGGCGGCATGTAATCAAGCAGCAGCTTGCCGACCGGGTAGTTGATTCCCCAGCACAGGGCAACCAACAATAGCAATATCATCGCGCGGGATGGGCTCATTCTTACAGGGTGTCGTATACCGGCCCCCGCGTAGGCGTCGGGGCTGCGGAGTACCAGCATAACCTGGATACAGCCGCGGCGCGTCCCGCTTTGCCGCGACAGGAGTATTGCGGGGCCGCTAGCGGCCCGCCAGCATCCTCGTGGCGGTATAGGTCATTACGTCTTTGCCATCCTGATTTTTCACGTCTATCCGGGATGCCACGACCGCCCGGTTGTGCTTGGATGTGGGCCGGATCGAGGTGATTTCGATCTCGGCCCAGATCGTGTCGCCGACCATGACGGGCGCGAGCATCTTTTGGTGCACCTCCAATAGCGCGAGCCCCGTCCCCTGGATCATGCCCTGCATGATGAAGCCTTCTATCAAGCCGTATGTCAGCGCGCCGGGCACCGGCCTGCCTTTCATCGCTCCGTGTTCGAAGGTGGTGTCGATGAATATGGTCTCCAGCATGCCGGTGACGCTGATGAAATTGACCAGGTCGGTTTCGGTGATCGTGCGGCGAAACGTTTTAAATCGCTGGCCCTCGGCGATATCTTGCCAATAAACGCCTTGGCCAAGCATTTGCGCATCACGCGTCATTCACTTCTCCTTATTCAGCCGCCGCCCCCGCGGCCTTGACGACCTCGCCCCAGCGCGCATATTCGCTCTTTATATACGCTTTGTACTCGTCGGCGCTGCCGCCCAGAGTCAAAGTGCCTTGTTGACGCAGCTTGTCACTGACCTCCGGAGACGTCAAGGCCTTGTTGATCGCTTTATTCAACACGTCGATCACATCGGCGGGCGTACCCGCCGGCGCCACGATACCCTGCCAGGCCAGGCTCTCGAAGCCCGGGATCAGGCTTTCGGATATGGTCGGCACATCCGGCATGACCGGGGAACGGCTTTTGCTGGTGACCGCCAAGGCCTTCAATGTCCCGGCCTTCACCGGGGAAATCACCGTATTCAGCGTGGTGGTGGTGAACTGCGTAGCGCCCGCAATCAGGTCGACCTGAGCCGGAGCCGTACCCTTGTAGGGCACGTGTACCGCCTCGCCTCCCACGGCGCTCAGTATATGCGCCGCGGTCAAATGTTCGATCGCCCCGGTGCCCGAAGAGGCATAGTTGTATTGTCCCGGCGCGGCTTTCACGAGGGCGATCAGATCCTTGGGGCTTGCCGCGTCGACCTTGGCGTTGATCGCCAACACCAGCGGAACCGCGGCTGTCAGGCCGACGGGCGCGAAGTCCTTCAAGGGGTCGAAACCCACCTGCTTGTACACCCAGGGGGCGATGACGATGGATGACGTGTTATAGAGCAGCGTATAGCCATCCGCGGGCGCCTGCACCAGCGACGCCGCAGCGATATTGCCGGCGGCGCCGGCTTTGTTTTCCACAACGATGGGTTGGCCAAGCTCCTTGCTGACCGCCTCGGAAACGATGCGGGCCACTACATCGGTCGGCCCGCCCGGCGCAAATCCGACCAGCAGCCGTACCGGCTTCTCAGGCCATTTCGGCGCGGCAAGGGCATTGCCCATGCCTGCCAGCGTCAGCGCCGACAGGGCGCAGAATGATGCAAGGATGCGGGTGCTTCTATTCATGTCTCACTCCAGTGTTGATCCAGCGTTAAGTGTTATGGAAAGCATTTCTTGCTGCGGCGTCATACTGTGGCTATCGGATTCAGGGGGGATCCGACCGCGCCGGGCAAACGCAAGGGAGGCGCGGTCAGCATGAACGCATGCCGGCCATGCTCATGCAGCCATGCCGCCAGCTCGGTCAAATACCACAGCTCGCCCAAATGAATGCCCAGTTTGAACAGGCAATGCTCGTGCAGAGGCAACAGCGCATGGCAGCCGTCGCCGTGGAAGTCGTAAGGCCGGTGCTCGACCGCATAGTTGTCGGCGATCAAGGCCGCCAGCCCGCTTTGGTCCACCCATGCCCGCAGCTTGTCATCGGCGCCGTCCAGAACGGCGCAAGATTGCGCGAGCTTTTCGGCGTCGGGCTGGCCGCCCATGGAAAGAATCAGGTCGGCAAAGCCGGTATGGAGGCACACCATATCGCCGCGCCGCAGGTCCACCCGATCGCGCTCCATGACGCGCATCAAGTCGTCGTATCCCACCCGCCGGCGCGCATCGCCGAAATGGCGGCGCAAGTCTATCATCACGGCGCGCCCCTGTATGCCGTGGGTCGCCATATGTTCGATGCCCAGCCTATGAGCCCTGGATGAACCGTCGGCCGTATGGTCGGGATGGGAGAAATCGTCCTCCGGCCTGAAGCCGTTGTAGAAAACCATTTCCGCCTTGCCGTCGCCGTCGGCATCGAAATGCGAGCCTATGTGCGACAAGGCATCCCATTGCGTGGAGTACTGCAGGCTCATGGTCACCATATCATCGCAGGCCACGTCGGTGGTATTGTGGTCATGCCCGAATGAATGCAGAAAAACCGGCTTCCCGTCGACGCGCTTGGTGGCGGTCAGTTTCGGAGGATGCCTCGCCGGGTTCAGCACATTTCCGCCGGGCAAATCCAGCGGCAGGCTCAGGCTGAAGACTTTCCCGGCCTTGACCTCGCCAACCGCTTCCAGCACCTTTTCGGCCGTCAGAAGATTCAATCGGCCCAATTGGTCGTCGTCTCCGAACTCTCCCCAATTCGATCCTTCCGGCCTGTTTTTCCAGCGTCTTGCCACGTAGCTCTCCTTCATCCGACAAGTCTTTTCTGATGTTGCGCCGCCAAGCGCGTATCGATGGCGTCAGCGGCTATCCGCGCAAGCTCGTGCCGCTTGATTTTCTGGGTTTCCGTCTTCGGGATCTCGTCGACAAAAGCGAAGAATCGCGGAATCATGTAGCCGGCTATGCGTCCGGCCAGGAAATCCCGCAGCGCTCCGGGCTCCACCGGTTGCGCCGCGACGATCACGGCTTTCAGCTCCTCGCCCATGATCTCGTCGGGCACGCCCATCACCGCGCAGTCCCTGACCGCCGGATGCTTGAGCAAGTGCTGCTCTATCTCGGACGGAGCGATCATCTCGCCGCCGCGGCGTATCAACTCCTTCACACGGCCGTCGAAGTACAGATAGCCATCCTCGTCCAGATAACCGCGATCGCCGGTGTACAGCCATCCCTGCTTGAGCGTGGCCGCCGTGCTTTCGGGATTGTTCCAGTATCCGGTGAAGAACATGCCCTCCACGGACGTAGCCGCGGTGATCTCGCCTTTTTCACCAACCGGCAAAACTCGCCCCTCTGGATCGCGGATCGCTATTTCCACCCCTTTCCGCGGGCGCCCCACCGAACCCATGCGCGTCTCGTTCAGCGTATTCATCGTGACCCAGCCGCCGGTCTCCGTCATGCCGTAAAGTTCGTGGACCCTGATGCCGTAGCGGCTCTGCACTTCCCGCCATACACGTTCGGGAGCGCCACCGCCGACGCACCATTTCAGGCCATGGCCGCGGCATGCGCCGGCATGCTGCTTTTCGAGTATGGACAGCACCGTGCCCACGAAGGTGAATCCCGTGGCTCCATACGCCACGGCGTCGTCAAAGAAGCGGCTGGCCGAAAACTTGGGCAGCAGCACCAGGGTGGCTCCCGCCGTCAGGGTCGACGTGACCGCATACATTTGCGGATTGGCATGGAACAGCGGCAGAAAGACCATGATGCGGTCATCCGCGTTCACCTCCAGCGAGCGCACCATATCTATCCCGGCCGACACATATGCCTGATGCGGCAGGACCGCCCCCTTGGGCAGGCCGGTGGTGCCGGAGGTATAAAGAATGCTGTTGGCGGAGAGAGGCTCGGGCTCTCTGTCCCGGAGGCAACGGTCCACCTGCTTCAGCGGCGGCGTTTCCATATCCGGTTCTATCATTTCTTTACGCAAGCGGTCCCCAAGTTCGTCGATATCGCCGCGCTTGGCCTGGTAAAGTTCGGGTTCGACCAGCAGGATCTCGGCCTCGCTCTGGCGCAGCGTGTACCGCAGGCCTTCCCCCATCAGGCCGACATTCAGCGGCACTGTGACCGCCCCCAGCTCGCTGACGGCAAACCAGGCCACCAGAAAAGCCGGCCGGTTGCCGCACAAGATCGCAACGCGGCTGCCGGCGCATACGCCGAGACCGCGCAGCCGCCGCGCATACGCGGACACCATCGCCGCCATCTGGCCATAATTGATTTCAGTCTCGCCATAGACCAGGAAAGCCTTCTCTCGCTGGTTGGCGGCATGCAAATATAAATAGTCGGTGATCACCCGGTTTCCCTTTGTCGCTGCGCTGCTCAGCCTTTTGCCGGCATAATGTTTTGGCTGAACCTGAACAGGTGTTTGCCGATAGTGTTCTTCAGAATCTCGGACGAGCCGCCGGCTATTTCGTAGGCCTTCGCATCCCGCAAATAGCGTCCAAACGCCGCGTTTTCGGTCACCCCATAGGCGCCGCAGATTTGCACCGCCTGCTCGGCGGTCCGGGTGGCCACCCGGCTGGCCAGCAGCTTGGCTTCGCTTGAATACCGCGCAATGTCCTCATGCCGGTCCAGAGAGCGGCAGGCCTCGTACACCAGGAGCCGGGCCGCGTCGATCTCCGCCATCATGTCGGCGAAGTACCACTGGATGCCCTGGAACTCGATAACCTGCTGATCGAACGCCGTCCTGCCCGCGGCAAAAGCCAGGGCCCGGTCGAAGGCCGCCCGCGCAATGCCGATGCTGATGGCGCCCGCGACCGTCCGGGAAAAATCCAGGGTCGTCACCGCCTGGCGCACGCCCTTGCCTTCCTGGCCGACCAGATGATCCAGCGGCAGCAGCACATCATCGAGCACCAGATCGACGTGCGGCCCGTTGCGCAAGCCGAAGGTGCTGGCATTGGGCCCTTGCTCCGTCGATACGCCCGGCATATCGTTGCGCACGAAGAAGGTGGATACGCCCACGTCTGTTTCTGCCAGGATGATGTACGCTTCCGCCGCCGACCCTGAAGTGATGAACGATTTGCGTCCCTTGACCCGCCAGCCTTCCGGCGTCCTGACGGCCTTGGTATCCAGGCTGCGGATGTCGCTGCCATGGTTGGCCTCGGTCAGCGCGTAGGACGTGATCAGGCCCTGGCTGAACTGGGGCAGCACCTGCTGCTGCAGGGATGCGCCGCCGAACAGTTTGATCAGCGTCTGCGCCTGCAGAATGGTGATGAGGCTGATTCCCACCGCCGCGCTCGCATACGAAGATTCTTCAAAAACCGCAGCGCATTCCGTGAAGCCGGCTTCCTGGCCGCCCCATTTCCGCTCCAGCGTCAATGATGTGTAGCCTTTGCGAGCCAGGCGCTTGATGGATTCGATCGGGTAGACATCCTCGCGGTCGATCTGGTCGGCAAATGGCAGCACGTCGTCAGCCACCGCCGCGCATAGCTGATCCAGAAAACGCGCGTCGGCAATATCCCGCCACAGTTTCCGGCTCCATTCATAAGGCTGCGCTTCCGTCTGTCTCACACCCATTCCCTCCTCGTCATTCGTGCTGCCGCCAAGGGCATTTCCCGCGCAATCTACTAGGCCGTAGCCGCAAATGCTGCTAAAGTATCCATAAGTTCCGGCAGACGGAACAAAAGTCCCGAGATACAGAACAAATTTGATTCAGCAAGTTTTTTCATGAAGGTAGAAACTTCCCAAGCAGCTCCGCCGCCACCGTCGGATACCGTGCAAAGCGTCAAGCGGGCTCTCGAAATCCTGCACATCCTGTCCTTCAATGCTTCATCCTCGGGCATGCGCTTTTCCGACCTTCAAGCCCAAAGCGGCTTGAGCAAGGGCACACTGCATCGGCTGCTCAAGTCCCTTCTGGCAGGTGGATTCGTAGAGCAGGCGGCCGGCAGCCGCGTCTACTACCTTGGCCTGGAGTTTCTTTCCATGGGCGAACGGGCGGCCAATCGGCTGGACATCAGGGCGGTCACGCGGCCCAGCCTCGAACGCCTGGCGCATGCCACCGGCGACACGGTCATGCTGACCATACGCAGCGGCCTGGATGCGGTCTGCATAGACAGGCACGAAGGATCCTTCCCCGTAAAGGTATTGACCCAGAATGTGGGGACGCGGCGCCCGTTGGGCGTCGGCTCCGGCAGCCTCGCCCTGCTTGCCGCCGCGCCCGATGAAGAAGTGGAAAACGTATTGCGCCGCAATGCGCACAGGCTGGCGGCTTATCCCAGCGTAAGCGTCGATACGCTGCGCAAGGCCGTTGCCGACACGCGAGAGCGCGGTTATGCTTTCAACCCGGGGCACCTGCTGAAAGGCATGTATGGCATAGGCGTGACCATTTACCTTGCGAAGCAGCCCGTTGCCGCCCTTAGCATCGCCGCCAACTATGGCCGCATGAATGTCGAAAGGCGCAAGGAAATAGCGGAGATGCTCAAGCGGGAAGCCGCAAGGCTGACCGATGAACTGGGCGCGAAATAGCGCATACCGCGCTACAGTACAGACTCCAAATAACACCACACCCCACGGCACAGCATGGATAAATACGTATTGGTCACCGGCGGCAGCAACGGCATAGGCAAGGCCATCATCGAACGCCTGGCGGAAGACGGCTATCACACCATCAATCTGGATAAGTCGGCGCCCGCCGCCCTGTCCCGAAACGAAACCTATATAGCCGCCGATCTCTGCGATACCGACGCCCTGTCATCCACGCTGGCGGACTTGTGCCGCCGCCATCGGATTCTCCGGCTGGTCAATAATGCCGGCATGGTCAAGCCGGCCACGCTGGAGGACACTACGCTCGACGACATGCGCGCGGTTGCGCGCTTGAACCTGGAAGCCCCGCTGCTCATCGCCCAGCGGTTGCTTCCCGCCATGAAAACGGCGCGCTTCGGCCGCGTCGTCAATGTCAGCTCCCGCGCGGCCTTGGGCAAGGAACAGCGCAGCGCTTATGCGGCATCCAAGGCGGGCCTGCTCGGCATGACGCGCACATGGGCGCTGGAACTGGCGCGCCACGGCATCACGGTCAATGCCGTCGGCCCAGGCCCCATCGCCACCGAACTATTCATGGCCGCCAATCCGCCGGAAGCTGAAAAGACCAAACAGATATTGCGTTCCGTGCCGCTGGGGCGCGTGGGCCAGCCCGCGGAAGTGGCGCACGGCGTGGCGTCCTTCCTGGACGAGCGTGCGGGCTTCATTACAGGCCAGGTTCTATACATCTGCGGCGGCATGACCGTGGGCCTGGCTTCCTAGAACCCGCCGGCGCTCCAGCCCGATCAAGCCTGCCAGTGCCAAAGCTCCTTGGCGCCGATAGCGCCGGGGCAGTTCGCATCCATGCAGCATCCTGATGGCTTCAGCTTGCCGCAGCGGCCTTGTTCAGCCTGGCATTCTGGGCCTTTTCGCGATAGCGCATGATGCGCTCCTTGATGCCGGGCTTGGCCGCCGATGCGACCAGGGCCTTCAGGTCGCGTGCCGCCAGGCCGGCTTCCTCGCCGGAAGCCGCGTAGATTCTTGCGCGGGTCTCGTCATCCAGCGTTTGCGCGCGGCGCCCGATACGGTCGACTTCCTCCGCGGCCTGCGGCCCTGCGATATGCCGCGTCGCCAAACCGCTGCGCAGCGCCTCGTCCGCGCCGATGCGCCGGCCGCTGCATATCCAATCGCGGGCCGCGCCCGCGCCCACCAGCCTGGCCAACCGCCCGGTGCCCAGCACCAGGCCAAAGCCCGCACCGGGGAAGCAGAAATCCGCGTCATCCACGATGACGCGCTCTTCGCAGGCGGCGAACAGGTCGGCGCCCGCTCCCATGATGCGGCCCTGCCCCAAGGCGACCGTCGCGAAAGGCGCGGCGCGAATGGACTGCAATAAAAGCTCCACGCGCACGAAGCGGGCCAGCAGAGTGTCATCGGTCTCGTCTTCGAGCCCGGACAGATCGAAGCCCGTACAGAAATGCTTGCCTCGACCCCGCAGGACCAGCAAGGCGATCCCCGTTTCCCGGCACTCGTCGGCCAGGCCCTGCAGCGCGCCGACCAGCTCATGCGACAGGCAGTTTCCCGCTTCGGGCCGATTCAGTGTGGCATTCACCACCTTGCCTCGGCGTTCGATATCCAGCACGCTTTCCATACCCGCCTATGCCGCCCCGGCCCAAAGATTGGGCACCATTTCATTGGAATACCCCGACACGAACTCCTTGCGCTCGCCCGTAAGGCTATCGTATACATTGCGCCGGATGCGGCCGATGTTCCCGCCATAAAGATGGATGCTGATGGACACCTGATCGTCGTAAGCATTGCTTACGCGATGGATATCGCCTATCGCCGGCGAGACACAGGCCACCTTCCCCGGCAACAGGATTTGCTCAGGGCCCTCGGGCTCCAGCCCCGACGGCGTCAAGCGATAGCGCTGGTCTATTTCAGCGCCGCGCAGCATGCCTATGACGCCCCATACCGTATGATCATGTACCGGTGTAGCCTGGCCCGGCCCCCACACGAAACTGACGAGCGAAAAACGGTCTTGCGGGTCCCCGTATAAAAGATACTGCCGATAATACTGAGGATGCGGCTCGGCCATGGCTTCGGGCAGCCAGTCATCGTTCGCGACCAGCCCGGCGATCAGGCCGCTCGCTTCCGCCAATGCGTCCCGCTCGGCGAGGCCAGGCTTGTCCGCCATGCGGCTGAGCGCCGCAATGGTACTGCGCAGCTTGTTTTGGCTCATGGCAAAGTTCCCCCGGCAAAAGCCGCATAACGGCCGCGGACGGCCTCGGTGTGTTCGCCCAGGGCGGGCGGATTGCTTCGTATCGGCAAGCCCGCGCCATCGAATCTTAGCGGCGATGCGAAGGTGTTGATGGGCGTGCCGTCCGGCAGCGATATATTCTTCACCCATCCCATGTGCTCGACCTGCGGATCGGACAATGCGGCGGCATAGTCGTTGATGCGCGCGTGCGGTACGCCGGCATCATTGAACGCGGCTATCCAATGCTCCACGGGCTGCTGCGTGAAGCGCTGTTCCAGGATGCCCTTCAGTTCGACTTGGTTGGCGGCGCGATCGCCCGTGGTGGCGAACCGGGGATCCGCTTCCAGCTCGGGCATATCCACCACCGCGCATACCGCGGACCACAGCTTCTGGTTGCCCGCCGCAATGGCAAAATAGCCGTCCGCCGCGGCAAAGGCCTGATAGGGCGCGTTGCGGGGATGGGCCGAGCCCATGCGGCGCGGGCTGCGCCCCGTGCCGAAGTATTCGCTGGTTTGCAGGGCCGCCACGCCCAGCGTGCAGCCGAACATCGGCACGTCGATATGCGCCCCGCGGCCGCCGGCGCGCACCCGCGCCAGCGTCGAGACGATGGCGAAGGCCGCGTACAGCCCCGATGAAAAATCCGAAATCGGCACGCCGCATTTGGCCGGAGCGCCGTCGGCGTCGCCGGTGACGCTCATGACGCCCGCGGCCGCCTGCATGGTCAGGTCGAAGCCGCCTTCGCGCGAACGCGGGCCGCTTTGACCGTAGGCCGATATGGAGCAATACACCAGCGCAGGCCGCTCTTTTTCAAACCGCCCGTAGTCCAGGCCCAGGCGCTGCATGACGCCCGGCCGATTGTTCTCGATCACGACATCGGCGTCCAGAATCAACTGGCGCGCCAGTTCGGCGTCATCCGCCTGCTTCAGATCGAGCTGCACCGAAAGCTTGTTGCGATTGAGCGATGCGAAATTCTCGCTGAATCCGTTCTTGATGGGCGGCCACTGGCGCAGCGTATCGCCGGCCGGCGGCTCGACCTTGATGACCTCCGCCCCCATGTCGGCCAGCAGCATGCCGCAAAACGGCCCGGCCGCCACCGCGCAGAATTCGATCACCTTCACGCCTGCCAGCGGAAGGTCCGCCTGACTGAGTTCATCCATACATGCCCTAGAGTGTTGCCATGCGGCGGACCCATTGCCCTTTGCCGCCAGTTTGCGAAAAGATAGCATAGTCTTCCCAAAATTCAAAATGCTGTTCTATAATACGGAACACATCTTGGCATAGCGCCAAAGCGCAATCACCGATCCGCTTTCACACGGCGATGGCTATGGCGGCCATCTGTTTTCACTATCTGCAATCCATACATGGACAAAACCCTATTGAAAGGCCTGCTCGCCCTTGAAACCCTGGCCCGCAGCGAACGGCCGCGCGGCGTGACGGAACTCGCCGCCGAACTGGCGCTGACCAAAAGCAACGTGCACCGCATCCTGCAAGGCCTGGTCCATCAAGGTTTCGTCCGCAAGGTGGGCGACCAGGGGCGCTACGAGCCCACCCTGAAGCTCTGGGAACTGGGTTCGTATGTGTTCGGACGCCTCGACGTCCGCCAAGTGGCGCACCCGCACATGGAGGCCCTGGCCCTCAAGACCAGCGAAACCGTCCACCTTTCCACGCTGGACGGCATCGAAGTCCTATACCTGGCCAAGATCGACAGCCCGCAGCCGGTGCGCGCCTATACCACCGTGGGCGGGCGCGCGCCGGCGCAATGCGTCGCCACCGGGAAAGCCCAATTGGCATGGGCCGACCCCGGCATACTGGCGGCCGTCAAGCTTGCGCTGTCCCCCCATACGCCGAAAAGCATCACACGGCCCGAAGCCCTGGACGAAGAACTGAAAAAAGTGCGCGCACAGGGCTATGCCATCAATACCGGGGAATGGCGCGCGCAAGTCTGCGGCATGGCCGCCCCCATCAGGAACAGCGCCGGCAACGTCATTGCATCGCTGGGCATATCCGGACCCGCCGACCGCCTGAAGCCCCGCCTCATGCAAAGCCTCGCTCCGGCCGTGCAAGATGCCTGTGCCGAGATTTCTTCATCGCTGGGGTACCGGGCTTCGTATTGAAGAGCGGCGCAGGCAAATTTTTACCGCCGTCAATACCCGGACTGCGGATCGACTTTCGTCACGAGTTCCTTGCCGTCCAGGAACGCCGTCAAGTTACGCTCGAACAGCACGATACCCCTGTCCCAATAGTTTTCCGTGTTGCCCGCTGTGTGACTGGTCATGATCACGCGGGGATGATCCCACAGCGGATGGCCTTCCGGCAAAGGCTCGGGATCCACCACATCCAAACCCGCTCCGCTCAGGCGGCCATCTGCAAGCGCATCGAGCAAGTCTTGCGTATCGACAGTACTTCCCCTGCCCACGTTGTAGAAATAACTGCCCTGGCGCATGGCATCGAAGAAGGAGGCATCGATCATGCCCGCGGAGCCTGGCGTGCCGGGCAGGCAAGCGACGATATGATGGCACTGGCCGGCCATTTCCGCCATTCGTTCGATCCCATAGACACATTCGACGCCTACCACCGGCTGCGCGTTCCTGCGCAGGCCCAGCACCCGCATTCCTAGAGCGCCCGCTTTTTCCGCCAGTGCCTGCCCGATCGCTCCCAGACCAATGATGCCGATAGTCTGGCCACTGAGTTCGAATAGCCGCAAGCCGCCGCTCTTCGTCCATCGACGTGCTTGCTGCGCCCGAGCCAAGGTAGGTAAATCCCGGGCAAAGCTCAGCATCAGCGCAAGGACATGCTCCGCAATGTTGGACGCGGCCACGCCCCGGCTATTGGACACCGCAATGCCGCGAGCCTGAGCCACTTGGAGATTAAACCCGTCCGCCCCTGCCCCAAGCAAGTGCAGCCAACGCAACCGGCTTCCGGCTGCGATGACATCGTCAGTCGGCCAACCGAAGAATGCATCCGCATCCTGTACTTCTTCCAGCATTTCCTCCTTGCAGCGTGTGAACACCCACCGCAGGAAAGGGAAATGCGCGCGGAGGCGCTCTTGATAGGGCCGCTCCAGCTTAAAGCCCACGACAATCTTTACGCCCATTGTCCTCACCGGGTGATCTTCTTGATGGGCCGCGCCACAGCTCTCAGGCTCCTATGGCCGGCAATGTTTCCATGATGCCGCGCACTCCCGCGGACTTCAGTTGCATCGCAGCGTTAAAAAACGCGCTAGGGCTTTCCAGCCCGACGAAGGAAAAGCAGTCGGCTGCTTTGTCGAGCAACTGCTCCTCGGTAAGCGGAAGGTCCGGCCCGCCACGCAAAGCCGTGATTCTTTTTTCGAGACAGCGGCCATCGACCGTATGTATGGCGATGTGATTCCATCGAGGGAAGGCCGGACCCTGCTCTTCCTGGACGGTGATGTGCGCGAAAAAGTCCTGTATATGCTGCCGCCGAACATTCTCGTCCTGGAAGCTCGACAACTTGACATAGCCATCCGCCAAAGCCGCGGCTACCGCATACTGCATGCTGAACTTGGCCTCCAGCCCCGTCTTGGGAGCTGGGTAGATCAGCGGCACCGTCGCGCGGAAGTTCGACGTGACGTCGACACGCTCGACCTGGTCCAGCGTGAGCTGGTGCTCTTCCCTAAGATCCAGAACGCCGTCGATTGTCCGGTGTGTGGCATAGCATAGTGGATATTTCTTGATCTCGATGCCGCTCGTAACTATCTCCAGGCCGCCCGAACCCAACTGACGGAGCGAATCCGCGAGGCTTTCGCCGCCGGCATACAGCGACATGAACCCATACCCGCCATCGAGCGCGCCGGGCGCGCTGTCGAACCCCAGCCTCGCCAGCATCGCGGCGCGAACGGCACATGCGGCCGAATGGCCGGCCTGGAAAGACTTGGCCATGGTGCCAAAGTTGGATCGCGTTCCGGCGGACTGCGCTACCGTCAATCCCAGGGCATGGGATGTCTGCTCACGCGATAAACCCAGCAGCTTCGCACAGGCAGCCGTGGCGCCAAGCACGCCGACGGTCGCAGTGGAATGCCAGCCTTTGGCATAGTGATCGCTCATCATGGGCCGAGACAAACGCACGATGACCTCGAATCCCACTGTATAGGCAGCGGTCAGCTCGGCTCCCGACTTGTCGAACGCTTCGGCCAGCGCCACCACCGCGGGCAAGATAACGATGCTCGGATGGCCGCGCATAGGGGAACTCACGTCATCGAAGTCCAGGACATGGCCCGCGACACCATTGTAGAAAGCGGCCTCTTCAACGGGCAGCCCATGAGCAAGGCCCCATGCGGCCGCCTCGAGCGGGCCGTGCCGCCCCGCAAGGTAGCTTCGAGCGATGGCTGCTGCGGATTCATTATGGCCGGCAAACGCAACGGATACCGTATCGACCAGTGCGCGCCCTACCGCGGCATAGTGCGCTTCCCGCAGCGCTTCCAGCCTGAAACCCTCTACGAACCGGCCTATCGCGCGGCTCGCGCCTTCCCATGATTCGTTTTCCTGGACATTCACTTTATCCACCCTTTTTTGCGTAAATCCTGCCGTCCGCAATACGGCGCGCAGTGCGCCAAATGGCTGCAGTGCCGACCATCATGCCTCCATCCCGCTGGTCGAGCGCGCTTTCCACATCAATGATGCCGCTGGGATGTCCAATGCTGATTTTCTGCCGCGGCAACGCTTGCGGATTCAAGTAGCGCTGCGTGATCGATCCCGGCACGCGGCACGCTACCCCTGTGCACGCGGTCACCGTGGCGGCCATCGCCTTGCTGGTAGCGCCAGTGGAAAACTGGCGGCATGTCAGGTCGATGGCATCAGCCGATACTGCCTCGCCGCCCGTGTAGGGCTGGTATGTCAACGGGCGCTGCACCACCACGCACATAGGGGTGGACGGCACGCTCCGTGAACTCCAGTAATCTCCAAGGCCCACGCGATAAGCCACTTCCGCCCGTATCGCGTTCAACCGCGCCGTCAGTTCGGAATTCTGGTCTATCTGCGCAGGTGTTTCGTCGCCCGCCATGCCCACCGCTTCCGCAGCCACATACACGACGAGATTGGCGCAGTCCACCACAGACACTTCCACCACGCCATGATTCGGCACGGATAAACGAGTCACCGCCTCGCCCAGGGGCAGCAGGCGCCCCGTAATCGCGCCGCTCGCCTGGCTGAAGTCCAACCGTATAGGCGCTCCCGTTCCCGGCACTCCACCGATGGCCAGCGAACCTTCTTCGACGGGGCTGCCGTCACGCACGGGCACATCGACGCGAATAATGCGATCCGTGTTCAGATTGTGAACGCGCACCGAGGTGTGTCCCTCGCTCGGGCTGATCAAACCTTCCTCGACGGCAAAAACACCCACGGCGGCAGTGAGGTTGCCACAGTTCAAGTTGAAATCGACTTCCGCCGCCTCTATCCCGACCTGGCCGAATAAATAAGTGACGTCGCTATCGGGCCGGACGGGCTTGCCGATGATCGCCGCTTTGCTGGTGAGCTTGTCTGCCCCGCCCAGTCCATCGATCTGCCGTTTATCCGGCGAACCGAATGCGTCGAGCAGGAAGGAAGTCAAGGCTGCGCGTTCGGCGGGGACATCTCCCTCATGAAAGAAAACGCCTTTGCTCGTTCCCCCTCTCATGAGCACGAAGGGCGTGCTTGATGCGGCTGGCATTGATTTTGCCTCCTTGAAGCTAGCTACTCTTGTTGACGCCTTACGCGCTCACTGAAATACAGGCCCATGCGAAATGCCGGCGATGTGGACATCAATAACACGACCAGCCGGAACACATGAAATGCCGTTACGACGGGAACCCCCAGCCCAAGCACTTTTGCGGTGACGGACATCTCCGCAATCCCGCCCGGCGCCATGGCCAGTATCATCGTCCCCGCGGGCAGGCCGATCGCCCACGCGATAAGCAGCGCCGTCAAGGCGATAAGCACCAGGGTGACGAACGTGCTCGCCAGTATGCCGGCAACCAGCCGTGGCGCGCGCATGAGGAAAGACCGATTGAACTGCGATCCAATGGCGCAGCCGATCAAGGCCTGGCCCATTGGAGAAAATCCTGGGGGCAGCGCGCTGAACTGTACACCGGAGGCGGTCAGCGCCGCTGTGCAGATCAATGGCGCAAGCATCCATGGCGTCGGCGCCGATAAGGCACGAAAGAGCAGCGACATGGCAACATTGACGCCAAGCAGCGCGGCTAGCCCCAAGATGCTGACATGAGCATGTCCCACGGACCCGGCCCCGACGCTGACTGGCTCTCCCGCCCAAGTCAGCGACAAGGGAATAACCAGCACCACCAGCATCATCCGCAGCGACTGGCTCATCGCGACGAACTCCGCATCGCCGCCATACCTGCGCCCCAGAATGACCATCTCCGCCGCACCGCCGGGCACACATGCGAAGAACGCTGTTGCCATGTCGGCGCCAGTGAGCCGCATCAGTACGCGAGCACTAATGTAGCCCGCCAGGATGGAGAGCAAGCCTGTCGGGAGCATCCATGGAACCAGGTGGGCCACATCCGATAAAACCTGCGGAGTGAAGAATAGCCCGATGGCCACAGCAATCATCAACTGACCGGCTTGGCGTCCGCCTTTCGGCGGATTCACGCCAAGCTCGAACAGCCTGGCGAGCGCCATCGCCATCATAGGCCCCACCATCCATGGCAAAGGAATGCGCATGGACTGCGCCGCCAGGCCTCCCATTGCAGCAATCGCTACCGCCAAGAAAACGCTTAGACGGGTTCCCCGATGCGTGCTCACCATGCTTGAGCGATCAGTTCGCTTAATGTGTCTTCGTAGCTCGCGAGCTCGCGCTGGCGATCGGCGTTGAAGTTGGTGAGAGAAAGCCGGACGATCGCAGCAAGATGCTGCCGGCCAACGCCAAGGTCTCGCATCCTCCCGGGAATTCCCATGGCGGAAAACTCGTCGAAGAGATATCTGGCCAGAAGTTCTTGCGGCGCCGTGCCTCCATCGGCTTCACGCACTATACCGAGGGCCTCGCACATGCCTTCCACCGCTTCCGGACACAAATGCCCGAAACGCTGGATGGCCGGAATGGTATAGATAGCGTTTGCGCAACCCTGATCGACCGTTTCGACGACACTGAACGTAGCCGCAACCAATGCGTAAACCACCCGCGCGATCCAGTGCGTATCGAAGGGACGGCCGCCATCCTCCTCATCCCTGTTCTGGAGCAATGCGGCAGCGCAGATATCGATACGGGCCCGGGCATCCAGCTGCTCCCGAAGCCTGGGCAGGGCGCGCCTGGCCAGCAGGAATGCCTGCCGCCGGCTGCCCTCGACCAGAGGATTCGCGCGCGAGACGCCACCCATGTTCATCAAAGCGCGCCAGTAGACAGAGAAGCCGGTCGAGAAAGCCAGAGAAGGCGGCGCTGTCAGCAAAGCCCTTTCATCCCAAAAGATAGCGGCGGGACGAGTCTTGGGGTCGAAGAACTCCAGGCGGCGGCCGCGTTCAGCATCCTTCAAGGCGGCTCCGCCGCGATTCTGCGCGCTGGTTCCCGCCGTCAAGACATTGATGATGGGCAGCTTCGGCGCATGCAGCTTCGGACTGAACGGCGGCGCCCCGGGCGGATACTGTGTTGCGAGTTCATCGATATCGCCCGATTCGCTCAGCAGAATCGCAACCACCCTGGCCGCCTTCAGTACGCTGCCCGCGCCCACGGCAATCAGGATATCGGCCCGGCATTGCCTTGCGCATTCGACCGCGGCCTGTACATCGGGTAACGGCGCATCCTTGCCTATCTCGCCGAACACCGCCGCCAGGCGCTCGCCGAGCAGTTGTGAGAGCAGCGGGACTAGGCCGCTCTTGCTGGCGACACTGCGTCCGCACAGGATCAGCGCACGCCGGGCGCCGATGCGGTCTACCTCCGAGGGCAGCTTCGAAAGCGCCTGAGCTCCGGCATGCACCCGGACCGCATGATTGACGGATGAAAAATCGTACACAGCAGTCATTCCCGACGCTCCCGGATATCTTCCGCCGTCCTAGGCGGCGGGCATCCCGTTGCGCAGCAGATCCCGCGCAATCACCCAGCGATGAACTTCGCTCGGCCCCTCGACGATGCGCAGCACGCGCACCATGCGTGAGATGTATTCCAAGGGCAACTCCTTGGATACCCCCATCCCGCCGAAAAGTTGAATTGCCCGATCAGCCACGCGGCCGATCATCTCGGTGCCCTGTACTTTGACCAGCGAACCGTCCCGGCGTACATCGGTGTCGCCGCGATCGAGCTTCCATGCCAGGCGGTAGACCATCATGCGTACCATCTCAAGTTCTTGGTAACTGTCGGCGATCCACCATTGAATGGCTTGGCGATCGGCCAGCGGCGCACCGAAGGTCACCCGCGTGTTCGCCTGCTCGATCATCATTTCGATACAGCGCGTGGCAAGCCCGATGCACCGGGCTGCAATCTCGAGGCGGCGCACACCCAGCCGCTTGGAGAGCGGCGCAAAGCCTTGTCCTACCTCACCCAGCACCTGGGAATCGTCCAGTTCCACATTATCAAACACGACCTCATACGGATGATATTCGCCTATCATCGGGAAGGAAGTCGGGATGCTGACCCCCGGCGTGCCCTTGTCGACCAGGAATGCGGTGATGCCCTCGCGCGAACCCTTGGACGTATCGGTGACCGCCATGACGATCATGAAATCGGCACGACGCGCATTGCTGATCCAAATCTTCGATCCATTCAATACCCATTTGCCATTCTTGCGCTCCGCCTTCATTTTGATGGCGGCGGCATCCGCGCCCGCACCCGGCTCTGTCAATGCCAGGCAGCTCTTCTTTTCTCCGCGAGAATAGGGCAAGAGATAGCGATCCACTTGGTCGCCTTTGCAAAGCTCCTTCAACATGAACAGGTTAGGGCTTTCAGGCGGAAGCACAAAAGGAACGATGCTGCGCTTGAGTTCTTCGATCACCACGCATTTCGTCAGCATGCCTAAATCCTGTCCGCCAAACTCCTCGGGCACATCGATGCCCCACAAGCCTATGTCGCGGGCCTTCTGCTGCAATTGCGCATCGAGTTCAGGCGGAATCAGTGCATCGTCTGAAAACCCCCGCTCCGCTTCACGGCGAATGATCAAGCTCTCATGGGGCACCAGTTCATTGCTGACGAAACGCATCACAGTATCGCGCACCATGCGCGTACTCTCCGGCAATTCGAAATCCATATCTATCCTTCTTCCTCGGGACTACCCTATCTTTTTCGTCGATGTTCCGTCCCAAAGCTGTCTATCGACGACCCGTATGATTCCCGCCCTCAGGCCCGTATCTCAACGGCCCTTGTATTGCGGCGCACGCTTTTCCTGGAATGCCCGGCGTCCCTCGATCCGATCCTCTGTATCGCGAAGCAGGCCGAAGGCAAAGCGTTCGTGATCAATGGCCGCATCCAGCGGCATGTCCATGCCTCGAGACACCAGACGCTTGATCGCCCTGACCGACAGCGGCGCGTTGGCGGCGATACGTCCGGCGATCGCTTGAGCCGTCGACAGGAGATCGCTGGAAGCGACTACCTTGCTGACCAGACCGACACGCAGCGCTTCCTGCGCATCAATACGATCGCCTGTCAAAAGAAGCAGCATGGCGTTGGACATGCCGATGGCTCGCGGAAGCCGCTGCGTACCCCCCGCGCCCGGCATGCTGCCTATCCGTACCTCGGGCAAGGCGAACTGCGCATTCTCCGATGCGATACGAATATCGCAAGCCAGGGCCAGTTCGAGCCCGCCACCCATTGCATAGCCATTGATGGCGCAGATAAGCGGTTTGTCCGTCTCCATGCCGGCAAGCAAGTGATCCGACTCGGAACGGCCGAACGTCAGCTCCGCAAAAGTTTCCTTGGGCGGCATCGTCTTCTTCAAATCCGCGCCAGTGCAGAATGACCTTTCCCCCGCCCCCGTCAGAATAGCGACCCGGATATCGTCGTCCTCCCGAACCCGCTTCCAAGCTTGCTTCAGCTCGGCGCGCGTCTCGGGATCGATCGCATTCATGGCCTCGGGCCTGTTCAGCGCGATCGTGGCGACATGGCCCTGGACGGTAAAGCTAACACTCATCAATTTCTTCCTTTTTTCTGCTGCACCTAAACTAAGATATTCCTCTCGATCAGCGACTCGACCTGATCCTCGCTCAACGCAAGCAATTCACGCGCGATCTCGCGCGTATGCTGGCCCAATAGTGGCGCCGGCGACGACGGCGCCGATTCGGCATGCGAAAACCGGAATGGCGCGGAGTTATATGTACTCGGCCCCATTTCAGGATGATCCATCGTCACCCAATGGCCTCTGGCCTCGAGCTGCGGATCGGCCTCCAGCACGTCCCGAGCGTCCTGCACCGGGCCGGCAGGCACACCCGCCCTTTGCAGCAGTTCGGCAAGCTCCAGGCTGTCGTAACGCCTGCAAGCCGCTGCAAGCCTCTCTTCGATGGCATCCTGGTGATCGAGGCGCTCAGCGGCGCGAGACCACTCCACGGGGGCATCGAGGGCCAGCGCCCGGCATAAGGCCTGCCATTGCGTATCCGATTGGATGGAAATGGCTATCCACCGGTCCTCTCCCTTGCAGGGAAAAACACCTTGCGGCGCATATTGGATGTGACGATTGCCATTGCGGTTTTGCACGACTCCGTTGGCCATGTAGTGCATTACACTGGGGCCGATCATCGCAATGGTCGGCTCCGTCTGTGCTATGTCTATGCTCTGACCAACCCCCGTGCTGCGCTGATGGCGCAAGGCCGCCAGAATCGCGAATGCGGCGTGCGTCGGATTGGGAATGTGATCGGGATAGTTGGTCCCTGTACCGGCCGGCTCCTTGTCCGGCAGACCGGTCAGATGCTGCAGGCCGGTCACCGCCCCAATGGTCAAGCCGTAACCAAGATCGTTCCTGTCCGGCCCCGAAGCCCCTTGCATGGACATCGATGCGAAGACGATGGAAGGCTGGATGGCGCGCACAGCCTCGTACCCGAGCCCCAGCTTATCCATGACGCCCGGCGTGAAATTGTTCGTCACCACGTCCGCAGCCTCGATCAACCGCTTCACCAGCGCGAGCCCTTCGGGCTCCTTGATATTGACGGTGATGCTACGCTTGCTGGAATTACGATCCGCAAAGTAGCCGCTGCGATTGATGCCCGGCACCTTGTCCTTGTACGGCTTGGCCAGACGCAAGGTATCGAGCCGCTTCGATGTTTCGATCTTGATCACATCCGCGCCCAAGTCCGCCAATAGCTTCGTCGTATAGGATCCCGCGCCGATCCATGTGAAATCGATGACCCGCACCCCTTTCAGCAATCGCTTCATGCCACGCTACCTTTATTGGTTAACACATCGATCTCGTCTTCGGAGCATCCTCCGGCCCGAAGCACCTGTGTGGTGTGCTGGCCCAAGGAAGGAGCGGCCGTTCGCAATGACCATGGCGTTTCCGACAACATGTAGGGCGCGCCCGGCATCCGCAACGAGGTACCGCCCGCCGAGACTGTCTCCACAAAATAATTCCGGTGCCTGCGCTGGGCCGTATCGAGTTCGGACGTATCGTTGATCGGCGCGATCGGGATACGCCGCTCGCGGCCCTTGGCCTGCAGTTCCGCTTTGGTATGGGACAATGCAAAAGGCTGAAAGATTTCCAAGAACCTGTCCTTGGCTTCCTTGGACGACAGGAATTCGTTTTCCTGCCAGCAAGGCTGGGACAGATCGCCAGCGCCCTCCACGCCTTCCTCGACCAACCAGCGAGTGGTGTCCGGCCAGAAGCGATTGCCCCCCACCCCACCGGCCATGAGATAGACATACCCATCCTTGCACTGGAACACTCCGGTCCCCGCCAGACGCTGTTCGCCGGCATTGCGGCGTCTTATCGTTCCCTCGAGGTCATAGAACTGGACCGCGTTCTCCATGCCCATGACGACGCATTCCTGCATGGATACGTCTATGTGCTGGCCAGCACCGCTGGCTTCGGCATCGAATACGGCGGCCATGGCCGCGACGGCGCCGAATAAATGGGCCGCGCCCACCGCCTGCTCCCCGAAGGCGACCATAGGGGCCGTGTCCTTGTAGCCGGCCAAATAGAGCATCCCGCCCATCGCCATGGCGACAAGATCGCTCCCATGCCAATGCGCATAGGGGCCGTCTTGGCCAAAGGCCGTGATGCTCAGCATGACCAATTGCGGCGCGACTTCGCGCAATGCCTCGTACCCCAGGCCTCGCGCCGCCATGACGCCAGGCGCTTCACTTTCGATCAATAAATGCGCGCGCTGCGCGAGCCTGCGCAAAGCGGCCCGGCCTTCCCGAGTATCCAAATCCAGTGCAATGCTTTTCTTGTTAGTGTTCTGATACTGGAAAACCAGACTGGCGTCCAAGTCTTCTCGACCTTGAATCCGCGGTTCCCACCGCCGGCTGGCCGCGCCGGACAGCGGTTCTACCAGCACGACCTCCGCGCCCATATCGGCAAACAGCTTGCCGCAATAACCCCCCCAGGGCCCCGCCACATCCAGCACGACAACGCCGTCCAGCGCTTGCGCCGGCAGGCCGCCGCCCGCAGCAGGCAACACATTCTTATTTACATCATTCATCTCAATATATGGACCAGTGGTTTGTTTATATACGTAGCGGCTGCATAATTCTCTAGCATCAGCCGATCTCAGTCAATTTTAAATCCCTATACAAATCCCATATATTGAACTTTCATCGCTAAAATGGGTTACTATCTTTGCCACGACAGCGACGTGGATTTCCTCATGCAAAACAAGTCTTCCAAAGTCTCCTCCCCCTCCGTATCAGGCACGCAAACCATACAGCGCGCCGCTGCGCTGATGCGTCTGCTGGCTGCTCACAACCGTAATGGACTCCGGCTGGTGGACCTCTACCAGTTGGCGCAATTGGAACGCTCGACGACCCACCGGATCCTTCAGGGCTTGATCGCAGAGCAGCTCGTTGCACAACACCCCGACAACAAGCGTTATTTCCTCGGCACGCGGATATACGAAATGGGCTTGGCCGCAGCGCCAACATTCAATTTGCGCGATCTGTGCCATCCTCATATCAGGCGACTCGCCGAATTGACGGGCGACACAGTCTTTCTTGTGACGCGAGCTGGATTCGAAGGCGTTTGCATAGATAGGCAGGAAGGCTCCTTCCCTATCCGCGTATTTGTCATGGACGTGGGCCGACGCCGGCCTTTAAACATCGGAGCGGCTAATATCGCCATGCTCAGCACGCTGCCCGATGAAGAGATCAGTCGGATTTGCCTCGTAAACAAGGCAAAAATCGAAGAAAGCTATCCTAAATATTCCGAGGCCAGCCTTTGGAACAAGATCAATCACAGGCGCCAACAGGGCTTTGTCATCAATACCGTGCTCGAGGTCTCGCGGGCCATGGCAATCGCGGTTCCGATACACGCCACCTTCGAGAAATCGGCCAATGTGGCGATCAGCATTTCGGCGGTCGATGAAAGGCTCAACACAGAACGAATCGGCGAGGTATCGGGGCTTCTGCTCGAAACGGCCGCCAAGATAGAAGCCGAAATCAAAGCGTTGCCGCGCTAGGCGGCCACCACGGACGGGGGCTCATTCCTCATTCACGTGGTGGCGCTAGCCGCACCGCAGCGCCCATCTCCGCGAATATGCGGCTTACTGGGTCTGGTAGATACCCGCCATCTTGGCCAAATCGCCCCATTTTTTGATATTGCTCCGGATGCTGTCATGCATCTGCTGAGGACTGCTGCCCACCACGACATAACCCTGCGCTTCCAGCTTGGATGCATTGTCCTTCAATGCCTTGACAATGGCTCCATTGAGCTTGTCCACCACCTCCGCGCTTGCGCCGGCGGACATGCTGAAGCCGTACCAGGTATCGGCATCGTATCCCTTCAACCCCAATTCCGCGAATGTGGCGACGTCAGGGATCGCAGGGCTGCGCTTGGGGCTGCCGATGCCCAGGATCCGTATCTTGCCAGCCTGCGCCAAGTCCACAGCCGAGGCCGACTGCACGAACATCATCGAGATATGCCCGCCCAGCAAATCCGTCATTGCCGGCGCTCCACCGCGATAGGGCACATGGCTGATATCGACCCCCGCCTTCTCTTTGAAGAGCTCCCCCGCCATATGCTGGGACGATCCCACACCCGCCGAACCGAAGGTCAGCGTCCCGGGCTTGGCCTTGGCGGCGTCAATGACATCCTGCAGTGTCTTATAGGGCGCATCGGCCTTCACGACCAGAACCAGCGGCGCAGCGACCGCGATCGATAGAGGCTGAAAGTCCTTCAGGGGGTCATAGGCCACCTTCTTGTAGATGACGGGGTTGACCGACAAAATGCCATCGGTCGTCAGCATGAAGGTATACCCATCCGGCGCCTGCGCCTTCACATGATCGGCCGCAATCATCCCGCCGGCTCCCGAGCGATTCTCAACCACCACGGGTTGGCCAAGCTGCTCGGACACGGACTGACCCACCAGGCGAGCGAGCGTATCAGTGCTCGCCCCTGCCACATAAGGCACCACGAGCTTGATCGGCGCGGATGGATAATCCTTGGCCGCCGCCCCCGCCTGCATGAACATCAATGACGCCGCGAAGGCGGCGACCCCAATTATTTTCTTGTACCCGTAAGACATTTTCCGATATCTCCTTCCAACAATCACTAAGTTAATGGATGAAAACCATGCGAACCGTCATGCCACCGCGTCGAAAACAAAGCTCGGAATGCGATAGCCGTCAGGATGGTCGACGTACACCATACGAACCGGGGCATCCAGGCGTATGTGCTCGAGATCGCTGTGCGCCATGTGGGAAACCATGATCGGGCCTTCCTCCAGCTGGACAGCAACAACGAGATGCGGCGCGGGATACGCCGGCAGATAGGTCCGATGGAACACCGTCCACGAAATGATCCGGCCTTTGCCAGAGATCGGTCGCCATTCGTATTCCATGCTGAGCGACACCGGGCAAGCAGGCCCTGGCGGATAGCGGAATTCATTGGAGTCCGGACACCACTGCAGTTTCATGCAGCCTTGGGCAATGCTTTCCCACATCGGGGCGTCATAAGGTGAAAACAAACGCGGGGACTTAGCGGATTCGCTCGGATTCATACTTAAACTCCTTAAGCGCCATAAATGACCGACATGGCCTTACCGGCGACATCGGACGTATATTGGACATGCCGGCAATTAGGCACCTGCCGATTGCCCAAACCTCCGCGGGCTTGGCGAACCGCCTCGACCTGATGGTTCCAACCTTGCATGTATGACTCGGACAAATGCCCGCCGCCAGTATTGATCGGCAACTTGCCGCCGACTCCGATTCCATTGCGGGCGATGAACTCGCCGGCTTCGCCGACGCCACAGTAGCCAAAACCTTCCAAGGCAAACAGAATGTGCGGACTGAAACTGTCGTACACCATCAAAGCGTCGATATCCTTGGGGCCAAGGCCGGCCGCATCAAATACCTGCTTTGCGGCCTTGTTCTGAGCCGGAAGATAGAAGTCCAGAAGACGGGGACCAAGGCTGGTCGCCTTGCTATTCAGGTCGGCGCGGCCTATGCCGCGGATATAGACGGGCTTTGTTCCGCTCTTTGCGGCTACCTTCCTGGCTCTCTCAGCCTCCATGACGATCAACGCGACACCGCCGTCATTGATCAGGCAGTAGTCGTACAAACGCAGCGGTTCCGCAATGTAAGCGCTACCGAGGTAGTCTTCCATGGTAATGGGCTTGCGCATGATGGCATTGGGATTCAGGCTGGCCCATTGGCGCTGTGCCACGGCCACTTGCCCCAGCGTGCTATCGTCTAGACCGTTCAGTTCTTTGTAACGCTGGTACATCAAGGCATACAGCGCGCCCTGCGACGTCAAACCCCAGGCGCTGTGATATACATAGGACAGAAAAGCCCCCCCGCCCATTGCCTCAGGACCGCCATACTGCACTGCCGCCGAACGCTGGTCATTGCCGTAAACGAGCGCAATCACCTCGGCCATCCCCGACTTGATAGCCAGCACCGCTTGCAGTACTGCCTGAATGGCATCGGCCTGCCCGCCCCAGCGCGGATCGATATTGAGGATCTCGCCCATGCGCTCGTACGCCGTCGTGGGGCCCACGATCAAGCCATCGACTTCGTCACGCGCGATGCCGGCATCCCTCAACGCGCAATTGAACGCCTGCGTGGCGTAGCCATAGGAATCATGCGGCTTTTCACCGCTGCGCACGCGCTTGTAGTCTTCCACCCAATCGGTATGACCTACTCCGACGACAGCCGAAATACTCGATGTACTGCTATCCATTCTGAATTCGCTCTCTCTTGCGGTCGCTGTAGCCGTGAATGCCATGAAAGGTCAGACCGCGGCACACAACAGGTCCAAGATTATTGATACGGCGGCGCCGACCGTTCGCAACGGTATCAAGTCCACCATGTGGTCCGCATTATAGGAGTCCAGGCAAATATCGCGCATTAAAGACGAATAATAGGCCCATAAATCTCATAATGTGGACTATATGCCTATCCCAAAGTTGCCAGAACGTGGCATTCGGGGATCCCGGTGTCTTGGCTCGCCACAGCACTGCACCAACCCGCAACTTGGAGCTGGCGGCTGCAACGCATCAGGAAATTGAGCCCTATCGCATTGCACGGGCATCGCCGCACTCGGGCGAGTTACGCTGGACATATCCCGGCGCGAAATGTATTTCCGCGGCATGGCGTCAGAACAAGCTGAGCTGGTCTCCAAGCGCAGCCGGGCGGCGAAACTGTGTGGTGTCCAGCACGATGCGCCGCTCGTTCAGGCCGGCTTTCGTGCAGGCCTTGCGGAAGCGTTGCCGCAGAAGGTCCGCAAAAACGCCCATGCCCCGCATGCGGGTGCTGAAGTCGGCATCGTAGGCCTTCCCGCCGCGCATCTGGCGCAGCAGGTTCATGACATGCGCCGCCTTGAGAGGGTGGTGTGCTTCCAGCCATTCTTGGAACAGCCCCGCAACTTCGTGCGGCAGCCGCAGCAAAGCATAGTACGCGTCGATCGCCCCGGCTTCCTTGGCCATGAATACGATTTTCTCCATGTCATGGTCCGTCAGCGCCGGTATCACGGGAGCAAGCAGGACGCCGGTGGGGATGCCGGCCCGGCTGAGCGCGCGCACCGCGTCCATGCGCGCCCCCGGCGTACTGGCCCGCGGCTCCAGCGTGCGGGCGATATGGCGGTCCAGCGTGCCGATGGACATGAAGACCCGCAGCAGATTCTTGCTTGCCATGCGCGCCAGCAGATCGGCGTCGCGCAAGATGGAAGCGGACTTCGTCGTGATGCCGACCGGATGGTTGAATTCTTCGAGCACCGCCAGGATATCCGCGGTAATGCGCAGGCGGCGTTCTATCGGCTGATAGGGGTCGGTATTGCTGCCCAAAGAAATGAAGCGAGGCCGGTACGACGGCCTGGACAGCTCCGCCCGCAGCAACTGCGCGGCATTCTGCTTGGCATAGAGCCTGGTTTCAAAATCCAGGCCGGGCGAATGGTTCAGATAGGCATGGCTCGGCCGCGCATAACAATAAATACAGCCGTGCTCGCAGCCCCGGTAGGGATTGATGGACCGGTCGAAGGGGATGTCGGGAGAATCGTTGCGCGTGATGATGGACCGCGCCGTCTCCATCGAAACCGTAGTAGCCGGCCGGCTTGCATCCTCATCCGCAGGCTGCGGCCATTCGTCATCGAACACTTCACGAGCGTGCTCTTCGTAACGGGAATTACGGTTGGAAAGGCTGCCTCGGCCTTTGATCGTCGTGGGGAACATAGGCCACCTATATACTGTATATTTGTACAGTATAAAAGAAAACAGCCACGCACCCCTACTTTGCGCGCGACTTCATAGGCGGCCGGGAAAAGCCTTCACCTGCGCAAGCCGATGCTTACTTCGCCGGAAACTGGGCATGGCCCGGGCTTTCGCGCCTCCGGCCATCGCCCAGCTATCATCAAACATCCACTCTTCGGCTATAACCGCGAACTGCCCCGGTCGCATCGCGCCTTAGCTGAACGCCGGGCCGCGCTCCGGTATGCGCCGCATTTTCCACGACCAGCACGCCATTGACCAATACCGTGGTTCTATCGCCCGTCGGATAGCGATGCGGATCGTCATATGTTGCGCGGTCGTCGAAATCGTTGGGATCGAAGATGACTACATCGGCAGCATAGCCCGGCCGCAGCAGGCCGCGGTCCCGCAGTTGCAGCGCTTCGGCTGTGGCGCCGGTCATTTTGCGTATGGCCGTTTCCAGCGACAGCAGCCTGCGTTCGCGCACATAGCGGGACAAGATGCGTGGGAAGGTCCCGTAAAAACGCGGGTGAGGCATGCCCTGGCCGGTGACACCGCAATGGGCCACGCAGTTTCCATCCGAACCAACCAATACCGACGGAGTAGCGACGATATGCTCGATATCGTCCTCGGAAATGGATATGACAAGCACGCGCGTCGCGCCCTTGTCCTGCATCATGTAGTCGCACACTACGTCTATCGGATCCTGGCCTCTTTCATCGGCCAGGCTTTGTATCGTACGGCCCGCGAACTGCGGCAAGTGCGGGGAAATCGAAATCTGGACGCAGTCCCAGGACGGGATCCTGCCCCAGTTATTGAGCCCGTCGCGGGCGATGTCGTCACGTATGCGCTGACGCGTCTCGGGCAGCGCGATACGCTCCAGCATGGCATCCACCCCGCCCGCCTGCACCCACTGCGGCATCAGGTTCTTTAGCGGATTGCTGCCGGCGGTATAGGGATGCGAGTCGCAATCGATCTTCAGGCCGCGCGCCTTTGCGGCTGCGATCATTTCCAGCGCCGTCCGCGCCTTGCCCCAGTTATCCATGCCCGAGCATTTGAAATGGACGATCTCGACATGGACATCACAGGCCTGCGCAAATTCGATGGCCTCCTTGACCGCATCCAGCACCTTATTGGATTCATCGCGCAGATGCGTGAAGTACGCCGCATTGTGCTTCTTCACGACGCGGCCCAATGCGTGCATCTCTTCGGTATTGGCATAGGAACCCGGCGAAGTGAACAGACCCGAAGACAAGCCCAGCGCTCCGGCCTCCAGGCCCTCTTCGAGCATATCCTCCATGTGCTGCAGCTCGGCTTCGGTCGGCTCGCGCTGATCCATGCCCATGGCCATCAGGCGCAGCGTATTGTGCCCGACCAGCATGCCCGCATTCACCGATGTGCCGGGAAAGGCATCCAGGTATTGGCGGAAGGAAGTTTCTTTGTAAGTGATCCAGGGGGCGCTGGGCGACAGATAATCGCGCAGCAGATCCACCTTGCCTTCCAGTACAGGAGCAATGGAAAATCCGCAATGCCCGATGATTTCCGTGGTGACGCCCTGGCGCACCTTGCTGGTCGCATCGGGGTTGATCGGCAGGGTGAAGTCCGAATGCGTCTTGATGTCTATGAACCCCGGCGCCACCACCAAGCCTTCCGCATCTATCGTCCTGCGGGCGTGCCCAGGCTCTATGTCCGCCTCGACCGCGGCGATTTTTCCACCCGCGATCGCCACATCGGCCTGCAGCGCCGCAGCGCCCGTGCCATCGACGACTTTGCCGCCACGTATCAGCACATCATATTTCATCTCTGCCTGACTCCTTGCCTGTTTCCGATTCGCCGACGCCGCCTTGCGCGATCAGTTGGCGGTGATGCCCACTTGCTTGATCAAATCGCGCCACTTCTCGATTTCACCGCCGATGTAAGCCTTGGCTTCCTTTGGCGTCGTTTTAGCGATCTCCACGCCCAGCGCGTTCATCTTTTCCGTGAATTCAGGCGACTCCTGCGCCGCACGGACGGCCTCATTGAGTGTTTGAATGGTCTGCTCCGGCACCCCGGCGGGCGCCATCAGGCTGTACCAGGCGAACATCTGGTATCCCGGGACGGTCTCGGCAATGGGATGGACGCCGTCCCAGCCCTGCATGGGCTTGTCGCCCGTGGTCCCAAGCGCAATCAGCTTGCCTTGCTCGACCTGCTGGCGGACGGTAAGCGGGCTTGAAAACAATGCGGCGACGCGCCCCGCAAGCAAGTCGGGCATCAGCTCGCCCGTACCTTTATAAGGGACATGCAGCATATCGATGCCCGCCTTGTTCTTGAACAGTTCGCCCGCCAGGTGCAGCGACGAACCCACGCCGCCGCTGGCATATTCGATTTTCCCGGGCTGCGCTTTAGCGGCATCGACAAGTTCCTTGACTGTGCGGACCTTCAAGGATGGATGAACCACCAGTACCAACGGCCCCCGGACCACCAGGGAAACGGGCTCGAAGTCGCTGAACTTGTAGTTGGGCTCCTTGAAAATGAAGGGGTTCACCGCGTAAGCCATGGCCGGCAGCAGCAAGGTGTAGCCATCCGGTTTGGCGCGCGATACTGCGGCCGCCGCGACGTTGCCGCCGGCGCCCGGAAGGTTCTTGACGACGATGGACTGGCCGAGCTTCTTGCCCATTTGCTCGCCCAGCATCCGGCCGATGACGTCATTCGGCCCGCCCGGTGGATAGGGGATGATCAGCTCGATGGGACGGGAAGGAAAATCCGCAGCTTGCGCGGCGGACAGAGACATCACCGCCATGCAAAACAGGAATGCGACATACTTGATGTAGGGCATCTGAGCCTCCGTTGCTTGCGATCCGCGCTTGGGGCCGATATCCGGGATAAAGGCCGCAAGCAAGATCGCGGACGAGGTTATGAATCACTTCTTGGAATGCATCGCAGGATAGTGTGGCAGGCCATATTTGATATGTAAAATATCTTTTTTCTGCATTACATATCTACGAAATATATAAGTGGCCATGATCGACTACCGGAAAATGCAGCAATTCATTGCCGTGGCCGAAGAGCTCAGCTTTCAGCGCGCCGCGGAGCGGCTGCATATGACGCAGCCTCCCTTGAGCATGGCCATCCAGGCGCTGGAGGACTATCTGGGCGTGACGCTGTTCGATCGCAACCGCTACCGCGTGCGCTTGACGGTGGCCGGCACGGCCTTTCTACATGAAGCCCGCAGGGCGCTTGCCCAAGCCGACGCGGCGGTGCGCAGCGCGCGCCAAGCCGCCGTGGGCGAAACAGGCGTCCTCCGGTTGTCTTTCGTGCCTAGCGCCTCAATGGGGCTCTTGCCCGCGATATTGCGCGATTTCCGCAAAAACTTTCCCACCGTCCAACTGAACCTGATCAGCGGTTCCAGCATCCCTCAGCTCGATGAGCTCAGGCGGCAGCATGTCGACTTGGCGCTCGTCGTGCCGCCGCTGCACGACCTTACCGGCATCCGCACCTTGCGGCTATGCGAGCAGCCGATGATCCTGGCGGTGCCCGCCGCCCACCCGGTGGCCCGGCGCAAGCGCGTCAAACTCGGGGCTCTCGCCAAAGAACGCTTTATCACCTTCAGCACGATAGAAGGTCCGGGATTCGTCGCCGCGCTGCTCGATGCCTGTCAGAAAACGGGGTTCTTCCCGCACATCGTGCACGCGTCCGGGCAGTTGCAAGCCATCCTGACCATGGTGGCCTGCGGAATGGGCATCGCCCTGGTCCCCTCGTCCATGCAACACGTTCACATGGATGGCGTCACATACGTCAGCGTGGACACCACGCATATAAAGACCAGCTACACACTGTCTTTCGCCATGAGGGAATCGGAAGACAATCCCGTGGTCCAGGCCTTCGTCGACATGGCGACAAAACACGTCGCCGCCAATAAAGAAAAGCCGTAGCGCCGGCTGGCACGCTTGCGCGCGGGCGGACTCCCTTGTAATCTAATGGGTGGAGATGGCATTCCTCCGTTAACCGCCGCCGGCAAGGCGGCTGATGATGCCTACAGTTGCCAGAAACTGGCCCTGTAGGCATTTTTGCATTCGGGGCCGTATTTTGTTCTCATAGCCGCCGACTCGACAGGACCAACCATGACCATGCCAGGAATGCTGATCGCCATTTCCACCGGCGCCACCGTGGGCGCCGTACTGCGCTGGTGGCTGGGCAGCGCCTTCAATCACTTTTTCCCGGCCATACCTCCCGGCACCTTGATCGCCAACCTCGTCGCGGGCTATGTCGTGGGCCTGGCCATCAGCTACTTCGGCAGCCACCCCGGCCTGAGTCCGCAATGGCGGCTGTTCATCATCACCGGCTTTTGCGGCAGCTTGTCCACTTTCTCGACCTTCTCGGCGGAGCTCGCCAGCCTGCTGCAACAAGAGCGCTTCGGCCTGCTGGCGGCCTCCACCGCGCTGCATGTCGGCGGATCGCTGCTGATGACGCTGCTGGGCATGGTCACTATTTCCGCGCTACGCGCTTCCAGCTAAAACCGAACCAGCATCGCGAGGCAATCATGCAAGGCTACCAATTAAGCTTTTACACGCAACAGGATCGCAAGCATGGCGGCAGCAACCTGGCCGAATGGCTGCTGAATTGCGGCCGCGAGCACGGCGCTTTGGGCGGTACGCTATTCAGCGCCGAACTCGGTTTCGGCCACGATAGGCGTTTTCATTCCTCCCATTTCTTCGAACTGGCCGATCAGCCCGTATGCGTAGTGATGGCAATGGACGCCGAATCCTGCGAACGCATACTCGACGCCATCCGCCAGGCATCGATAGACGTCTTTTACGTGAAGATACCGATAGAATATGGACGTACTGGCGTTTGACCACGCGCCGTCCGCATCTCGCCTGCGGCAACACAAGGAGGCAAGTCACGCATGGAACATATACTGAACGATGAAGCCCGCGGCAAGCCGGGCGTCCGGGCCGCCGCGCCCTCGGCGGGCGCCCAGTCCGGCTTCCTCAGCGTTTTCGATATCTTCAAGATCGGCATCGGGCCTTCATCGTCGCACACGATGGGACCCATGACCGCCGCCGTCCGCTTCATGCAGTCACTGCCGCAGCATCCCGGGCGCGATCAATTGCGCAGCATACGGGTCACGCTTTACGGGTCCCTGGCATATACCGGCCGTGGCCATGCCACGGACCGGGCCGTATGCCTGGGCCTGCTGGGCCACACGCCCGCGCAGGTCGACCTCGACCTGGCAGAAGGGCAGCTCGCCGACCTGCGCGTCTCCCGAACCTTGCAGCATCCGGATCTGCCCCCGCTGGGTTTCGACCCCGACAAAGACCTCATATTCAACTATGGCCCGGCGCTTCCGGGCCACCCGAACGGCATGATTTTCGAGGCGCTGGACGCGCAAGGCCGGCCCAGCATAAGCGGCACCTATTACTCCATCGGCGGCGGCTTCGTCGTCACCGCCGAGGAACTGGCCCGCCCCGCCGCCGCAGCAAGCGGGGACTCCAACAATCGCATCCCCTACTTGTTCGAAAGCGCCGCTTCCATGCTGGACTTGGCGGCACGCCATAAGCTCAGCATCGCCGAAATGATGATGGCCAATGAATGCATCTCCCTGCCCGAAGAGGAAGTCCGCGCGGGCCTGGCGAAAATCTGGCGCGCCATGGACGACTGCATCGAAAGAGGCCTGAAGGCTCACGGGGAATTACCGGGCGGGCTACGCATCAAACGCCGCGCCGGCCTCATCCACCGCCAACTGCTTCAGGAACAGGGCTCCGGGCGGCAGCAGCCGCATGCCGTCAGCGACTGGCTAAGCGTATACGCCATGGCGGTCAACGAAGAAAACGCGGCCGGAGGCAGGGTGGTGACCTCGCCCACCAATGGCGCCGCCGGCGTGGTGCCTTCCGTGCTGCGATACTATTTGATGCACTGCATAGGCGCCGACCCGGCAAAGGTTCCCGGCTTCCTCTTGACCGCCGCCGCAATCGGCGGGCTGATCAAGCGCCGCGCATCCATTTCAGGCGCCGAAGCAGGCTGCCAGGGCGAGGTGGGCTCCGCGGCCTCGATGGCGGCGGCGGGCTTGTGTGCCGTGCTCGGCGGCACGCCAGCGCAAATAGAGAACGCGGCCGAAATCGCCCTGGAACACCATCTCGGCATGACCTGCGACCCCGCGGCCGGCCTGGTCCAGGTGCCCTGTATCGAGCGCAACGGCATAGGCGCCATCAAGGCCGTGGCCGCCACCTCGCTGGCGCTGCGCGGCGACGGCTCGCATTTCATGCCGCTGGACAATTGCATCGAGGCCATGCGCCAGACGGGCGAGGAAATGAATACCAAATACAAAGAAACCAGCCTCGGCGGCTTGGCCGTTAATCTGCCGGAATGCTGAGCGGCGCGGCGCTTGCGCCTTACCACAATGCCGCGTCCTGTGTTATCCATTCCCAATCGGCCCAAAAAAAGATTCCGGCGGGGCCGCCTCGATGACCAGGCGAGGCGGCCTCGATAATCAACAACTCGTGTTTTAAAGGACTCGACCATGAACAAGACACTGCATGCCAAAGACGGCAAAACCATATCGGCCTATCACGCCGGCTCCGCCGACGCGCCGCGCGCTCTCGTCGTGCTGCAGGAAATCTTCGGCGTCAACAGCCACATCCGCGACGTGTGCGAACGCTTCGCCGCCGACGGCTACGAGGTGATCGCGCCCGCGCTGTTCGACCGCATCGAACCCGGCAAAGAACTCGGCTATACCCAGGATGATGTCCAGAAAGGCCTCGCGCTTCGCAGCAAGATAAAGCTCGAAGAATCGCTGGCGGATATCGAAGCGGCGATCCAGGCGCTCGGCAAGAAGCCCATAGGCATCATCGGCTATTGCTGGGGCGGAACTCTAGCGTGGCAGGCGGCCTGCAAGCTGGATGGCCTGCGCGCCGCCGTCTGCTGGTACGGCGGCGGCATCGCCGAAGCCCGCTCGCAGGGCGCCAAGGTGCCCGTCCAGATGCACTTCGGCGATCAAGACGGCTCCATCCCCATGAGCGATGTCGAAGCAATCAAGAAAGCCCAACCGGCGGTCGAAATCCATGTCTACAAGGGCGTGGGCCACGGCTTCGGCTGCGACCATCGTGGTTCCTACGACGAAGAAGCCTATAAGCTCGCCCGCAAGCGCTCGCTGGATTTCTTCTCCAAGAACCTGGCTTGAGTCCGTAAAGGCCGCCGAGCAAAAGCGCAAGTAAAAGGGCGTGTGGTCGCCCTTTGCTTCTTCAGCCCGCTGCTTGGCCAAACCCGCGCGACGCCCGGGCCATCACCGCGCCGGCCCGCTGTGCTTACATGCCGAAGGCCGCGCTCCGCTAGCGGCCATTCGTCAAAGCCGCCTCGACCGCGATGCCCACGTCTGTCGTGTTCGCGCTGCCGCCCAGATCCGGCGTCGTCACTTTCCCTTCTTCCAGCACCGTCTCGATTGCACTCACAATGGCGTCGTGCGCGTCTCGATAATTCGGTGCTTTGTTCCCCAGGAAATCCAGCATCATGGCGCCCGACCAGATCATCGCTATCGGGTTGGCTATGTTTTTCCCGTAGATATCCGGCGCGGATCCATGCACCGGCTCGAACAGAGAAGGATACACGCGCTCGGGATTCAGATTGGCCGACGGAGCGATGCCTATGGTCCCGGTGCAGGCGGGCCCCAGATCCGACAGGATATCGCCAAAAAGATTGGACGCCACCACCACGTCGAAGCGCTGGGGATTCAGGACAAAATGCGCCGACAATATATCGATATGGTATTTATCCCAGCGAACATCCGGATAGGCCTGCGCCATTTTTTCCACGCGCTGATCCCAATAAGGCATGCTTATCGAGATCCCGTTGGATTTGGTCGCCGAGGTCAAATGCTTTTTGGGGCGGCTTTGCGCCAGATCGAAGGCATATTTAAGTATGCGGTCCACGCCCTTCCTGGAGAAAACCGCCTCTTGCAATGCAAACTCGCGCTCCGTTCCTTCGAACACCAAGCCGCCCACCGCGGAATATTCGCCTTCGGAGTTTTCGCGGACGACGTAGAAATCAATGTCGCCCGGCTTGCGGCCCGCCAAGGGGCATGGAACCCCCTTCATCAAGCGCACGGGACGCAAGTTCACGTACTCATCGAAACACCGGCGAAACTGTATCAAGGAACCCCACAGCGAAATGTGGTCGGGGACGGTTTCAGGCCAGCCCACAGCGCCGAAATAGATGGCGTCAAACCCGCGCAGCCGCTCGTACCAATCGCTGGGCATCATCTGGCCGTGCACCGCGTAATAGTCGCAGCTCGCCCATTCGAATTCCTCGAACGCAAGCTGGATATCGTATTTTTTTGCCGCGGCTTTCAATACGCGCAGCCCTTCCGGCATTACCTCTTTACCGATCCCATCACCAGGGATCACAGCGATCTTGTGCATTTCAACCTTCTTATGGCTGTTGTTCTGGACGTGAGCGGATGATACTATCCGGCGCATAGAACATAATTGGCGATTTCGTTAAATCACAAGACACGCGTCATGAACAATCATCCCTTGCTTGAAGATTTACGCCTGTTTTGCCTTGTTGCGCGCAATCGCAGCTTCGTGGCGACCGCCACCGAGCTGGGCGTATCCCCCGCTTATGTCAGCAAAAGAATAGCCATCCTCGAAGGGTCGCTGAAAACCAAACTGCTGCACAGAACCACCCGCCGCGTCGCGATCACCGATGACGGGTCGACCATCTATGAATGGTCTCAGCGCATCCTCGAAGATGTCGACCAGATGACCGAAATGGTCCTTACCACCAAAAGCACGCCGAAAGGCTTGCTCAGGATTTCCACCAGCTCCGGCTTCGGCCGCAATCATGTAGGGCCCGCGCTGTCGCAGCTCGCCAAAAAATACCCCCACATGGAAATACAGCTCGAGCTATTGGACAGGCCCGTGGATTTGATCGGGGAAGGCTTCGACCTGGACATCAGGGTCGGCACGGTCACCGAGTCGAACTTGATCGCCAAGCATATCGCCACGAACTACCGCATCCTGACCGCATCGCCCGCTTATGTGGCGCGCCATGGCCAACCCTCTTCATTCGCCGACCTGCTCAACCATCGATGCATCATCATACGCGAGCGCGATCAGTCATCGAGCATGTGGCGCCTGAAAGGGCCCAACGGACCGGTAAGCCTCAAAGTGGGAGGCTCGCTATCGACCAACAACGGAGAAGTCGCCCACAAATGGGCGATAGACGGGCATGGCATTCTCTTGCGTTCCATATGGGATGTAAAGGCCAACCTCGACTCGGGGAAACTGGTCAGAATCCTTCCCGAGTACTCGCAAGAAGCCAATGTCTGGGCCGTCTATACCTCGCGCCTCAGCAGCTCGGCGAAAGTCAGGGTATGCGTGCAGTTCCTGGAGAAATGGCTGAATGCCGGCGCCGACGAAATACCGGCGCAGCAATGGGTCAAGGACGCTTCATGAGCGTATCGCGGATACGAGCGGCGCCCTCCGCCAGCGGCACCTTGGGATTGAAGCCTAAGTCGCGGCTGGCCGCATCTATCGACAGCGGCCCAAGCCCGAACGTATTCCAGCCCATGCCCTGGTCGGGGCGCACCCGCACCGATACTTCCGGCACCGCCTTGCGCACTTCCGAAACGATTTCATCGAGGCTCTGCGCCCTGCCGGGCCCGATGTTGTAGGCGCGCCGGGAAAACCGCGACGCGCCAAGCGCCGCACAGATGCCGTCCACCACGTCGTCCACATAGATATATTGCCGCGTCCGGTTGGGCGTTTCCCTTATGGCCGTCGTCCGCCTTGCCATGCCGTCTTCGACCAGCATGCGTATCAGACACGACGTCGTTCTGCCTGGCCCATAGCAGGACGCTACCCTCAATGCCACCGCATCGACCCCATGCTCGGCAAAATAGGCATTGATCAAGGCCTCACCGGCCGCCTTGGTGGCCCCATATACCGTCGCCGGATACAGCGGGGTGTCTTCGCCCACAGGCAGGGTATCCGCACGCTCGCCATAGGCCATGACAGACGAAAACCAGACTACCCGGCCGATTTTATGGATACGGGCTGCTTCCAGCAGATCTATCAGTGATACAAGGTTGATGTCGCATAAGCGCGCCGGCGCGTCCCGCATCAGCATGGGGCCGGAAACCCCGCCCGCATGAATTATTTTTCTTATGCCGTAGCGCGCTATCGCCTCGTGCCACCTGTGGGCATCGGGAAGGTCATGTGTCAACGCAGGATAAGGCAGGCCCGGCGGAACCGCTCTATCCATGCCGACGACTCGATGCCCTTCCTGCGTCAGGCGATTGGCCACTTCCGCGCCTATCAAGCCTGAAATCCCTGTGACAAGAACTGCGCCGGTGTCCAGTGCTCCCGCAGCCATCCAACTTCCTTTAACTTATATGAGCCCAGGCGCCGCCTGAACTACACAACAACACGTTGAACCGCAACATCGAGCGGAAACCGCATCCGTCTGGCCAGGCTCGCCGGCCGGCGACCATCATTCATGCCGCATGCTGCCGTTACCCCTGCACCCATCCGGATTTTTCAAGCAGCTCCTTCGCATCGGCCATCGCTTTCCGCATGGCGTCCAGGTCGCCCGAGGACCACTCCCTCGTTCCAGGGATATGGTGGATCGAAATCCAGCCGACCAATTCGTCCCGCCACACCAAGGGGCCCAGGACTTGCGCTTTGACGCCGTAAACGCCCATCAGCGCTTTCGGAGGCGGAACTTCGGCATTGATGCAGTCTTCCTGCACCAGCAGCGCCTTGTGCTGATCCAGCCATTGCACGGTGCCCAGGCTGCGCTGGTTCAAGGAGGAATCCAATTTCAATGAAGCGACGCCTGGAGCCGTCGCTTCAGCGTACACATCGTCAACACCTATGTTCAACTGCGGTATGTCCAGCCGAATGGTGGTCCGGCTGGCTCCGGTTGCAGCCAGCAGGCCGGACAGTATCGAATCCAGTCCCGCAACGACTTCGTGATCGCGCAACAGCTTGCCCCAGCCATGCAGCGGATTGCGTATTTCTGCCATTCTAAGGGCCTGCCACAGCGTAACCGCCACACTGTCGAATATGGGCTTGCCCAATTCGTGCTCCATTTCTTCGACGACCATCGCCGCGGGCAAATTGGTGCAGCCCACGACGATGCATTCCGCATCGGGCGAATCCGCATCCCGCAGCAACTGCTTTATGGTCTCGAACGAAGTGCGGCCGATGATCTTGTTCTCGCTGATGTTCAGCCGGGCTTCGCTGACGATCTCAAAACCCGCCCCCTGGTAAGTCCGGGCCATCTGGCGGGCGGTATCCTCGACATAGGGCGTAGCCAGCGCAAACTTTTTAACGCCATAGAGCTCCAATACCTCCAGCTGCGCCAGGGACGAAGTGGACGCCGGCACGCCGCAGGCTTTGGTGATCGCATCGCACAGTTCCCGATCCGCGTCGAACCCCTTGCCGGTCCAGGCGCCGGACGTCCCGTTCCATAGCATCACATCGACCCCCGCGTCGTTCAACAGGCTCGCCGCGTCGGCCATCTTACCGGTTTCGAATTGATTGACGTCATTGGCGTCAAGGGTCAGCGTTTTTACCTGAACCCGCGAAAAATGGATGGACGTGCGATCACTGATCTGGTGCGCCATCAGGCTGGTCAAAGGTTCCAGAGCCGTGTTCGAAGATGGAGTGATGAATCCAATCTTCTTGAGGTCTTCCAAGCCGCCCACTTTATTCACTCTCGATTTCATTACTCTTCCTTTATAGACTATCTAAACTGATGGATACGCTAGGGAAGGATCCAGCCGCCGTCCACGACCAAGGTATGGCCGGTTATATAGGCGGCGGCATCGCTGGCAAGAAATGCAAAGGCATTCGCCATGTCCTTGGTATTTCCGAAACGCCCCAAAGGAATGCGCTTCAAAGCTTGCGCATAGTTTTCCGGCTCTTGAAGGAGGTGCTGGTTCAAGGCTGTAAGAGTGCGGCCCGGCGCCACGCAATTCACGCGTATGCCTTGCGGACCCCATTCCAGGGCGGCCGTTTTCACGAACTGCGAAATCCCCGCTTTGGTGGCGGCATACACCGACCTCGATTCCGCGCCGTTATAAACGACTTGTGAACCAGTATGGATGATCACCCCTTGCCTGCGAGCCAGCATTCCTTCGCCAACCAATCGGCTAAGTGCAATCGACCCGGTCAAGTTGATCGATATGACGCGCGACAAATCTTCTAGGTTCAACTCGGACAAAGGCTCATAAAGCAGCACGCCCGCATTGTTGATCAGCACATCGACATCTCCGACCGTATTCGCCAGGGCTTCGACGGACGGCAGGCTGGACTGATCGAATACCACGGCGCGAAGCGCATCGGGCCGCTCCGCGGCGAACTCCAGCAGCAGCTTTTCCGCCCTGTCCGCGACATATACCATGGCGCCCAGATCGGCGAACAGTTCAGCGGTCGCCCGCCCGATGCCGCTTGCCGCGCCCGTGACGCAAACAGCTTTGCCGCTGAAGTCGAACATCCTGGAAAATTCGGCAGGCACAGTCATATGGTCACCCCGAATCCCTAATAGCCTACGAGTCGCGGCAAAAAGAGGATAATCTCCGGGAACAGCATGAATATGAACAGCAGCCCATACTGAAGGAAGATGAAAGGCGTGACTTCCCGGATGATTTCCGTGACTTTGATGCGCCATATTCCGGATGTGACAATCAATAGAATACCCACCGGCGGCGTGATGCCTCCTATCGTGATGTTCATGACGAACAGGAAGCCGAAGTAAATGGGGTCTATGTTGTACATCGCAGCCACGGGTGCGATGATGGGAACCAGCATCAGGTATGCCGCATTGGCCTCCATCACCATGCCGATCAATATCAGCAGCACCATCACCATGAAGGTGAATATCAATGGATCCGACGTCAAGGTGGTAAGCCACTCGGCCACCTGAGGAGCGACCATTTCGGTGGTCAATAGGTAGGTAACCTGCGACGAGAAAGCGATCAAGGCCCCGACAATAGCGGTAATGATGCCGGCGTTCAGCAAGCAGGGGACCAAGTCGGAAACCTTCAGCTTCTTGGTAATGACGAAGCCGATCAACAGCGCGTAGGCCACGGCGATCGCCGCGCCCTCGGTCGCGGTGAATACGCCCCCTACGATCCCTCCGATGACCAGGATGGGCATCAAGAACACGATCAAGGAGCGGCGCAATTCGTATAGTATCCGCTTGCCGCTGAATTCTTCGCCCCTGACCGGGTACCCCCGGCGGCGCGCAATGAAGTAGCACATGACCATCGTGCCCAGGCCCAGCAATATGCCGGGAACGATGCCCGAAACGAATAGCGCGCCAACCGATACATCGCCAGCCACCACGGCGTAGACGATCATGCCGATGCTGGGGGGAATGATAGGCCCGAGGTTGGAAGCCGACGCCACCAGCGCCGCGCCGAACGCCTTGCTGTACGATTTGCCCAGGCTGGGGCCCAGGGTCGCGCCCAATGCGGTCGCATCCGCGACGGAACTGCCCGACACCGATGACAAACCCATGGCGGCGCCGATGGTGACCAGCCCCAGCCCCCCGGTTATTTTGCCCACGACCGCATCGGCCAGCTGTATGAGCCGTTCCATGATGCCGCCGCGGACCATCAACTGGCCCGCCAGCATGAACAGCGGAATAGCCATCAGCGGGAAGGAATCCAGAGCATAAACCATCTTCCCGGCCAATTGCTCCATCGGAAAACCGCCCAGGACAACCCCGGCGAGGCCCGCCCATCCCAGCGCAAAGGCCAAGGGCATGCCAAGTACAGACAGCACAGAAAAGATTCCGAGCATCGTCAAGGAGATCATGATTCGCTCCAATGCTCGGTGGACGGTTGGCCTGTTATCAGTATCCGGCCGACATGCAGGCAGGTGTGGATCTGACCGATGACGAGGCTCGCATAGAACACGCCGACGCTAAGCGGAATCCCCGGCATCAATTGATCCCAGGTGTCCCGGGTCAGCAGCGCGGCATAGTAGGCTATCGTTCCGGACAATATAAGAATGAGCAGCGCGTTGAACGAAACGGCTATGCGCTTGGCGGATTCGCTGAAGCGGTCCACCACCAGCTCGATCCCGACGTGAGCGTTGTAGCGGATCCCTAGTGGAATGGCGAACATCACCGCCCATATGAAACATACCCTGGGAATGTCCCAACCCCACACCAAAGAATCATTCAGGACATACCGATAGAAAACCTGCAGCAGCAGCACAATCGACATGACCGCCATGGTTATCGTGACCATGGCGGAAGCGAACCGATCAAGCACATGCAGGACTGTATCGTACCAGCCGAATAAGGTTTTTTTTGTCATCATGTTTTTCTGTCAGACGCAAGGCTGGAATGCAGGCGCGGCATCAATGGCCTTGCCCATGCATTCCCCCGCTTTCATGAACACGCACCAGCACGGCAACCCTATTCAGACTCCCTCGCACTTCTTGATGCCCGCTTCCACCATGTTCATGGCCTCGTCGCCCAGCTTCTTGCGCATCTGCTCATACACGGAACGCGTGGCCTCGCGGAATTTGGCCAGGTCAGCGGGAGTAAGTTCGTGGTACTCCATGCCTTCTTTGATCAGTTGATCGCGCGCTACTTTGTTCTCTCGAATCGACGTGGCTCTTTGTTCGGCAACGGCCTTTGCGGCGGCTTTGCGTACCGCGCTCTGCTGATCCGCGCTCAGCTTCTCGAAGGCGCTCTTGTTGACCATGTAGGCCGCCCAATCGTAGAAATGACCCGAGTTGGACAAGTACTTCTGCACTTCCGAAAACTTGCGCACCACCATATTGTCGTAGGGGTTTTCCTGCCCGTCCACGACACCCTGCTGCAGAGCCTGATAAAGCTCTTTGATATCGATGGGAGTCGGGTTTGCGTGCAAGGCCCGGAAGGTCAATTGCCAAGCTTCCCCGGGCAGCGTTCTTATCTTCAGCCCCTCCATGTCAGCGACCGATTTGATCGGGCGCTTGTTATTCGTGATATGCCGCGCCCCGACCTGCGCCCAGCCAAGGACCAGCACACCCTTCTCTGCCATCTTGTCTTCCAGGTACTTGCCCAATCCGCTGTCCATCTGGCAGATGGCCTGTTCCGGGGAAGTGGCCGCGAACGGTAGAATCGCCGCCCCCAGCTCGGGGACCAGCTTGTCGTAAAACCCTATGGAGCCCCACGCCATCTGAATTTGATTGGTACGCAGCTGGTCGACCTGCTCCAGCGCGCCGCCCAGAGTATTGTTGGGGAACAGATCCACGCGGATGCTGCCGTTGGAGAGCGCTGCCGTTTCGTCCTTGAATATCTTCGCGCCTTTCGTCGTGGAATGGCCCTCGGGGTAAGACCCGCTGGCGCGCCAATGAGCTTTTGTCTCTTTGGCGGATACGGCGTTGCCCGCCAGCAGGGATACGGCGGCACACAACATCATGCATTTGATCAACGGTCGGTAATTCATCTTGTCATCCTCCTGTGTATATATATATCGAGCTATCTATCGAGCGATGCAGAGCCGTGCCCCCCGGCAGCGACTTCATTCATGACCATGCGATGAACCGTCTTTGCGCTGGCCGCGGCGTGCCGGCGATAATGTTTTTTCACGATCCAGGCATAGTAGAGCAAATTGTTTGAACAATAATTCATCATGAGTAAACCGATAATGCACGATTTGCTAATAATTTAAGCCCCTGTTTCCTTCCCGCGACCCTTGCCGCCACGCGCTCATGCGCACACTCTTTCCGCGTCAATAGACCCTAGCCGCGATTGAAAAGCTCCAACGATTTTTGCAACTGATCGACGGGGGGCAGGTCGCCTATCAATACCAGACGTGAACGGCGGTCTTCCGAGGGCCAGGCGCTCAGATGCACCGGCGGATGCACCAGATGGTGAACGCCATGGACGATCACCGGGGTGTCCGCGCCTTTCACGTTCAATAAGCCCTTCATCCTCAGGATTTTTTCACCATGCCCATGGACCAGCATGCTCAACCACACGCCAAAAGCGGTCCAGTCCAGAGGCTGGTCATAGGTCAGCGACGCTGTTGCAATAGTCGGCGCGTGCAGTGGTCCAAGCGGCTTCGCCCGGCCGCTGAATAAGGGCGTATCCGCCCTTCCGCCTCGAATCGCGGACGGCCTGTCGAAAAACCAATGCTGGACCTCATTCAAGGCGGACTTTGCATTGGCATCGTGTCCCACCAAAATCTCGGACTCTGTGGCATCGTTGTATGAGGTGACAATGCGGCACGATGGATTGATCTCGCTCAGGACGGCGTGTAGCGCGCCTACGGAAGTTCCCTCGGCCAGGTCGGCCTTGGTTATCACGATACGATCGGCGACCGCAGCCTGCTTGAATGACTCCGGGTGCTCTTTCAACTGCTGAAAGCCGAATACGGCATCCACCGTGGTAATGACGGTGGCGACGCGGAAATGATGCCTGAGCTTCGCATCATTGAAAACGGTATTCAAGACCGCGACCGGATCGGCAAGTCCGGTGGTTTCAATGACGACTCGATCGAAATGCGGTACCAAGCCCCGGTCCCGCTTTTCGTTCAGATCCAGGAGCGCGGCCGCCAGATCGCTGCGCATGCCGCAGCATATGCAGCCGTTGCTCAACACCACCGTTTCCTGGTCCACCACATCCAGCAACTGATGGTCCAGGCCGATCTCGCCCAACTCGTTGATGAGCACCGCGCAATTGAGGAATGTTGCGCTCGTCAGCAGGCGCTTCAACAGGCTGGTTTTCCCGCTGCCGAGAAAACCGGTCAATACATTGGCCGGTATCCTATCATCGCCCGCGCCGTTCGATTCTTGTGCATGCATCATGCGTCACCGCTGATTCGCCGAAGCACGTCCTCTGACAAGGGGTCGGGCTTGATGCCGGTCAACCGCTCGACGCTGGCCCAGAGCTCCGCAAGGTTCTCTGGAAGCTCGGATTTGCCGGTGAAAGTCGAAACCTGATATCTACACCCTTGCCAATCGGATACCGAGCACGCAAATGCGCCCAGTACCCGATTGAGATACGCGACTCTTCCGAGCCGCTCGCGGCGGCCGAGCCGCGAACGCTCGTCAGCGGACCCTTGAGGCGCAAGATCGGCCCAGTGAGTCTCGCCGCTCAATATGCCGCACAGGCCGCACATGACTACCTCTTATTCGATGCGCTTGCATCCCCATCGGCCGGGCGCCATGGCGAACGCCTGTCGAAGTCCGTCGCCATCTCGTCCATGGTCACAAACTTGACGCCTGAATGGCCGCTGATATATTCGAACAGCCGTTCGAGCATAAGCAGAACCTGAGGGCGGCCCGCCACATCGGGATGGATGGTAATGGGGAAAATCGCGTAGTCGTATTCCCGATAGACCCAATCGAATTGATCGCGCCACATCTGCTCTATGTCTCGCGGGTTCACGAAACCGTGACTGTTCGGCGATTTTTTGATGAACATCATGGGCGGCAGATCGTCCAGATACCAGCTAGCGGGAATCTCGATCAGGGGCGTCTCCCGGCCTCGCACCAATGGCTTCATCCATGCCGCCGCATCTTTGGTAAAGTCGATTTTGGTCCAGGAGTCGCCCACCCTGACCCTATAAGGCTGGAAATCATGGTGCATCAGGCTGTGGTCATACTTGATGCCCTTCTTGAGCAGCAGTTCATTCGTGATATTGCTGAATTCCCACCAAGGGGCGACATAGCCGGTCGGACCTTTGCCGCACAGCTTCGTAATAAGCTCGATGCTCTTGTCCATGACGTCTTCTTCCTGCTTCGCAGTCATGGCGATGGGGTTCTCGTGGGAATATCCATGCATCCCTATTTCGTGGCCGGCCGCTACGACGGCTTCGATCTGCTTGGGGAAGGTCTCGATCGAATGTCCCGGAACGAACCACGACGTCTTGATCCCAAAGCGCTGGAACAGGGTGAGCAATCGGGGGACTCCCACCTCGCCCGCGAACAGGCCGCGGGAAATATCATCCGGCGAGTCTTCCCCGCCGTATGAGCCCAGCCATCCGGCAACGGCGTCCACATCCACGCCGAAACCGCAAAGTATTTCTTTAGCCATGTTGATTCCTCCTTAGTCTACGAACCGATTTGAACCGCTTTGATGATATCGTCCAGCGCCTCGCCCGTCTTCAACAGGCGGTCTTCCCCGCCTCCCGCCGCATAAAAGGCAGCGCTGGTAGGCATGCCGGCTTCGCCCGTTCCGTTGGGAATGGCTAGCGCGCACATATTCAGCATGTTCGCCCATAGCGTATTGCGTATGGTCTTTGCGTTGACGGCCGCAAAAGCGTCTATATCGTCCTGCACCGCAGCCATCGCCGGAGCCACATGCGCAACCGTGGGCATGGCAATCAGATCGTCGCCTATCGCCGACCATAAGGATTCGCGCAAGCGCAGGCGCCCCCTCTGCAACTGCAATAGATCATACGCGGACATTCCTTTTGCCGCCATGATGCGCCTGAAAACGAAAGGATCCACCTTCGCGCCCTGGTCGCCTTCGAGCAGTTCCCGTTGCCTGAAATAGGCTTCCGCCGAAGCGATAAAGCCGTGCGATTCAGACAGCGCCTTCAGCTCATCCAGTTCCGGTAGCCTGCGCCACAGCACCGTGGCGCCCGCGTCCGCCAGGCATTTGATGGTCGCCATGAAATTGCCGTATACCTCGGGCTGCAAATCATCCATGACCACATTTTCCGGTACGATCAACCGCAGCGTCTCTAGAGAGCGGGCTTGCGATTTTTCCGCCATTTCGCAGCGGATGCCGCGCATGGCCAGGTCCACCATGGAGCAATCGGCAACGCTATGCGCCAGGACGCCAATGGTATCCAGGGTTTCGGAAAGCGGAAACACGCCCGAACGGTCGAACCTGAGCTCTGATGTCTTATAACCGACCGCGCCGTTGAAAGCGGCTGGCACCCGTACCGAGCCGCCCGTATCGGTGCCTATCGCCACTGGCACGAGGCGGGCGCCGACAGCCACGCCGGATCCGGATGAAGAGCCGCCGGGCACGCGCGGCGCATCCCGCGCATGGGGATTCAGGGGTGTGCCGAAATGCGGATTCAACCCCAAGGCGGAATATGCAAACTCGCTGAGGTTGGTTTTCCCGAGCGTCACCATTCCCGCAGCGGCCAGGTTGGCGACGACGGGCGCATCCCTGCCCGCAGGCGCGGCATCCTTGTATATCGCCGAGGCCGCCGTAGTGGGCGTACCCGCCACGTCGATGACGTCTTTCCAGGCGACCGGAATGCCGTCCAGGGCGCCAAGAGGTTCGCCTTTCCGGTACCGCGCCGCGCTTCGCCTTGCTTCTTCCCTGGCGCGCTCGTACGTCAGGCATGTAAAGACCGATGCGTCACCGCAGGACTCGACCCGTTCTATGAAATATTCTGTAAGCTCCAGCGCATCGATCTCCCCGCGGGCCAGCAGTCTGCTCAAAGCAGCGGCCGATAAATCGGATAAATCTGTGGACATCGCCAATTGCCGTCTCCTTGCTCTTTCTGAATGGCGAGAACACGGGTTCAACCCAACGCTTTGACGCGTCGGGAAACCGCCCGAAACGATTCCGTGCCCGCTTTCCTGACCCATTCGAAAAGCAGCATTTCGCTGCTTACTATGCGCACGCCTTCCTGCCTCATGCGGTCCAGGCCCAATTGATAGTCCCGCCGCTTGCGCGACCCTGTAGCGTCCGCGACTACATAAACTTGCAAGCCCCGAGCCACCATATCGAGCGCCGTCTGTAAAACGCACACATGCGCCTCTATCCCGGCAATAATGACTTGATCTCTTTTCGGTCCGGCGGCTTGGCCCAGCACCCGCTCGGCCAGCCCGGCATGCGCCATGCAGGAAAACTCCACCTTCGCCACCGCTGCGGACAGCCCGCCGGCAAGGTCACGCAACGGCTTTACTGTGGGGCCCAGCCCCTGCGGATACTGCTCGGACACAAGCAGCGGTATGCCAAGCTCGTTTGCCGATTCGACTATGGCTTCCGCCTTTTTCAGTATGTCTTCGGAATCAGCAATCGCCGGAAGCAGCTTTTCCTGTAGATCGATCACCATCAACTGCGAGCGCGCCGCAGAAATGATGCGTTGTGAATCATCAGCCATGCACTACCTCCTTTCTGTTCAATGCAGCGCATTCGTCATTTTGACCGTGTTCTTCCGGCTTGCGGCACGCTCGCATAAGCCTGCGATATGTGTCCCTAATTGCAACAAGCGGCGTTCGTCCCCCGCTGGAAGACTGATCGACACCGCCATAGGCATCCCGTCTCTGCCCGAACCGCAAGGCAGAGACAGGCTGCAGCCATTCAACATATTGATGAGCACCGTAAAACACGTAGTGCGCTCGTTGATATCGGCAAAGCCGGTCGCATCGCTGACTTGCGCAAAGGTCGGCGCCACATGAGGGACTGTCGGCATCATCAATGCTCCCGGCGCGACACGCGACCATACCGACTGCGTGCAGTCCGCCTTGAGGCGCTGCAGGGCGAGCAAATCGCAGGCGGACATCCGCTTGCCGCCAAGGATGCGGCCGCGCACAAAAGGATCGATCCAATGTGCATCATCGCTCTCAACCCAACGGCGGTGCTCCCAATAGGCTTCGGCCAGGCTGATGCCGCCGCGCTCTTTCATCACCCGATGTATCGTTTCGAGCTGTGGAATCTCCATACCGACGACGCGATAGCCCGCATCAACCAACATAGACCTCAGCGCCGCCAGGCTTTCCCGCACCTCGTCATCCGCCCACGCGAGTATGTTCTCGGGAACATAAAGCGGATACCGGCTTGCTTGGTCCGAAATGGCGGCCGCCCCCGCGGCGGTCTCCGGCGCGATGCCCGTGGCCGCGGCGTCCAAAGCGCTGCAGTCCTCTACACAGCGCGCGATAAAACCGATCGTATCGAGGGAACGAGCCAGAGGGAATACTCCGGCAAGCGGATACCTGCCCACTGAAGTCTTGAAGCCAACGACACCGTTGAATGCGGCCGGAGTGCGGATCGAGCCCCCCGTGTCGGTGCCGATTGCCAGAGGCGCCAAGCCGCGTGCCACCGCAACCGCCGATCCGGATGACGAGCCTCCCGGAACGCGAGGCTGGCCGCTTGCCGCGGCGCTGACCGGCGTGCCGAAATAAGGATTGAGACCCAAAGCCGAATTGGCAAACTGCGAGAGATTGGTTTTACCCAAGATCACCATGCCTGCTTGCGACAGCCGGCGTACGATGGGCGCATCGCGGGCGGCGGGCATGTGCTTGAGAAAAATCGGCGTGCCCGCGGTGGTGACCGTTCCCGCGACATCGAATACATCCTTCCATGCCACCGGCACGCCATCCAGCGGGCCGGCCGGCGCACCGGCGGCATAGCGGCGGGCGCTTTCCCCCGCCTCGCACCGCGCCCGCTCAAAAGTCGTCGAAATGAATATCGCCCGGTCGGCGCACGCCATGACCCGCTCGATAAAATACTCGGTCAATTCCTGCGCATCGATCTCGCCTTCACGCATGCGCCGGCCCAGCTCGACCGCTGAACATTTATGCAGCGCCAGGTCACCATGCATCTCTCCAGCCTCCCCACGAGATCCAGCACCAGGCATGGCGCCCCGGGCATCCAAAAATCGCCACGGCGCCAATCAAGTGCTATAGCTTGCAAACTTGGCGGTTGCAGCCCTGGCAAGAGGGTCGGTCTTTACGTTCACGACGGCGGGCAAGCCGGAATTGAAGGCTCGTTCCAAGGCGGGACGAATGTCTTCCGGTCTTTCAACATATTCGCCGTGGCAGCCCAAGGCCTGGGCCATCAAATCATAACGGCTGAAACCGAGATCACGGCCCGGCTTCACGCCGTCAGGGTCCGCCGTCCAGCCACCGTTCAGGCTGATGACGACAACCACCGGAATATTGAACCGCCGCGCCGTATCCAGCTCCATCGCACTCATTCCAAACGAGCCGTCGCCATGCAGAACCAGAACCTGCTTGTCTGGATGGGCGAGTTTTGCCCCAATGCCAAAGGGAAGCCCAACGCCCATGGTGCCAAATGTGCCGGAATTCAGGCGATGGCCCGGATAGTAAGTCGGAATGGATTGGCGCGCGTAATTGAGGATCTCCTGCCCGTCGACGACGAGAATGGCATCCCTTGGCAGGAAATCTCGCACTTCCTTGCATAAGCGTAGAGGATGCATGGGCTCCTGATCGGTATTCAAGCGCTCTTCGGCCTTCTGCGCCTTTTCTTCGTTTACCTTGGAAAGCCGCGCCACCCAGGCACGATACCGCTCCGGGTTCAGGCGCGAACCGCCTTCCCGCAGCAGTTGTTCCAACACTGCTTTCGCATCCCCGACTATGCCCACGTCGCACGCCCGGGTAAGGCCGATCTCTTGCGGATCGATATTGACCTGCACGACCTTGGCGTCTGCGTTGAAACGCGGCGGCTTCAAGTGTCCATTCACATAATTCGACCGGGTCGCCACCGACAGAATCAGGTCAGCTTCACGCAGCGCCGTGGACTTGGCGTGAAGGAACGCCAATGGGTGATCGTCCGGCAACACCCCCCTGCCCTGGGGGGTCGTAAAGAACGGTATTCCCGCGGTTTCAACCAAACTCCCGAAGGCCTCCCATGCCTTCGACCATAACACGCCGCTGCCGCTCAGAACGATGGGGCGTTCCGCCTGCAGCAGCAATGCCACCGCTTCCTGTATCGCCGCCGGATCGCCGTAAGGCCTGTATGCCGGCATGGCCCTCGAAGGATCCGGATAGGCGATTTCGCTTTCGTCTACTTCTTGATAGACGATGTCTCCCGGCATATCCAGATACACCGGCCCCGGACGGCCTTGCGTGGCCTGCCGGATCGCGGTCGCGACCATCTCGGGTATGCGCCGTATGTTCGTCACGCGCTCCGCCCATTTGGTGATCGGACGATAAAGCGCAACCTGGTCCACCTCTTGAAATACACCCTGCCCGCCTCCCGTGGCCGCCAGCGGTGCGGAGCCGCCTATGGCGAGGACAGGAACCGCATCGCCCCAGGCGGTCGCCACGCCGGTAATCATATTGGTCGAGCCTGGCCCTGAACAACCCATGCACACCGCGATTTTTCCGGTGGAACGGCCCCAGCCATGGGCCATCATGGCGCCTGCCTGCTCGTGCCTGACGTCGATCGCGCGTATCCCTTGCTTGATGCAGCCCGACTCCACTTCGAGCATCGGGCCGCCCATGATGTAAAACATGGTGTCTATGCCCATCAATTTCAGGGTACGGGCGAGTATTTCGGAACCTTTGATTTTGCTCATTTCCTGCCGCCTTCTTTCAACGAGACATTTGTTCAAGGGTCGGGGTGTTCGCCCCGGCCAGCCGCTCGGCTTCATCAAGGCCGCCATGCGGCCCGGGGGATAAGATCATCCGCGCATCGACCACCGAATATCCCTTGGAATGCACGATGACCGGATTGAGGTCTATTTCAGCCAGGCCCGGATGCGCGGCGGCAAGCTGCGAGACTTTCATCAGAAGGTCTTCGACCGATTCCGTATCGGCGGCTGGCGCCCCGCGAACACCATCCAATATCGCGCGATAACGCAATTCCGCCAACATTTCCCGCGCGTCGGCCCGCGACAACGGCAAAGCACGGAAAACGACGTCGCGAATGACCTCGACAAAAATTCCGCCAAGGCCGCACATGATCACCGGACCATACTGGGGATCATTCGTCACCCCGATGATCAGCTCGACACCGCTGGCCGCCATGGGCGTGACCAAAACACCCGCCACGTCGGCGCCAGGGCGATACGCTTCGGCATTCGCCGCGATCTGCGCATAAACATTCCGCAGCGCATCGGCGCCCATCAAGTTCAACTTCACTCCGCCCGCTTCGGATTTGTGGAGAATGTCTTTCGATACGATTTTTGCGGCTACAGCGGTGTTGCCGAAATGTGCGGCAGCGATGTCCGCATCGCCGGGGCGGCGCATCAAGACGCTCTCGGGCACCGATATTCCGTAATCGGCCAATATCTGGCGCGCTTCGGTCTCGAGCAGATCGCGCTCCTCGGCCATCGCGGCTTCAATGAGGGTTTGCGCCGCTGCGCTGGCTTTCACAGATGAAGATGCAGCGGCATCCGCATCCAAGCGGCGTTTGGCCTGACCGTAATCCGCCGCGGCAGCCAAACACTGCACGGCAATTTCGATATGGCGATGATGCGGTATCCCGGCCTCTCGCAGCACGGCCAAGGAAGATGGCTTGAAATGCGCATAGTGCGTTTGCACCATGATGGGCTTTCCGTGCCGACGCATCAATACGCCGAGGTCGCGGCATACGGCTTGTTCCGCTTCGGCGACGGAGTCATCATAGCGTGTGGTATAGCCTCCGAAATAGCCGACGAACAGCAGCCCGTCTATATTTGGATCTTCGAGTATGGCTTTCGCGATCGCACCGTAGTATTCAACCCGCGGGTCCGTACCCCCGCCCGCATCCACGGGGTTCGATATGGCTGATGCCGCGGGTACCACAGCATGTATGGCCGCCTGCGTCTCCGCGGACAGTTCCGCCAGAATGAGGCCTTGCCCGGCAATCGCCTCCGCGGCCATGGTGATCGGCCCGCCACCTTCCGAAACGACAGCCACTCTTCTTCCGCGCATGGGCGGAAAAAGCGACAGAGCATCGCATACCGGCTGCAGGTGATCGGACTGGGTTACGAGCGTGACCCCCGACTGGCGCAACACGCCGCGGCTGACGGCGTAATCGCCCGCCAAGGAGCCGCTATGCGACTTGGCCGCGCCCTTGCCTTCATCGCTGCGCCCGGCCACATACATCACGATGGGCTTGGACCGGGCCACATGCCGCGCGGTTTGCATGAAGGCCGGACCATTCTTGAACCCTTCTATGTACATCCCCACGGCTTTTGTATCAGGGTCCTGGCCGGCGAAATCCAGATATTCATGAAACTGGATATCGGCTTGATTGCCTACGCTCAGCATCATGCTTATGCCGGTGTTGCCGGCAAACTGTATTTCCGCCAGGAGCGACAGCAGCACATTCGCGGAGTTCGACAATAAGGCCAACGGGCCTTTCGGTATGTTGAACCATCCGGACGCATTACAACCCAGCCGCGCGCTGAACATGCCGCTAGTGTTCGGTCCGATCAGCCTCACGCCATAGCGCCGCGCAACCTCCACCACTTCCCGCTCCAAGACGGCCCCCGCCGCGCTGGCTTCGCTGAACCCTCCCGCAAGCAATATGGCGCCCTTGACGCCCTTCCGGCCGCATTGTTCTATCATGGCCGGGACCGTTGCCGCAGCCGTGCATACTATCGCTAGGTCGATCTCTCCGGGAAAAGCTTCCAGTGACGGATACGCCTTATGCCCCAATATTTCATCGGCTGACGGATGTATCGGTATGATTCGGCCCGAGTAATTGGCGGACACCATCGTACGGATAGCGCGATTCCCACGCTTCAATGGGTTCGTCGAGGCGCCGATGATTGCAACGGCACGAGGATTGATGACGGGATCAAGATAGTGTGGCATGGAAAATACTTGCAATTGTCTTGGGTAGGCCAGCACGGCTGGTCGCAAAAGGGAGGAACCTGTATTGATATTGAAGATGCATCGGCCTACATCAACGCCATCCCCGATGCCTTGATCAGCTCGCCATACAGCTTGATGCTGTCCCGCAGTCGCTGCTGAGCCTGCTCGGGCGTACCCCCTGTTACAGTAAGCCCGACTGAGGTCAGGCGTTCGCCGAGTTTCCCCTGCAGCGCTTGATTGATGACCTTATTGATTTTTTCGATGATGGGCTTGGGCGTGCCCGCGGGCGCCACCAGGCCGTGCCATCCGGTGAATTCGTAACCCTTCACTCCTGCTTCCTCCATGGTCGGGACATCGGGCAGCAAGGGGGACCGTTTGGCGCTGGACACCGCCAAAGCCTTCAACCTTCCGCTGCGCACGTGCTCCACCGCCTCGGGCAGCGGAGACAAATTGATGTCAATCTGCCCTCCGATCAAATCGGTAATGGCATTTGCGCCGCCTTTATAAGGCACATGCAAGAGCTCTATGCCGGTAAGCATTTCCAGCATCTCTACAGAGATATGCTGAGTGGAGCCGTTCCCCGCAGACCCATACGAAACCTTGCCCGGATGGGCCTTCGCATAGGCAATGAGCTCTTTGACGCTATTTATGGGTAGCTTCGAATTGCTCGATACCATCAGTACATTGGGCTGCACGCTGTACTGGATGATGGGCGTGAAGTTCTTCACCGGGTCGTAGGGCAGCTTTTTATATGCGCTCACGTTCACCGCCAGTTCCGTCGAGCTGCCCGAAAGCAAAGTGTATCCATCGGCGGGGCTCTTCGCCACATATTCCGCCGCAATAATGCCCGCGGCGCCCGCCCGATTCTGCACGACGAATGACTGCCCAAGAGCGGCCGAAAGTTCATCGCTTACCAGACGCGCGATGGTATCGCCGCTACCGCCGGGCGAATAGCCCAGAATCACATTGACCGTCCTGGACGGATAAGCGCCTTCCTGAGCGTGCGTGACGCCCGCCGCAAAGACACACGCAGCCAGCATGCCTAAGGCTCGCTTCTTTACACTGATCATCTTTGTCTCTCCCGTTATAGTTATAGGGGTACGAAAGAGTGTATTAGCTGGCGGAAACCACAACAATGTCGCATTCGGTTAATGCTCAATATACGTTTCGGAAATAAAAAAATCCTCCTGGGATTCACTGTCCTAAACGGAGGTCTCGATGCACCGGGCAGCCTAGGCACCCGGCAAGCGCCGACGCTCGGCGATCGATAATTACTGGTATGTGAAGAAATAATGCACATCACGTAAATAAAAAATCGATACAACTGCGCTGTAATGACGAATCGGTTAAACACCTAGGTCAAGCAGAGGCCCTATGTCGCACAATGTCAGTCAGCCCGATGGAACTCTGATCGCCACGCGCAAAAGAATCGGCCACATTACGCCGTCGTCGAATACCGCGCTGGAACCTATCACGGTCGCATTGAACCAATCGGTATCCGAGCGTGTAACTCATCACTTCAGCCGGATACGGGTTACGCAGATCGCATTGAACGCCTCATCGCGGCAATTCGATTTGCAACCCATGCTGCAGGCGGCTGAACTGCTTGCGGACTGCCTGCCGCATGCCATCATCTGGAACGGCACGTCGGCCAGTTGGCTAGGCCTGGAGCAAGACCAAGCCTTCGCGCGGGAAGTCCAGCAACGAACCGGCATAGCGGCCTCCACCTCGACTCTGGCCTTTTTCGATGCATTCCATTTACATGGCATCGAACGCATCGCCCTTGCCGTCCCCTACGACTCGGCCGTAACGGCTCAAATAGAAAAGGAATACGCCAAGCAGGGGGTGCAGGTGGTCAACCGCGCCTTCCTCAACCAGACGGTCAATCACGAGTTCGGCTGCAATACGCCGGACACCCTCCGGGCGCTGCTGCGCGCGGCGGACTCGCCGCAGGCGCAATGCCTGGCGGTAGTGTGCACCAACCTCGCCGCCGCACCACTCGTGAAAGAAATGGAGGCGGAGCTGGGCAAGCCCATCCTCGACTCCATTGCCGTGACTTTTTGGCAAGCGTGCCGGCTCGCAGGGGTGGACGCATTGATTCCGGGCTGGGGGCGACTCCTGGATGGCTCCCTGCCCATGGCCAAGAAATGATTCATACAGCAGCATCACTATAAACATGGGCTTCCACGCCCTTCCACAAAAGGAACCGCATATGAAGCATTTACGAAAACTTATCCCTCTTTCCGTGGCAGCCTTGGGCTTGACCTTCATGTCGACCGCCAGTATGGCCGAGCCGCCGCTGATGCGGGCTATCGGAAATTTCTCAGCCAACAAGGCTCAGGTGGACGGCGCGGAACGGCCTTTCTTCGCCGAATTGGCTAAAAATGTGGGTATCAAAACCAATGTCCAGTACAACCCCATGGACGTCGTCAACATCAAGGCTCCCGACGCATTGCGCTTGCTGCGGTCGGGCGCCTTCGATGTCATGAGCGTGCAGATAGGCATGGCGTCCCGCGACGATCCCTTCTTTGAAGGCATAGACCTGATCGGCGTTGCGCCCACGCTGCCTGAAGTCCGCAAAGTCGTGGATGCCTATCGCGAGGTATTCGATAAACGCCTGCAAGAACGTTTCCGCGCCAAAGTCCTGACGCTTTGGCCATTCGGGGCCCAGGTCACATTCTGCAACGCGGACATGAAATCACTCGACGACTTGCGCGGCCAGAAGGTCCGCGTCTACACGCCAACCATGGCCGCCCTGATGAGCCACCTGGGCGCCACGCCGGTCACCTTGCAGTTGAACGAGGTTTACCCATCGCTGCAACGCGGTGTGGTCACCTGCGGCGTCACATCCCCCACTACCGGCAACTCGGCGAAATGGCCGGAGGTCGCCACGCATATCTTGCCAATGTCGCTGGCGGGTTCCATACAGGGGCACTTTGTCTCGCTGGACCATTGGAATAAATACACACCGGAACAGCAGAAGAAACTTGAAGCCGAATTCCGCAAGCTGGAAGAAAAGCTCTGGGGTATCGCCAAAACAGTGAACGAAGACGCCATGAACTGCAATACGGGCAAAGACCCCTGTACCACCGGCACGAAGTTCAACATGACAGAGGTCAAGGTAACCGAAGCCGATTATGCAAAGCTGCGCGAGGGGGTCGTCAAAGAGGTGCTTCCCATCTGGAAAAAAACATGCAATGCGGTCGACCCGAAATGCTCGGCGACATGGAACGATACCGTCGGCAAGGCAACCGGCTTGAAAATCGATTGACCATGAACGCGTGAACACAACGAGGCTACTGAAACATGGGCAAAGAGCAAATCAACCCGGTCACCCGCATCGCACAGCCTATCGCCCGATGGGCGGCGCTATTGTGCGGCTGGGCTTTAATGGCCGTCGTCGCACTCATCTGCATAGAAATCGTTGCGCGCAAGCTGTTCAACTCTTCTTTTCAGGGGGTCGACGAAATCGGCGGCTATGTCATGGCTGTCCTGAGCTGCACCGGATTCGCCTACGCTCTGGTGACCAACTCCCATGTACGTGTGGATCTGCTTATCGCCCGCCTGCCGCGTAGCGCGCAGGCCATAGCCAACATATTGGCCATGGTCATCCTGGCCGGCATCGCCGTCTTCATCGTGATGCGAGGCACTGTGGTTCTACAGGAAACCCTGGAGTTCGGCAGTGTCTCGACATCCCCGCTGCAGACGCCCTTGTGGATACCCCAATCCCTATGGCTTGCCGGTCTGGTTCTGTTCATGCTGGTCGCGGTCGCCTATGCCGCCCATGGGCTTTTCCTTACACTGACGGGCAAGACCTCGGTAGCGAATATGCATTATGGCCCTCCGTCCCTTCTTGATGAAGTGGAACAGGAAATCGCCGCCCTGGAGAGCCGGGATCCGCAGTCGGAGACCGCGCCATGATCACGCTGACTCAGATTACTCTCGGCTTCGGTTTGATGCTGCTGCTGATGCTGGTGGGGCTGCATGTCGGCGCGGTGATGTTCCTGCTCAGCATTCTTGGGGCCTCGATTTTCATCAGCCCCGCCATTCTGGCCAGCCTCGGCAACCAGATATGGGCCGACACCGACAACTTCGTGCTGCTGGCCATACCGATGTTCGTGTTGCTGGGCGAACTTCTGGTACGCGGGGGGTCAACCGATAAAATCTATAACTCACTATCGGACTGGCTCGGTTCTTTGACGGGCGGCTTGCTGCACACCAACATCGGCGCATCGGCGATGTTCGCGGCGGTGTCGGGTTCATCGGTCGCCACCGCCGCCACCATAGGCAGGGTCGCCTTGCCCGCCCTGAAGACCCGCAATTACAGCCCCCAACTGGTGCTGGGCTCCATCGCCGCCGGCGCCACACTGGGCATTCTCATCCCGCCGTCGATCAATATGATCATATACGGCGCCATGACCAACACCTCGGTCGGACGGCTGTATGCGGCCGGGGTTTTACCGGGGATCTTGCTGACTGTCTTGTTCATGACGGTCATCGTGGTGATGTGCAGGATCTGGCCGCAGCTTGCCACGGACCGTGTCGCGCACGCTCCGTGGTCGGTGCGCCTGAAACGGCTGGTGGATCTATTGCCCATGATCGCCATTTTCGCCATTGTCATGGGCAGCATCTACCTGGGGTGGGCCACTCCGACGGAAGCCGCGGCCGTCGGCGTAGTGTGCGCTTTGCTGCTTCTGCTTTCCTATAGAACCCTGACCCTGAAGCTGGTCAACGAGTGCCTGCTCGCAACCGTACAAATAACAGCGCTCATCGTACTCATCGTCACCGGCGCCGCATGCTTGAATTACGTGCTCGGCATACTCGGCGTGCCGCAGGCCTTGGCGGGATTCCTGTCCGACATCGGAGCGACACAGCTGCAATTCATCCTGATGCTGCTCGTGTTCTACATCATACTGGGCTGCTTCCTGGAAACCCTGGCGATGATGATAGGCACCATACCCGTCGTATTCCCCATTGTCGTTGCCATGGGCATAGACCCCGTCTGGTTCGGCATCTTTCTGGTGATCATGTGCGAGGTGTCCCTGATCACGCCCCCGACCGGCATGAACCTGTATGTCGTTCAGGGTGTGCGCGGGGAAGGCTCCATCATGGATGTCATGGTGGGTACGATTCCTTTCCTGCTGATGATGATTCTTCTTGTGGCGCTGATCATCGTCATGCCGGATATCGTACTGTGGCTGCCCAACTGGTCGTTCGGCCCGGGCTGATTCCCTCCATCATTCGTCAATCAACTGCACAGGTCATATTCATCATGAAACTTTTACGCTGCGGTCAGCCAGGGCAAGAACGGCCCGCCCTGCTCGACAACAATGGCGTCATCCGCGACTTGTCGGCGCATATCACTGACTTGTCCGGCAGCGTCTTGTCTGACGGAAACCTTGCGCGCATTGCCCAACTCGATCCAAAGGCGCTTCCGGCCATCGACGCCGAGGTGCGCATAGGGCCTTGTGTAACAGACATAGGGAAAATCGTTTGCGCGGGCTTGAATTACGCCGATCACGCCGTGGAATCGAACTCACCGATTCCCGAGGAGCCCATACTGTTCATGAAGGCGACCAGTTCCATTTGCGGCCCCTACGATCAGGTCGAAATTCCCCGCGGCGCCCAGAAGGTGGATTGGGAAGTCGAATTGGGTGTCGTGATCGGCAAGCCCGGCTCTTACATCGCAAAAGCCGATGTCATGGATCATATCGCGGGGTATTGCGTCGTCAATGATGTCTCCGAACGCAGCTATCAGATGGAACGCGGCGGACAATGGGTCAAAGGAAAAAGCTGCGACACTTTTTGCCCCATAGGGCCGTGGCTGGTCACCAAGGACGAAGTGGCCGACCCTCACTCGCTGGACCTCTGGTTGAGCGTGGACGGCGTGCGCAGGCAGAACGGCAATACCCGCACCATGATCTTCGATGTACCCACTCTTGTTTCATACATCAGCGAGTTCATGAGCCTGCAGGCGGGCGACGTCATCTCCACAGGCACTCCCCCTGGTGTCGGCATGGGCATAAAGCCTCATCCCATCTATCTGCGCGCGGGCCAGACTATGGAGCTGGGCATAACAGGGCTGGGCATCCAGCGCCAGAAGGTAGTCCAAGCAGGCGCATAGAAGCCATCCCGGCATAGGCTTCGTCCGAAGCAAGGGGCCGGCCATGGTTCATGGGAGACCAGCGCTTGGCCAGCGCAGGTATCGAGCCATCGGGCGGTGCCGCCGAATGGGGCCGTGCCTGCCCGGCAGCTGTTATCATAAAGACGGTAGCCCCTTGGAACCGCCGGGCCTGTATTGGCCCGACTGCGCCGCCAGCCCGACTCCCGTTTTGCCCGACATGACTCTTCCGCTGCACGCTGCGAACTTCCTGCCCGATACCGCCTCATGGGCGTTCTTCTTCGACCTGGATGGGACGCTGGCGCCTCTTGCCCAGCGTCCAGACCTGGCGCGCGTTCCGGAAGCGACCATTCATCAACTGGCCGGCTTGCAGCAGGCTGCGGGCGGCGCGCTCGCCGTCATATCGGGGCGTCCGCTGGATGCATTGGATACGCTGCTGCAGCCCTTGGTCCTGCCCCTGGGCGCCGAGCACGGCGCGATCGTGCGCCATGCCGATGGGCGCATCGATCCGGCGGCCGGCGCTGCGGCAGCCGACGCTGCCGCAGCTGGTACTGCGCCTGTGGTGCAAGCCTTGTCCGACTATCTGGCCGATCAATTGGGGGAACAATCCGGCATCCTGCTGGAGCGCAAGGCCTTCGGCTTGGCCGTCCATTACCGGTTGGCCCCGCATGCGGCGGATACGGTCCTGCGCATGATGGAATCGGCCATGGCCCGCTTTCCGCAATTCGAATTGCTGCCCGGCAAGATGGTGGTTGAAGCCAAGCTGCCGGGGGTCGACAAAGGGCGCGCCTTGCTGCGGCTAATGCGTGAATCCCCCTTCACCGGACGCAAACCTTTGATGGTGGGGGACGACGTCACCGATGAAACCGCCTTTCGCCAGGCCAATACCCTGGGCGGCGGCAGCATCAAGATAGGTGCGGGCGATACTTGCGCAGCACTGCGGCTGGACGAACAGCAGGCGTTGAGCGGCTGGCTGGACGCGCTTTTAAGGTCACCCCGCTGACCGTTGCCTGTATGACGGCGGCAGCGGCGCTATGTCCGCTTTTCAAGGTCGCTGATGAACCGTTCGCGCCAGGCCGCCAGACTATTTTTCTGCAGTACGCCCATCATCGTCTCGTGGCGCCGCTTGCGCTCGCTCAACCCCATGTCCAGCGCCGCATGCAAGGCTTTGGCAATGCCGGCGGTGTCGTGCGGGTTGATGATAAGAGCTCCCTCCCCGAGTTCGTGCGCGGCTCCCGCAAATTCCGACAGCACAAGCACGCCGGGGTCGTCCTCGGGCTGAGCCGCCACATATTCCTTGGCAACCAGATTCATGCCGTCGCGCAATGAAGTGACCAGGCCAACCTGCGATGCGCGAAAGAATGACATCAAGGTGGGCCGGTCGAATGAGCGGTTCATATAGCGTATGGGCGTCCAGGAAAGCTCGGTCCAGCGTCCATTGATGCGGCCCGCGGTCTGCTCCAGCAAGCGCCGCAAATTGCGGTACCCATGCACATCGGAGCGTGACGGCGGAGCGATCTGCACAAAAGATACCTGGCCCCGGAACCTGGGACTGGTATCGAGCAAACACTCGAAGCCGCGGAAACGCTCCACCAGGCCCTTGCTGTAATCCAGCCGGTCCACGCTGATGATCAGCCGGCGATGCTGCAATCCCGATTTCAGCTTGATCACCTCCGGGCTGTTGCGGTGTTCCCAGGACACACCTTGGATGTCTTCCGGACACACGCCTATGGGATATACGCCCATGCGGACTTCCTTTCCATCGAGCGTGAGCGCATCTTGCCTTGCCGTCGCGCCCAGATATCGTTCGCAGTAGTCGCGCAAAGCCTGCAGATCATCGCTAGTCTGCATGCCTATCAGATCGAACTCCAGCATGGCGCGGGCCAAGTCGGCATGATGAGGGATGGTCCGGAAAACCTGGTCGCTGGGGAAAGGAATGTGCAGGAACAGTCCGAGTTGATTGGACATGCCCAATTCGCGGCAGTATTGGGCCAGCAACAGGAAGTGGTAATCGTGGATCCAGATCAGGTCATCCGGCCGGGCTACACGTTGAAGCTGCTCGGCGAACATGCGGTTCACCCGCTCGTAGCCCTCGTAATCCACGTCCTGATAGTGCAGCAAATCAGTACGGAAGTGAAAGACAGGCCACAGGACGCTATTTGCGAAACCACGATAAAACGTATCGTAATCGTGCTGCGACAATGGCCATGTGATCAGCGAAATATTGCCGCTCTCCTGCTCCGAGCGCGGCGTTCCCGACTTCCTGGAGATCTCGCCATTCCATCCCATCCATATGCCGCCGACTTCCTTCAGGGCATCGAGCACGCCCACTGCCAGCCCGCCCGTCGACACCTGCCCTTCCGCGATAGGCGCGACTCGATTGGATACCACTAGAATCCGTGACATGCGATTTCCTCGATTCTGCTGATGGGACACCGCCACCATGCCGCCGACGGCTCTCTGCCATCCGGCGGCCGGCCCAATGGCCGTAATGCGTCTTCACCAGATATGCTGCGTCGCAGCATCAAGCGCCGCTGCTATTTCAATATAGCCAAGCATACGTGTTTTCGTAAAGCGGCCATTGGGCGCAGCGGCGGCCTAGCGCCACTCATCCCTATACACGAATCGCGGCATCTGCCAGTTGTAGCGCAAGGCCAGCATGCGCATCGCCAAGCCAGCCGACATCGAGACCACCATAGATAAGTGGGAATTCACCCCCGCAGCCTGGGTTCCAATGAAAAGCACGCCGGTCACAACCGACACGCTCGCATAGAGCTCCTTGCGCAGCAAAAGGGGAATATCGTTGCACAGGACGTCCCGCAAGACCCCGCCGGCGCAACCGGTGATCATGCCGCTGATCAACACTATCGTGATGGGCAATCGCATTTCCAAGGCGACCTGGCAGCCTATCACAGTGAAGACAACGAGGCCCAAGGCATCGAGCAGCAGAAACAGCGTCCGCAAGCGGCGCATCACGGGGGCGATCAAAGCAGTCAGGATGGCCGCGCCCGCGGTGATCCAAAGGTATTCCGGATGCTTTACCCATGTCAGGGGATAATGGCCCAGCAGCACGTCCCGCACCGAGCCCCCTCCCAGCGCCGTCACGCAGGCAATAATGCAAACACCCATCCAGTCCATATCGCGCCGACCCGCCGCCAGGGCGGCAGTCATTGCTTCGGCTGTGATAGCCACCAAGTAAAGGATGAGCAGCACCATGGCGTCTCGGCTCCAGGAGTAAGCAAACGTCACTTGGAGTTTACCGCTACAGTCCTCCAGGCTGGCATGCCAAGCGGAGCAGCCTCAAGGGGATTTGCACACTTGCGAGCCCTTGGCGCCAACCATGGCGCGTACCATGCATATTCAGCTGCCCGATTTCATTTCTCGAACCCTTTCAAATAAGCCATCACATCCTCAATGGAGACGACATCCGCGAACTGCCTGTCCATGTCGAACAGACTGATGGCATGCGAGATCGCGATGCGGTCGAACACCGCCTCTTGAGGGACGATAGTACGGAAGTTATAAGAGGAAGAGTCGAATACGGTGGCGCGGATGCAGTTGCTGGTGGCGCCGCCCACTACGATGACGGTATCGATATTGCGTTCCACCAGGTAGCCCAATAACGGCGTGCCATGGAAACCGCTGGGCTTTTTCTTGACGAACGCAATGTCGTTCTTGCCAGGAACGAGCTGCGGTACCAATTGCGCGCCTAATGTCCCGGCCAGACACCAGTGCTCGCTTGCCAAGAGATCGCGTTTGCGGCCGTATACGCCAATGTCGTTGCCGCCTGGGTCGAGTTCGAAAGTGGTAAAGAAGCAGGGTATGCCGCTGCTTTGGGCCTGCGCCACCACGCGCTGGATTTGGCCCACAGCGGCACGCCCGACGGCGCCGCAACTGGAAGGCCAGTTCTCGTCGTTGCCCTCTTCGCCGACCATATAGCGCTGCGCATCGATCACAACGATCGCGGGCCGGTTCCCGTAACCCATGCGGCGAGCGAAACGTCCACGCTCCAGAACGGCTTTATCTTCTTCTCCGAGGAACTTTTCCCATGGTTTCATATGCGGGTCCAGCCTTGCTCTCTATGGATTATGTTCATTCTCGCCTCCTGGGATACCGGCTCAAGCCAGCGACATCTGATGCGCGAAGGATAAAAGCCGGGCCTCGGCCAGCGGCCTGCCTATCAATTGGGCGCCGATCGGCATGCCGTTACGGTCCATGCCAATAGGCATGGTCAGCACAGGTATGCCCAGGTAGCTGAATGGCCGCGTAAGGCGTGTAATGGCCGCCACGACATTGAACACACTGCCCTTTTTCTCCATATCCGCGTCCGCGCGCAGGGGGACAGGGATGGGGATGGTCGGGCACAGAATAATATCCGCGCCCGACATCGGCCCCGCCAGAAACTCGCGCAGCACTCTGGCGCGGATCATTGTCGCCTCGAGGTAACGAACCGCGGGCACATGCAGTCCCGGCTCTGTTCGGGAATACACCGCCTGCGAATAGGCCTGCGAATTGGCTCGCATCCATTGGCTGTGCAACGTGGCTGCTTCTACCTTGGAGATAATATCGCCCATGGCGTAGCAGGCGGACAGTTGGGGAAAGCCCACTTCCCGCACTGTACCGAAAAGATGCTCAACTCGCGCTACGAAAGCGTTGAAAACGGCAGAGATCTCCGAATCGCAAGCCTCGGCCTCGGGTAGACCCAACACAGCGATACGGCTATTCTCGGCAGCGACATCCAAAAGAGCGCGGTACTCCGGCACTGCGGCGTTCAGGGACGAAGGGTCTTCCGGGTCGTGCCCTGCCACGGCTTGCAGCACGATGGCGCAATCCTCGGCCGTACGCGACAAAGGCCCCACGCAATCCAATGAAAACGCTCTGGGAAAGCAACCGCTGCGCGAGATACGGCCGTAAGTCGGCTTCAGGCCGAACAAGCCATGTACCGAGGCCGGCAGCCGTATCGACCCGCCGGTGTCGCTACCCAGGGATGCGAAGACGGCTCCCGCAGCAACCGCCGCGGCGGAGCCGCTGGATGAACCGCCGGCGATCCGAGATGGATCCAGGGCATTGCAACAGTCGCCGAATATGGGGTTCTGACCGGTAGGCCCCGCCACCATTTCATTCAGATTCAAGACGCCAATTGTGACCGACCCCGCTTCCTTCAGAAGGCGAATCGCCCGCGCATCGCGCTGTGCCCGGACCACCGGCCGCGCCCGGGAACCGACGGTCGCAGCGTGGCCGTCAATCTCGAAGCAATCCTTGTGTGCGAGCGGAATACCATGCAAAAGCCCACGAACCTTGCCGCGCGCACGTTCCGCATCGGCCGTCCTGGCCTGCGCCATGGCTCGGTCCGCCCAGATTTCGATGAACGCATTGATTTCCGGCTGGCTATCGGTAGCCCGAGCGAGGGCTTGGGCCGTCAATTGCTCAGAGGTCAATTCGCCCGACTCCATCCGGCGAGCGGCCTCCGCCAGCGTCAGGCGGTCAAGCGGTTGCGCACTCGCGCTCTTGTATGCCTCTGCAGCTTGAGCGTGTCGCGGCAGTGCGGCATTGCTTGTATCACGCTCCTGCAGCAGCGCGCTTTGATGATCGCCCGGCTGGCAAAATGGGCTTAAGTCATCGCCGACGCTCGCGCGTACCGCGGAGTTCAAGCGCATCAATTCCGACGCCAATATGGCAGGCTCGGTACGGGAAGGCACACCATGCAAATACGTTGTACTGATCGCCAAACACTGTGCAATGGTCTGCTTGACTGCTTCTTGCCTGTCCTGCGCGCCATTGTTGGGGGTTGCGGCCATGACTGCTCCAGAAACGCCGGGGATATTTCGAAAGTTGGAATTATTGGGCGCGTATTCCGGCAGCCCGCGCTGTTTCCGTCCATTGGTCCACATCGGATACCAGCAGTTGCTGCAACTCGGCTGGAGTGGATGGCCGTGGACGTGCGCCGACAGAATCCAGAAACTTGGCGAACTCTTCGGTAGAGATGGCCTTCTTGATTTCTGCGTTGAGCTTATCGCGGGCTGCTGTATTCACGCCCTTGGGACCAAATACGCCCCACCAGACATTCACGACATAGTCCAGGCCGGTTTCTTCCTTGACGGTCGGAATGTTCGGAAAGTCGGGCTCGCGCTCGGCGCCGGTAAAGGCGAGCTTGGGCAGCTCGTCCGTGGGAGTCCCGCGGATGGACGCCATGGTGGTGATAATCATATCCAGGCGCCCGGCGACCAGATCCATCTGGGCGGGTGCGATACCTTTATAACCCACCGTCTGCATTTTTACGCCCGCCTTGTTGGCAAGAAGTTCCGTCGCCATTTGGGAACTATCGCCGAGACCTGCGCTGCCGAAATTGATCGCTCCGGGATTGTTCTTGGCATAGGACAGCAGACCCTTGATGTCCTTGGCAGGGAAATCCTTGCGAGTAAGGACCACGAATGGTGCGCTCGCCACCAGGGAGACCGCATCAAATGCGGTCTTGGCGTCATAGGGCGTTTTCTGAACAGCCGCCGACGTCGCCAGAGAACCCGAGATGAACAAGAATGTGTATCCATCGGGCGCCGAGGATGCGACATGGCCCGCGCCGACCACGCCGCCTGCTCCCGCCTTATTCTCGACCACAAAAGATTGGCCCATGCTTTTGCTGAGACTGTCGGCAAGCTTGCGGGCAATCACATCGTTACTGCCGCCTGGCGCAAACGGCACGACCAGCCGCACAGGGCGTTCCGGCCACTCAGCCGCCGTCGCCGTGCCGACAGCCGACAGCGCTATGGTGGTGCTCATGGCGCCAATCAAGGCGAGACTAGATAGTATCTTCAGGGTACTGCGTTTGGGCATGATGGCCTCCTTCAGAGCTTATACCAACAACGAAGATAAGCCTTCCAGCAATAGGCCGGACGGCGGAAACTTGTGCTTAAGCGATGACATTCCATTCGGCCACTGCACTGTCGATCTCGGCCTCCGAGTAGCCCAGTTCGCGCATGAGCGCACTGGTATGCTGACCCAGCCTAGGAGCGCTGCGCAGCTCGCGCTTCTCTAGGGCGCTACCGAATGAAATTGGATTTGCGATGGTTTTATACCGTCCTAGCGCCGGATGGGTATGCTGGCCGATCAGGCCTTGCTCTTGAACCTGTGCGTCATCGAACACATCCTCAACATTGCGAACTACAGAACATGGAACTTGCTCGCCAAAAATGGCTTCCCATTCTTCGGCGGTCCTGCCGAGCAGGGCCTCGCGCAACATAGGCACCAGTTCGTCCACATGAGCGGCACGCTTCTTGACCGTGTCGTAGCGCTCATTTTCCGCCAGATCCGGCAGGCCGACCAAGAAACATAACGAACGCCAGAAATGCGGCGTATTCGCGGAAATATACAAATATCCGGCACGGGTGGGATGAATGCCGGTAATGCCTCCTGAGCGCATATCACGATTGATTGCACGCGGTTCGCCCTCGGCCACGACAAGCCGGGCTGCCTGCATGGCCAAGGCGCTGCCCAATAGCGACACGGAGACATGCTGTCCCAAGCCCGTTCTTTCGCGTTGAAACAAGGCGGCGGTAACGCCGTTCGCCAGCAAAGCGGCACCGTAATAATCCACTACGGAGCCGTAGACAATCTTAGGCTCATCCACCGTCCCCTGCGACGAGCAGATGCCCGTTCGCGCCTGAAGCACCTGGTCATAGCCGGCGCGATTCGCCAAAGGACCACTTTGGCCATAACCGGTCAAAGAGCAATAAACCAGCCGCGGATTGTGAGCTCGCATGGTGTCGTAGTCGATGCGCAGGCGAGGTGGAACCGACGGCCGGAAATTATGCACGATTACATCCGCCCGCTCGGCCAGACGCATGAACACATCGTAGCCCGATGCGCTTTTCAGATCGATGCACATGCCGTACTTGCCCCGGTTCACACCTAAAAAAGCGCGGCTTTCTCCCGGCAGCGTGGAGGGATACTTACGCAGGTTGTCCCCTTCGGGCGGCTCGATCTTGATCACCTCGGCCCCCATGTCGGCCAGGAGATTGCATCCATATGGACCCGCAATATATGCGCTCAGGTCCAATACCTTGATGCCGGATAAGGGATAGTCACCGTTCATGGACATATTCGTAAAGAGTTTCAAAAGCGTGTAAAGCAAGGCTCGACCACCATGGCGAACCGCATGATCGAATTTCTATTCAAACGGCCGCCTGCGCAAGAATGGCGCGCGCACGTTCGATAAACGGTCCATCGATCATTTTTCCCTCCAGCATGTAGGCGCCATTGACGTCGTTCCTCTCTGCGGACTCGACCACTTTGGCTGCCCAGCGCACTTCATCTTCCGTCGGGCTGAATACTTCGTTCGCAAGAGCGACCTGGCTTGGATGAATGCAGGTTTTGCCGAGAAAGCCGGCCCGACGCGCGCGCCAGGCCTCTTGGCGGTAGCCTTCGGAATCGGAGACATTGGTATAGGCGGTGTCGTAAGCGATTTTTCCCGCCGCGCCGGCGGCGATACGCATGTTCATCATCACTGAATGCACGTTCAGCGCATCGTCACGAGCTATGCCCAACGGTTCGAACAAGTCCCCCAGGCCCAATTGCAGGCCCCAAATTCTGGGATGACACGCGGCAATCGCCGCCGCATTCAACAGCGCGCGGGGTGTCTCTATATTCGCCAGCACGCGTATATCCAGCCCGGCCCCTTCGCCTGCGATGACACGTAGTTCCTGCGCTTCGAGCATGGAGATGAAACACAGTGCATCCTCGACCGTGTCGGATTTGGGGATATTGATGACATCCACCCCAGGTGCGCACGAAACGGCGAGATCGTCTTCGGTGTACCCGGTTTCGAGCGCATTGACGCGCACTATGATGCTCTTCTTGCCTTCCTGGCGTAGGGAATGAAACTCGTTCGTGCCGAAGAAACGCGCCAACTCGTCTCGCGCGTACTGTTTCCTGCTTTCCAGCACCGCATCCTCGAGATCAAAGCAGACGGCATCGGCCTGGCTTGTAAGCGCCTTGACGAATAATTCAGGCCGGGAAGCGGGTACGAACAGCTTGCTGCGCATGGGGTTCTCTCATTCTGATGAATGCTCATAGTACCCACTCGCCCGCCCTTTGTAGTACGCTTGCAATTATCATCAAACGATAGATATTCTATCTTGTGAATACTAAATTATTGGATACTTTGCTGGCCGTCCACCGTTACGGTTCCATGGCCGAAGCGGCGCGGCGCCTCAATCTGACCCACGGCGCCGTCGCGCAACAAATCAAGACGCTCGAAAGCGAGCTGAACATCAGCCTGGTACGGCGCGCAGGCAAGGTCGTGCATCTGACACAGGCCGCCCACCGCATTCTAGACGCGTCCCAGAAAATCCTCGACGACATCCATGCGCTCGCGGCGCTGGCCAACACAGACGAACTCAGGGGTGAACTCAACGTTGGAACCGGCAATACCGTCCTGGCCGGCAAAGTTCCAGACATTCTTGAAGCACTGGGATCTCAATACCCCGAAATAAGGGTAAACATCATGTCAGGGCAGTCATCCGATTTCCACATGCAGGTTGAAAGAGGGATTTTGGATGCGGCGATCGCCATGGAACCCGCCTTTACTCCTTCCAAAGTCATGGGCTGGCATTTGCTCAGCGAAGAGCCTTTCGTCCTGATTGCCGCCCGCAGGCATGAAGGCACAGACCCGCATCTACTCCTCGAACGAGAACCGTTCATCCGCTATCACCGGCACAGCTGGGCCGGCCAGCAGATCGACACCTATCTGCGCCATAACAACATCATGCCCAGGGAGCGGTTCGAGCTCGCATCAACGGAAGCCATCACCCGTCTGGTGCACAAAGATCTCGGCGTCGCCATCGTTCCCAGCGCATGGGACCAGTGGCAAAAGGGATTGAATGTGATCGGCCTGCCTCTGAAAACACCGTGCAAGCCACGCCGGTTTGGGTTGATCTGGCTGCGTTCGTCGCCGCGCCTGCAATTGATAGAGGCCTTCCTGGACGCGGCGACCTCCGCCTATGAAAAACATGCCGCAGCTTGAAGGCTCTTTGCGGTCGGCTCATTGCGTAGGCGGAGAGCCATAATGATAGATATCGGTTTATCGTATGACAAGAATTCTATGATTTAAGGATGCCATATTGAGCCGCCGCACACTTGATTCCAAGAGGCGGCCGGCACAGAAATTGCTTCGATGCCCCCACTCAACGTTCTAACAAATCCTTGGGGGAAACATGGACGATATGCATATCGAATCAGCCGAACCGCTGCGCATCCTCACGTGGCATGTGCATGGGAATTATTTGTACGCCCTGACCCAAGTGCCGCATGAATTCATTATTCCAGTCTATGACGACGGACGGCCCGGCTATGGCCGGCTCGGGAACAAAATTCCCTGGGGCGGGAATGTCAGGGAGATCCCAGCCGAAGAGATTGCGCAAGAAGACTTCGACTGCGTCATTTACCAATCGCAAGCCACATACGAAAACGACGCGCCCAGGTTGCTGTCGGCCGCGCAGCGCAAGCTGCCCAGTATTTATATCGAGCATGACCCCCCACGTCCGTATCCCGTCGATACCAAGCACTGCTTCCGGCATGACACAGGCATACTGGTGCATGTCACGCATTACAACGCGCTGAACTGGGATGCGGAAGACATGCCGACGCGCGTCATCGAACATGGAGTGCCCATCAACCCGGCTGTGCGATATTCCGGCGAATTACCGCGCGGCATCACCGTCATCAACGGCCTGCACAAACGAGGCAGGCGCATGGGCGCCGACCTCTTCGAATGGAGCCGCGAACAAGTCCCACTGGATTTGATCGGCATGCAGAGCGAGGTGATGGGAGGCCTGGGGGAAGTGCCGAACCTCGATGTCGCCGCCACCATGGCGCGCTACCGGTTCTTCTATACGCCCATACGCTACACCAGCCTCGGCCTCGCCCTGGTCGAGGCCATGCTGATCGGTATGCCCGTGGTCGGCGTTGCGGCCACCGAGCTGCCCACAGTCATTGTCAACGGCGTGAACGGCTTCGTGCATACGGACAAAGCCTTGCTGGTCGATATCATGCGCCAACTGATCGCCGAGCCGGACCTGGGCCGCCGCTGGGGCGAGGCCGGCCGACAAACCGCCATCGAGCGTTTTGGAATGGATCGATTCATCAAAGACTGGCTTGCCGTAATCGACGAAGTCATCGGGAATAAACGCTCGCCCTTGCATGCTGTCGACACAGCGTCCACCCTTGCCGGCTGATATGCTGGGCATTGCTCGACTCGCGATCGCCGCCTACTTCGCCGCTGCCAGCGCGGCATAGCTGTTCATCAGATTGCGATAATCAGGGATGTGGTTCGAGAACAATGTACCCAAGCCTTCGATGTCATTCCGCCAATCGCGATGCAGCTCGCACGCCGCTCCGAACCAGGTCATGATTTGAGCGCCCGCCTGTTCCATGCGGCTCCAGGCCGCCTGTTGCGTCATGCTGTTGAATGTGCCCGACGCATCGGCGATCACGAACACCTCAAAGCCTTCCTCGAGGGCGGACAGCACCGGGAATGCCACGCATACCTCGGTGACCACTCCCGCCACGATAAGCTGTTTCCTGCCTGTCGCCTTGACGGCTTTCACGAAATCCTCGTTGTCCCAGGCGTTGATCTGCCCGGGGCGGGCAATGTAGGGCGCATCGCGGAATTTCTCCTTGAGTTCGGGTACCAGCGGCCCGTTCGGACCGTTTTCAAAGCTGGTGGTCAGAATGGCGGGCAGTTTGAAGTATTCGGCCATGTCGGCCAAAGCCAGGACATTGTTCTTGAACTTGTCCGGGTCGATATCGCGCACCAATGACAGCAGGCCGGTCTGATGGTCCACCAACAGCACGGCGGCGGCGTCCTTGTCCAGACGCACATACGGTTTCTTGCTCATGAAGCTCTCCTTGAGGGTTGAGGTAAAAAAATGGACGAGGTCATTGGCGATGCGCGGCTTCGCCCAGACCGCGCTTGACGTTTGGAATATGGCCGAAACTGCCGCTGCGGAAATCGGCGATTGCTTGCGCGATCTCGGCGTCGGAGTTCATGACGAAGGGGCCGTAGCCGACCACGGGCTCATCTATCGGTTCGCCCGCCAGCCACAACAGCGTGACATCGTTGTTGGCTTCCAGGTGCACGGTATCTCCGGCGCGTTCCATATGCACCAACTGGCCCGCGCGCACGATTTCCTGGCCATTGACGAGCACGGTGCCGTGCAACACCGCGAGCGCCAAAGTGTGGCCAGGTCGAGCCGCCAGTTCGACGGCGGCCGATGCCTTGAGCCTTAAATCCCATACGTCAATGGGTGTGAAGGTGCGCGCGGGACCACGTATCCCTTCGTATTCGCCAGCGATCACACGCAGATGTCCGGCGCCGCCGGGCAGCTCCACCGCCGGTATATCGCGGCGCAGCAGCGTCTGGTAGCCAGGCGCCGACATCTTGTCCTTGGCCGGCAGGTTGACCCACAATTGCACCATTTCGAGCCGCCCGCCCTCGCGAGCAAAGGCTTCCGAATGGAATTCCTCGTGCAAAATGCCGGACGCCGCCGTCATCCATTGCACATCGCCGAGACTGATCGTGCCGCCCGCACCAGTGGAGTCCCGGTGGGCGACTTCACCTTCGTAGACGATGGTCACTGTCTCAAAACCGCGATGAGGATGCGTGCCGACGCCGCGCCGGGCGGTGGTGGGCGCGAATGTCTGCGGGCCGGCATGATCCAGCAGCAGAAAGGGGCTCAATGCCTTGCCGTGATCGCTATAGCTGAATAGCGAACGCACCGGGAAGCCATCGCCCACCCAGTGAGGACGCGGCGCATCGTAAACACCCAGTATTTTCTTGAGCATGGCACTCTCCATCGGACGGAATCGCTTGCCTGGTAGGCTAAAAGCGATTCGTTGAACATGGGTGCAAGTATGAACTTGGAACGATCAGCTGAATAGATCATAATATTCGGTCTCAGAGTTCCAATTTCGAAACGATGAAACTACCCGACCTGAACGAGCTGTGTTACTTCGCGAAAGTGGTGGAACACGGCGGCTTTGCGCCGGCGGGCCGCGCTCTCGGCATCCCCAAGTCCAAACTCAGCCGCCGTGTGGCCCTGTTGGAAGAACGGCTCGGACTGCGGCTATTGCTGCGCTCAACGCGCAGCTTTGCCGTCACGGACGTGGGCAGGCGCTACTATGAACACTGCCGGGCCATGTTGACCGAAGCCGAAGCGGCAGAGGAGTTCGTGTCCTTGGCCCGCGCCGAGCCTTGCGGCGTGGTCCGCATGAGCTGCCCGGTCGCTCTGCTGGCGGCCAGGACGGGAACGATACTGGCCGCCTTCATGGCCAAATACCCCCGCGTGGCACTTCATGTGGATGAAACCAATCGGCGCGTGGATGTCGTGGCCGAAGCCCTGGATTTGGCCATACGCGTACGCCCGCCGCCGCTGCAAGACAGCGATCTGGTACTGCGTACGCTGGCCGAGCGGCGCCAATGCCTGGTCTCCGCGCCGCAATTGCTGGCGCGCTGCGGCCGTCCTTCGGGCCCAATGGATTTATCGCATTGGCCCACCCTGGACATGGGGCCGCCGCAGGAAACACATCGCTGGCTGCTGCAGGGGCCGGACGGCGCACGCGCCGAAGTGCGCCACAGTCCGCGCTATGTCACTCAATCTATGCCGGCCCTGCGCGATGCCGCTGTGGGAGGCGTTGGCGTGGTGCAACTGCCGACCATGTTCATTCGCGATGAACTGGCCAGCGGCGCCCTGGTTCGCGTGTTACCCGGCTGGGAACCTTCACCCGAGATCATCCACGCCATCTACGCGTCGCGCCGCGGGCAATTGCCGGCCGTACGCGCTTTGCTGGATTTCCTGGTGCAGGCGTTCCAAGAGCTGGAAGAAGAGTGAGGCTCTTTATGCCTTCAAGCACGAGCATGGGCAAGAACAGCAGCCCCAAGGCGAGATTGCACGGACGCAGCCGAGGCGACAGCCGCGAGGCCAGGGCGGTCTGCGTCGCTATAGCGAATGATGCACCATCGCCAGCCGGATATGTTCGATGGCCCGGGAGGGCTCAAGGCTCTTGGGGCAGACCTCGGTACAGTTCATGATCGTACGGCAGCGGAACAAGCGGTATGCGTCGTTCAAGTCGTCCAGCCGGTCTTCCGTGGCTTGGTCGCGGCTGTCGGCAATAAAGCGATAGGCGTTCAACAGGCCCGCCGGGCCAACGAATTTATCCGGATTCCACCAGAACGATGGGCACTGGCTGGTGCAACAGGCGCACAAGATGCATTCGTAAAGCCCATTGAGCGACTCTCGCTGCTCGGGCGACTGCAAGCGTTCTTTCTCGGGCGGCGGTTCATGATTGATGAGGTAGGGCTTTATCGACCAGTACTGCTTGTAGAACTGCGTCATATCGACCACTAGGTCGCGGATGACCGGGAAGCTGGGCAAGGGCCGCAACACGACCGTGCCTTTCAAGGTCCTGATCGGTGTAATACAGGCCAGCCCGTTACGCCCGTTTATGTTGATTGCATCCGAGCCGCAAATGCCTTCGCGGCATGATTTACGGATGGTGAGCGAATCGTCGATTTCCGTTTTTATGCGCAGGATGACATCCAGCAGCATGTGGTCGTTGGGGCCGATCTCTATATCGAAATCCTGCATCCGGGGCTTGGCGTCGCTGTCCGGATCGAACCTGTAAATGGAAAATCGCATGACTGCTCCGATTAGACGTAGTGCGGCCGATGGCTCTTCAACCGCCCGCGGCGAATAAAATATGCATGACCCATGCCGCCATGCCGATCAGGCCGAACGCAAGCAATGCCAGCGCCGTCATCCGTAGCGGCAAGGGCTTGACGTAGTCCATGATGACATCGCGAAGGCCGATCCAGGCATGGGCAAACAAGGCAAGAAAAAACACACTGGTTGCAACGATGACCACCGTCCCCGACATCGCGTCCTTCCATGCTTCATACGACGCCGGCGGGAAAAAGATGAAATACACCAACAGGAGAAGAAAGAAAAAAAACAGATAGATTGCGGTAAACCGCTGGATGATCCAGGGCCTGAGGCCGCTGACGGGCGCCTTTCTCATAGCAGCGCCACCGCGGCGATTACGGCGAACCAAGGGCTGGTGCAATTGATTATCCAGGCGCTGCGGCGCGCCGCGGGCAAGCTCGAGCCAATATCGATATCGCTGAGCAGATGACGAACGCCCGCCAGCAAGTGGTGGCCCAGCGCCCACGCGAACAATATCGCCAGGCATCGAACCGGAAGGCTATGGAGCAGCTCGCCGGCTCGTTGATAGCCGCCGGGGCCATCCAGCGATAAATCGAGCAGGTAGATGCTGAAAGGGACACCGATGGCGAGCAGTATCCCGCTAATGCGGTGAGTGACGGAAGTTATGGCGCCCACCGGAAGCTGGATCTGCAGCACATTGAAAAAGACCGGCCTTTGCATATGCTTCCCTATAAGTGTCAGTTCAACAAGCTGCGCAACACGTATTGCATGATGCCGCCATGGCGATAGTAGGCCGCTTCGCTGGGCGTATCGATGCGCACCAGGGCCTCGAACACCAGCATGCCGGCCTTTACCTGGACGGTTTTGACTTTGCCGCCGGCGTTGAGCTGCGCGACGCCGATGATGTCGAAAACCTCTTCCCCTGTCAGCCCCAATGTCTTTGCATTCTGCCCATCCAGATACTGCAACGGCAAAACGCCCATGCCCAGCAGATTGGAGCGGTGGATGCGTTCGTAGGATTCGGCAAGGACCGCGCGCACGCCGAGCAGCGCCGTCCCCTTTGCCGCCCAATCGCGCGAAGAGCCCGAGCCGTATTCAGCTCCGGCCAGAATGAGCAAAGGCGTGCCTTGCTCGATATAGGCGCGCGACGCTTCGTAAATAGTGGTGACCGGCGCATCGGCTTTGGTAAAGTCGCGCGTATAGCCGCCTTCAGTGCCCGGCGCCAGCTGATTGCGCAACCTGACGTTCGCGAACGTGCCGCGTATCATGACTTCATGGTTGCCCCGACGCGACCCATAAGAGTTGAAGTCCGCGGCAGGCACGCCTTGCCCGGCAAGATAGATGGCCGCAGGCGAATTCCTGGCTATGGAGCCTGCCGGGCTAATGTGGTCGGTCGTTACCGAATCGCCCAGTTTGGCCAGCACCCGAGCGCCCCTGATGTCGGAGACAGGGTCGGGGTCTCGAGGCATGCCTGCGAAATAAGGCGGCTTGCGCACATAGGTCGAATCAGGACCCCAGTCGAAAATGGCGCCCTGCGGGGTGGGCAGCCGCTGCCAGCGCCGGTCGCCGGCGAATACATCAGCATATCCCTTTCGGTACATGTCGACGGCGATGGAGGACTTCACTACTTGCGCGATCTCATCCGCGCTGGGCCAGATGTCTTTCAGGTAAACCTTCCGGCCGTCCTTGCCCGTGCCCAGCGCGTCGTTGAACAAGTCGATGTCCATGGTGCCTGCCAAGGCATACGCCACCACCAGCGGAGGCGACATCAGATAGTTCATTTTTACTTCGGCATGGATGCGGCCTTCAAAATTACGATTTCCTGACAACACCGATACGACGGCCAGATCGTGTTCATTCACCGCCTGGCTGACCTCTGGTATCAAGGGGCCTGAATTTCCTATGCATGTGGTACAGCCATAACCCACCAGATTGAAGCCCAGCGCTTCCAGATATGGCGTAAGCCCGGCGCGATCGTAGTAATCCGTGACGACCCGCGACCCGGGCGCCAGGCTGGTCTTGACCCACGGCTTGCGGGCAAGGCCTTTGTTCACCGCGTTTCTCGCGAGCAGCGCCGCCGCCATCATGACCGCCGGATTGGAGGTGTTCGTGCAGGAGGTGATGGCGGCGATCACCACACAGCCATGATCGATCCGGCATTCAGTGCCGTCGCTCAAGCTGATTGAAACCGAATTGCTCCTGCGCGGCGCATCCAAGGGCGCGTCATCGACATGATCATCGGGCGCGTCGGAAAAATTTCCCGGCTGCTCACGCGAGGGCGGATCCGAGGCAGGAAATGACTGCGCCACGGCTTCGTCGTAGCCCTTCAGCTTCTGCGGCGCATCGTCTATAAAGGTGGAGAGCGTCGCGCGGAATGCCTGCTTGGCGTCGGCAAGCGAAATACGGTCCTGCGGCCGCTTGGGTCCCGCGATGGAAGGCACGACAGTAGACAGGTCGAGTTCGAGCCGTTCCGAATAGCGCGGCTCGGCATGGGGGTCATGCCACAAGCCCTGCTCCTTGGCGTAGGCTTCGACGAGCGCGATTTGCTCGGCCGGGCGCCCCGTAAGCTCTAGGTATCGCAGCGTCACCTCGTCCATGGGGAAGATGGCGATGGTGGATCCGTACTCCGGACTCATGTTGCCTATGGTGGCGCGGTTGGCCAACGGCACTTCGGCCACGCCGGGGCCGTAGAACTCGACGAATTTGCCGACCACCCGGTGCTGGCGCAGCCTTTCTGTAATCGTCAAAACGAGATCGGTGGCGGTGGAGCCTTCGGGCAAGGACCCGGTGAGCTTGAAGCCCACCACCTGGGGAATCAGCATGGAGATCGGCTGGCCCAGCATGGCGGCCTCGGCTTCTATGCCGCCCACGCCCCAAGCGACAATGCCCAGGCCGTTGACCATGGGCGTGTGTGAATCCGTACCCACACAGCTATCCGGGTAGGCGGATATGACGCCGCCGCTTTCCTGTGTATAGATCACCCGCGAAAGGTGTTCCAGATTGACTTGGTGGACGATGCCGGTGCTGGGCGGTACGACTTTGAAATTATTGAAGGCCGTCTGCCCCCAGCGCAAGAATTGATACCGCTCGAGATTGCGTTCATATTCTATCTGGACGTTGCGCTGGAACGCATCGCCGTTGCCAAAGACGTCGACGATGACAGAGTGGTCGATCACCAGTTCGGCGGGAGCAAGGGGATTGATGCGGCTCGGATCGCCGCCAAGGTCTTCCATCGCCTCGCGCATTGCGGCCAGATCCACCAACACGGGCACGCCGGTGAAGTCTTGCAGCACCACCCGGGCCGGCGTAAACGCGATTTCCCGGCTGGATTGAACACCCGCGTCCCAACCGGCCAGGGCCCGGATATCGTCCGCGGTAATGTCTATGCCGTTCTCGGTGCGCAGCAGATTCTCGAGCAATACTTTCAGGCTGTAGGGCAGGCTTGCAACATCGAATCCTGCTTCGGCGACGGCGCCTAGCCTGTATATTTCGTAGGTTTTCCCCGCCACGTCGAGCCAACCCTTGGCTCCGAACGAATTGGTGCCGCCCATGGCGCACTCCTCTTACGTGGAACAGATGCATTGGGATAGATGCAGTCTTTGCCGACTACCTTATTCCATCGTACCGCTTCTGTAAATACCGGGATGTGCCGAGGCGACCTCGCGTCATCGCCAAAACGAGGAAATTAACGGCCACCATTCAGCCACCATTCAGATATCTGGAAGGGATCAGCCCTATGCCATCGGGACGATCGGCCGTCAGGATGAGCGTCCAACTCAATTTTTGAGGGATGCGGTCCAACCATTATGCGAGAAAGGTTTTTGGCTGACCGCCTACTGTGGCTGTATGCCCGCAGCCCGTATAACTTCTCCCCATTTCTTGAGATCCTTCTTGATATCGTCGTCCATTTCGCGAGGCGAGGTCAACGCAGCTTCGTATCCTTGCTCCTTCATGCGTTTGTGCATATCGGGATTCGCGACCGCTCGAGCCAAAGCCTGATTCAATGTGTTGACAATAGCATCGGGGGTTTTTGCAGGAGCCATCAAGCCATACCAGATGCGCACCTCGTACCCTGGCACGACCTCGTTGATCGACGGAACGTTATTTAACGTTTCAACCCGTTTGGAGTCGGCTACTGCAAGGCCTCTAAGTTTGTTGGCCATAATAAATGGCTCCGCCGAGTTAATGGCGGCTGATACCAGCGGAATATGGCCGGCCAGCAAGTCCGACAGGGACTGTGATGATCCTTTATACGGGACATGCGTCATTTTGATCTTCGCCATATGCATGAGCAGCTCCACTGCCAAGTGTTGCGGCGTGCCGATGCCGGGCGTCCCGTAGCTGATTTTTCCCGGATTGGCGCGGGCATAATCGACCATTTCCTTGAACGACGCAAAGGGGGCCGAGTCATTGGTAACCAAAACGATAGGCGACGCTGCGATGATGCTGATTCCGCGCAAATCATGTTCTATATCGACCTGCATATGCTTGTAGATATATGGATTGATCGTCACGTTATTGACCGCAAGTAGCAGGGTATAACCGTCGGCTGGGGCACGGGCCACCGCCTCCGTCGCAATATTGCCTCCGGCCCCAGGCTTGTTTTCCACAACCACTGTCTGATTGAGTTCCTTTGTCAGGTACTCCGCCGCCAACCGGGCGATCATGTCGGTTCCCCCTCCTGCACCATATCCAACCACGAGGCGGATGGGTCGGGCTGGATACCCTTGTGCCTGGACGGTGCCTGCGATCGCGCATAGCGCCGCCAGCATGGAAACCGCTGCAAAGCGACGAATCAGTATCTTCATGTAATGTCTCCTCTTTTAGAGTAGCTATATCTGCTGTTTGCAGGCGCTTTGTATAAAGAAATTTTTATATCTTCGCTTAAGTCCCGCGGAATACAGGCTTGCGCTTTTCCAGGAATGCCTGCACGCCTTCTATATGATCGTGGCTCATCAAGGCTGTGGTCTGAGCCCAGGCTTCCGCTTCCAGAAACGCCTCAAGCGAGGGCGTGTGCATTTGCTTGAACATCTTTTTGCCTACCCCATAGGCGTAAGTCGGCCCCGCAGCCAACCGATCAGTCAGTGCCCTGGCCTCTTGCTCGAGGGCATCGTCTGGAAGCCGCCGTGTAATCAGGCCCAGACTTTCTGCCTCTTGTGCTGTAAGTTTCCGGCCCGATAACACGAGTTCTTTGGCCTTCAGCACGCCGAGATTCTGGGTCAAGAAATAAATGCCGCCGCCGTCCGGCGCTACGCCTACGTTCTTGAATACCTGCGCAAAGTATGCGGTTTCAGATGCGTAAACCACATCGCACGCCATCGCCAGGCTCCACCCTATCCCGGCTACTGCGCCGCGTACCGCCGCAACCACCGGTTTTTCCATATTGGCCAAACCCAATATCATCCGATGCGCTCTTTTCAACCGCTCGCGAGCTGACACCGTAGTAAAGCCGCCCATTGTCGTGACATCGCCGCTGGCACAGAACGCTGTGCCTGCCGCACAGAGCATGACTGCTCGGATAGAATCGTCACGGGCAATCAATTCGAACAGCAATCCGAGTCGATCTTTCATGGGCTCGGCCAGCGCATTGAGCTTATCTGGGCGATTCAGCCGCACAATCGCAACCGCACCCGCCCGCGAGTAATCCACGAATTCTGCTGACGAATCTTTAGTCAAATCAATCGCTTGCATGTATTGACCCTTGAAGTATGCGATATATTCGAGCTGCGCCGCAGTAGCCTGGCTGGCGCGATTTGATTCAAGCGCGCGCTTTGACGGGAGACTGCTCTTGCATCACAGCGGCGATTTCGTCATCGCCATAGCCTAGTTCTTGCAGGATTTCACGCGTATGGGCGCCAAGCTCTGGCGGTCGACGCAGCAACGGGTTGCGCTGGCCATTGAATCGTAGAGGCTGAGCAATAACATTAAGCGGCGTTTGGCCGGGTTCTTCAAATGTCTGGACGACACCGCTTGCTTGCGTGTGAGGGTGGGCCAGCATTTCGCCGACCTGCTGAATTGCCGCGCATGGTATACCGACGGCCGTCAAGCTCTGTAGCCAGTGGTCGCGCGTGCGGCTGCCGATAATAGCCTGCACCGCGTCGACCACCTCGGCGCGGTGTTGTACGCGGTCCGCGTTGGTTAAATAACGCGGATTGACCCCTAGTTCGCTCGCGCCGGTTTCACGGCAGAATGTTTGCCACAGTGAATCGTTGGCCACACCCAGCAAAAAGGGACCATCGCTGGCCTCGAAAGCCTGATAAGGGCAAAGCGACTCATGGCCCGATCCCCATCTGCGCGGTTCAGTCTTACGCTGCCAGTAACTGTGTGACACATAGCCCATCAAGCCCACTGCCGTATCGAAAAGCGATGCCTCCACTAAAGCGCCTTTGCCTGTTTTCAGGTATTGCACCATGGCCGATAGAATGCCAATGGCGGCATGCATGCCTGTGGCTTGGTCAATGGGTGACACCGGGCTGCGCGCAGGCGGACCATCCTGATCGCCGGTGATGGACATCATGCCGCTGAATGCCTGAAGAATGACATCGTACCCTTTGGCCTGACTGAGCGGTCCTTTAACGCCAAAGCCGGAAATGCTGCAATAGACAATGTCGGGCTTGATGGCACACGCGGCGTCATAGTCGATTCCCAAGCGCTTTGTTACACCCGGGCTGAAGCTTTCAACCACGACGTCCGCCGTGCGGAGCAGTCGCTGCACAACCTGCCTGCCATATTCGCTTTTCAAATCCAGCGTGATACTGCGCTTGTTGCGGTTGGCGCTTAAAAATACAGTGCCATGGCCGTGATGGAAAGGAGGCCAGCGCCGGGTATCGTCGCCGTCCGGCGTTTCAACCTTGATGACATCCGCTCCCATATCCGCAAGATATTGCGTGCACAGGGGTCTCGCCAGCACTTTGGAAAAATCAATGACGCGAACGCCAGTCAGTGGATTCATTGCGGATTCCTGGAAGATCCTGGGGAAGATATAGCAGGTGGTTAAAAAATCAATGGTCAAACCGTTGACTGAAGCAATATTATTAACTATTCTTCTGTACGTCAATGCGCAATAACTCAGAACACCTCGCGCAACGGCATTCCCAATGGCCGCAGGAGGCAAATTTGTCTATCGATCTCAGTGTGGATGAAGAGGGCATAGCGCTAATCGTCATTAACCGTCCCGAGCGCCGCAACGCTCTGGACCAGGCACATTACGACATGCTGTCTGACGCCTGGCGCCAAGTGCGTGATGACAAGGACATTCGTGTGGCCATCGTGACCGGAGCCGGCGACCAGGCCTTTTGCGCCGGGGCGGACATTAAAGAATTCCTGGGCAAAAGACCACCACTGGACCAGCTCATGCTAACCCAGCAAGGCGCGTTGCTGAATCGCGGCCTGGAGGTGTGGAAGCCAATAATCGCCGCTGTCAATGGCCATTGTCTGGGTGGCGGGATGACATTGCTGCTTGCCACCGACATACGAATTTGCATACCGGAAGCGCGCTTTGGCCTGACCGAGGTTCAGCGGGGAGCGTTCCCCGCCAACGGAGGCACACAACGCATTAGTCAGCAGGTGCCTTATGCCATCGCGATGGAAATGTTGTTGATTGGCGATGCCTTCGATGCGCAGAAAGCGAGTAAATGGGGTTTAGTCAATCAGGTCGTAGAGAGAAATCAGCTTATGGATATGGCGTATGGATTCGCCCGCCGCCTGGCGGCCAATGCGCCCCTGGCGGTACAAGCCGCGAAGGAGCTGGCAGTTAGAAGCCGTGACCTGGATCTGGCCAGTGGATTGCGCCTGGAACAGCTCATGCTGCGCGTATTGCAGGAATCCGAAGATATTCAGGAAGGCGTGGCGGCGTTCAAGGAAAAGCGATCGCCGCGATATCAAGGTAGATAAGCTCTGAAACTACACCATACCGGCGAAGCGGCCGCTTCGGTCCTGCTTGCCAGCCATGCCAGGTATGAATCAGGGAACTGGAGAAACGATGAATTTAAGGTCTTTATTATTTGTACCCGGAGATAGCGAGCGCAAACTTGCCAAGGGCGCAGATACAGGCGCTGACGCGTTGGTGCTCGATCTGGAAGACGCTGTCGACATTGCCCGCTTACCTATCGCGCGCGATATGGTCCGCGAGTATTTACTAGCCCATGACCGGCAAACGCAGCAAGTCTGGGTACGAATCAATCCGCTGGATTCAGGGCTTGCACTAGAGGATCTTGCCGCGGTGGTGCGGGGAAGGCCAGACGGAATTCTGCTTCCCAAGGTGTTCGGCGCAGCCGATATCGTCCTGCTGGACAACTATCTGAGTGCGCTGGAGACACGCGATGGGGTGAACCCCTGCACCATAGGCATCATGCCCGTAGCCACCGAAACCCCAACAGCCCTGTTTGCGCTGGGCTCTTATCGCGGCAGCAGCAAAAGATTGCGAGCGCTTACCTGGGGTGCGGAAGACCTTTCCGCCGCCATCGGCGCCAGCACCAATCGCGAACCGAACGGCGAGTACGCATTCACGTATCGCCTGGCCCGTTCGCAGTGCCTGCTGGGCGCCTATGCGGCCGGTGTGGCGGCCATTGACACGATCGCCGCCAATTTTCGGGATCTCGATGCGCTTGCAGCCGAGGCACAGGCTTCCCGCCGCGAGGGATTCACCGGCAAGATCGCCATCCATCCGGATCAGGTGCCAATCATCAACGCGGCTTTTTCACCCGATGCGGACGAAGTGGCTTATGCCAAACGCGTGATCCTGGCTTTTGAGCAGGCAGGCGGCGCGGGAACGGTGCAGTTGGATGGCGCCATGCTGGACCGCCCGCATTTGAAGCAAGCACAGCAGCTTCTGGCAAGGTTATAAGCGGCTTGCGCATATGTAATGAGAAAACACAAAGCCGGCCGGTGCAGGCCGACTAGTCCAACAAAGGAGGCAATGATGCAAAAGAAATACATACCGGCTCTCGGCTTGTTCTGCTGTGCAATGGCTGTTTTCGCAAGCGGTTCGGCCGCGGCGGCGGGAGCATATCCGACCCATGAAATCCGCATGGTGACGGCATTTGGCGCCGGCAGCGCCAGCGATATCGTGGCGCGCCTCATTGCAGAGCGGCTCGAAGCAGTATTCAAGCAGCCTGTGATCGTTGATAACAAGCCTGGAGCATCCGGGCAGATCGCCTCCGACTATGTTAGCCGCGCCGCGCCGGATGGCTACACTATCATGCTGGCCACCAATACAACACATTCGGCCAACCCCTACTTGTTCAAATCACTGCGCTACGATCCGATCAAGGATTTCACCCCATTGGCGCAGGTATGCAACTTCCCATTCGTGTTGGCAGTCAGCGGGAAATTGCCAGTTTCAAGCGCCAAGGAACTGATTGCCTATGCACGGAGCAATAAATCCAAGCTAAGCTATGCCTATGGCAACAGCACAGGGCAAATTTCAGCCGCAGCGTTCGACAAGGCGGCGGGGCTGGAAGCTATCGCGGTACCCTACCGCAGTTCTCCGCAAGCCATGACGGATGTTGTCGGCGGGCGGGCTTCATTCATGTTTGCCGATCTTGCCTCGGCTGCCGGCCATATACAGTCCGGCAACTTGAAGGTGCTCGCAGTCACCACCAAAGCACGCACCGCCTTGGCTCCTGATCTACCGACCATCGCAGAAATAACCGGCCAGCCGGATTTCGACCTGGCCGCATGGGTAGGGATTTTCGGGCCCGCAGGCATTCCCCAGCCAATTGTCGATCGATTGAGCACTGAAATAGTCAATATCGTATCAGCGCAGGATTTTCGCGATCGCCTTACCCGCATGGGTGCCGAGCCCACACCCGCACCGGCTTCCGAGTTCGGCCCCTTCGTCGTCAAGCAATTGACGGTATGGGGTGAGAAAGTAAAGCAGGCTGGCATAGAGCCTCAATGAGCCGGATATAACAGTCCGGGTATAGCTTCAGGCAATGTCTGACTGCACGCAGCACACTTCAACGGCAAGGCCGTCAGCAAGAGGCGGCGGCCTTGATTCAAGGCCGGAGGCCGTCGATCTGGCGTGCTGGCGAATGACGGGAGGACCGGCGCCCACGGTTAAAACTCATGGTGCTGCCTGTCAAAGCAGGTTTTTTGAATTTGATTCAAGGAGTGCATCTTGAAAGCGTCCAAGAAAGTCATCATTACATGTGCGGTTACCGGCTCCATTCATACGCCGTCCATGTCTCCATATCTTCCCATCACTCCGGAGCAGATCGCGCAGGATGCCATCGCCGCGGCACAGGCCGGTGCAGCCATGCTGCATTTGCATGCCCGCGATCCGCAAACAGGGCAACCAAAGCAGGACCCGAAATTATTTGCGCAGTTCTTGCCGGTTATCAAGAACCAGACCGACGCAATCTTGAACATTACAACCGGCGGCGGCCTGGGCATGACTCTGGAAGAGCGCCTGGCGCCGGCAAAAGCAGCCCAGCCCGAAGTGGCATCGATGAATATGGGCTCATTCAATTTCAACATTTCGGGAGCCGGAGCCAAGATAAAGCAATTCAAGTACGACTGGGAAAAACCGTATCTTGACATGACGACCGACTTTATCCTGTCGAACACCTTCAGCCAGATCGAGCGTGGGGTTGCCGAACTGTCAGCCATGGGGACCCGCTTCGAATTCGAATGCTATGACGTGGGCCATCTCTATAACGTGGCGCATTTCGCTGATCGCGGCCTGATCAAGCCCCCATTTTTCCTCCAATGTATTTTCGGCATTCTGGGCGGTATTGGGCCCCATCACGAAAACCTGCTGCACATGCGCGCCATCGCCGATAAATTGTTTGGCGAAGATTATTATCTGTCTGTTCTTGCGGCGGGAAGATACCAGATGCCGTTTGTCACCTTGAGCGCCATTTTGGGCGGTAATGTACGGGTCGGTCTTGAAGACAGCCTGTATCTATCGAAAGGGCAATTGGCGCCATCGAATGCCGATCAGGTCATCAAGATTCGCACGATCCTTGAAGAACTTTCTCTTGAAATTGCTTCGCCGGAAGACGCAAGAGCCATGCTCCAGACAAAGGGAAAGGACAACGTGGCATTTTGACCTCGAATATGAAGCAGTGAACGCGCTGCAGGCGGATAACAGGCATGGTCTATGTACCTTGAAGCCAAGCGGATTCCCTTGTCGTTCACATTAGGCAAAGTCCGATGCAACGCCCTGGGCGCTCATCAAGCGATGGACTCTTAAGTCATTACTTAATGGTCAAACAATTAATAAATTTGACGTTTATGCTAAACTTTTTTGGCACTAGCATTCATCTGCATCAATCCAAATTCATTGCGCCATGAGTTCTACAGCGGCTTCCCTCTCACCCAAACTAAGTGTTATCGACGTCCCAAAATCTTGCGATATGCTGGCAACCATGCTGCGGGAGCAGATCCTTGACGGCTCCATAGCGGACGGCGCCATGTTGCCTGCCGAACGCGAACTGGTCGAACAAACGGGGCTGAGCCGCGGCTCCGTACGTGAAGGCCTGCGTATATTGGAGGCAGAAGGGCTCATCAAAACCCGTTCGGGTCGTTATGGCGGTTCATGTGTGACACGCCCTTCGGGTGACATGGTATCTGATCAGATTAATCGTTTCGCGCGAGTTAGCGGCATTCCGCTGGAATCCATTGTGCAGGCACGCGTGGTACTCGAACCTGCACTGGCGCGGCTGGCCGCGCTCAATCGTAACAACGAAGATATAAAGCGACTTGCGGAAATCTCCCAGCGCATTGTCGCGGCCAATAAAGACGATGTTCCCACGTACCTCGATGAGAACGTCAATTGGCATTGCGCACTCGCCCAGGCCAGCCACAATACGCTGCTGCATACCTTCACCATTTCCATCGCCAAGCTGATTCGTGATGCAACTGGTTTGCAGAATATGGCTCCGCCTAGTGTTCGGCTGGCTGTCATCAAGGCACATGAAAAGATCGAGGAAGCCATCGTCGCAGGAGATGCCGCACTCGCCGAACGCCGGATGAGCAAGCATGTGACCGCCTATGCGGAGCATGTGCGCACATTAATGTCGGGGAAGCGCCGGAACGGGCAATCATGAGAGCCGGTCTTTAGCCTATGCATTCGAGGCGAAGCCCCTTTCACTGCGATTGTTGATTCATGACTGAAGTCATCACGCAACTGCGTGATGTACGACACTGAAAGCGGCTGGAAGCTTTTAGCCCGCACACCTGCTGGCGGGTTTTGGGGCCCGCTAGCCCATAGGGAGACAGGCAAGATGGATTTCCGCCTTAGCGACGAGCAACAAGCTTTTGCGCAGGCCGCACGCGACTTTGCCCTGGGTGAACTCGCGCCTAACGCGGCGCACTGGGATGCCGAAAACATCTTTCCGCGCGCCACCTTTGCGCGTGCCGGCGAGTTGGGCTTCTGCGCCATTTACGCCCCCGAATCCATAGGCGGCCTGGGTTTGCCCAGGCTGGATGCCACCCTGGTTTTCGAGGAAATGGCGGCGGTCGATCCCTCTACCACAGCGTTTCTCACCATCCATAATATGGCGACCTGGATGATAGGATCCTGGGCGAGCCAGCCTGTCCGCGATACCTGGGGGCCTTTGCTGGCCGCAGGAGAAAAACTGGCATCGTATTGCCTGACCGAGCCCGGCTCAGGATCGGATGCTGCATCGCTGACCACGCGTGCCGAGAAGCACGGCGGCGCCTATGTGCTGAATGGCGCCAAGGCTTTCATCTCCGGCGCCGGCGACACCGACGTGCTGGTGGTCATGGCGCGTACGGGCGGCCCCGGCGCCTCAGGCGTTTCCGCTTTTGTTGTGCCGGCGAACACTCCGGGCATCGCTTATGGGCGTAAAGAAGAAAAAATGGGCTGGAACAGCCAGCCCACACGGCCCATTGTGTTCGAGAACGCCGAGGTGCCGGCCGAGAACCTGCTGGGCCGGGAAGGCGAAGGCTTTAAGTTCGCCATGAAAGGGCTGGATGGCGGCCGGATCAATATCGGCATTTGCTCGGTGGGCGCAGCGCAGGGCGCCTATGATGCGGCGCGCCGCTATATGATTGAACGCAAGCAGTTCGGCCGGCAATTGGCCGATTTCCAGGCACTGCAATTCAAGCTCGTCGATATGCTGACCCATATCGTGGCGTCGCGGCAAATGGTCCGGCTGGCCGCCTCCAAGCTCGACGAAAATGATCCCGATTCATCTTCCTATTGCGCCATGGCCAAGCGACTCGCCACGGATTTGTGCTTCCAGGTTTGCCTGGAAGGCCAGCAAATACATGGCGGCTATGGTTATCTCAAGGACTACCCGCTCGAACGTCTGGTACGCGATACTCGCGTACATCAGATCCTCGAAGGCACCAACGAAATCATGCGGGTCATCGTCGCCCGCCAGTTACTGGACAAAGGCGCGGACATTCGATGAGCACTCCCACGCACCCTCGGCATTACGGCATGCCTTTGAACGTCAGCAGATTATGCTTGACCAGATCGAGCATGTCGGCCAACTGATGTCGTTGTTCAGTAGTAAGGCCCTCCAGGATGATTTCGCTCATTTGATCGCTTTTGACCCGCATATGTTCGATCACATTGCTGCCTTCAGCCGTCAGGTAAACCAGTTTCGCGCGCCTGTCAAGATCATGGGCATCACGACGCACCAGCCCCATCGCTTCCAGCCTATCGACTAGTCCACCAAGCGCCGCCCGGCCAATTTCCAGAGATTCCGCCAGATCGCTTTGGGATATGCCGTCGTATCGGGACAGATAAGCCAGCACCCACCATTGCGAGCGCGTAATCCCTTCAGGCCTCATGACTTCGTCGAATACCTTGCGGCGTAATCTGGAGACATCATGCATGAGGAATCCCAACCGCTGATCCCAATTTTCTTTCCTGGCGCCTGTTTTCTGTTGTTTTGCCATGGTTGTTGTAATGCGTTGCTTCGCCATGAGAGGATGGTAACCATTTAAAAATACGGAACGATCCGGCTTACGATCACGATATCAGGCATCGATCAACCGGATCAGGCGTTTTCCCAAATTCTTGCCTTGGTAAAGATCGGCGATAGAACCAGGCGCCGCTTCGATGCCATCCAGGATTTCTTCGCGATAGCGCAGCCGGCCATCGCGAATCATCGGCGCCAACACGTCTATTGCTTCCTGGTACCGCCCCTCATAGTCAAAGGCCAGGAAGCCCTGCATGCTGGCAGCTTTGTTAAGCAAATGCCGCTCGACCCGCGGGCCCTCGGGCCATGGATCCCAACTGGCAATCGAAGCTGTCCCACAGATGATGATGCGCGCATGGCGATTGATGCGGCGAACCACCGCGTCGGAAATGCGTCCACTGGTATTGTCGAAATACACATCCACACCTTGGTCTGTGGCGCGGGCCAAGGCCTCTTCAAAGCCTGGCGCCTTATAGTCGATTGCAAATTGCAGGCCAAACTCATGTTGACACAGTGCGACTTTCTCGGCTCCCCCCGTGATGCCCACGACGCGGCAACCGCGTGCCGCCGCCAATTGGCAGGCGATGGACCCGACTGCGCCGGCCGCAGTTGAAACGACGACAGTATCGCCTGGTTCCGGGCGGCCGCAAGCTGTCAGCGCGAAATATGCCGTCAGCCCATTCAGTCCCAATACGCCAAGCGACAGTGAAAGCGGCAAGTCATGCTCGCGGATGACACGACGTATATTCCTGCCATCGGTGACTGCGTAGTCCTGCCAACCCAGTAGCCCCATCACTGCGGTACCTTCCGGATAGTCGGGGCGGCGGGATTTCACTACGTATCCCGCGGCGAAAGACCGCATGACCTCGCCTATGCCCACAGGATTCGAATAATTCGCAACGGCATTGACCCATCCTCGCATAGCCGGGTCCACCGAAAGATAGGCGTTGCGAACCAGGAACTGCCCTTCTCGCAACGGTTCGACCGGAACTGGGCGAATTCCGAAATGCCATGATTGCGGTATACCCATCGGGCGCTCTTTGAGGTAGACCTGGCGGTTCACAAGGGAGGTAGTAGACATGGCAGGCGCTCTCGTTTTCGATAAAAGATTAATTGTACTGAACCATATAGTATGCTAGCATACATTTTGAAAGGGCGACTTCGAAAGCATACGCGCCGCCATGCGATGCCCTCAATTCCGCAAATGGAGATAAATATGGCTGGACTATATTTCGAGCAGTTTTGGGTCGGGCAGCACTTCCTTCACGAGGTGCGGCGCACAGTGACCGAGACTGACAATATCTTGTTCAGCGCCATGACACACAACCCGGCAGCCATACACATCGACGCGGAATATGCCAAGACCACCGAATTTGGAAAGCCTCTTATCAATAGCGCATTTACACTGGGCTTGATGGTGGGGCTGAGTGTCAGCGATACAACGCTCGGTACAACCGTGGGGAACTTGGGCTGGGATGAAGTGCGCTTTCCGAAGCCGGTATTTGCAGGCGATACGCTGCATGCCGAATCCACAGTTCTCGAAACGCGCGCGAGCAAATCCCGCCCCCACAACGGTATCGTCGTTTTCCAGCATACCGCCTTCAATCAGCGCAATGAGATAGTCGCAACCTGCAAACGTATCGCACTAATGTTGCGCCAACCGGCCATTGCTCAGGCTTGAATCCCGGTGGTATTGCGTAAGGAGATCGGCATGGACTTTTCCCTCAATGAAGACCAGCGCGCCATACAATCCGCCGTGCATGAATTATGCGCCACGTTTGACGATGATTATTGGCTCCAAAAAGATATCAAAGGGGGCTTTCCCGAGGACTTCTACAGCGCGATGGCACAGGCGGGCTGGCTGGGCATTGCCATGCCAGCGGAATACGGTGGATCAGGCCTGGGAATTCTCGAAGCCGCCTTGATGATGGAAGCCGTGTCCGGCTCAGGGGCGGGGTTGTCGGGCGCGTCAGCCATTCATATGAATGTGTTTGGATTGCATCCGGTCGTGGTCCATGGCAGCGACGAACAACGGAAACGCTGGTTACCGCGTATCATCGCGGGCCAGGACAAGGCGTGCTTCGGCGTGACGGAACCCAATACCGGTTTGAACACGCTGAAACTGCGTACTCAGGCAGTTCGCCAGGGCGATAAATATGTAGTGAATGGCCAAAAGATCTGGATCTCTACAGCCCAGGTAGCCACCAAGATACTGCTGCTGGCACGTACGACGCCTGTAGAGCAGGCGCAAGGCGCCGAAGGGTTGAGCCTGTTCTATACCGATCTGGACCGCAGCCGCATACAAGTGCGCGAAATTGAAAAGCTGGGCCGCAAGGCTGTTGATTCGAACGAATTGTTCATTGATGGTCTGGAAGTGCCGATAGCGGACCGCATCGGCGAAGAAGGCAAGGGGTTCTCATATATCCTGCATGGCCTGAATCCAGAACGCGTGCTGCTGGCGGCGGAGGCGACCGGACTCGGCCGCGCGGCATTGCGGCGCGCCGCGCGCTATGCGCAGGACCGCAATGTATTTAACCGCCCCATAGGCCAGAATCAGGGCATACAGCATCCATTGGCGGAGCGCTGGGTGGAGCTCGAAGCATCCGAACTGTTATACCGCCGTGCGGCATGGCTGTATGATCAGGGCCTGCCTTGCGGAGCTGAAGCCAATGCGGCGAAGTACTTCTGCGCGGAATCGGGCTTCCGCGCCTGCGAAACAGCCGTCCTGACTCATGGCGGCATGGGCTATGCCAAGGAATATCACGTCGAGCGCTACTTCCGTGAAGCCATGTTGCCGCGTATCGCTCCCGTTTCACCTCAACTGATACTTTGCTATATCGCCGAACGGGTGTTGGGGTTGCCTAAATCGTATTGAAGAGATTGTGTACCAGCACAACGAATCAGATAGCCTAGCTTATTCGTCGAGAATCCGCTTATGCAACGCCCCATGTCCCGTCATTGATTCTGCGGAATCACGCCCAACCCTCAAGAATCCGCAACCGCCTTCGGAGCCAGCGACTCGAGCAGAAGCCTGCGATGCGCTGCGCGCAGCTTTGCCAGCGTGACCTGCACCGATTCCGCATCCTGAAGAAAGCGGAGGATGGCCGCCAGCAGCACAGGCGCATGAATGAGCTGCACCATGTCGGTCAATGCACTGTCGCGCAGCTGTCCGCTGGAAACCGCTTGCGTGACCGCGGCCTGCTGTTTGCGCAAAAGCTCGGCATGTCGAAGGTTCCAGGGCTTCAGGGCATGGGGGGCTCTCGGCCCCTCGGCAATCAATAGGTGCAGGGTCCGCACAAAACGCTCGTCTTTGAGGCGCCCATAGGCGCGCTCCAGAAATTCGTCGATGGCGCTTGCCAGCGATGACGAGTCCTGGAGCGCCACATCGGCTTCGGCGGAGCCCGCCACTTGCTCGCTGAACAGCAGATCGGGCATTAGCATCCGCTGCAGGACGGCCTCGAAGACGGCTTCCTTGCTTCTGAAATGCGCGTAAAGCCCTCCCTTGGACATGCCGGCGCGCTCGGCGATGTCATCCATGCGGGCCGCGCCAAACCCGCGCTCGGAAAAAACGAGCAATGCGGCGTCCAGTATCTGGTCTTGACGCTCTTGTGCGGGTAGACGCCGATTCCTGGGCTGGCGCGCCGTGGCGTCGGGCGCAGGGCCGGTTATCGACCCGCGGGTCTCTCGGGTACGCGTATGCTTGGACATAGGAGATGATTCTCGACGAATGAGTAAATGGCTCTGTTGATCTAGATCAGAACCCTCATGTAAATTATCGACTAAAAAGTCGTTAACGACAAATTCCCATCATGCCACGGCCCAAAATGCATTCAGACACTAAATCCGCAGCCCGATTGACTGACGAATTCTTTCATGCCAGCCAGGCCCGGGCGTTCTCTTCCCTGTCGCCGACCTCCCTCAGCCTCGCATGGCTGGACTGGGCCATGCACCTGACGGCGTCTCCCGGCAAACAAATAGAACTGCTGCGCCTGGCCTTCGAGCGCCAGCGCGACCTGAGTCAATACCTGATCGATTGCATAAAAGCTTCCGGTGATTCCTCCAGGGTCTGCATCGAGCCCCCCGAGACCGACCGCCGATTCAGCGATCCCGCCTGGTGCAAATGGCCATACAACATATTGCATCAGGGCTTTCTATTGACGCAAAGCTGGTGGGAAGAAGCCACCTCTGACATGCCGGGCGTCAGCCGCCATCACCTGGATCAAGTGTCGTTCTGGGCGCGCCAGCTCCTGGATATGGTGTCGCCCGGCAACCAGCTTTATACCAACCCCGTCGCCCTGGACCGCACGATCCAGGAAGGCGGCATGAATCTGATGCGCGGCGGCGGCTATTTTCTCGAAGACATCGTCCGCCACCAAACCGGCATGCCGGTGGCCGGCGCCGAGCAATTCCGGGTGGGCCGCGATGTCGCCATCACCCCGGGAAAAGTGGTGATGCGCAACGGCTTGGCCGAATTGATCCAGTACGCCCCCTCAACCAAGACGGTACGTCCGGAACCTGTTTTGCTGGTCTCCGCATGGATCATGAAGTACTACATCCTGGATCTGTCGCCTCCCAATTCGCTGGTGCGCTATCTGCGCGACCAAGGGTATACAGTCTATTGCCTATCCTGGAAGAACCCCACGGACGAGGATGCGAAACGAGGCATGGACGATTACCTGCGCGAAGGCTTCTTTTCCGCCCTGGATACGATCAACAAAATCCAGCCCGGGCGCGCCGTCCATGCCACGGGCTATTGCCTGGGCGGAACGCTGCTGGCGATCGCGGCAGCAGCCATGGCGCGCGATGGCGACAAGCGGCTGGCCAGCATCAGCCTGTTCACCGCCCAGGTCGATTTCAGCGAGCCGGGCGAAATCGGCCTGTTCATCGACGAGTCTCAAGTCCACATGCTCGAAGCCCAGATGCGGCGCCGGGGCTACTTCAGCGCCGTCCAGATGGCCAGCGCCTTCCAGATGCTGCGCTCGTACGACTTGCTCTGGTCGCACATCATCAATGTCTATCTATTGGGCGAACGCCGCCCCATCAATGATCTGATGGCCTGGAACGCCGATGCGACGCGCATGCCCGCGCGGATGCATTCCGAATACCTGCGCCGCCTTTATCTGAACAACGACCTGAGCGCGGGCCGCTACCCTGTGGGCGGACGGCCCGTATCGATCAGCGACATCCGTCTGCCGATGTTTGCGGTCGGCACCGTCACCGACCATGTCGCGCCCTGGCGCTCGGTTTACAAGTTGCATCAGTTCTACCCGGGCGAGCTTTGCTTTGTGCTGACCAGCGGCGGCCACAATGCCGGCATCGTCAATGAGCCCGGGAACTCGCGGCGCCAGTATCACATACGCAACCGCATGCCCCGCGATCCCTTCCTGCCGCCCGATGAATGGCTGTCCAAGGCCAGCCTGGAGCAAGGCTCCTGGTGGCCCGCCTGGACACAATGGCTGGCCAGCCGTTCGGGCAAGCCGGAAGCCCCGCCAAGCATGGGCTGCGCCGATTGCCCATCGCTGGGCGATGCGCCGGGCCGCTACGTACTGGAGAACTGAGCCATGCGACCCGTCTCTCCCGCCGTTCCGCCGCTTGCGGGCAAGCGCGGGCTGAGGATGCCCGCCCGCGCCCTGGGGGCCGCAGGTTTGATCCTGGCACTGTCTTCCTGCGTGAATCTCGCCCCCGAAACCCGATTGCCGCCGCTGCCGGTAAGCGACAGCTGGTCCGAAGATACCAACACCGCCGCCGCACAGGCCTTGGCGGATCTGGACTGGGCGCATTACTTCCAGGATGCCGACACGCGCCGGCTGATCGGCCTGGCGCTCGAACACAATCGCGACCTACGCCTGGCCGTGCTGCGCGTCCGCGAAGCCGAAGCCGCTTACCGCATCCAGCGATCGGACCAGATACCTTCCATCGAAGTCCAGGGAAGCAGCCAACGCAGCCGGGTGCCCGGCGATCTCAGCCTGACCGGCCAGCCCTCGATACAGTCCCAGCACCAAGCCACCGTGGGCCTGACCAACTGGGAAATCGATCTGTGGGGACGCGTCCGCAATCTCAAGGACGCCGCGCTNNTGGCTGGCGACGGACGCCGCCCGCCAGGCGGTACAGGTGGCCCTGGTACGGCAGGTGGTCGACTCGGTGCTGGCCCTGCGCGAGCTGGACCAGCGCGCGTTTCTCGCCGGTGAGGCCGTCCGCAACCGCCAGCAGACGCTGGAAATCTTCCTGCAACGCCAGGCCGTCGGATCCTCTTCGGAACTCGAATTGACTCAGGTGCGCACACTACTGATTCAGGCGCAGTCCCTGCAGGCCCAACTGGAACAAGAACGCGCCGCGGCCCTGCATGCCCTGACACTGCTCGTGGGCGCCGACCCCGGTATTCAGCCCACCCGCGGCATCGCGCTCGAATCGATGCGCTTGGCGCGCCTGGAACCCGGCCTGCCTTCCGAGGTCTTGGTGGCGCGCCCGGACATTCGCGCCGCCGAATATCAGTTGCGCTCAGCGCATGCCAGGATAGGCGCGGCACGCGCCGCATTCCTGCCCCGCATCGCACTGACATCGAGCGCGGGGTCCGCCAGCGCCGAACTGGATGGGCTATTCGACAGCGGCAGCAAGGCCTGGACCTTCATTCCCATGATCGATATCCCCATTTTTAC
>DJWC01000004.1:0-19964 GCA_002441445.1 Pusillimonas sp. UBA6240
GACCGGTGCCGGCGGTGGATTCGAGTTTGATTTTCTCGCGGATGCCTTTTGCCATGTTGAGCTCCTGAAGAGGTTAGGGTAGCCGGCGTGGCTTATGCCAGCTCGCCGCGGGCGCGCAGGTNNGAAACGCGCAGGCGGATCCAGCGGTTTTCGCTTTCGACCCAGAAACGGCGCGATTGCAGGTTGGGAAGGAAGCGACGCTTGGTCTTGTTGTTCGCGTGCGAAACATTGTTGCCCACCATCGGGCCCTTGCCGGTAACTTGGCAGACTCGTGCCATGGTAATACCCCTTTTGTAATTGCGTGCTGGATGCTTGCAGTTTGCATCTGCAAGCTTGTATCTGCAAACCAGTGCCAGCCTGGCCCGAGCAAACCCAAGATCAAATCGTCGGGTAGCGGCATAAGCGGCAAAAAGCACTAGCCTTGTGTTCGTAAAGCCTGTCATTCTAATACGAAAATGCCTGCAAGATCAAGCAGCTTTGAGCGCCATGCGTCCGAACAGCCACGACATGCTGGCACAAAGCGCCAGAATGCCGGTCAATGGCAGCGGGGTGTCCGACTGCCACGCGCTGACCGCCAGGCCGGACAAGGCCCCGCACAGCATTTGCAGCGTGCCCATCAAGGCCGAAGCCACGCCCAGCCTGTGCCCTTGTTCGCGCAGCGCCAGCGCCGCCGAGTTGGGGTTGACGAAACCCTGGCTGGCCATGAAGCCCACCAGGCAGATCATCAGCCAGATCAGGTTTATGGCGCCGGTCAGGGTCAGCGCCAGACCCAGCAGCGTCATGCCGACCAGCGAGATCTGCGCTGTTTTGAGCAGGACTTCGGGCGTATGGCGATTCAGCAGCCGCGCGCTGATCTGCGATGTGCAAATCAGCGCCGCGGCATTGATGCCGAACAGGAAGCCGAAATATTTCGGGTCCACATGGAAAAGATTGATGAACACGCGCGGCGACCCGGCGATATAGGCGAACATGCCCGCAGAGCCGAAGCCGCCCGCCAGCGTATAGCACATGAAGCGTTTATGGCGCAGCATGCCGAGATAGTTGCGGGCGATGATGCCCAGCCCCAGCGGTATGGCTTTTTCTTTCGGCAGGGTTTCGCGCATCGTCCATGCCACCGCGATGAACAGCATGGCGCCGCAGGCGGCCATAATGGCGAAGATGCCGCGCCAGCTGCCGAAAGCCAGCACCTGGCCGCCCAGGATGGGCGCCAATATGGGCGTCACGCCCATCACCAGCATCAGCAGCGAGAGCGCCTTGGATGCGTCGCGGGTATCGAAGTTGTCGCGGATGACGGCGCGCGGTATGACGATGCCGGCGGCGCCGCCGAAGGCCTGGGCGATGCGCCACAAGGTCAGGTGTTCGATATCGTTGGTGTAGCCGCAGCCTATGGCTGAAACGGTGAAGATGGCCAGCCCCAGCAGCAAGGGCTTCTTGCGGCCGTAGCGGTCGGCGAAAGGCCCGTAGAACATTTGGGCGAGCGCCAGGCCGAACAGGTAGCTGGCCAGGGTGCGCTCTATGTCCCCATGCGTCACGCCCAGGGTCGCGGCAATGGAGGGAAAGGCGGGCAGGTACATGTCGATGGCCAGCGGACCCAGGGCCGTCAGCAGGCCCATCAATATGAGCCAGCGTGGAATGACGGTCAGGGAACGGTGTTCGGGATGAGGCATCGACAGCGGGGAAACGGCGGAGGGAAAACGGCGCGGCCGCGCTGCGAGAGGCGGCCGGTTCGTCACTATACAATCTAGAGGCATCTTAGCATGGCTGGACGGGGGCTCTTTCCTTTCTTCCAGAATGTATGGCACTATTTATTCACTGCATTTCACAATGGGGAGTCGGCCTTGAGTTCGGTCTTGTCTGTCGTCGAAAGTAAGTTGGAATCTTTGCCAGTATCCGTGCAGTTGGTGTTGCCGGATGGCCAGAAAGCGGGGGCCGCCGACGCGGCGGTCAAGCTCGTCATCAAGGACCGCTCCACGCTGGCCCATCTCGCGGCCGGCCAGGTGGGCGTGCTGGGCGAGGACTATGTCGAGGGCAAGTTCGATGTCGAGGGCTCGATGCGCGACCTCATGCGTCTGGCGGCGGCGATACTGCCCGGTTCGCCCATCGATGCGGCGCGGGTGGGCCGGCTGACGGAGCTGATCAGGCGGCTGGTGTCGGTATGGCGCCATTCCATCGACCGCGACGCGCGCCAGATTCAATTCCATTACGATCTGTCCGATGATTTCTACGCTCTGTGGCTGGATCCGCGCAGGGTGTATTCCTGCGCCTATTTCAAGACGCCCGATGCCACGCTGGCTCAGGCGCAAGAGGCCAAGCTGGATCACATTTGCCGCAAGCTGCGCCTGAGCGCTGGCGAACGCTTCCTGGACGTGGGCGCGGGCTGGGGCGGTCTGCTGCTGTGGGCGGCGGAACATTACGGGGTGGATGCCACGGGCATTACCTTGTCCAAGAACCAGCATGCTTATGTCAATGGTCTCATCGAAGAAAAGGGCCTGGGCGGGCGGGTGCGCATGGAGCTGCTGGATTACCGCAAGCTGGACGAAAGCCGGCCCTACGACAAGATCGCGTCGGTGGGGATGTTCGAGCATGTGGGCCGGGCCCAGCTCGATGGCTATTTCGGCAAGCTGCACCGGCTGGTGCGTCCGGGCGGTCTGATCATGAACCACGGGATCACCGCCGGGGGGGTGGACAATGCGGAATTGGGCGCGGGCATGGGTGAATTCATCGAGAAATACATTTTTCCGGGAGGCGAGCTGACTCATATCAGCCATGTGCTGGAGCATCTTGCGGCGGGCGGGCTGGAAGACCTGGATATCGAGAACCTGAGGCCGCACTATGCCCGTACGCTATGGGCCTGGAGCGACGCGCTGGAGGCGCGCCTGCCGGAAGCGCGCAAGACGCTGCAGGGTGAGCAGGGCGAGCGGTCGTTGCGGGCGTATCGGATGTATCTGGCGGGTTGCGCGATGGGTTTCGAGCATGGCTGGATCGCTTTGCACCAGATCCTGGCCCAACCCCGGCCCCACGGCCGCCCGGACGAGCTCGATCATCCCGCGGATTTGGCTTATCCGTGGCGGCGGGATTATATCTATCAGTAGAGGCTGGGTGCTTGTAGCGCTGGCTTCTGGCGCTGTCTTGTTCTTCTGACGCGCGCTGGTAGTTTGCGGCGCTGTTTGGTTCGCTTGACGCGTGCGGGGTGGCGGAACGGTGTTTTGTCCTTATGACGCGCGCCGGGCGGCGGAGGCCGGACTTGCTCCTCGGGACTGGTTCGGCGCCCTGCGCGCCGAACGCCGCGTCGCTCGCTCGTCCGCCCATTCGGGCTACCTTCGCTTCCGCTCGCTCGACCCCGAACGTCGGCGCGTCCGGCCTCCGCCACCCGTCCCGCTGCGTTGGTTCGTGTTTGTAGCGCCGCTGGGGCGGTTTGGGTGCTTGGCCTTTTTCCGAGGTTGTTGATGCTGCTGGAAGAGCTCTTGCGCCGTTCCGGCCTCGCGCGCCTGCCGCGCGGGCCGGGACATTCGGCCAACTCAAGGCGCGCCGGTTTAACAACCCAAAGGCCGTAGACCTGCGCCGGTTTAGTAACCCAAGGGCCGTACGTTTTTAGGGGCTGTATCGGTTTGGAAATCTAAAGGCAATACGTCCGCAAGCTGCGGCAGATCTACCCACCTTCGTCCCGAAATGAGCGGTTACGAAAAGTCGTGAATTGGCAAGCGGGTTATCACCAGTTTTCAATTTCGGCCAATTGCGCGTAAAATGCCGCCAAACTTCACGGTTTTGTCAATTCTGGCGTATGGTGGGTCTGTACGGCCCCATTACCTGTCAACGAGTACTTCGTACTCCGCACGCTAGTGTCGGTATGTATCGGCGGTCCTTCCGTCTTCCGCACACCCCCTTAGCTAATGGCGCAGCGAGCTGTTTTGCTGTGTCCGCAAACTTAAGGAGGCTACAGCCATGTCTTTCAATGTGTCGTCTGCACATTACACGCGCTTCTCGAGCGCTTCCTCGACGTTCCGGCGTCTTGCCCTGGGTTTGAGCGCGGCGGCGCTTGGCCTGGGTTGTTCCACCGCGGCTTCCGTCGCCCATGCCGCCCAGGCTCCCAAATGCGAAGTCGATCGTCCCGTCAAATTCGGCGGCATGAATTGGGAATCCAATCTGGTGCTGGTCGAAGTCCAGCGCTTCATTCTCGATAAAGGCTATGCCTGCAAATCCGAAGTCCTTCCCACCGAAACGCTGCCCGCGCTGGCGGCGCTGGAACGCGGCGACCTGGACATCAACACCGAAGTGTGGCTGAACAGCGTGGCCGAGCCCTGGGAAAAGGCGCAGGCGACCGGCAAGGTCAAGCGCGTGGGCGACATCTATATGGGCGGCGAGGCCTGGTTCATCCCGCGCTATACCGCGGAGCGGCTGCCGGAGCTGAAAAAGGCGTCTGACTTGCCCAAGTTCAAGGATGAATTCAAGGATCCCGAAGAGCCTTCCAAAGGCCGCTTCTATGGCTGCCCGGCGGGCTGGGGCTGCGAGGTGGTCAGCGGCAATCTGTATAAGGCCCTGGGCCTGGAAGATAGTTTCACCTTGTTCTCGCCAGGCACCGGCGCGACGCAAAAAGCGGCGCTGACCGCGGCCTACCAACGCAAGGAAAACGTGGTCTTCTACTATTGGTACCCCACGCCGCTGGTGGGCTCCATGGATCTGGTCAAGCTGGAACTGCCGGCTTACGACAAGGAAAAACACGCTTGCCTGACCGACCCGAATTGCGCCGATCCCCAGCCTAGCGCCTATCCCGAGAATCCCGTCTTTACGGCACTGTCCACGAAATTCACCCAAGAAGCGCCCGAACTGACGGCCTTCTTCTCTAAGGTATCGGTGCCGCTGCCTGTCATGGACGAGGCCATGGCCTATATGGAAGAAAACGAAGCCGAACCCGCCGATGTCGCGCAGTGGTTCCTGAAGAACCAGGGCGAAGTCTGGAGCAAATGGCTGCCCGAAGACGCAGCCGGCCGCGTAAAAGCAGCTCTTTAGCATTCGCGGGAGTTTCCCGGGCCGTTGACGCCCCGTTTGGCTCTTGCATGCAATAGGCGAACACGGAATAGGCCAACGACGCCCGGCGCAAGCGGGGCGTGGCCGGCCCGCGCCGGGCGCTTGCGACAGCGCATGCCTGTCCACGGCCGGCCAGCGCGCACGCCCATGCCGTCAATAGCCCCCGAGCCATGGGGTGGGGCCCCTGAAGCCTCGCGTCCCGCGAGTTTTACGGAGTTGATTTTATGTTTCCAGAATTCATAGCGCCACGCGCATTGCGCGCGCCCATCGACGATTTCGTGGGCGGCATAGTGGCCAATTATTCAGATTTCCTGCGCGCCGTCACCCAGCCGCTGCTGGATGTGCTGGTATGGATGGACCAGGTCCTGCGCCAGTCCCCATGGTGGGCCGTCCTGGCCGTCATCATGCTGCTGGCCTGGGCGGCCAGCCGGCGCGTCGGCTTTTCCTTGATCATCGGCGCCATGCTGTGCCTCATCGGCTTCATCGGCCTATGGGACGCCGCCATGCAGACCCTGTCGCTGATGATCGTCGCCGTTTTCATATCGGTCGCCATAGGCATACCCCTGGGCATACTGATGGCAAGTTTCAAGTGGCTGCGCACCGCCATGCTGCCCGTGCTGGACGTGATGCAGACCATGCCCAGCTTCGTGTACCTGATTCCCGTGGTGATGCTCTTCAACCTGGGCAAGATCGCCGCCATCATCGCCACCATCATCTATGCGGTGCCCCCCGTCATACGCTTGACCGACCTGGGCATACGCCTGGTGGACAGCGAAGTGCTGGAAGCGTCGCGGGCTTTTGGCGCCAATCGCATCAAGCAGCTCTTCGGCGTGCAACTGCCGCTGGCCATGCCCAACATCATGGCCGGCATCAACCAGACGACCATGATGGCGCTGGCCATGGTGGTCATCGCCTCCATGATAGGCGTGCGCGGACTGGGCTACGAAGTGCTGCAAGGCATCAACCGGCTGCAGGTCGGGCGCGGCGTACTGGCCGGGCTGGGCATAGTGGTCATTGCCATCATCTTCGACCGGATCACCCAGGAATTCGGCCGTCGCCAGCAGAAAGGCGCTTAAGACCCCGGAGGCGAGGCACACATGAGCAAAATCGAAGTACGCAATATTTACAAAGTGTTCGGCCCCAATCCCGCGCGCTGGCTGGATGCGGCGCGCCGGGGCATGAGCAAGGAAGAGCTGCTGGCCAAGAGCGGCCACACGCTGGGCTTGCGCGATATCAGCCTGTCCATCGAAGAAGGCAGCATTTACGTCATCATGGGCCTGTCCGGGTCCGGCAAGTCGACTCTGATACGGCATTTCAACCGCCTGATCGAGCCCAGCGCCGGCCAGATACTGGTGGACGGCGTGGACGTGGTTACGCTGGGCAAGTCGGCGCTGGAAAAATTCCGCCAGCAGAAAATGAGCATGGTGTTCCAGCGCTTCGGCCTGTTTCCGCATCGCACGGTCATCGAGAATGTCGCCTACGGCCTGAAGGTGCAGGGCATGGCCAGGCCGCAGCGGCGCGAGCGCGCGCAGCACTGGCTGGAACAGGTCGGCCTGGCGGGGTTCGAGAACCAATACCCGCATCAATTGTCCGGCGGCATGCAGCAGCGCGTGGGCCTGGCGCGCGCCCTGGCGACGGACGCCGAGATCCTGTTGATGGACGAGGCTTTCTCGGCGCTGGATCCTTTGATACGCCGCGAAATGCAGGATCAATTGCTGCAACTGCAGGCGCAGTTGAACAAGACCATCGTCTTCATCACCCACGACCTGGACGAGGCCCTGCGCCTGGGCAACCGCATCGCCATCCTCAAAGGGGGCGAACTGGTTCAGGAGGGCACGCCGGAGGATATCCTGCTTGCGCCCGCCAACGATTACGTCCAATCCTTCCTGCAGGACGTCAATCGCGGCAAGGTGCTCAATGCCACGCACGCCTGCAGCGAACCCGCCCTCACATTCACCATGCGCACCCGGCCGGCCCATGCCGCCGAACGCATGGCCGCCCGCAACTATGGGTACACCGCGGTGCTCGATGGCAAGCGCCTGGCGGGCATACTGACCAAAGAGGCGGTCGAACGCGCGGCGCGCGCCGGCGCGCGCGACATATCCGCCTATGTGGAGGATATGGCTTCGGTGCCGGCCACCGCGGGCCTGGACGAAGTGCTGTGCAGGATGCTGCGCAGCACCGAGCCGCTGGCCGTCACCGGCGAGAACGATGAGTTTCTCGGCCTGCTGTCGCGCAGCAAGGTCGTGGAGCTGGTCACGCCGGCCCTGGAGGGCGGCGCATCATCGGCGGAGGGCGGGGACGACGGGTGCGACCAGGATGCCGGGAACGCCGAGGGCGGCGGGACGGCGGACCCGCCTCTGGCCAAGCGCAGCGCCGCCTGAGGAGCAGCGCCGTCCGGGCGCCCCGCCTGCGCCTTGGCCGCCGGCCGGAATCAGGCTGCGAGGCCCGCGGGGCGGTCGGCCCGCGCAAACGCGAAGGTCACGCCCTCGGTCCTGAGGCGAGACGGGCATGCAGGCGCACTATGCGCCCATACCAGAAGAACAGCAGGGCGGCCGACAGTCCTAGCCCCAGCAGGGCCATCAGCCACATCGTACCTGCCCCCGTGGGGGCGCCGGGCGCTACGGCCTGCACGACGGCCCCGAGCGCACCCGCCGCCGGCCCAAAGCCCAGCCACCAGCCGCCGATCAGGCCCAGCCCGGTCAGGGCGAAGACTTGCAGGACCAACGGCACCACCGCCACCTTGTAGGCGCGCAGCAAATACGAGCCTATGCACTGCATCGAATCGCAGAGATGGAACCAGGGCAGCAGCTGCAGCAAGGCCAGCGCCACCGCGGCCACTCGCGCCTGGTCCGTGTAAAGCGAGAGTATCTGCTCTTTGGCGAGAATCAATACGGTAGCGGTTACCGCGGCGCCGACGGCGACGATGGCGATGCCCGCTGAGCCGGTCTGGCGCGCTCTGCGCAGGTCGCGGGCGCCTATGGCCTGGGCGGTCAGCGATGCGGAAGCGATGCCGACCGCCATCGGCATCATGTAGCATAAGGCGGCCAGATTGGCCATGATTTGATGGCCGCCTGTTACATACATCCCCTCGCGCGCCACCAGCAGCGCCATGAAGCTGAAGGCGCAGATCTCGATCAGGTAGGAGCCGCCCATGGGCAGGCCCAGGCGCAGCAATTCTTTTTGACTGCGCCAGTCGGGCCGGCCCAGGGTGGGCTTGAAGCGCAGATAGTGGGGGTCGTGGTAGATGGTCCAAAGCCCGGCCGCCAGTGTCAGCCAGCCCACCAGGGCGGTTGACAGCCCCGCGCCCGGGGCGCCCAGCGCGGGCATGCCCAGCTTGCCGAAAATGAACAGCCAGTTGAACAGCAGCTTGAAGGCGATGCTGGCCAGGTTGATGACCATGACGGTCTTGGGCTTGGATACCGCGGTGCATAGCGCGTAAATGCTGCGGAAGACCAGCGTGGCCGGCAGCGCCAGAGCCAGGGCGCGCAGATACCAGGTAACGCCCCGGCGTACGGACGGCTCGACCTCGCCGGACAAGGACAGCCAGACGTCGGGAAAAAGCATGGCGATGATGCCGAACAAGGACAGGCCCAGCGCCAGCCAAACTCCTTGCCCCCATGCCCGTCCCACTTCCAGATAGCGTTCGCCGCCGAAATGCTGGGCGATGATGGGAATCAGCGCGTGCACGATGCCCATCAGGCCTATGAAGACGGTAAGGTAAATGGAGACGGCCAGCGCCATCGCCTGCAGGTCGGCGGCGCTGGCGTGGCCGGCCATGGCGGTGTCCATCACGCCGAATACGATGCCCGCCCAGGAGCTGACCAGAACCGGCCATGCCTGATGCAGGATGTCTTTGATGCGTGCAGCGAAACCCATGGGGCGCCCGGTGGGTGTGGTCACGAATTCCCGACGCGCAGCAGGCGGAACATTTCATGGCGGTCGGCGCCGCGCTTGCCGACCCACAGGACGCGTTCGGCGTCCGAATAAGCGGCTGTGCCGTTTTCCACGTCTTCCGGCGAAGTCTGCTGCAGGATCAGCGTGCAGTTGGAGTTATAGCTGAAATCAATGCCGTTGAAGACCAGGAAGGACGCCCGCTGGCCGGTCCCCACGCCGAGCGCGCGCACGCATTCGCCCGGCCTGCGGTGGTTTTCCAGCGCGCCGGCCAGTTGCGCGGACACGCTGCGGTAGCTGCGCACGTAGTCCAGCGCCGGCATCCACAGGGTCACCAGCAGCAGCCAGGTGACGATCAGCCCCCCCGCCGACAGCACGGTGCCGCGCCACAGGCCCGCGGGCTTGGTATGCAGGCGCCAGCGTACCAGTGCGATCCAGGCCAGGGTGCCCAGTACCGCCACCAGCACCGCCAGCCAGGAAATGGAGACATCGTAGCCGCGTGTCTGCCGGGCGATATTATGGGCGATCTGCCTGGGCCAGCCGGTATTCAGCGCTATCCAGCCCAGCCACACCGTGGCGGTGGTCAGCGAAAAGCACATGACGGCGAACCAGTCCAATGAATTGACCACGCCGCGGCGCAGGGTGGGCAGGGCGAAGGCCGCCAGCACGGCGGCCGGCACCGCCATCAGGCTGTATTCGGGCTCGAAAGCGTCCACCAGGCAAAACATGACCGCCAGCGGCCAGAAGGCGAACATCAGGGGTATCCAGATGTGCGGCGCGGCCAGCCACGAACGCCAGCGCCAGATGGCCAGCAGGGCGAATGGCCAGGTGGGCCATAGGAACCACGGCAAGTCGCGCAATATGCTCAGCACTTCCCGGTAGCGCGGCCAGCCGAAGGAGCTGAAGTTCCATATCAGCCAGTTGCGGGTCCAGAATTCGCCCAGGTTGCGGGCCGGTATCCACCACAACAGGATGAGGACGGCGCTGATGGCGGCGCTCAGCAGCAGCCACTGCTTCTCGCGCCATAGCGCCGTCCTGGGTGCAAAGGCGCAGGCCACGGCCAGCATGATGGGCAGGGAGCCGATCCAGCCGCGGGTCAGGAAGGCGGCGGCGATGGCCAGGCCCAGGGTAATGGAGCCGGAGACGGGGTGGTCCAGCATGCGCGCCACGGAATAAAAGGCCAGGGCCTGGAAAGCGATCAAGGCCGGGACTTCGGAGGTTTCGTGCATGCGCCAGACGATGCCCACCGTGGCGACGATGAGCAGCAGGGCGGCGTCCGCGATCATGCGCCCATAATCCTGCACGGTGGGTTCGCCGCCGAAGGGCAGGGCAAGGGGCTGGGGTTCAGGCCGCCGGCCCAGCAGGTAGGTGCCATACCATACCGAGGCGGTCAGCAGGCCGAACCACAGGAAATTGGGCAGGCGCGAGGCGATGATGGCGGCATCCAGCCTGGAAGTGAAAAGCTCGAAGAAGGGCGAGAACAGCCAGATGCTGGCGGCGCCCATCCAGGTGGGCAAGGGTCCGTCCTGGGCATGCGCCAGGACGCCGATCTGCGGCAGCAGCCATGCCATGCCGCCGTCCTGCAGGGCGGTCATCATGGCGGCCAGGCCCACCACATCGTCCGTCTTCCATGGATCCCTGAAGAACAGGCCCGCCAATATATAGATGACGCCGACCACGAGCAGGAAAAGCCGGGGCAGCTTGACGGTGGCGGTGGCTGTCAGCCGGGCCGGTGTGGAAAGGGGATCGCTGGAAGACACTGTGCGCTGGTAATAATGGAAGACAGGGTATCTTAAATTAAAAAGGCAGCCCGAAGGCTGCCTGTGGCGATGCAAGCGGACCCTGGCGGGTTTACGATGCCTTGCGCGTCGTGCCGGCGGTACGGGCGAAACGGGCGCGGAATTTCTCGACGCGGCCGGTTTCCACGATGCGCGTCTGGGCGCCGGTGTAGAAGGGATGCGATTCCGAAGTCACGTCGCACTTGAACAAGGGGTAGGTCTTGCCGTCGAGCTCGATGGTTTCGCGGCTGGAAAGCGTGGAGCGCGAAATGAACTTGGCGCCGGTCTGCTGATCCAGAAACACCACTTCGCGGTATTCGGGGTGGATGCCTTCTTTCATGATCTGGGGTTCCTGTGTATTTCCGAAAAATCGGGTCGCCAGCTAGCAAAGCGTTGTGGTTCCATATTGCGATTTCAATATGGATAGCCCTAGCCACGTATCCAAACTTAGCCAAGTATTCTAGCTGATATCGGCATCACGCGCAAATAATTCCGGTAGGCAATAATTCCGGCAGGCAATGCCTGCGATATTGGCGCAAGGCCTCGCAAGGGCGCCCGGTCAAAGAAGGCAGGCCTGGGCTGCATTCTTCACAGCAGCCCGCGTTCGGCCAGCGATACGGCCCCGGAGCCGGTGACGATCAGGTGGTCCAGCAGGCGGATGTCGACCAGGGCGAGCGCCTGTTTCAGATGGCGGGTGAGGGCTAGGTCCGCTTCGCTGGGTTCGGCGATGCCCGAAGGGTGGTTATGGGCCAGGATCAGCGCGGCGGCATGGTGCTTCAGGCCGGACTTGATGACTTCGCGGGGATATACGGATGCTTGCGTCAACGTACCGCGGGAAATTTCTTCAGTGGTGATCAGGCGGAACTGGCTGTCCAGGTACAGGGCCATGCAGTGCTCCACCGAAAGATGGCCCAGCTTGGCGGTGCAATAATGCTTCACCCGCAAAGGCTGGTCCAGCGCCTGGCCGGCCTTCAGCCCTTCCTCGAGCGAGCGGCGGTTCAGCTCGTTGATGGCCATCAGTTCGCAGGCTTTTGCGGCGCCCAGGCCGGGTATGGCCAGCAAGGCCTGGGCGTCCGCCGACAGCAGACCGCGCAGTCCGTCGAATTGTTCGATCAGCCTGCGCGCCAGGCTGACCGCATCGCAGCCTTTGAACCCGGTGCGCAGGATGATGGCCAACAGTTCGGGTGAAGTCAGGACATGGGCGCCATGCGCAAGCAGGCGCTCGCGCGGGCGTTCGTGGCTGGGCAGGCTGGTGTCGACGGTCAAGGCGGGCTCCAGTGGGGAATGGCGATCAAGCACACTGTAAACGCGCAGGCCACCAGGTCGGCCGCCGAGCGCAGCCTTTTGTCCATCGTGGCTAGTACATCATCCCTGAAATATCCCGTTCACCGCGCCGCGGCGGGCGGCTGAAAGCCGAGGTCGGCCAAGGTCGGCACATCAAGAGCCGACTCCACGATTTCCGCCGCATCCAGCAGGTAGGCTTCATCGAACCACCGCGCCGCCAATTGCAGCCCGACCGGCAATCCCGAATTCGCATACCCGCAAGGAATGGATATGGCGGGATGCCCCGTCATATTGAAGCCCAGCGTATAGGGATACCATTCGGCGCGCACGGTTCCCGTCGGCCGCTGATTGATAGTGACTGGTTCATGCGGATGCTGTGTGTGAGGCAAGGGGGGCGCCGACATGGTGGGCGAAACAATGAGATCGAATTTCTCGAAAATCGCCTGCACGCGCTGGAAGGCGAGGGATCGCTCGGCCAAGGCGTCCAGGTACTGCTCACCCTTATGTTCCAATCCGCGCTCAAAATGGGTCAGCAGGGATGGATCGATTTCTCGCATCCGCGCCGGGTCGACGCCGCGCAGGCTTCGGACTACTCGGCTTTCCATCAAGACGAGAAAATGCCGCTCCAGCCGCGCGAAATCCAGCGCCACTTCTTCCACGCGGGCTCCCAGCGCTTCCATTTCACGCACTGCCGCGGAACACAGTCGCAGCACCTCGGCATCCAGCTCTTTGTTGCCGCACTTCGGCAGCCATGCCACCCTGACCCCTTCCAGGCTTTGACACTTTCGAGAGGGTGGCCGCGCGGCCTGGCTGTAGGGATCGAGCGGATGTCCGCCTTCGAGGACTTCGTAGAAAAGCCGCAGATCGGCAACATTCCTGGCCAGCGGGCCTGTGTGCGCGGTGACGCCAAACAGGTCCTGAGCTTGATGATCGGGTACGGAACCTATGGTGGGTTTTAACCCCACTACGCCGCAGCAGGCCGCCGGAATCCTTATGGACCCGCCTCCATCCGTTCCCAAAGCAATAGGGTTCATACCCAGCGCGACCGACACAGCAGCTCCGCCGCTGGAGCCCCCGCTTGTGACGGCGGGGCTGAAAGGATTGAGCGTCAATCCAGACACTGGCGATACGGTGAATGCCTTGTGTGCGAGTTCAGGAGTGGCGGTCTTGCCCAGCAATATGCCGCCTGCGGCACGTGTGCGCGCCACAGCGAGATTGTCTTCCTGCGGCAAGAATGGCGGCAAAACGGCGGATCCGTATCGGGTCGGCACACCTTTGCAGTTCGTCACGTCCTTTGCGGAATAAGGCAGGCCAAGCAAAGGCGGGATATCGACGCCGCTCTCCAGTATGCGCTGTGCCGCCCGGGCCGCCTCTCGCGCCTGATCCTCGACGACGCAGACGAATGCGTTGGCTTTATTGCAATCGGCGATCCGGGCAAGCATCGCATCCACGACCTCTATGACGGATACTTCCTTTTGGCGAATTCTCCGGGACAGTTCGATTGCCGACCAACTGTGAATTTCACGCATGTCTTTACTCATTGCTCTCGTTGCTTTGACGCCGGCGGGGAATCGATATGTCATTGCACGGGCGGGATGTTCGCATCCTTGACGAAGTCCGCCCAGATTTTCATGTCTTTCCGGATGAGCTCCACTGTCGCCTTTTCGTCGAGCGCGTACACTTCGATCGCCCGGCTGGCAAACCATTCACGCGTCTTGGCGCTGTCCAGGGTGGCCGTCAATGCTTGACGCAGCCGTTGCGCAATGGGTTCGGGGGTGCCCGCGGCAACGGCGATGCCCAGCCAGGAAGACATTTCAAAACCTGGATAGGTCTCTGCAAAAGTGGGCAAGGACGGCTTGATTTGCGCACGGTTTGGCGACGAAACCGCCAGGCTTTTGATAAAGCCGAGCTGTTCGTTCGCCATGGCTTGATCCAGGAGGAAGAAAGCGGCGTCCAAATCGCCTTGGCGCAAACCCGCGACCACTTGTGAAGAATCCTTGTAGGGAACTTCGTAGATCTCGATATCCGCCGCTTTGGTCATTAAATAATTGGACAGCCGCGCGCTTGCGGAATAGTAAGGCATGGTGACCTTTCCCGGCCGCGCCTTGGCATAGGCGACGAACTCTTCCAGGCTTTTGACCGGCAGCCCTTCGCGCACTTGCAGCACCCAGAAGACCCGGGCGAATGTGCCTATATGAGTGAAGCTGCGGTCCGGGTCATACGGCAAGTTGCTGAAGAGGCTGGGCGCCGCAGCGTGCGTGCCTGTATTGCTGACCGTCATGGTGTAGCCGTCGGGCGGGCTTTCCGCAACGTAACGGGTCCCTATCGTACCAATGGCCCCTGGTTGGTTTACGACACTCACGGTTTGACCCAGATGGGCCTGCAGGCCCTCGGCGATGAAGCGCCCCATGACATCGGTTGAGCCCTGGCCGAAAGGCACGATCAACCGAAGCGCGTGTTGCGGGAAATTGGTTTGCGAAACCGCCAGGCCGGGAAGGCAAAGCATCAGGAGAATTGCCAGGAAGCGCTTCATATATGAACCTCGTTGAATAAGGAAGGACAGTTGGGTACGCTAAGGCCGTCCGGCCCGGACAATCTTGTTTCGAAGCACGCCTATGCCAGGCACATCCAATTCGACCACGTCGCCGATGCCGCCTTTTCTGGCCTGCTCCAATCCGGAACAGTTCGCCACTGTGGCCGAAGAAATCATTTCGCCGGGAACGAGAGGCGCTGAACGGGAGGCGTAGCTGATGCAATCCGAAAAAGTCCATTGCGGCTTTTCCGTGCTGCCTACCGCCCAAACCTCGCCGTTGACACGCAGCGTCGCACCAAGCTTGTACACATCGATCTCGTCGCGCGTGACGATGCATGGGCCCATGGGACAGGAACGCTCGAAGTCCTTTCCTTTCGCTGTGATGGAAAGAGAAGTGGCCGCCGCCCGAGCCTGCTCGTCCCGCGCGCTCAGGTCATTCATAAGCGTATAGCCAAAAATGTAATTCTCGGCATCTTCTTTTTGAATGTCCCGCCCAGCCTTGGCGATGACCGCGACGATTTCCAGCTCGTAATCGATCCAGTCCGAATACTCCGGCCAAACGACCTCATCATCGGGGTTCCCGATGCAAAAGGGATCCATGATCCAGTAAACCGGCGTTTCGTAATAGCCGGGCGGCGGCCGTTGTACGAACTTTTCCCGAGCGGCCTTGAAAGCCATCTCGGGGTTTTCCGCCGTGGCGGCGATGATGCGCGCTCGTCCTTCCTGGGCCTGGGCGAGGTGGGAGGGATAGCTGGACATGGAGCGTAGGCGGGGCGGCCTGGGTATGGGTGCAAGCAGCTTTACTGAATCGAGAGCGACCACCGCTTCGTCGGGCGGCCGCTCAGCAAGGCGATAGGCGGCTTGCAAGCCGGCGTCTCCGGCCTCGATGAGCGCCAGCATGCTGGCGAAATATTTTATTGAATCACTGCCATGAGCTCTGCATGCTTCTTCGAATACGAGAACTTCGCCGGAGCGCTGCAAACAGCCAATCTGCGCCTTGCCGTTTCGTTCGAACGTAACCAGCTTCAATATTTGTCTCTCATATAGGGCGCTCGTGTCGAGTGATTATTATTGTTTGTTCAGTATATAGGCCGCCCCAAGATATTGGCAATATTTTGTAGTGGGCGCTTGAACATTTCGATGCGCGATCGTCCGGCCGCGTTGATGGAGAACGGCACCGGGTTGCGCGGGCCGCGACCGTTCGATCAGCCCGCGGCGGTCAACGCTTATCGCCGGCCGGTACGTGCATCCCCCGGTCAGCCAGGCCGGCGAGGGCCGGCTTGCATCGGCTCAATTGAGCGTGATGTTGGCGTCTTTGATGACTTTGGCGAAGCGCTCGGTGTCGTTCTTGATTTGCGCCGCCATGTGCTCGGGGGTGTCGCCTATCGGCTCCGCGCCGATCTTTGCCATGCGCTCGCGGAAGTCCGCGGAATGTATGACCTTGACCATTTCGGTATTCAGCCTGGCGATGACATCCGCCGGCGTGCCCGCCGGAGCCAGCACGCCGAACCATGTGCCCAGGTCGAAGTCTTTCAGGCCCGACTCGTTGAGCGTGGGCGTGTCCGGCAGGGCGGATGAGCGCTTGCCGGTGGTGACCGCCAGGGCGCGCAGTTTGCCGCTCTGGATATGCGGCAGCACCGGCGTGATGGTGTCGAACGACATCACCACCTGGCCGCCGATCAGATCGGTGGTCAGGGGGCCGCTGCCTTTATAAGGTACGTGCAGCAGTTCGATGCCGCCTTGTTGGGCGAATTGCGTGCCGATCAAGTGCTGCAGCGTGCCGACGCCGTTGGAGCCGAATGCCAGAGGCGTGTCGGATTTCTTTGCCAGCGCGATGAGCTCTTTGGCCTGATGGACCGGCGTCCGTTCGGCGTTGACCACGAGCACATTGGGCACCAGGGCTACGGTAGTGATGGGCTCGAAGCTTTTCTGAAAATCATAGGATAAGCCCTTGTAGACGCTGGTGGCGATGGTATGGTGCACTGCGCCCATCAGCAGGGTGTAACCGTCGGGCTTGGCGCGGGCGACGATGTCCGCGCCCAGAGTGGACCCCGCGCCCGGCTTATTTTCGACGATGAAGGGCTGCCCCAGCGCCTTGGACATCTGGTCGCCCAGGGCGCGCGCCAGCACGTCCGTCGTGCCCCCGGCCGCGAAAGGCACGACCAGGCTGATCGGCCGGTCGGGCCATGCCTGCGCCAGGGCGGGGCTGCCCAGCAGCATGGCTGCCGCAAGCGCGCCCATCGATTTCAAGGCGCGCAGCGCACACCTTTTGCTTGATGGATTTGCAATAGTCTTCTTCATCGTTGTCTCCTCGTGGCTTTTCAATAGGGGGTGGATAGTCCGCTGGTGGCGGGCCGGACGCGCGCGCCGGCCCAGGTTGGCCCCAGGCCTCATCGGTGCGAGGCCCGGCCGGCCCTAAGCGACGCGGCGGGTCGAGCCGCCTTGCATGATGCTCTCGCGTACCGCGCGGGTCACTTCTTCAGTCGTGGCATTGCCGCCCAGGTCGCGCGTATGCAGCTTGGGATCGGCGGTGACCTGTTCGATGGCGCTCATGAGCCGCTGCGCAGCCGCGGTTTCGCCCAGGTGCTCAAGCAGCATGACGGCCGACCAGAAGGTTCCGACCGGGTTGGCCAGGCCCTTGCCCATGATGTNNCCCAGGCTGCCCGCCAGCGCGGCGGCCAGGTCGCTAAGGATGTCCGCGTGCAGATTGGTGGCCACTATGGTGTCCAGGCTGGCCGGCCGGTTCACCATGCGGGCCGTGGCGGCGTCCACCAGTTCCTTGTCCCAGGTGACATCGGGAAATTCCTTGGCGATCTGTGTGGCGATTTCATCCCACATCACCATGGCATGGCGTTGGGCGTTGGATTTGGTGATGACCGTCAGCAGCTTGCGCGGGCGCGATGCCGCCAGCCGGAAGGCGTAGCGCATGATGCGCTCCACGCCCGCCCGCGTCATGATGGACACGTCGGTTGCCGTTTCGATGGGGTAGCCCTGGTGCACGCGTCCGCCCACGCCGGAATATTCCCCTTCGGAATTTTCGCGGACGATCACCCAGTCCAGATCCTTGGCCGTGCAGCGCTTCAAGGGCGCATCGATGCCCGGCAGTATGCGCGTGGGCCGGACGTTGGCGTATTGGTCGAAGCCCTGGCATATTTTCAGGCGCAGGCCCCACAAGGTGATATGGTCGGCAATATGCGGATCGCCGGCCGAGCCGAACAAAATGGCGTCCATGTCGCGCAAGGCATCCAAGCCGTCTTCGGGCATCATCACCCCGTGCTCCCGGTAATAGTCGCCGCCCCAGTCAAAGTTTTTGAATTCGAATGAAAAAGCGGAATCCGCGGCTGCAAGAGCTTCCAGGATTGCCTGGCCGGCGGGAATGACTTCTTTGCCAATGCCGTCCCCGGGGATCGTAGCGATGCGATAAGTTGTCAACTTCAGGTCTCCGTTCAGAATCATGATCGATAGCCTGACTATAAAAGGCGCGCCGGGGAAGGGGCGGCCGCCCCGGTAAAGGTATATTTAACTTATAGTTAACAGTCCGTATTGCCCGGTTTTCGAATCCGCCCTTGCGCTACCGCCCGCGCGGCGGGCGCGGGCGTGGGACCGTCCTCGTGGATCGCTCCGCGTCCGGCGGGCCCGGCCGTCATGCGAACCTTTATTCTCTTGCCCATGAGCCGATGAGCGCGAACACCCACCCCTCCGAGCTGGCTTTTTTTTCCGCCCTGGTCGCCGCGGGCGGTCTGAGCGCGGCCGCGCGCAACATGGGCATCAGCACGCCCGCCGTGAGCAAGCGGCTGGCGCAGATGGAAGCGCGGCTGGGGGTCACGCTGGTGACGCGGACCACCCGGCGCATGCTGCTTACGCCGGAGGGCGAGCTGTACCTTGCGCATGCCCGCCGCATCCTGGCGGATATCGAAGACATGGAGCAATTGCTGGCGGGGGCGCGGGCCGAGCCCAGGGGGCTGCTGCGGGTGAACGCCTCGCCGGGATTCGGCCGCAGCCATGTATCGCCCATGGTCTCGCGTTTCGTGCGCCGGTATCCCGAAGTCAAAGTCCAATTGCTGCTTACCGTCAATCCGCCGTCGTTCATCGACGATGCCTTCGACGTCTGCATCCGTTTCGGCCGGCCGCCCGATGCGCGCATCATAGCGCGGCGCCTGGCCGGCAACCGCCGCTTGCTGTGCGCTTCGCCCGAGTATCTGGCCGCGCACGGCACGCCGCAGACTCCCGCCGACCTGGCCCAGCACGCATGCATCGATATCCAGCAGGGCGGCGAAGCCTACGGGGTATGGCGGCTGGCCGGCGGGCGCGGCGCGCATGCAAGGGCCGAGTCCGTCAAAATCCATGGCAACCTTGCGACCAACGACGGCGAGGTCGCCGTAAGATGGGCCCTGGACGGCCTGGGCGTACTGATGCGGGCGGAATGGGATATCCTCAGGTATTTGAAGGACGGCCGGCTCGTGCAGATCCTGCCCGATTACCAAACGCCGGACGCCGACATTTACGCCGTCTATGCCCCGCGGCATCAGCTATCCCGGCGCATCCGCGCTTTCGTCGATTTCGCGATGGAGTCGCTGGCGGGCTAGGGCCCGCCCGCGCGCAGCTTCCCGCAAGTTCGCGCAAGAGGCTCTAAAATAGGCGAATGGCAACCTTATTCATATTCCAGAGCGACCGATTTTGACTTCCCATTCCGACATAGCGAAACCCTTGGTCCGCCCGGACTCCTACCTGACACTGCATTACCGCATAGAGCTCAAGTCGGGGCCGGCGGCAGGCTCCGTCTTCGCCGACACTTTCAGCGGCCGGCCGGCCACCTTGCAAATGGGGGCGGGGCAATGGGCGCCCGGCATGGAGCAGCCCCTGCTCGGCCGCCAGGAGGGCGAGCGTTTTTCCTTCGATCTGCCGGCGGCGCAGGCTTACGGCGAGCGCAACGCGGATTTGCTGCAATGGGTCACGCAGGCCATGCTGGCCGAACACGGCGGCGAGGGCGCCCAGTTCCAGCCCGGCGACATGGTGGAATTCGCCGCGCCCAACGGGGGCCGCTACTCCGGCATCCTGAAGCAGCAGAACGGCGATGCGGCGCTCTTTGATTTCAACCATCCGCTGGCGGGGGCGGATTTGCACATAGAAGTGTCTTTGTTGGGGGTGTTGTGATGGAACCGGCCGGGTCCGCAGACGAATTCGAGATCATGCTGGCGCAGCCGCGCGGTTTTTGCGCCGGCGTGGACCGCGCCATCGATATCGTCGAGCGCGCATTGGAGCTGCATGGGGCGCCTATCTATGTGCGCCACGAAATCGTCCATAACCGCTATGTCGTCCAGGATCTGAAGAACAAGGGCGCGATTTTCATCGACGAGCTGCACCAGGCCCCCGCGGGCTCCATCGTGGTGTTTTCGGCGCATGGCGTTTCCAAGGCGGTGCGCACCGAAGCCGAGCGCATGGGCCTGAAG